>NZ_CP054916.1:7160000-7774930 GCF_013364155.1 Streptomyces sp. NA02950 | reverse complement strand
CCGAGTGCCTTGATCCGGATCCTCCGCACGACGTCGAGCCGCACAGCGTGGAGCCGCTGTGGATGCGCGACAGGCATCTGGAGCCGGTTCCGCCCCCGTCAGTGGGAACCGCACCGCTCGTGGGAAGGCCGCCCACGGTGAGCGATGCAGGCCTGACGTACGGCGCGCCGCCGCGGACCTCGCTTCCTGCACGGGAGGCCGGGCGCGGCACCACCGGCCCACACCCGCACCCGCACCCGCACCCGCACCCGCACCCGCACCTCAAATGGTCGGCCGCACCCGGGCGGCCGGCCCCGCCGTCGGAGCAAATCCTCACTCCGTCCCCGGACGAGGCATCGCCCCCAGCACCAGCCCGCACGCACGCGAGGAAGAGAGACCGAGGATGGCGGCGCTTCACGGGCCGCCGGACCACTCGTGTCGCGGGAGTCTTCGGACTGGGCGCTGTGAGCGGACTGATCCTCGCCTCTTCTCCGCTGGTCAGAGACAACCCGGCACCGGCGGCCCCGTCCGTTCCCTCCGAGCGGCCGGACCGGCCACCGCCGCCCGACAGCCCCGCTCCCCCGCTCCCCGAGGTCCCGGGCACGGGCGTGCTGCGCCAGGGCGACACGGGCCATGGGGTGTACGAACTGCAGGTCCGTCTGCTCCAAATCCCGGACATGTACGTCGGCGGCGCGATCGATGGCCGCTACGACGACGAGGTCCGAGCGGCCGTGGCCAGATTCCAGCAGTGGTACGGCGTCCGCGGTGACGAAACGGGCGTCTACGGCGACAACACACGCCACGCACTCATGCTGCGCACCAAGTAACTGACCCACTGTCACGCCCTCGGCCGGTCCGGAGGACTCGAGGGTCCGTCGTCAACCGGCCGCCCATGAGCCCTGTGTCGTATCCCCCAGTTTTGGCAGGCGGAAGACGGTGCGCGATCGTCGTCGCAGGTGGTCGACGGACGGCACGTGGGAGAGCATCCCGCGGGCCGTCCAGTCCGGCGCCGACGCGGAAGGCCGATCGACTGGAGCATGGTCGGCGTCGACTCCACGACCTGCCGCGCTCATCAGCACGCGGCCGGCGCCTCTACTCGTACCCACCGAGGAACACCGCCCGGCCGGCGGCGAGCTCACGGACAGACAGCTCGTTGTCCGGGTCGCGCATCTCCCGGTGCGGTACGTTCTCGCGCACGGCCGGCGACGGCGTCCGCGAGGCCCGCGGCCAGGTCTCCGTGGTCTGTAGAGTGCGGAAATGACAAGAAGCGAGCGGCTCGCGGAGCAGTTGGACCGGCACTGGCGCAAGAACCTGCGGCCGCGGCTGGACGGTCTTGGCGATGACGAGTACTTCTGGGAGCCGGTGCGCGGCTGCTGGAGCATCCGCCCACGTGGCAGGTCGGCCGCACCGATGTCGGCAGGTTCGGGGGAGTGGACGATGGACTTCGCGTCCCCTGACCCGGTGCCGGCGCCGGTGACCACGATTGCCTGGCGGCTGGCGCACATCATCGTCTCGTGCCTGGGCTATCGGGTCGGATGGCACTTCGGCGGCCAGGACGTCGACTCCCAGACGTTCGCCTACGCGGGGACCGCTGACGAGGCGCTCCATCAGCTCGATGAGATGTACGGGAGATGGAACGCGGGGGTCCGCGAACTCTCGGACGCCGAGCTGGAGAATCCGCCCGCGGTGGGTCCCGAGCGGATTCCCATGGAGGTCATCGTCCAGCACGTCAACAAGGAGCTGATCCATCACGGCGCCGAGATTTCCCTGCTGCGCGACCTCTACCGCTGGCAGGACGGAGCCGTACCGCGCCGAATATGACTTTTCGGTAATCGGCGATCGAGCTACGGACCTGCAGGTAGAAGGCCCTGGCGGTGGAGCGGTCGATGCCCCTGGTCAACGGGGAGCCGTCGTACTCCACCGCTCACACCGCAGGCAACGAGACGGTGTTCGTCATACGTCAACAGGTCGCGTCACCCCCGTCCATCATCCCGTCCTTCGCGTTCGACCGCTGCGGACTGATCCTTCCAGACCAGCCGCACGCCCCATCGGCCACCCCCTAGCGCGGTGATGGATCAGCGTTGCAGCCACTCGTCGAGAAGCGTGGCTTCAGCCTTGCTGAGACTGGGCAGTTCGGGCAGGAGGGTGCGGAAGGCCGCAACGACGGCCGCCGGGTCCTGGGTGGGGACAGCGGGCTGATCTACGAGGATGGCGCGAGCGACCGCGTCGAAGGCGGCGTCGGCCAGGTGCGGGTCGCTTTGCTCCGGTGGCAGGGTCAGCAGGGTGTGGACGGTTCCGGTCCCCGCCGAGCGGATGAGGTTGACGGCGCGTTCCTCACTCACCCGAAGCCGCCCGGCGGCGGCGATTCTGTGCACACGCTCGGCAAGGATCAGCACACCCTTGACCTGTGCCGGAGTGTCGCGTGCGCGGGCCGGGTCGAGCAGCAGGCCGTAGACGTACGGGTTGGCCAGGCCGAAGCTGATCTGCGTGTTCCATCCGGCGCGGAGGTCTTCTACCGGGTCGTCCGAGGGCGCGGTGGTCTGCTTGCTCGCCACATGTTGGGCGAAGACGTGCTCCGCGGCAGCATCCAGCAGGTCGTCCTTGTCCTGGAAGAAGCGGTAAAGAGCAGGGGGCTGCAACCCGGCCTCGTCGGCCACACGGCGCGTGGTCACCGCGGCCGGCCCTTGGTCGCGCAGCAGGCCGGCCGCAGCCTTCACGATGCGGTCCCGGGTGATGTCTCGCCGCTGCGTGTTCGATGCCATGGAGACGATGGTATCGCCTCTGCCTGACAGGCGATGTTATCGCCGTTATTTCCGATCCACTGCTGAGCGATCTGCCCGAAGCTGCCGGCAAACGAGGCCGATCACCCGCATGAGCACCTACGGCGCATCCCTTGAGTACCAACGGTTCATCCAATGGCATTATCAATGATACCGTCATTTCTGTTCCATTGGAAAGACCGCCAGATGGGAGTCACCAATGCTGATCGTCACGGGAGCCACCGGCCGCCTCGGAGCGCTGATCGTCGACCGCCTGCTGGAGCGGGTACCGGCCGACAGGATCGGCGTCAGCGTGCGCGACGTGAGCAAGGCTGCCGACCTCGCCGAGCGCGGCGTCCGAGTCCGGGCGGGAGACTTCACCGAACCCGACAGCCTGAAGCACGCCTTCGAAGGCGCCGAGCGCGTCCTGGTCGTCTCCGCGGCCATTCGGGGTGGCGGTGCGTTGACCGCCAACAGCACCGCCATCGACGCGGCGCGGGAAGCGGGTGCCCAACGCATCCTGTACACCAGCCACCAAGCCGCCTCCCCCACATCGTGCTTCCCCCCACAGAAGGTCCACGCGGCCACCGAGGAACACCTCAAGCAGCAAGGAGTCCCCTACACCGCCCTTCGCAACGGCTTCTATGCCTCCACCTTGGGTTCCTACATCGGCGCGGCGCTGGAGACCGGCACGCTCGCCGTGCCGCAGGACGGCCCGATGTCCTGGACGGCCCACGAGGACCTGGCAGAAGCCGCCGCCATCGCTCTGACCGAAGAGGGAGCACTCGAAGGGATCACACCGCCGCTGACAGCCCCCCACACGCTGGACTTCGCCGACGTTGCCGACATCCTCAGCCGCATCACCGGCCGGACCATCACCCGAGTCGTCATGGACGACAACGAGTGGACTTCCGCCGCAGTCGCCGGCGGGATGCCGCGGCCGGCTGCGGAGTTCTCTTTGACGATGTTCACCGCATCGCGCAAGGGCGAGTTCAACGTCACCGATCCCACGCTGGAAGCCACCATCGGCCACCCCGCGAACACCGTCCACGAGGTCCTGGAGGCCGTCGTACGCTCCCGGTAACCCGACCCGCCCTTGGCCCCCTGGCGGGTCGACACCTTCGCGGCAGGACCCGCCAGGGGGCGCAGGCCGATCAGTCGACGCGCAGGAAGTCGCAGGCGTTGATCCCTCGGGCGGTCAGGAACTCGCGCCACGCCGGGCCTCTCCGGCGTGGGGCTGGGTCGATGCCCGCCACCGTGAGGATCTCCCAGACCGTTGTCGAGCCGGCCAAGTGTCCGAGTCGGACTTCCGGGCGATCGGCCCGCGGCGCCATGCGAGCAGCGTCACGCGCGTCACCGGGAACACGCTCGCCCACCGGCACCGGGGGATCAGCGACGACAGCGCAGCGAACCACAGCCGATCCGCCGGCTCGTACCGCACAGGCCTCGTGCGCTGCCCGCGCAGCACCGCGTTCTCGTGTCGCGGCACAAGCAGTTCCGCGTCTTTGGCCGCATCCCATCATTCCAGCGGCCTGACCACACCACTCCCACCCGCGGCGCATCCATCTGGGCCGGCCCCGGTGCGCGCGCCGAGCTGCGGCTGCACGCTAAGCGTATGGCCGGGTACTGCGCGTCGTCGTCCAGCCGCCCTCACCTACCCCGTCAACGATGTCGAGCACCAACGCGTCGCCGGCAGGCACCGTGGCCGAGACGACGGGCGTCATCATGGCTGGGGCGGGCGGCGATGGGGTCGTCACTCGCGACGGGGTGTGCGACCGCTCGGCTTGCCCGGCTCCAGGACCGCCATGACCACATCGCGGTGGATGCCGCGGATGTGTGCCTCCACGAGATCGCCGGTCCGCTGGGGTTGGTGGTCGACGATGGCGTCGTAGATGGCGTGGTGCTCCGCGCGCAGCCGTGCGGCCACCGCTTCCCAATCGGAGAGTTTGTGGAACGCCGTGAGCAGGGTGTGCCGCACGGCGCTGCGGACGGCGATGGTCATGTCGGCCATCAGCCGGTTGCCCCCCGCCTCGGCGATGGCCACGTGGAATGCGGTGTCGTGATCGTTGAACTCCTCGCGGGGCAGGCCGGCCTCGTCCATGCGGGCGAGTGGAGCACGTATCCGGGCGAGATCGTCTTCCGTGGCGCGCTCCGCGGCGAGCCGGGCGCTCGACCGCTCCAGCGTGGCGCGAGCCTCGACGACGTCCATGAGCGGGAAGTTCGCCAGTGCCATGTGAAACCGGAGCAGCTGGCTGAGACCGTCGCTCGGCATGGCGGAGATCACGCTGCCGGAGGCGGGTCCCGTGCCGACCCGGGACCTGACGACGCCTTGTGCTTCCAGGACGCGCAGGGCCTCGCGGACGGCGGCCCGGCTCACTCCCAGGAGTTCGACGAGCTCGCGCTCCGGTGGCAGCCGGTCGCCGACGCGCAGGTTGCCCGCCAGAATCTGCTCCTCGATCCGGGCGAGGACGAGTTCGAAGGTCCTGGAGCGCGGCACCGGCTCCCAGGCCGCGGTCATATCAGCCATCGGGCCCGCTCCCCCTGCGTCGATTGCGTTACCCGGCGTTATCCCATCCTTCGGCTCATATCTGATCCTACTCGTCGGGAGACCTAGCTTTGGTCTGACCATAGAAAATCATGGCCGTAACCCCTGGACAGCCAGTCGTCACCGTGCCTAGCGTGGAGAAAACCAAAGCATGGTCTGACCAAACGCATTCTGAGGGTCCCATGTACCTCCCCGATCTCTCTCCCGTCGCCGACAGCCTCGCGCTCTCGTCGCTGGTCGCCGCCCTGCCGCTGCTCACTCTCTTTCTCCTCCTCGGCGGGGTCCGGCTGAAGGCCCACTGGGCCGGTCTCGCATCTCTGACCGTGGCGATCGTCATCGCCGTGGCCGCGTACGGGATGCCCACGCGTCTCACACTGCTGTCCGCGAGCCAGGGAGCGGCCTTCGGGCTCTTCCCGATCATGTGGATCGTCGTGACCGCCATCTGGCTCTATCAGCTGACGGTGGTCAGCGGCCGTTTTGAGGATCTGCGCCGGGCTTTCGGCCTGATCAGCGACGATCCGCGGATCCAGGCAATGATCATCGCCTTCTGCTTCGGCGGCTTGCTCGAAGCTCTGGCGGGGTTCGGCGCCCCGGTGGCGATCACCGGCGTCATGCTCATGGCGCTGGGCTTCGCCCCCGTACGCGCGGCGATCACCGTGTTGGTGGCCAACACCGCCCCTGTGGCGTTCGGTGCGATCGCGATCCCGATCATCACGGCCGGGGACCTCACCAAGATCCCGTACACCGAGATCGGTGCCCATGTCGGCCGCCAGACCCCCCTGCTCGCGCTCTTCGTGCCGCTTCTGCTGACCGCGCTCGTCGACGGCCGCCGCGGCATGCGCCAGACCTGGCCGGCCGCGCTGGTCTGTGGCGTGGTCTTCGCCCTGGCCCAGTTCATCAGCTCCAACTACATCTCCGTGGAGCTCACCGACATCATCGCCTCCCTCGCGGGCCTGGCCGCGCTGGTGCTCCTCCTCCGCGTGTGGCAGCCGCAGGGCGGTGAGCGGTCCCGAGCCGATCTGAGGGCAGAGGCCCAGGCCGAACACCTGCCGGGAGAGAGCGGCCCTGGACGGACCGGCACGCGCGGCAGGCCCGGCGCACCCGGGGCCCCCGGAGCGGGAACGGGCAGCAGGCCCTCGGACACCTCCGGCCCCACCGGCCCGGCCATGCCCGCCCGCCCCGCCCCGCGGCGCCCAGTGCCGGAGCAGGAGGAGAGGGAGGGCAGCGGCAGCCGCGTGCTCATGGCCTTCCTGCCCTACCTCATCGTGATCGCGGTGTTCTCGATGGCGAAGCTGTGGACGCCCGTCAAGGAGTTCCTCGCGGGGACGGACCTCAAGGCCGGCTGGCCAGGGCTCGACGGACAGGTGCTCACCGCGGCGGGCAAGGCGTCGGCCACCACCGTCTACACCTTCCCGTGGCTCTCCTCCCCCGGCACCCTGCTCCTGCTGTCCGGATTGCTGGTGGCCGCCGTCTACCGGATCAGCCCGGCGGTCACGGCCCGCGAGTTCGCGGCGACGGTGGTCAAGCTGCGCTGGGCACTGGTCACGGTCGCCTCCGTCCTCGCCCTCGCCTATGTGATGAACCTGTCGGGACAGACCATCACCATCGGCACTTGGATCGCCGGTACGGGGGCCGCATTCGCCTTCCTGTCACCGACCCTGGGCTGGCTGGGAACAGCGGTCACCGGCTCCGACACCTCGGCCAACGCCCTGTTCGCCACCCTCCAGCAGACCGCCGCGAACAAGGCGGGGCTCGACCCGACACTGCTCGTCGCGGCCAACACCTCCGGTGGCGTCGTCGGCAAGATGATCAGCCCGCAGAACCTCACGATCGCCGCCACCGCGGTCGGCCTCGTCGGCCGGGAGTCCAAGCTCTTCCGGGGAGCGATCAAGTGGAGTCTGCTGCTCCTGCTGGCCATGGGCGTGCTGGTCTTCCTCCAGTCCAACGTCCTCGCCTGGATGCTCCCGTGAACGCCACCGCGCCGCCGCCGCGCTCCCGAGAAGCCATGGCTATCGCCCTGTTCTTCACCTGCTTCAACGACGGCCTCTTCCCCGAGACCGCCGAGACCGGCCGTGCCACGGTGCGGCGGCCGGAGCGGCTGGGCTGCCGGGTGGAGGCCGACACCGGCACGCTGGTCCTCGACGGGGGGACGGGGCAGGGGCGGCGGGCCCTCACCCTGGTGCCCGACCACCACCTGTGCGTGGTGCGTGCCGAGCAGGTCGTCGCCTCCGTGCCGGAGGCGCCGGCCCGGCTGGATCCGGCCCAGCCGCTGACCTTCATCTCAGGCCCGTCGGCGACCAGTGACATCGAACTCGACCGGGTCGAAGGGGTACACGGGCCGCGCACGCCGAAGGCCCTCGTCGTCTGTGATCCACTCACCCATCCCCCGTCCCTCCTTTCTGCCACGCATTCCTCAATGGAGTCATGATGTTCACCCTGCACCGAGACACGCGCCGCCGGGCCGCGCCGCCTCAATGCCCGGTGCGACCCGCGGACAAGCCCTTCGCCCTCGCGTGCCTCACGCTGCCCGCCGAGGAGCGGGCGGTCTCCCAGGCGCGGAAATTCACCACGGTGGAACTGACGGCCTGGCGGATCACCGAGGAGGTGGCCGACGCGGCCCGGCTCGTCGTCACGGAGTTCGTCACCAACACGGTCCGGCACAGTGGCTCCACGGAGGTCCGCCTACGGCTGACCCGCTCCCGTTCCACGGTGTGGATCGAGGTCTACGACAGCGGACTGTGGCAGCCCCCGGCCGCCTCTTCGGGCCCGGACGACGACCTCGCGGAGAGCGGCCGGGGGTTCCACCTGGTGGACGCCGTGTCCCGGCGCTGCGGAGTGCACCGCTCACCGTCCGGGACCTGCGCCTGGGCGATGCTGCCGGAATCACCGTCGCACGGTGGGCGAGAGATGCCCGCCGCCTCCTTATCCGCCCGTGCGGACCGGGCGGTACGCCAAGTGCCTTCCCTGAGGTTCACGGCCCGGACCGCCATGAGGCGGCCGGCACCACGGAGGGATGGCACAACCCATGCCGACTGACCACGCCTGCCGGACCGCCGCCGAACTCGCCGCCCGGAGCCTCGCCCCCCTCGCGGCCTCGCCGGGAACCACCCACCACGGCCGACGCGCGGACGGTGCGGAGGGCTTGTCCGCGGGCATCGCGGCCCTGCTGGCGGTCCTGGACGGGCTGTGGGCCGGCCTGACGGGCGAGCTGAGCGAGTGGCACGCGGGGCTCGGCGACAGGATCCACGGCGCCCTCGGGTTTCCCGCAGCCGGAACCGAGGGGCTTCGGCCGGCGCGGCAACCCAGCGGTTGGCAGGGACTGACCCTGATACAGGTCAGGGCGCAGGAGGTGCTCACCGCCCTGGTCAGCCGACCGCACGGGGGCAGGGCCCTGCCGAGCGAACTGGCCCGGCATCTCGATCTGGTGGAGGACGTCCTGGCCGGAGCGCTGCGCCGCACGGCCGTCTCGGAGGGCACGGCGGTGCGGTGTGCCACAGGGCTCGCGGCAGCCGCCGGTTCGCTGTTCGGCCTGAGCCCCTCCCCACCTCCGCGGACCGCTCCACACCACTCCGAGCCGCCGCATCCCGCTCGCCCGGCCCCACCCGTCCAGGAGCGGCGGCCCCCGGTCTGGTGGGACGGCCTGCCGTGAGGTTCTCGGTTTTTGACGACGCCGACGGTACGAGCGGCAGCCGACCACAGCCGGGAGCTCATGGAGCAACGGGTCGTAGAGGCCACCGTCAGAGAAAGCCTTTGGTGGGGGGCCGGCTGCGGCGAGGACCCTACGGGGTTCCATCACTCGGCCGTGTCTCTTGACCAGCACGGATCGAAAAGCTGCGCAACCACAGGCTGGTCACCCCCCGGCACGCTCCTGCGGTGGCACCGCCGCCAGCGAGAACGAGCCGGTCCAGTTCTGGCTGTTCTGGCTGTCCGACCCGCCCTCCGACACCCCGCTGACCACCCTGGTCCGGCTCGCCAAGCTCCGCTGGCGCATCGAGCACGACTACCGGGAGATGAAGCAGGCTTTGGGTCTGGCCCACTTCGAGGGCCGCACCTGGGGCGGATGGCACCAGCACATCACCCTCGTCTCCGTCGCGCACGCCTTCTGCACCCTGCAGCGACTGGCCCGGGCCCCAAAAGACACGGCGTCGGCCCGAGCCTCTACCAGGTCCGCAGCCACGGCGGCAGCGTTCGTCGTGTTGTAGCCACTCCCCGCACGACCAGAGCCCGGCCGGTACCGGGGAGCCGGGCTCTGTGCAGAAGCTCAATGCGGCAGGCACACGGTCAGCGAGTACAGGCTGGTGACCTGCGCGGGCTTCTGGTTGTCGTCGCTGAGCAGCAGCAGCCGCAACCGGCCCCCAGGGGCGGAGGAGGATGAGAGATCCGGCTTACTCAGGAGCCTTGTGCCCGCCGCTCGATGCGCTCCACCAGGTCAGCCGCCATCTCCTTGATGATCTCCAGCCCTTGTTCACCCCAGGGATGCGGGTCCTGGTTCACCACACAGATCGTGCCCAGCGCCATGCCCGTGCTGTCGATCAGCGGAGCGCCCAGGTAGGAGTGGATCCCGATGGCATCGACCACGTGATTCCCGGCGAAGCGTGGATAGTCGCGGACGTCCTCCAGCGCCAGAGCCTTACGCCGCCTGACCACATGGGGGCAGAAACCGATGTCGAAGTCACGAGGCATCACCCGGCCGGGCACGGGGTCCTCGAGAAGGGGGGACTCAAGGTTCACTGTGGTGTCGGAGGCCGCGCTGTACAGGCCCGCGAAGTACTGACGGTTCACGTCGACGAAGAAGTTGACCCCCGCGTAGCACCCCCCGACGCGCTGCGCGAGTTCACGCGCGAACTCGTCGTACTCCGGAACAACCCTGTCCTCGATCCCCAGTTCCCGCAGCCGGCGTGTCCGGGCCTCTGCCTCGGGGTCCTCCGGAGGGAGAAGCAGATGACGCACGGCGATCGCTATCTCCCCTCCGAAGGGAGTCTTGTACACCGTCTCAGCCATGGGAACTCCTTGAAGTGATCAGATCCTCGACGAGGGAAAGCAAAACCCGAATACCGGAGCTGGACAGGCGAGCGTCACACGCGACCACCGGCACCTCGGGTTTGAGATCCAGTGCCGCCCGCACCTGTTCCGGCTGATAGCGGTGCGCCCCGTCGAACTCGTTGACCGCGACGACGAAGTTGATGCCACGCGCTTCGAAGAAGTCAACCGCCGCGAAACTGTGCTCCAGCCGACGGGTGTCGGCGAGCACGACCGCACCGAGCGCACCGGCCGACATCTCGTCCCACATGAACCAGAAACGCTCCTGACCGGGCGTGCCGAACAGATAGAGCACGTGGTGGGGGCTGATGGTGATCCGGCCGAAGTCCATCGCGACCGTGGTGGTGGCCTTGTTCTCCACCCCCTCCAGCCTGTCCGTGGCAGCACTGACCTCGGTCAGCAGCTCTTCCGTGCTGAGCGGGTCGATCTCGCTCACCGCTCCGACGAAGGTGGTCTTGCCCACCCCGAAACCCCCGGCGACCAGAACCTTGATCCCCATCGGAAGGGAGCCGGCGCCGGGTGCCTCAGAGTCGCTTGAGGAGCCCATCCCGCAACGCCTCCAATAGATCTAGATCGGGGGGAGAGTACGACCCCCGTGTTTCCGTGTTGAAGCGTCGTGTCACGACCGCCCCACGCTCCACCAAGTCGGAGAGCAGCACCTTGATCACCGTTGCGGGCATGCGCGTGTGCCCTGAGATCTCGGCCACCGTGACCGGCGTCCGGCACAGGTCGAGCACCTGTGCGTGGTCCAGTCCGAGATGGGTCCGCAGCGCGGTGTCCGTGGCCACTACCATGGTCATCAAGTCGAACGCGCACGTGGGTTCGGTGCGTCCGTCACTGACGGTGTACGGCCGAACCAGCCGCCCCAGGGCATCATCGAGCAATGGCCTATGCGGATCGTCCGGGCCATCCGGCATCTCTCACTGCCCCACCGACTGGCGGGGAGCGGCCCCCAGGTGGCGGCGGACGCTCTTCACCATCCTGGTCATCTCGTAGCCCAACACCGGCACATCCGCCTCGCGCCCGGTGAGCACTGCCAACAGCGCGCCCTGCCCGGCCGCGGAGACAAAAAGCAGCGTGCTGCTGAGCTCGGTCACGATCTGCCGTACTTCATCGCCGTCGTCGAATCGCTTGCCGGCACTGCGCGCCAGGGAGTAGAGCCCGCTGGCGAGGGCCGCCAGATGATCCGCCGCGTCTGTGTCCAGACCGTCCGAGGCCATCACCAGACCGTCCGAGGACAACAGCAGTGCGCTCCGCGTATGCGGTACGCGCTGCACAAGGCCGCTCAACAGCCACGAGAGATCTTCACTCACCACGATCGCCCACTTCTCTCCTCCATCATGTGGAACTGCTAGGGGGCCAGGTCCGGTCGGTTCTCCCCGCCATGGGACGGGGAGGTGTCGGGTTCCCTGGAGTCCTCGGCCAGACGGACACCGCTCTGGAACGCGGCCATCAGGCCGGGATCGTGATCGACTTCCTTGGGCGCCGCGGCAGTGTGGGGGGACTGCCGCAATTCCGGGGAGAGGTGTTCCTGGCGGCGCCGCCTGGGCAGCACGGGGGGCTCGTCTCCGGACGCGGGGGCCGCCGCCACCGGGGCGAGCGGTGATTCGGCCGCCGGGGCGGGCACCGGGCGCCGCTCGACGGGCGTATCCGGCGCAGGTGCTTGCTGCACCGGGTCGTCGGCGCGTCCGTGATCGGCGGCGGGAGTGACGTCCGACAGTGGTTTCTGGGATTCCGCCACATCGGGGCCCTGGCCCAGCAGTTCGTGCGGCAGCACGACCACCGCCTGAGTACCGCCATAGACATTGCTCTGGAGCCGTACGACGATGCCGTGCCGCCGGGCCAGCGCGGAGACCACGTACAGGCCGATCCGGCCGTCCTGGAGCAGCTCGCCCAGTGCGATCCCCTCAGGGGCAGCGAGCAGGGCATTCATCTGGTCCCGCTCAGTGGAGGTCATGCCCAGACCGCGGTCCTCGACCTCGATCGCCAGCCCGGCGGTGACGTGCTCGGCACGCAGCAGCACCTGGGTCTGGGGGCGGGAGAACACCGTGGCGTTCTCCACCAGCTCCGCCAGCAGGTGGACCACGTCAACGACCGCGCGCCCGCTCACCGTCCCCTCCACCGGGGGCACCATCTTGACCCGCGAGTACTGCTCGATCTCGGCAGTCGCGGAACGCATCACATCGGCCATGCTGACCGGCCGGGTCCACTGGCGGTAGGAGACAGCGCCGCCGAGCACGGCGAGATTCTCGGCGTATCGACGGATACGGGTGGCCACGTGGTCCACATGGAACAGGCCCTTGAGCAGATCCGGGTTCTCGACCTCGTTCTCCAGGTCGTCCAGCAGCCCGATCTCGCGGTGCACGAGAGACTCCAGCCTCCGGGCCAGATTGGCGAAGACCTCGAAGTGCTCCCCGCCAGGCTCCCGTGGCCCGAGCTCCGCCACGGTCTCCTCGGCAACGCGCTGGGCGGATGCGCTCTCGTGCCCCAGTCGGTCCGGCGCCTCACCGGTCCGCTCGGGCAGCGGGCCGGGCTGCTGCTTGCGCTGATCCTCCATCAGCTGTCGGCCACGCTCCATCTGCTGTCGCAGCCGCGCCAACTCGGCCTGGCCGCGTGCCGCGGACGAGCTGAGCTCGCTATGGCGGCGTACCACGGCCCGCGCCTTCCCGGTGGCGATGAACGCCGCACCCGAGAGGATTCCGCAGATGATGAGCAGCGTGCCATTGAACAGACCCCAGAACGCGGCCTTGTCGACGTAGCCCACGCTTGTGGTGAACAGGAGAGCAGCGGCCGCGGCTCCGGTGATCGTGACCAGTACGGCAGGCAATACCGCCAACAGCACCATCTGGCGCCCGACTGCCATGCCACGCCCGCCCGTAGTGTCCGGGACATGCCACACTTGGGAGCCGGCGGACGCCCTCTCCTGGTGGGCATGAGCGGGCAACATCAAAGGTTCCTGCATCAGAGTCCCTGGTTGCATATCGGCCAGCTGGCCGAAAAGTGTAGGGCGCACGTTACCCCGAACGGCACCTCACGTCACGGGCGGGTCCACGGGATGGCTCGACCGACCGCACGAACCTGAACGGCGAGGTGGATAGCGTCCAGAACGTGGACGTTCGTGCTCTCGGGGACGCACCCCTCGGGGTCCGCGAGCGCGGCGAGCAGCACCAGGCGATGTGCGAGGGTCGGCGTCTTTCGGGTCTTGCCGGCCATGGTGGGCACGACTACCGACATGCCGCATGACCCGCTCCGGTGGGGTGTCCGGCACACGCGGCCTCCTGACACCGCCGACCCCTCATCAAGGCCCAAGGCCCCCCGGCGCGCCCCCGTGACCCCCATCAGCCCTTCCAGGCAGGGAGGTTCATGCCGTGCAGATTGTGGTAGGCGGCGCGCTCCGGGGGCGTCCAGTCTTCGAGGAGTTCGTCGTCGACCTCGTAGACCTCGATGCCGATGGGGTGGCAGACCTCGACGGGATCGTGGGCGTCCGGACCCCACATCGGTACGGACAGATCGCCGCCGGGGCAGGTGGACAGCGCGCACAGCAAGTCGATTTCGGCGAAGAACTCGAAGTGGTCACCAGGCCGGGCCGGGCAGTCCTTCATGAAGTATTGGTCGTTCTCATTGAGCCCGGTGCACTGAAAGATATTGAGGACGTCGTGCACGTCGAACTCCGTCAGCCCGTAGGGCAACACCGCGCGTACCAGGTTCGAGTGGCAATGGAAGTCGAAGTCCTCACCGGTGAGCATGCGATTGACGTAGGGGTCGCAGCGGGTGCCGAGCAGGTCGTGCACCCTGCCGCCCTCGGCGTCGGTGCCGTAGTCGGCGAGCGTGTCGTCGGTGATGGTCAGCATCGGGCGCAGGAAGGGGAGGTTGGACCACAGGCGGTCGTAGGTGCTGACGTGGGCGCGCTGCAGCTGACGGGTGCGTGCCGCCCAGAGGCGTTCGCGCGGGTCGTGGCGGTTCCATACGTTGAAGTCACCGACCTGCGGCCCGTCCACGGTGACGATGCGGCACAGGTGGCCGGCGGGTACTTCCCAGGCGCGGCCCGACCGTATCGGGATGGTGAAGCCGTCGACCAGCCGTCGGCCTCCGGAACTGCCGGAAACCCGGTCGTAGAAGGCCTTGTCGACGTCGAGGGGGCCGCCGCCCTCGTTGGCCTGGTACGCGGCTTCGGTGCTGACCATCGGTGCGCTCTCTTTCCTGATGCGTCCGCCGTTTTACGGAGGGTCGAAGGGACCGGCCGGGCGACCGGCCGGCCGGGGGTGTCGGTTTCGCGACCACCGGCCTGCCTCGGCCGCCCGTTCGGCGGCAGAGACATGCCGGTCAAGGCCGTCGAGCGCCTGCTGCGGGGCGGTGAAGCTCTGCTCGGCCGCCCTGAGCTCAAGGGCGCGACGGGCGGCGTAGATGTCATGGACGTCCGCGACGTCGAGGCTTTTGACGGCAGCGCCTTTGTAGAGCTGGTGGACCGCCAGGCCTTCGTGCACCAGCAGGCGTACGGCTTCGCGCACGGCATTGCGCGATACGCCGAACTCCTCGGCGAGGGCCGCGTCACGCAACGGGCTTCCGGGAGCGAGCGCACCGGAGGTGATCGGGTCACGCAACCGGTCGGCGATCGTCCCGGCAGCGAGGTAGGGAGGCGGCGCGGCGACCTCGTTGTCTTCATCGGGCCGCCAACCGTACGGCAGACGAGGCCAGGGGCGGCGTCCCGCCCCCGCCTCGTTTGCGGTCATTACCCCAGCGGTCATTACCCCAGGGGAGAACCGCTGTTCATCCTCTGCGGCGGACAGGCGGGGTATGGAGAGTGTGGAGCGGGAGACCGGAGGTCCCATCGCCGCCTCCATGGTGGCTCAGGGCTGGGTACCCATGGACGAGCTGATGGCCGCAGCCCCCACGCCACGGTGGACGGCGGTGAAGTCGGACACCAGCAAGCGTATCCGGGTGAGTTCCATACCCACCTTTCTAGCCCAGTTCCGGCTCCGGTGCTGAGTCATCGCCCGCGATCTCGAGATAGCCCCGTTCAGGCCGCTCGCTGGTACTCGTGGAGGGTTCCGCCGAGTCGGTCTCGTCCGGGCCCGACGGCAACGCGCTCCCGGTCGCCGACCCGATCCTCGCACTCGCGGCCATCCCTCAGTCCGCGTACGACGCCCGCTTCCACGCCGTCATCACGGATCTCATCAGTACTTCCACCGAACTGGTCACGCCCGACGGCACCCTGGCCCGGCAGGCTCGCACCACGCTCTGGGGCACGCCCCTCCCCACTCCCCCGGGTCAGGTGGACTACCCGCTCCGCTTCCCCGGCCAGTACGCCGATCGCCGAGCCAGGCGTCGTCCAGCCGAGTCGTGGGGTGGAACCGCGCAGAGCGCAACGTGCACCCTGCACTACCGCCGGATCACCGCAACCGCCCTTCAGATCCGTGATTCATGCGGGGCACTGCCTCAGACTTCGTCCATCGGCGTGCGGTCTTGCCCGGAGGACTGACTTGCCGCCAGCCAGGACCGCGCCGGCTCCGCCACGCCGATGCGGGGCGGTCGCTGGAGGGATCACCGGGAGGTGATCGACGCGATCGCCTTCAAGTTCCGGACGGGAACGCAGTGCGTGCACCTGCCGGAGAAGGACGGAAACTGGCGCGGCCTCTACAACCGGCTGCGGATGTGGGCCGTCAACGGCACCTGGGAACCGGTGTTCACCGCGCTGACGGCCCAGGCCGACACCGGCCTTGGCCGACCACGCTGCCGCCCCGGCCAGATCATCGCGGACAAGGCGTACAGCTCCCGCGGCCTCCGCCCTCACCTGCGCAAACGCGGCATCGCACGCACTATCCCCGAGAAGACCGAGCAGCAAAGGCACCGTCACAATCGCGGCTGCCGCGGCGGGCGGCCGCCAGTCTTCGACCGCGAGACCTACCGCCGACGCAACACCATCGAACGCTGCTTCAACCGGCTCGAGGGCTTCCGCGGCATCGCCACGAGATAAGAGAAGACCGCCACCTCCTACGAAGCAGCGGTCGCACTTGCGTCTCTCCTACTCTGGGCAAGATCCGTTTGAGGACGGACCTCGTGCAGTTCGGTTACAGAACGGCCGTTCCCCGCACCACCGATCTGTACAAGGATTCCAGGCATCGACACACTGACCTGGATCAGTCGTCATACTCACCTGGTTCATCGGGAATGTACGGGGGGATTCCATGCGCCGTTCCATCGCGGCTGCCGCCGCAGTCGTCACGCTCACCGCCACCCTTGTGGCATGCGGGGGTTCGGACGGGGGCAGCGACAAGGCCGGGCCCACGGGGCCCACGAAGGGCGCCGGCTCCAGCAGCACCGCCCAGCCGGCCAGCGAGCAGTCGCCCGGCGCCACCACCGGCAGCACGCAGGCGCCGGTCGGCAAGCTCGGCGACACCCTGAAGCTGGTGGGGATGGAAGGCAGTCTCAACGGCACGGGTACGATCGAGGCCGACTTCACGTTGGAGACGTTCGAGAACCACGCCAAGTCGGCGATCGGCGCACTCGAGCCTGCCGCCGGGAACCGCCTCGTGGCCGCCAAGTTCACCATCGTCGAGACCGGCACCGGCACCTACCAAGACTCCGGGTATGCGGAGGCGAACGTCTTCGACGCGAACGGGCAGGGATATCAGGGCAAGCCCGGAACCCCCACCGTCGGCGACTCCCTGGGACCCAACATGATCATCAAGCCGCGCGAGCGGGTCACCGGCTGGATCGTCTTCGAGGTGCCGGAGGACGCGAAGATCACGTCCGTGACGTACCTGATGGAAAAGGTCGGGCCGGACCCCGAGCGCACCGGCAAGTGGACCCTCGACTAGGCGGTTTCGTTTGGATCATCGGGCGGACCAGAGGAAGATGCCGGCGATGTGGAGTCCGGCCAGGTAGATGGTGGCTGTCTTCTCGTTGCGGGTGGCGATGCCTCGCCACTGCTTGAGGCGGTTGATGCACCGCTCGACGGTATTGCGCTGCTGGTAGGTCTCGCGATCGAAGGCCGGTGGTCTGCCGCATCGGCTACCGCGTCGCAGTCGGTGGCCGCGTTGGTCCGCCGGAACGGGGACCACGGCCCGGATGCCGCCGTTCGCCACCTGCGTGAGATGGGCCTGCCTCACCGGCATGGGGACGGTGATATCAGGCGCGTCGCGGCGACCGGGCCCATGGACTCGGTTTCGGTGTGGCTGTCGTGTCCTGCTAAGCAGTGCCTGTCATCTGCCGTTTCCGCTCTCCGTTCGTGTGCGCCTTGCCCATCAGCGAGCCCTCTTCCTGCTCGTAGTGCGACAGGGCGAGGCCGAGGCCGAAGAATGTGGGTGCCCACTCGCCGACGTAGATGCCCCAGCGGTCAGCCCGGTCGAGTCCGACGCCGGGCTCGGCGCGCAGGGACGTTGCCCAGGTCAGCACGGAAAGTCCGATGGAGGCGACAGCGGCGGTGTAGGCGTGCTCGCTGCGCAGGCCCATGTCGTGAAGCTTCTTGATCATGACGGTGGTTCCTTAAGGGAGTCCCCCCTGGGGCTCACCTCCGGGTTCCCCCTGTGTGGCGAGTGACGCGGTCGGGTTTCGTTGTCGGTCTGGTCGCGGAGTGATTCCTTTCGGGCCATGGTGGGAACGTCGGCTGTTTCGCTGTGGCACACGGATGTCGACTCCTCTCGCCGACGGCCGGCTGACAGGCATCGGTGCTTCCGCAGCCGCGAGGCACCGGCGTCTCCTCGGTCAGTCACGAGGAGGTCGCGACCGTCGGCGTGTTGCGACCACTCGCCATGCCGCGGTGCCGGAGCCGGATGGGTCTTCCGTCCTGAACTCCCGCCGCGAGGCGCGCTGCTGACGCTCCGGGAGGCGGTCGGCGGGCACCGGCCGACTCGTGCGGCCTCTGGCGCTTACGGCCAGAGTGTGGCGGCCGTACCCGGCAGGGTCGTGGCGCAGTCATGGCCCGAGGAATCGCCCACGGTTCCCGAAGCCCTCCGAACTCGGCCGACTCGGCCAGGACCTCCGAAGTAAGTTGATGAAGGTGGGGCGCTCGGCGGCCATGACGACGATAAGCAACCGAATGAATTCACTGAGTGACGCTCTGGGGGGGCGAGCGCGGGAAGAGCAGACCGGGGCCGGAGGGCCCGGACGGAGCCGAGGGTGAGGGGACATGGCTGAGAAACCGGAGACAAGGACAAGGGCGGGCTTGCCGAGCAGTTGCCCACCGACCGCCTGATCGCCCAGTGCGGTGACGGCGCGTCCATGGGTAGCCGCGGTCGGCCGGCACATCAGGATCCCGTAGGAGGAGCGTAAGGATCGTGTAAGGTTCCTTGCGGTGTGCCGGGAAGCCTGGTCGGCGAAAAGGGTTGATCTCTTTGCCGATCGGGGGCGGTACTCATGGTGCTCATCGCGGTGTTCGGCGTGGCACTGCTCATCGCGGTCCTGGTGTCGGGCCTGGCGGCCCGTTCCGTACTCTCCACATCGCTCCTCTTCCTCGTGGCGGGCGCGATCGTCGGGGACGGGGCGCTCGGGCTGATCCACATCAGGGCCGACAGTCCGATCGTGGTGGTGACGGCCGATCTGGCGTTGTTCACGGTGCTGTTCACCGATGGGATGCATGTGTCGTTCCCCGCGTTGCGCGGTGCTTGGCGGAATCCGGCGCGTGCGCTGGCGTTGGGCATGCCGCTGGCGTTCGTCGGGACCGCGCTGGTCACCCACTTTCTGGTGGGGCTGGACTGGACGACGTCGTTCCTGGTCGGAGCGGTGCTGGCGCCCACTGACCCGGTCTTCGCGTCAGCGATCGTGGGCCGGAAGGAGGTTCCGGCACGGCTGCGGCAGCTGCTGAACGTGGAGAGCGGGATCAATGACGGCCTGGCACTGCCGGTCGTGCTGCTGCTGATCGCCGCGGCCGGTCCCATCGCGGGTGAGGCGCGGACATCGCCGGCGACGATCGCCCTGGAACTGGTCGGCGGTCTCGCGCTGGGCGTGGTGCTGCCGCTCCTGGTGAACGGCCTGGTACGGGTCCGGGTACTGGGTGCCGAGCCGAGGCTCCAGCCGTTGCTGCCGCTGGCGACGGGCGTCGTCCTGTACGCCACCTGCCACCTCACGCACGCCAACCCCTACCTGGCCGCCTTCTCCGCGGGCGCGGTGTGCGCCACCGTCGCACCGGAGTCCACCCGCGCGTTCGGGGCGCTGGGTGAGGCTCTGGCAGAGCTGAGCAAGTTCGCGGCGCTGCTGGTGTTCGGCGCGCTGCTGACACCGGAGTTGTTCGGGGACCTGTCGGTCGGCGGCTACGCGGCCGTGGTGCTCGCCATCGTGGTGGTCCGTCCGGCGTCGTTGCTGGTCTCGCTCCTCGGCACCCGTTTCGAGCGGCGGGAGAAGCTGGCCGCGGCCTGGTTCGGTCCCAAGGGCTTCGCGTCCGTCGTCTACGGCCTGTTGGTGCTCCAGTCCGGCATCCCGCAGGGGGACCGCGCGTACACCGTGATCGCGGTGTGCATCGCGTTCTCGATCGCCGCTCACAGCAGCACGGACGTGCCCATCGCCCGCCTCTTCGACGTGGAGGACCTCGCCGGGATCCCGGACGACGACGCCGTCCCCGGTGAGGATGAGGGCAGGGCGCAAGGGACGGCGGGAACGGCCCGGCCGGCACCCCGAGCGAAGGAGA
This sequence comes from Streptomyces sp. NA02950, assembly GCF_013364155.1. Lineage (NCBI taxonomy): Bacteria > Bacillati > Actinomycetota > Actinomycetes > Kitasatosporales > Streptomycetaceae > Streptomyces > Streptomyces sp. NA02950. The sequence goes on along the minus strand of NZ_CP054916.1, from coordinate 7,754,985 downwards.
ACGAGAATGCGCGCACGTGATCTGGCGGTGGGGTACGAGTCGGTCCGCGTCGATGATGACGCGACGGAGGCGGCCCGGATCATGGCCGAGCACCGGTTGCCGGGGCTGCTGGTCCTGGACCGCGAAGGGGAGCCGAAGGCGATCCTGCCCGCCTCCCGGGTGGTCAAAGCGCTGGTCCCGCCCTATGTGATCGAGGACCCGACCCTGGCCGCGGTCGTCGACGAGCGCCACGCCGACCGGCTGTGCGAGGCGCTCGGCGGCCGCCGCGTGGGGGACCTGCTCTCCGACGAGGCGGCCCCGCCGCCCATCGCAGCGCCCGACGACACCGCCTTGGAGGTGGCCGCGTTGATGGCGCGGCGGCGCAGCCCGCTGGTGGCGGTCGCCGGGCGGGACAAGGCGGGCCTGCATCTGCTCGGGGTGATCACCGCCTCGCAGCTCCTTCATCGACTCCTCGGACATGCGGAGCCCCATGAGTGACTGGCACAGCTGGGCGACCATCGCGGTCTTCGCGATCGCTTACGTGGCGATCATCAGCGAGCGTGTGCACCGTACGGCCGCCGCCCTGGCCGGGGCGGCGGCCATGCTCGCCCTCGGCGCCACCGACGACACGGCTGCTTTTTTCGACGAGCGCACCGGGGTCGACTGGAACGTCATCTTCCTGCTGCTGGGCATGATGGCGATCGTGGGAGTGCTCCGGCAGACGGGGCTGTTCGAGTACCTGGCGATCTGGGCGGCCAAACGCGCCCGCGGACGGCCCTTCCGCGTGATGACCATGCTGATAGTGATCACCGCGTTCGCTTCCGCACTGCTGGACAACGTCACCACGGTCCTGCTGGTCGCCCCGGTCACCCTGTTGGTGTGCGAGCGTCTCGCCCTGCCGGCCGCACCGTTCCTGATCGCGGAGGTGATGGCCTCCAACATCGGCGGGACCGCCACCCTCGTCGGGGACCCGCCGAATATCATCATCGCCAGCCGGGCCGGGCTGACCTTCAACGACTTCCTCGTCCACCTCGCCCCGATCGCCGTCCTCCTGACGGCTGTACTCGTGGTCATGTGCCGGGTGATGTTCCGCACGGTGTTGGTCTATGACGAAGACCGCGCGGCGGAGGTGATGGCGCTGGAGGAGCGCGAGGCCATCCGCGACCACCGGCTGCTGTACCAGGGCCTGGCCGTCCTGGTGCTGGTCGTCTTCGGGTTCGTGGCGCATCCGGTGCTGCACTACGCGCCGAGTGTCGTGGCCCTGCTCGGCGCCGGGCTGCTCATCGCCATCTCCAAGGTGGAGACCGGCGAGACGCTGAGCGAGGTCGAATGGCCGACGCTGGCGTTCTTCGCCGGACTGTTCATCATGGTCGGCTCGCTCATCGAGACTGGCGTCATCGGGGAGATCTCCCGCGCCCTGGCGGACGCCACCGGCGGCAGCGAACTCGGGGCCGTGATGCTGCTGCTGTTCGGCTCGGCGGTGCTGTCGGGGGTCGTCGACAACATCCCCTACGTCGCCACCATGGCCCCCATCACCGCCGACCTGGCCCACGGCTTCGGCGGCGACGGTGTCCACGTGCTGTGGTGGGCACTGGCCCTCGGCGCCGACCTGGGCGGCAACGCCACGGCCGTCGGCGCCTCCGCCAACGTCGTCGTCCTCGGCATCGCCGAACGCAACCGCCAGCCCATCTCCTTCTGGCAGTTCACCCGGTACGGACTGGTCGTCACCGCCGTCACGGTAGTGCTGAGCGCCGGATACCTGTGGCTGCGGTACTTCGCCCTGAGCTGACCACCGGGATCATCGACCAACGGGGGCTTCGACGTCGTGTTCTCCTCATCCGCCGCACAGCCCGGGCCGAGCACACCACACATGGTCGTCTGCGGCGACGACGCGCTCGCACACCGCCTGGCCGCCGAGCTCCACGACGTCTACCGGGCAGGGGTGACAGTCGTCATCCCTGGCGGTGTTCCCCTGGCGGAGCGCACGGGGCAGCGGTTGGCGGGAGGCCGCGCCGCCACGCTCGTCGGTCGGCTCACCGCGGCTGTCGGACGGGTTCCGCTGCCCCGGCAGTCCGTGGCCGACGGCGACCCGGACGCGGCCGTGCGCGTCATGGAAGCCCCCGCCCTGGACGACGATGTCCTGACCGAAGCCGGCGCGGAGGGTGCCACGGCGCTCGCCCTGGTGCATGACGACGACGAGACCAACATCCACGCCGCCCTGCGCGCCCGCCGCCTCAACCCCCGCCTGCGGCTGGTCATCCGGCTCTACAACCGCAAACTCGGCCAGCACCTGGAGGAACTCCTGGACCAGGCCGCCCGGGTCGCCGACCCCGGCATCGATCCGGCGGAACTCGACGCCGCCACCACGGTCCTGTCCGACGCCGACACCGTGGCCCCCGCACTGGCGGCCACCGCAATCGCGGGCACCAGCAAAGTGGTGCAGGCCGACGGGCTGCTGCTGCGCGCTGCCGAGCGCACCCCGCCGGGCCGCGACGAGGTCGCCGATCCGGGTCTGTGCACCCTCGCCCTGCTCTCGTCCACCACCAGCGACCCCGGCGGCAGCGAGGGCTCGGACAGCAGCGGGGACGACGGGCCCAGGCTGCTGCCCGGCGACGAGGAGGTCGACGCCGCCACCGGGCGCGGGACGGTGGTGCTGGAAGCCGTCTCCTCCACCGGACCACCACTGCCGCCACGACGGCTCGGCAGCCGCAGGGTGCCGCTGGCTTCACTGCTCTCCCGCCGACTGCGCTGGTCCGTCACCGGATTGGCGATCGCCGTGCTCGCACTCGCCATCGCCTCCTGGTACTTCACCGAAGCCGACCCCCTCCACGCGGCCTACCTCACGGTGCTGGACGTACTGGCCATCGACGACCCGGCACTCGACGAGACGGCCGGACGCAAGATCCTCCAGCTCCTGTCCGGACTGGCCGGGCTGCTCCTGCTGCCCGTCCTGGTGGCCGCCGCGCTCGAAGGCCTGGGCACCTTCCGCAGCGCCTCGGCGCTGCGCCGCCCTCCGCGCGGGCTCTCCGGCCACGTCGTGCTGCTCGGCCTCGGCAAGGTCGGCACCCGTGTCCTGGCCAGACTCCGGGAGCTGGACATCCCCGTGGTGTGCGTGGAAGAGGACCCCCAGGCGCGCGGCGTCCCACTGGCCCGCAGGCTGGGCGTGCCGACCGTCACCGGCGATGTCACACAGGAAGGCGTCCTGGAGGCCGCCAAGATCCGGCGGGCACAAGCCCTGCTCGCCCTGACCAGCTCCGACACCACCAACCTGGAAGCGACGCTGTACGCCCGCTCCGTCAAACCCCGGCTGCGGGTGGGCCTGCGCCTGTACGACGACCGCTTCGCCACCGCTGTCTACCGCACCCTGCGCGCGGCCCACCCCCAGGCGGTGACCCGTAGCCGCAGCGTCTCCACCCTGGCGGCCCCCGCTTTCGCCGGCGCGATGATGGGACGCCGGATACTCGGCGCCATACCGGTCGAGCGCAGGATACTGATCTTCGCCGCACTGCACGTCGCCGGACACCCGCAGCTGGAAGGCCGCACCGTCGCCGAGGCGTTCGAACCAGGCGCCTGGCGGGTGATCGCACTGGATACGGCCGAACCCGCGGACCGGCAACGCGATCTCGCCGCGGCGCCTCCCTACGACGGAGCCGTCCGGGAGCCCGCCCTGGTGTGGGAACCGCACCCCGGGTACGTCCTGCGGGCACAGGACCGCGTGGTGCTGGCCATCACCCGCCAGGGCCTGGGCGAACTCCTCGCCGGACATGTGCCCACCGGAGCCCAGGGACCACAAGGAGCGGACCGATGAGACAGCGTCGGATACCAGCCGACTTCCTCGGGGGGTACGAGCGGATGTTCACCGACATCGCCGAGACCGGCCGACTGCTGCGCCGCCCCGAACTGGACGAGCTGCGTGATCTGGGGGAAAGCGCGGCCGAGTCCGGATACGGCCTCCGGCAACTGATCGCGCTGTACCTGGGTGAGACCCGCAGGCTGTGGGGTTCGCTGCCCGGCACCGTCCGGGCACCCGACGCGTCGGCGTCGGCCCGCACCGCTGACGCACTGCTCGGCGCCGTGGACACCGCCGTCGCCGCCCTTGGCGAGGGGCATGAGCGGGCGCAGCGCCTGGCGGTGCGTCAGGAGGAGGGTGCGCGACGGGAGTTCGTGGACGATCTGCTGTACGGGCGCAGTGACGTGGGGCGGCTTGCCGAGCGGGCGGAGCGGTTCGGGCTGCGGCTGGCGCAGAGCCACGCGGTGGCGGTCGCCGAGGGGGAAGAGCGGTATGACGACGTGCATCCGGTCGTGCGGCGCGTCGAACGGGAGTTGATCGCCCGGTTCGGTGAGCACGATGCGCTGCTGGCCACGAAGGACGGGCGGCTGGTGTGCATCGCGGCCGGCGGGGAACGTGAGCGCGCGATCCTGGACGCCTTCGTGAGCCGGGTGCACGATCCCGGCACCGGGTACGTGGGAGCACAGCGGGTTGCGGTCGGCCGTGAGCACCCCGGGGCCGGCGGCGTGGTGCGCAGTTATGAGGAGGCCTTGGGCGCCCTGGAGCTCGCCGACCGTCTGGAGCTGCCCGGTCCTGTTCTGCGCGCCGCCGAGCTGCTGGTCTTTCCGGTGCTCCTGCGCGACCGGGCGGCCATGGCGGACCTGGTGCGCACGGTGCTCGGCCCGCTCACGCAGACCCGGGGCGGGGCCGGGCCGCTCCTGGAGACGCTTACCGCATGCTCGGCGGCGGGGTACGTCAACGCCGAGGCGGCCAGGCGGCTGAACATCGGCGTCCGCACGCTCTCCTACCGGCTGGAGCGCATCAAAGCTCTGACGGGCTACGACCCGGGCGACGCGTTGCAGCGCTTCACCTTGGAGACGGCCGCCATGGGGGCACGGCTGCTCGGCTGGCCGGGGGCCCCGTTGTAGGCGCCGCCGGGCCCGTTGGTTTCCGGCGCCACCAGGCCATCAGGAACGCGTAAAGATTGCCGGGATCCGGCAATGCGCGGCTCGGGGCCGCGATGCCACGATGAGCCGGCACCGAGACGGGGGAACAGGGGGAGGCGTCGTGGCTGAGATCCTGGGGGCCGCGCTGGGATTTCCGGCGGTCCCGATCGGCCTCGCGCTCCTCGTCGTGGCCGGGTGCCGGCTGGCGGTGCGGATCGGCGGGGCCGGTACTGGAGCTCACGGGGGAGACGGAGTCCGTGCCGGCACCGCCGGACCACCGCTCAGCTCCGCGGTGGTGACGGGTATCGCGCTGGCCTGGTTCGTCGCTCTCGCCGGGGACGCGCTGTCCGAGCGGCACTGGCTGCGCGTCGCCGTCCTGCCGGCCGTGGCGGGGGCGGGCTGGGCCGGCGTCATACTGCAGCGGCAGCTGAACGACCGCTTCCCGCCCGCCCGGCACGTCCGAAATCGGGTCGTGGGCCGTCCTTGTGTCATCCGGACCCCGCGGGCGAGTGCGGACTTCGGGCGGGCCGAGGTGGCCCTGGAGGGCCGTTCGACCGTCACCATCGAGGTTCGGACATACGACACCGGCCTGGTCCGGGGCAGCCGCGCCCTCGTCGTCGGCCACGACGCCGAGGGCGCGTTCTTTCGGGTCGTCGCCTCCGGGCCGTCTGCCCGCGGTAGGGGGCTACCGCTGGCAAACCAGCGGACCGGTGTTGATCACGTCGTATCCGGGATGTGACCCGCGTGTCCGCTCCGATTGCCTAGGGTCGAGGGGCCTGTCCTGGTCTGTGCCGCGCTCCGGTGACGGCACATGCCCCGTGCGACGCCCTGGGAGTGTTCATTGGCGCAGAAGAAGAACGACCCGAAGGACTCCCTGCTCCTGTCCCTCCTCCCGTTCGGAGTCATGGCGGTCGTGGCCGCGGTGGACCTCGTCACGGGGCCCGGGGTGGGGCTTCTGCCTCTGGTGTCGCTGGGACCGGCCTTCGCGGGGCTCACCGGAGGGTGGCGGCGTACAGCCGCCATCGGCGCGGTCAGCGTCGTCCTGTGCCTGGGACTGAGCGCGTTCGACGGGTTGTTCGGCACGCGTCGTGGTTTCACCGCGTTGCTTTCGGTGGCGGGCGTCACGGCCGCAGGTCTCGCGGCGGCGGTGCGGCGGCAGCGGCGGGAGGCGGAGCTGGCCAGCGTCCGGTCGATAGCGGAGGTGGCGCAGCGGGTTCTGCTGCGCCCGGTGCCGCGGGGTGCGGGTCGGCTGCGGGTGGCGGTGTCGTACACATCGGCCGTGGCCGAGGCCCGCATCGGCGGGGATTTGTACGAGGTGGTGACTTCGCCGCAGGGCGTGCGGGTAATCGTCGGGGATGTGCAGGGCAAGGGTCTGGAGGCGGTGGAAACCGCGGCGGTGGTCGTGGGCGCCTTCCGGGAGGCGGCGTACGACGAGCCGGACCTCAAGGCCGTCGGTGAACGGCTGGAGCGGGCCCTGGAGCGGCATCTGACCCGGGAGAAGTTCGTCACGGCCGTGCTGGCCCAAGTGGCGGACGGCACCGATGTCGACCTGCTCAACTACGGCCATCCGGCACCGCTGATCGTGCGAGCGCATGGGGAGGTGCGGTATCTGGAGCCACCGGGGCGGGCTCTGCCACTCGGACTGGGCGCGCACGGAACACCGGGACCGAAACGGTACGCGGTGCCCTTCGCGCCCGGTGACCAGATGCTCTTCTACACCGACGGGGTGACCGAAGCCCGTGACCCCTCGGGGAGCTTCTATCCGCTGGAGCGGCGGGTGGGCGGACTCGCGGACCGTGACCCGGACGCGGCGCTGGCCGCCGTGCGGCAGGATCTGATGGAGCATGTGGGGGGCCCGTTGCAGGACGATGCCGCCATGCTGCTGCTCCGCTATCGCGACGGCTGACCGTGGACGGGGGCGGGGGCAGATGAGACCCTTGTCCTCCGCCCCCGCCGCGCATTTGCCGTCCGCCACGCCATATGTGCGGGTGTCAGAAAGTGGATGCGATGTCGTCGTAGGTGGCATCGCTGACCAGGCCCGAGTCGTCGAGCACGTTCTGGTGGTCCAGGACGGTGAGGTTCACCTCGGAGGCGAAACGGCGCATGAGGGAGTTCTTGGTGCTGGCGCGGACTTTGGCGATGGTGACGAAGATCTTGCCGTGGGTGCCCCGGAGGATGTTGGCGAACTTCTTGTCGAAGTCGGCTCCCTGGGCGTCCTCCAGGGTGCGGACGAAGCCCTGTTGCTCGGGGCTGGCCTCGTCCGGGAGGGAGACATTCAGCGCCTCGGCGGTGTTGCGGACGAACTCGTCCAGCTTGGAGTGCCCGTCCATGACGTGTGTCCCGGCCCGTTTGACGGCCTCGCTGGTGGCATGGGTCTGGGCGAGCCGGCCGGCCGGGGCCTCCCACAGGTTGGCCTGCCGCACCTTCTGCAGGAACTCGATGTCCAGCTTGCTCACCGGGCCTGCCGTGGTGACCACGTCACCGGGTGCGGCGGGCTTGGCGCTGGGGAAGTTGGATGAGGAGTTCTCGGTGGCGTTCGCGTTGCCCCGGGCGGCCCAGACGATGGCTCCGGCGATGACGGCCAGGGCGACGAGCAGGACGCCCGCGATGGTGAGGTGGTGTGAACGGCTGTGTGCCGACCGGGCGTGCGTGGTCATGGTGCCTCCTGGATCGGGAGTGCGTCCGCCTGCGGGAGACGGGCGCATGCGTCGTGGGCACGCAGAACGCTAGGCCTTTAGACAGTGCAAAATTTGCACTTTGACTAAGCGTGCGGAATCGATGGCGGGGGTCCCCCCGATCCGTTACAGTCCCCGGTTTCCCGGTGGCGTGGCCGCGTCACCGTACGTGGATCCAGACGGCCTTGGACGGTGTGCCGTGGCGGTCGGTGACGAAGAGCATGTACCAGCCGGAGGGCACCAGGGTGGGGTCCTTGGGGACGGTGACGGTGACCGACCTCCGTCCGCGCCGGATGTCCAGGGCGATGGAGCGCTGGTCGACATCGGTGACATGGGTGGCGGAGCCGGGGTGGATCAGCCGGGCGGTCCTGATACGGGCGGCGTCAGCGGTGGCATAGGTGGCCGTCTCGCCGCGGTGGACCTGCCGGATGCCGTCTTGGAGGCGCGGTCGTGATCTTCGGTACAGCGAGGGTGGGGTGTAGACCTCGACGCGCTGCTCGAAGGTCCCCGGCTGGGTGTTGTCCTTGTCGCCGAACAGGGGGTCGGAGCCGAAGACGGCGACCCGCCCGTCGGGCAGGAGCAGCGCTTCGGTGTGGTAGTCACGGCCCACGGTGGGGGCGGCGGCGGGGGCGAAGGAGTGCGAGCGCGGGTGGTAGATCTGCGCTCTGAGGATGTCGCTGGCGCCGCGGCCCCGGTAGTCCCGGGAGCCACCGGTGGTGAAGACGGTGTCGTCCGGCATGATCACGCTGTTGAGGTAACGGGTCTTCTCCGGCAGGTCGGGCCCGCGTCGGTAGACCGGGTGCCGGGAGGTCAGGTCGACGATGGCGGTACGGGCGGTGGACCTCGTCGATTCGCCGACCCCGCCTCCGCCGAGGACCATCACCTTCTGGTCCTGCGCGGGCGGCAGCAGAACGGAGGACGACGTCTCCAGGACGTCGGGGTCGGGCAGGCCCGGGACCGGGCGGAATGTGTTGTGCCTCAGGTCCCAGACACCGGGGGCGCGGCCCTGGTCGGCCGGGCCGTACCCGGCGTTGGAACCGGAGTAGAACAGTTTGCCGCCCTGGAGCGGGAACAGTGACGGGTAGGTCGGGAAGTAGCGGTGCGGCCCCGTGGACCAGGTCCGCTTCACCGGGTCGTAGATCTCGTTCTTCCCCGGCACGACCTGCCCGATGTCGTCCAGCCCGGAGACGGCGAGGACGCGCCCGTCGGCCAGGCCGACCAGGGTGGGATACCAGCGGGCCTCCCGCATCGAGTCGGTGCGGAGGTACTTCTCGGTGAACGGGTCGAACACATAGGCTTCCCTGATGCCCTGGAAGTCCTTCTTGTCCAGGCCGAGTTTGTTGGCCATGCCGTAGAAGTTGTGTCTGTCCTCGCCGGTCAGGCCCTTGATCTGGTACTGCTCGGAGGTGTGGGTGATCCCTTTCCGGCCTGGTGCGGTCGCTTCGACGTAGACGCGTGCCTCGCTCGCCGCGACGATCGCCTTCGCCTTCTTGTGGCTCTTTCCCCCCGTCCCGTGCCGCTTCTTCTTCGTCTTCTTTGCCCTGGGCACACGGACGGTCAGTTGCGAGACGTACTCCTTGCCGTCGGGGGAACGGAAAAGGGTGCCCTTGGGAAAGACACGCGCCTTGTCCGGGTCCTCGTTCTTGATGAGCATGGCACCCCCGGCCCGCTTCACATCTCCTCGCAGGACCTCGTAACGCGCGGTGCCACCGGCGATCAGCAGCCGCCCGTCGGGCAGTTGAGTGTGTCCGGAGCAGAACAGGTCCTTCGGGGTGGCGATCTTCTTGAAGGTGTTCCGGACGGGGTCCCAGAGGGTGCTCTTGAAGGCACCGCCCTTGAACAGTCTGATGTTGTTGCCGGACCCCGCGATCAGCAGGACCTTGCCGGTGGGCAGGAGCGTGGCGTGGATGGAGTTGAGCTGGAACCTCTCCGGCATGTCGGCCACGTCCCAGTGGCCGTAGCGAGCCAGGTATTCCGGCTGGTTGATCTTGAACTCGTGGTACCTGGAGCGCGAGAAGTCGATCAGTGCAGGTGCGTTGAGCCCGGCGACCATCGCGACGGCCGTGGCCCCGAGCAGGGTCTTGCGTCGTGCGGGGTTCGGCCTGAGTGCCCTCATGCGATGTCCTTCCCTGAGGTGGTGGGCAGTGAGTATCTTGAGGCAGTGCAACATTTGCATAATCGAAGTAGTTGGCCGTCGCGAACCGCCGTTCGTGCCTCTCATCGGGTGACCGTGAGGACGAGAAGTGAATGGGGTGAAGGCCGCTCACTTCCGGAACGGGGAGGAAACGGCCCATGAGGATCCGACGCATGCGGGTGGGCTCGACCCCCGGGCTGCGCAGGGCGGTGTTCCGGGCGCCGATCCTGCTCTACCGGTGGCGTCTGGGATGGTTGCTGGGCAGTCGGATGCTGCTGCTCACGCACACCGGCCGCACGAGTGGGCTGCCGCGGCAGGTTGTCCTGGAGGTGACCGGCCGGGACCCGCGGACCGGCGCGTACCACCTCGCCTCCGGTTTCGGTCCGGGTGCGCAGTGGTACCGCAACATCCAGCACACTCCGCAGGTCACCATCCAGGTCGGGCGGCGCAGGATGGCGGCGGTGGCCCAGCCGCTGGGCCCGGAGGAGTCCGGACGCCTGATGGCCGCCTACGCCCTGCGGCATCCGCATCTGGCCCGTGGGCTGATGCGGATGTGCGCTCTGAAGACCGACGGCAGCAGGGAGGACTACCACCGCGTCGGGCGGGATCACATCCCCTTCGTCCGCGTCCTCCCCGAGGAGCGGTCCGGGGGTCGGTGAGGAGCGATCACGCTACCGGGGTGGGCCGCGGGCTGTCGCGGGGACTGGTGCCGCGTCAGCCAAGGTGTGCCCGGTAGCGAGGCGTCCTGGTGCGTGCGATCGCAAGGCGGCGGGGAAGCCCTCGTAGGGGGCCTGCTCGGGCCTTTGGCCAACGCGGCGGGAGGGGGCACCTCCCAGCGGTAGCCGGGGGAGCGTGCCAGGGCGGCGAGCGGGACGAACCTTGGCTGACCCGGCACTAGCGCCGCTGGGCCGCCTCGGGACCGCTCCTGGCCGGTGGTGTGGTCGTGTGGAGGGCGCGCAGAACGGTCTGATGGGTGAGCCAGCCGACCGGTTCACCGGTCTCCGCCTCCAGGACGGGCAGTCCGGTGCCCTCGGCGGTGGCCAGGGGGTGGAGTGCCCCGCCCAGCGGGGTGCCGCTGGTCACCGCTGGGGGCCGTTCGGCGAGGTCGGCGACGGTGCGGGGGGTGGTGTGCGCGTCGAGGGCGGGGTCGGGTTCGGTGAGCGCTTCGGCGACGGCGCGCGCGGTGACCACACCCGCGTACCGCCCGTTCCGGCCGGTGACGGGCAGGATCCCACGGCCGGAGCGGGCGATCACGTCGGCGGCATCCTCCAGCGACAGGGTGCCGGGCAGCAGGGTGGGCAGTTCCTCCATCACCTCACGGACGGTCGCGTCGGCCAGCGGCGAGACCAGGCGCGCACCGTCCAGATCGATGCCGCGGCGGCGCAGTTTGAGGGTGTAGATGGTGTCGCGTGACAGCAGTCGGCCGGTGAGGGTGGCCAGGACGATCGCCAGCATCATCGGCAGGATGATGGAGTACTCCCCGGTCAGCTCGAACAGCACGATCACCGCGGTGATGGGGGCGCGGGCCGAGCCCGCGAAGGCCGCGCCCATGCCGACCAGCCCGTAGGCGCCCACCGCACCGGCGCCGCCGGGCATAAGGTGGTCGGCGGTGACACCGAAGGCGGTACCGGTCATCGCGCCGAGGAAGAGGCTGGGTGCGAACACCCCTCCCGAACCGCCGATACCGATGGTCAGACTCGTCGCGACGATCTTGCCCACCAGCAGGACCAGCAGCAGACCGACGGCGTAACGGCCCTCGATGGCGTTCTCCAGTACGGGGTAGCCCACCCCGTACATCTGGGGCAGCGCCAGCAACAGACCGCCCAGCAGCAGTCCGCCGACCGCCGGGCGCAGCCACTCCGGACCGCGCCAGGCCCAGTCGCAGGCGTCCTCGATCAGATACAACACCCGGGTGAACACCACGCCGACCGCGCCCGCGGCGACTCCGAGCAGTGCGAACAGCAGGTACTGCGCGGGATCGGCGACATGGAAGGCGGGCAGGGTCAGGAACGCCTCGTCCCCCAGCACCCCCCGGCCGATGACGCTTGCGGCGACGCTGGAGAGGACGACGGCGCCGAAGGACTCCACGGCGAAGTCCCGCAGGATCAGCTCCATGGCGAAGAACACCCCGGCCAGCGGGGCGTTGAAGGTGGCCGCGATCCCACCTGCCGCGCCACAGGCGACCAGCAGCCGCCTGCGGTCCTCCGGCACCCGCAGCACACCCCCGACGGTCGAGCCCAGCGCCGAGCCGATCTGCACGATCGGCCCCTCCCGGCCCACCGAGCCGCCCGACCCCATGCACAGCGCCGACGCCAGCGCCTTGACCACCGCGACCTGCGGGGCGATCCGGCCCCCTCGATGGGCGACCGCGTACATCACCTCCGGGACTCCGTGTCCGCGGGCTTCCCTGGCGAAGCGCTGCACCAGCGGCCCGTACAGCAACCCACCGACAACGGGGGCCAGCACCACGAACCACGGGCCGAGCCAGGGCACCCGGGGATGCGCGGCATGCCCGGCGTCGGAGTAGTCACCGTGTCCCGACAGCAGGTGGGTGAAGGTCTGGATCAGCCATCGGAAGGCAATCGCTCCCAGCCCCGCCCCACACCCCACCACCAGGGCGAGGGCGATCACGGCGGCTTGTCTCTCTCCCCGCGCGCCATTCAGCAGCCGGGCACCGGCTCTCGCCGGAGGGGACGACGACACGTTCCGAAGGTCTATCGCTTCACCATACACCTTTGCATTATGCAAATATTCGCGACAACGACAAGAGACCCCTCATCCCGGGCCGCGGCCGGCGCGCCGGTCCGCCCACGCGACCGCGGGCCGAGATCACCAGGCAGCTTGTGTCGGTGGGACTCCCGGCACGGAGGGCTCGCCGCCCGCTTCGGTGAACGCCTGCAGCGCCTCGATCAGATGAAATCGCTGACCAGAGGGCATGGCCTCGACGATGCACGCGATCTCCCGCCGCCGGTGGTCGGTGACCTGGGTGACGATCCGGCGGCCGCCCTTGGTGAGCGAGAGCACACTGCTGCGGCGGTCCTCAGCGGAGACACCACGCGCGACCATCCCTGCCGCGACCAAGCGATCGATCATGCGCATCGCGGTCGACGGCTGCACCCCCAACTCGCCCGCCAAACGCGACAGGCTCAGCGGTCCCCCGCTGTCGAGCACCACCAGCATGCGGAACTGCGGAAGGGTCAAGGATTCCTCGACCGCGGCCAGCGACCGGGCGGAAACGGCGACCAGCAGCCGGGAAGCCGTCAGCAGGGCGGTGACCATGGCGTCGGCCTCGGACTCGGACGGTGACGAAGAGCGGGGCATGGGCACCTTTTTATCCCCTCGGACCGACAGCACGCACGTCTTGGGGCGACCCGGCCCCGGCCCCGGCACGGCACGGCCCCGGACAGCAAACGAGCCGAGCAGCAGCCTTGAACCGAATCCGCCGTCGTTCGACGGCCCGGACACCTTGTCACACGAACCGCACGGCGACGACGTCCCGCCGACGGTACCCGCGCTCACGATCGACTTCAGCGCCGCAATGCTCCATTGGCGCCGCTTCGTACAACGCACTCACGAAGCAGCCCTATGGACCGGATGGGGTTCTCGCGGAAGACGCCATGACCGACACCAGGGAGCACATGCCGACCCGCCTGGGCACCGGGCCCCGTCCCCGACCGGGCCAGGGCCACCATCGCCGACAGCGGGATGAGCGGAACCACACCACCTGGCCCAACATCGCCTTCGATCCGCCGACTGTCACTGTGCTGATCCAGATCCTCCGCACCGGCGGCCGGTGACGGCCTGAGGCCGAACCGTGTGCCCGCCTTTCACCGACCCGGCCGGGTCTCCACCGCATCGTTGTACGGGTCCTTGGGCGCGGGAACACGCTGGACGGTCGTGGCGTCCAGGGCCGGGCTCGCGTCGTCCGTCCCGACCTTGCCGGTGGGGTGCCAGGTGCCGGTGACGCTGACCCAGGCATCGGCGGGCGGCGCCGTGGCCCCGTGCACCCGCACCTTGCGCACCGTCGCGTCGGCGGCGCAGCAGCTGATGGCCAGGCGGCTGACGTACCAGGTGCCGTGGCGGCCGGGGGTGACGAAGCCGGTGAGGCGCACGGTGTGCCCCCTGAGGGTGCCGCCGGTGTCCCAGACCGCCCGGGTGCTGAAGTCGTTCAGCGACAACTCGACGATCCCGTTCCGCGGCAAAGCGGGGAAGAGGCTGTCTCCGGCGGCGGGGGCCTTGGCCTTCGCCTCGTCACGGGCGGCGGTGTACGAGCCGAGAGCGGGTGGCGCCAGGAACAGGATGGTCAGCGCCGGTACGTACAGCAGCCAGGCGATCCGCGGCCCCTGAGAGTGATCGTGTCCATGGCCTTGGTGGCCACCGTGGTCGTGATCCGCGCGCGGGCGGTTGAAGGGAAAGCCGTCACGGGCGGCACTGACCGCGCCGAGCACGATCAGCAGCACCCCCGACGCGATGAGCGCGGGCCGCAGGCCAGCGCGCACATAGCGCAGATACAGATCGGTCAGCAGCGCGATGTGCAGCAAACCGACGCCGGTGAACAGGAGCAGCAGCACCTGGATGTTGCGCTTCACAGCAGCCACCACCCCACCAGAGCACTGCACAGCACCGCCACGACCCAGGTGGCCGACGAGAAGCGCAGGGCGAAGGTCCGTCCGAAGGTGCCGGACTGCAGCGCGATCAGCTTCAGGTCGACCATCGGGCCGACCACCATGAAGGCGAGCCGGGCGCTGGGCGAGAACCCGGTGAGCGAAGCGGCGACGAACGCATCGGCCTCGGAGCACACCGCGAGGACCACCGCGAGCAGCCCCAGCAGGGGCAGCGAGAGCCACGGCGAGTCGGAGAAGAGCCGCAGCACGGAGTGCGGCACCGCGACGTTGAACGTGGCCGCGGCCGCCGCACCGACCACGAGGAACCCCCCGGCGTGCAGGAAGTCGTGCTGGAGCGAGACCCGGAACTCCTCCGCCCGGCTCGCGCCGGGCATGTGTCCGGTGGGCCCCTTCGGGGTGCGCAGCCACTCCTCGCGGCCCAGACGGATCCACAGCCAGCCCATGACCACGGAGGTCAGCAGCGAGGCGACGAGACGGGCCGTGACCATCCAGGGGTTGCCGGGAAAGGCCACGTACGTCGCCATCAGCACGATCGGGTTGATGGCAGGGGCCGACAGCAGGAAGGCCAGCGCCGCCGCGGGGGTCACCCCGCGCCGCATCAGACTGCCCGCCACCGGGACCGACGCACACTCACATCCCGGCAGCACCGCCCCGGCGACTCCCGCGACCGGCACGGCGAGCGCCGGGTTGCGCGGAAGCACCCGGGTGAACACCCACGTCGGTACGAAGGCGCTGATCGCGGCCGACACCACAGTGCCGAGCAGCAGAAACGGCACACCCTGGATGACGATCGCGGTGAACACCGTCCGCCACGCCGCCACCGCCCGGTTGTCGAGCCCGGCGGAGATCTCGGGCCCCAGCACGATCGCGACGACGCCGAGTACCGCCACGGGGAGCCCCGCGATCAGCGCATGAGAGGTGACACGTACGGTTGCGCGCAGGCCGCCGCCACCGTCGGGATGTGCGGCCGACGGCGTCCGGTCATGGGCATGACTCTCCGCCTGCGGTGACGCGACGCCGACATCCCTGTCCACCGCACCTCCCCTCACACCACTCTTCGTCATGGCGACATCCGCAGCCACACCTTAGCGGCGGATCGGCCGATAGCCGTTCGGGGACCGCCGGTTCGGCCCTCGCAACCGGAGACCTGGCAGCGGACCACCGTCCTGCTCGTCCTCACCGGCTGCCCGGACTACGTCTCGGCCCCGGACTGCACACTCCGCTGACCGCCCGATCGGTCCCGATCGGGCCGGCCACCGTTTGCCGCGCCCTGCGACATCTGGAGGCCGCTGGCGGTGTCGATGTCGTACGCGATGACGCCGGGGGACGGCTCTACCTCTGGCGGCCGCCGAGGGGCACCGCCACTATCTGATCCGCCGCCGCTGCGTCCGGAGCCGGCCGCTGGACTCCGAGGCGGTGGACGGGTGGGCCGAGCGGACCAGCTCGTGCGGGCGCCGACGGCACCGTATGGCTGCTCCACTGCCGCCACCGGCACGAGCGCCGACACCTTCGAACGGCCCGGCGGGGCACTGCGTACGGCCCTGTCCCGCGACGCCCGGCACTCGGCCGCCACCGGGCCCACCGGCTACGCCGTCTGGCGCCGGGAAGACGGTCGTCCACCACATCGAACACCTGCGCCTCGGCGGCCGCGACACCTGACGAAGGCCGCTGGGGGTGGTCATCGGCGATGACCACCCCCAGCGGGCCGGAGCGCCTATCGGGAGCTGTAGGGGATCAGGGCCATCTCGCGGGCGTTCTTGATGGCGCGGGCGATCTGGCGCTGCTGCTGTCGGGTCACATGGGTGACCCGGCGGCTGCGGATCTTGCCGCGGTCGGAGATGAACTTCCGGAGCAGGTCGGTGTCCTTGTAATCCACGTAGGTTATGCCTGCCGCGTCGAGCGGGTTGACACGGCGACGCTTGGGGTCCGGGCGCTTGGTGCCGATGCGTCGGGACATGATCAGTTCCTTTCCGTATGGTGCCCATCCACGTTCAGGACACCGGGTCGAGCAACTCGTCGAAGGCGTGCGACAGCTTCTTCCAGCCGTCCGGCCCTGCCGCGTACTCGGCGTCGGTCAGCAGACACGAGTCCAGCAGGGCGACCAGACCGTCGCGGTCGAGGCCGGGCGAGGTGAAGGTGAGGTGCTGACAGCGGTCGCCGTGTTCGGGATGCCAGTCCATCGAAGCGGCCACCCGACGCTCGGCCGGCACCATGTCCCAGGCGGCGTCCGGCAGCGCCGCCAACCAGGGTCCGGCGGATTCCACGCACAGGGCCCCGCCTGCCGCGTCCCACGACAGCAGGGTGTCGGGCCGGTCGGCCAGCCAGAAGCGGCCCCGGCTGCGGGCCGCCGCACAGCTCAGATCCTCCAGCGCCTCGTACAGCCGATCCGGATGGAACGGGCGGTCGCGGTGCCAGACCAGGGTGCTCACCCCGTGTTCTTCACCCTCCTGCGGCAGCAGCGCACACGCCGGATGCTGCCGGGCCGCCGCCGCCTCGACATCGAACCCGGCCAGCAGAGCCACCCCCAGAGTCCCCTCGCCGACACGCACCTGCCGTGCGCCCGGGGTGAGCTGGGTGAGCAGGGCCAGATCGCCGTCGTCCGCGGACTCCTCGGACGTCTCGTCCTCGGCGACGGCGATCACGGTGGGGTACTCCAGCTGCCGGGCGAACGTGTCGCCGATGGTGCGCTGGTCGGTCGGGGCGGCGGCGAGACCGGCCTCGGCGAGGTCGTCGCCGTTGGCGAGGTACGGCACCATCAGGGCCGGGTCGACCACGGTGGCCACCCCGGTCAGCTCCAGCGGCGCGCCCTCGGCCGCGATGACGGCGGCCATGGCCTGGGGTTCCACCGAGTCCCACAGCTCGACGACGGCGAGCCGGTGCCCGCCGCCCGTGGCCAGGCGCAGCAGTTCGGGGACCAGGTCCTCGCGCAGCGCACAGCACGCGCAGTCGTTCACCAGCGGCGCCTCGCCCTCGCCGAGCGGCCCGGAGGCGTCGCGCACGGCGCGGTCGGTGGCGGCGGACAGATCGTGGTGCAGCGCCACGGAACCGGGCACCGTGCGCAGGATCTCCTCGACGGCCGCCCGGCGCGCGTCGGCGTGCAGCCCGCCGACGATGGCGACGGGCAGCCGCCCCTCCGCCACACTCACCGGTCCCCCCGTCCGCGTCCGTAGCGCCGCTCGAACCGCTCGACGCGGCCCGCGGTGTCCACGACGCGCTGGTTGCCGGTGTAGAAGGGGTGGCTCGCCGAGGAGATCTCGACGTCGATGACCGGGTAGGTGGTGCCGTCCTCCCATTCCACGGTCTTGTCACTGGTGGCGGTGGAGCGGGTGAGGAAGGCGAAGTCGGCGGCCCGGTCGCGGAAGACGACCGACCGGTAGGTGGGGTGAATGCCTGGCTTCATGGCGGTCAGCGCTCCTCACGGAAGTCGACGTGGCGCCCGGCGACCGGGTCGTACTTGCGCAGGGTCAGCCGGTCGGGGTCGTTCCGCCGGTTCTTCCGGGTCACGTACGTGTAGCCGGTGCCTGCGGTGGACCTCAGCTTGATGATCGGGCGTAGCTCATTGCGTGCCATGGACGACAGCATACATAGGATCGATTTTCATTTTCATTAACTGATACGGTGCTGCCGTCCCAACCCCGTACGAGAAGGAGAACCCATGTCCGCCCACTGCCAGCTCACCGGCCGACAGCCCGGCTTCGGCCACCACGTCTCCCATTCCCACCGCCGCACCAAGCGCCGGTTCGACCCCAACATCCAGCGCAAGCGCTACTGGCTGCCGAGCGAAGGCCGCCACATCCGGCTCACCCTCAGCACCAAGGCCATCAAGACCGTGGACACGATCGGCATCGAAGCGGCCGTGGTCCGTATCCGTGCCCGGGGAGGGAAGGTCTGATGGCCAAGAAGAGCAAGATCGCCAAGAACGAGAAGCGCCGGGTGATCGTGGCCCGCTACGCCAAGCGCCGCGCCGAGCTGAAGGCCGTCATCGCCGACCCCCGGGCCTCGGCGGAGGAACGGCTCGACGCCCAGCGGGAGCTGCGCCGCCAGCCCCGCGACGCCAGCGCCACCCGCGTACGCAACCGTGACTCCATCGACGGCCGCCCCCGCGGCCATCTGCGCGCCTTCGGCCTGTCCCGCATCCGCCTGCGCGAGATGGCCCACGCCGGCGAACTCCCCGGAGTGACCAAGAGCAGCTGGTAACCATCGCCGGGCCGCCTGCGGTCGACCCGGCCACCTATCCCCCGGCACGGGATCCGGCGATACGGCCCCACACTGCCCTACGCGGCGGCGAGGCCGTCATCGCCGTGGCCGGACAGGCCCTCCCGACGCTGTGTCAGCCCTCTGGGCCGGGCGCTGGGTAGCCGAGCAGCGGATCGGGCAGGCGGGTCCAGCTCTCGATGCCGAGGGCCAGTTCACCGTCCGCGAGCACGGCGGCGTCCAGCGCGGCCCGCAACCGGTCCGCGTCCAGGTCGGCGCCGGTGAAGACGATCTCGTTTCGTCGTTCGCCGTAGTAGTCGTCCCAGTACCACGAGGCGAGCGTCCGGCGCTGGGGCGAGGCGGCGCGCCATGCCGCGGTGTCACCGTCCTCCAACCAGCCTCCCGCCTCGTGCAGTTCGAGGTGGCGCCCGGCCGAGCGCCAGGAGATGATCGTCCGGGGGCGGGTGGCCATCCACAGGTGTCCGCGGCTGCGCACCACCGACGGCATGACCCGCGGCAGGCTCTCCGCCAGCCGTTCCGGATGCAGCGGGCGCCGGGACCGCCAGAGCACCGAGGCCACGCCGTGGTCGACGCCGCGGCGGCGCACGACGGGCGCGACGACATCGAGACGGTCGACCGGTTCGGCCGTGCCCCAGCGGGAGTCGGACCGCGTCAGGGCCGTCAGCGCGGGGCCATCGCCGTCCTCCGTGTCGATATGCACGACAGCCGACGGGTTGAGATGGCCGAGCAGGGCGCGACACCCCTCGCGGCGGCCGTCGCCCTGGCCCGGTCCGCCCCGCAGGACCATCACCTGGGCGGCCTCCAACTGGCGAGCGGCGGCTTCGGCGACCGTGAGGGACGCGGCGTGCGGATGATGCCCGAAGACGTGGGCGGCGCGGTGCACACAGCGCAGATCGTTCAGCAGACGGCCGGGGTCCACGCCGACGGCGGTCGGGGCCAGGTCGTAGTGGTGCGAGAGCGGAGTCCTGCCCAGTGGGGTCCGCCACAACGCGGCCAGAAACGGCGCGGCATCCACGTTCTCAGGGAGGGCGAGAACGACATGCGGACGCGTGGCAGCCCGTGCGATGGTGTCCAGGTCCTGCCGGATGATCACCGCCGGGTCTCCGGTCGCCCCCTGACACAACGCTTCGCCGAACGAGGCTCGCCGCCGTCCCTCACCGCCCATGGCGAGGCGCTGCACGAAGGGGTACCGCCCCGCCTCATCGGCGTGTACCGAGACCGAGAGCACCAGCGCGGCGGGCGAGGCACACCGCAGGAGGTCCAGTACGCGCCCCCTGGCTTCCGGGGTGTTGCCGCACACCAGACCCAGCAGGCCCCGGCCCGTGTTCGCGTCGGTGCTCACTCCGCCGCCTGCGCGATGGCGGTCACGAGGGCGTGGGCGGATCTGCGTGCCCGCAGCAGTACCAGCGGCACATCTCCTCCTGGGTGACGACGTCACGGTGTCACCCCGAGCCTACATGGAAACGGTACTCATTTTCATATACAGTGAAGGTGACCACTTACCGAACAGGAAAGGACCCGCACGTCATGGCCGTGCCCAAGCGGAAGATGTCCCGGAGCAACACCCGCCACCGCCGCGCGCAGTGGAAGGCGAGCACGCCGGAGCTGGTGACGGTCACCATCGACGGCCGCGAACACCGGGTGCCACGCAATCTCGTCCCCGCCTACCGGCGCGGCCTGCTGCGCCCCGAGGGCTGACCATCCGATGGCAGACCAGCTTCCGGTGACGGTCCTGTCGGGGTTCCTGGGATCCGGCAAGACCACGCTCCTCAACCATCTCCTCACCAACCGCGACGGGCTGCGCGTCGCGGTCATCGTCAACGACATGAGTGAGGTGAACATCGACGCCGCCCTCGTCCGCGACGGCGACGCCGCCCTCTCCCGCACCGAAGAGCGCCTGGTCGAGATGGTCAACGGCTGCATCTGCTGCACCCTGCGGGACGACCTGCTGGAGGAGGTGGGCCGGCTCGCCGGGGAGGGACGGTTCGACTACCTCCTCATCGAGTCCAGCGGCATCTCGGAACCGATGCCTGTCGCCGCGACGTTCGCGCTTCCGCGCGACGACGGCGCCACGCTGGGCGAGGTCGCACGCCTCGACACCATGGTCACCGTCGTCGACGCCGCGAACTTCCTGCCGGAGCTGGCAGGCGGCGAGGAGCTCGTCGAACGGGGCCTCGACCAGTACGAGGACGACGAGCGCACGGTCAGCGATCTCCTGATGGACCAGGTCGAGTTCGCCGACGTCATCGTCCTCAACAAGCTCGACCTGGTCACCCCCGAGACCGCCGAACGTCTGGCGGCGGCACTGTCCCGGCTCAACCCGGCCGCCCGTCTCGTGCCCGCCACCCACGGCCGGGTGGAACCGGCGGACGTGCTCGGGACCGGCCGCTTCGACCTCGACCGCGCCCAGCAAGCACCCGGCTGGGTCATGGAGCTCAACGGCGACCATGTACCGGAGACCGAGGAATACGGCATCTCCAGCACCGTCTTCCGCGCTACCCGGCCGTTCCACCCCGCGCGGCTGTGGGACTTCGTCGCCACAGAGCTGGACAGCGGGACCTACGGCAGCGTCCTGCGCTCCAAGGGCTTCTTCTGGTTGGCCACCCGCCCGCGCGTGACCGGGCTGTGGTCACAGGCAGGTGCCGTCGCCCGGTTCGAGCCGTCCGGAGCGCACGACAGCCGAAGCGAATCCGGGGAGAACACCGACCGCGGCCAGGAACTCGTCTTCATCGGCACCGGACTGCGCCCCGCCGCCCTGCACACGTCCCTGTCCGCGTGCCTGCTCACCGACGACGAGTATGCGCGGGGCACACCCCACTGGGCGACCTGGGAAGACCCCTTCCCCACCTGGGAGACCTACGGCCTCGACGAGACCTGCGACCACGAGCACAGCCCGCACGAGGCTGTGCCGGTAGCCCAGCTCTGACCAACGGCGCGGCACCCGGCGGACTCCGAGCGGTATGGCGTGCGGGGCGGCGAGTTCGCCCCCTCCCGCAACGATCCACCTCATTGTGGGCGCGGGTCGCCCCGTGACCGCCGCCTGGGCAAGTGATCCTCAATCTCGCCCCGCCGAGGGCGCCAACCCGCGTTTCGCGGGCTGCCCCTCCGCCCAGCCGGCCACCCCCGATCCCGGCCTGTACATCACTTCCCGGGCCGCGGACGGCACCCTCCGGGTCTCGCACCCCGTCCGCTTACGATTCTGGTCATGGATGTCATGTTCAACTAGCATGCGCAACAGATCAATACCTGTGCAGCGGGAGGCGAGCGTCATGCACGGTTCGGCGGCCGGGGAGTTGACGCCGCCATGGCGGTCGACCTGGCAGCGGAGCGCCGTACTGCGAGCGCTGGACGACCACCCCGACTTCGTCTCCGCGAGGGCGTTGCACGCGGCACTCGCGGCAGACGGCACCACCGTGGGACTCACCACGGTGTACCGCACGCTCCGCAAGCTGGAACATGCCGGGAAAGTCGACGTCGTACGGGACAGGACCGGTGAGCGGCTCTACCGCCCCCGCCCCGACGACGGCCACCGCCACTACGTCGTCTGCCGCGGTTGCGGCCTCAGCCTCGCCGTCGAAGCGGACCCCGTCGAGCGCTGGGCGGACGACGTGGCCGTGGCGACAGGATTCGCCGAGGTCGAGCACACCGTCGAGCTCACCGGGATCTGCGACCGGTGTCGGCCGGCACCGGACCGGGACGCGTCGCAGCCATAGCGGCACGTCAAAACTTGGCAACGATTTTCATACCAATCAAAGCCAGGCCATGGTATTGACATTCATTTCCACTAACGTGGTGCTCGCCCAGGCCCGAGCGAGTGAATCCTCTCTCGCGGCGACTCCCGTCCCCACCCTTCCTGGAGGACCCATGCCCTCGTCCCCGTCCCGCCATCTCGCACTGATCACCGGCGCCTCCCTGGCCCTTCTGGCCGGCTGCGGCAGCTCGGACTCCGGGAGCGACGAGAAAGGCTCGTCGGGCTCGGCCTCGTCTTCCAAGATCACGGTGGTCGCCTCGACGAATGTGTACGGCGACATCGCCGGCCGAATAGGCGGCGGAAAGGTCGACGTCACCTCGCTCATCAACGACCCCGACCAGGATCCGCACTCCTACGAGGCCGACACCCGGAACCAACTGGCCCTGTCCAAGGCGAAGGTCGTCATCGAGAACGGCGGTGGCTACGACGACTTCATCGACCGGATGCTCAAGGGCGGCGACAACTCCTCCGCCCAGGTGATCAACGCGGTCAAGGTCTCCGGCAAGACCGCCCCGAAGGGCGGCGAGCTCAACGAGCACGTCTGGTACGACTTCCCCAGCGTCGCCAAGGTCGCCGATCGCATAGCCGCCGCCCTCAGCAAGGCCGACCCCGACAGCGCCGCCACCTTCACGAAGAACGCCGAGGCGTTCAAGGAGAAGCTCAAGCCGCTTCAGACGAAGGAAACCGAGATCAAGAAGAAGCACGGCGGCGAGGGCATCGCCGTCACCGAGCCGGTGCCGCTGTACCTGACCGAGGCGAGCGGCCTGGTGAACAAGACGCCCGAAGAGTTCAGCGAGGCCATCGAGGAGGGCGACGACGTCTCCCCGAAGATCCTGCGGGACACCCTGGCGCTGTTCACGGACAAGCAGGTCAAGGTGCTCGCCTACAACGAGCAGACCTCCGGCGCGCAGACGAAGAAGGTCGAGGGCGCCGCCAAGGATGCCGGCATTCCGGTCGTGCCCGTGACCGAGACCCTGCCGAAGGGCAAGGACTACCTCGCCTGGATGACCGCCAACCTCGACGCGCTCGCGGGCGCGCTGGACAAGTGAGACGACCGGCCATGGCATTGCTGCCCCGGGCCCGCCAGGACCAGGCCGAACCCAGCGGCAGCGGCGGCGCCCCGCTGATCAGCCTGCGCGGCGCCACTCTGTCCTACGGCGAGCGCACGCTGTGGCGTGACCTCGAACTCGACGTACGGCCAGGCGAGTTCCTGGCCGTTCTGGGGCCGAACGGGTCGGGCAAGTCCAGCCTCGTACGGGCCCTGCTGGGCCTGCAGCCGCTGTCCGCCGGAACGCTGACCGTCCTCGGCCGGCCTCCGCGCTACGCCGGCCGTCACATCGGCTACGTCCCCCAGCAGGCGGCGCTGTCCACACACGCGATGCTGCGCGCCCGCGATCTGGTGCGCTTCGGCATCGACGGACACCGGTTCGGACCGCGGCTGCGCCCGACCGCCGCCCGCCGCCGCGTGGATGAGATCCTCGAGTCGGTCGGGGCATCGGCCTACGCGAATGTCCCCGTCGGTCTGCTGTCCGGAGGCGAGCGGCAGCGTATCCGCATCGGACAGGCCCTGGCCACTGACCCCCGGATACTGCTCTGCGACGAGCCGCTGCTCTCTCTCGACCTCCACCACCAGCGGGCCGTCACCGAACTGGTGGACGCCCGGCGCCGCTCCCACGGCACGGCGGTGGTCTTCGTCACCCACGAGATCAATCCCGTGCTCGGACTGGTGGACCGGGTGCTGTACCTGGCGCGGGGCGGCTACCGCATCGGAACCCCGGAGAAGGTCCTGACCTCCGCGTCCCTGTCCCAGCTGTACGGCACGCGGGTCGACGTCGTCCGCGTCCACGGTCGCGTCGTGGTCGTCGGAGCACCCGACGAACCCATCGCACCCGCACCGCCCCACCACCCTCGCGAAATCTCCGCAGCACACGGAACCGACGGAGTCCGCCCATGACGCTCGCCGACGGGATCTGGCACCAGATCTTCAACTTCGACAACTACGGCGAACTCCTGACCCTGGTCCGCAACTCCCTCGTCGCCGGCGCCGCACTCGGTCTGATCGGCGGCCTGGCCGGGGTCTTCGTCATCATGCGCGACCTGCCCTTCGCGGTACACGGCATCAGCGAGCTGTCCTTCGCGGGCGCGTCGGCAGCACTGCTGCTGGAGACGAACATCGTGGCGGGCTCGATCGCCGGCTCGCTCATCGCGGCCGGCACGATCGGGGTCCTGGGCGCACGCGCCCGGGACCGCAACTCGGTGATCGGCATCATCATGCCGTTCGGCCTGGGCCTGGGCGTGCTCTTCCTCGCCCTCTACAAAGGCCGAGCGGCCAACAAATTCGGCCTGCTCACCGGGCAGATCGTCGCCGTCGACACCCCTCAGATGTCCTGGCTGCTCGGCACCTCGGCCGTGGTTCTCGTCGCCCTGGCGGTCATGTGGCGGCCACTGACCTTCGCCAGCGCCGATCCGGACGTCGCACAGGCCCGCGGGGTACCGGTGCGCGCACTCTCCCTCGCCTTCATGACCGCGCTCGGACTCGCCGTCGCCTTGTCGGTGCAGATCGTCGGCGCGCTGCTGGTCCTCACCCTCGTCGTCACCCCCGCCGCGGCGGCCGCCCGCATCACCGCGTCGCCCGTGCTGCTCCCGCTGCTCAGTGTGGTCTTCGCCGTCGCCTCGATCGAGGGCGGCATCCTGCTCGCCCTCGGCAGCTCCATCCCCATCAGCCCCTACGTCACGACCATCTCGTTCGCCATCTACATCGTCTGCCGACTGGCGGGCACCTACCGCACCCGACGGTGGGGAGCCCGGAAGACCCCCCAACCCACCTGAACGACGGCGCCGCGTCCCTGGCATCGCGCGCGATGAGATGGGCCTGAACGGCTGGGGCTCGCCGCGAGGCGGGTGTCTGGGGCCGGGCGAGTTCCACTACCGTCTCACCGCGCCGGCCCGCGGACTCCAGACGCGGCCGGGCCATGTTCCGGGCGGGCCGGTCCTTGGGCGAAGGCCAGCAGGTCGCCGGGGCGCGGCAGCCGGGGGTGGCCCGCCCCGGTTCGGCGTACAGGTCGTAAGGGTGCTCCAGGAGCGGGGTGGCCGACGGGCGGCCCAGCGAGGTGCGGGCAGCGGGAGCAGCTCGTCGGGGTAGCCGGGCCCGGCGGCGGGACCGTGCGCCGGGTGGAGCGCCGCGGCCCCGCGCACCGTGCCGCCCTCGTTGCGCAGCCCGTAGCCGTGTCCCCGCCGGGCCAGGGCCGCGAGACCAGTGGTGTCCAGGTGGTATGCGACACCGGTCAGCTCCACAGCGGCACGGTGGCGTTCGACAGCGGACAGCAGTTCGCCCACCTGCACCCGCCGGCCAGGTGGTGCCGGCGGTAGACGGGGCGAAACGTTCGGCGTTCGCGGCGATCCGCCCCGGGAGCAGCACGTTGAGCGGAGAACCGAGCGTGTCGACAAGTGAGTGCGGCGTGGCCTCGGATCGCCGCCGCTACCCGGGTCGTTACATCGGGATCTCGAAGTGCACCGTGGCGACCCCCGGGCCGTGTTCGCCGGTGGTGCGGGCGTCGAAGACCTCCTTGGCCAGGCTTCGCCAGAAAGCTTCCGCGCCGTCGACGTTGACTTCGTGTGGAGGTAGACGCGGTCGTAGCCAGGGGTGTCCGCGATGAAGTCACAGGCCGCGTCGACCAGGGTGCGGGCGAGTCCGCGACGTCGGTGTTCGGGGCGGACATAGACACGGACCAGTTGTGCGGTGGTGTCCGGCGAGTAGCGTTCCGCGAGCCAGAGGGGGTGCGGCGGGTGGGCGGGGCCGCCGGACCGTACGCCCGTCGTGGCGACCACCTCGCCCTGGTGTACGGCCACGAGCAGCAGATGCCGGGGGGCGTCGAGGTAGGTGCCCTTGATGTCCACGGTGTCGCGATGCCACTGGGGTACGTATCCGTAGCCGAACTCCTGGTAGAAGGTGTCGAGCATGACGCGGCGCGCGCCGTCGACGTCGTCGGATGTCGCGGGGCGCACGGTGTACTCATGGTGCGCGGTCTGTGTCACTGAGGGTTCCTCCCTGTCCTGCGTGGGCCGGGCGCGCGGCAGCGCCGGACGGCGGACCCGGTGCCGCGCCGCCCGGATCCCGCCACACCAGTCGATTGAAAACGCTTTCAAAAACGTCCGGACGTGTCTCACGGCACCGCGGGCAGGCCAGGCCCCGCACAGCGCACATCCGCCGTTGGCGCGGCCCCGTCGACGAGGTAGGCGGCCGTGGTGTCGTCCACACAGGCGTTGCCCCGGCTGGCGAACACCCCGTGCGAGTAGTCGTCGTCGAGCGTCACCAGACGCGAGCCGGGAAGCAGACGGCGCATCCGGCGCGCGCCCTCGATGGGTGTGACGGGGTCGTGGGCGGAGGCGACCAGGAGAGCGGGCGGCGCGTCGGGGCTGCCGAGCGGGGTGCGGCGCGGGGGGTGGTGGTGCCAGTAGGCGCAGGTGGACGCCTCCATGCCGGTGAGGACCGGCTGGGGGTCGAGACGTCGGGTGCGGCGGATGTCGGCCACGATCCGCCGGGGCGTGGGGCCGGGGCCGTCGGCGCACTTGACGATGCGATTGGCGGCTTCGTAGTTGCGTGAGTCCGGGCCGGTGAAGTCCTCGTCGGGACGGAGTCCGTCGGGAGTGCCGTCGCGCAGATAGGCGCGCAGGCCGTCCGCGAGGTCCGCCCAGCGTTCGGTGCGGCCCAGGGCGCGGTACACGGCCCGGTCGAACTCCGCGGGGCCGAAGCCGTCCACGGGGCCTGCGGTGAGTCCGTCGCGTACGCGCAGGTAGGCCCTGCGCACGGCCGCCGCGCCGCCGCCCAGGCGGAAGCGGTCCGCGTGGGCGGCGGTCCAGGCGAAGAAGGTGTCACGCTGCCGCAGCAGCGCCCGGCTCTGGATCACATCGAAGTCGTACCAGCTCCAGGGACCTACGACGCTGTCCAGGACCATGCGGCCCGTGCGGTGCGGGAAGGCGGCGGCGTAGGCCGCGCCGAGGTAGGTGCCGTAGGAGACGCCGAGGAAGTTCGTCCGCCGTTCGCCGAGCGCGGCGCGTATCGCGTCCATGTCCCGTGCGGTCTGCTCCGTCGACAGGTACCGCAGTGCGTCGCCGGCGCCCGCCGCGCAGTCGTCGGCCAGGTTGCGCAGTGACGCCAGGTGGGCCCGCTCCGCCGTCGGACCGACGGGCACGGGGTCCGCGCCGGGGGTGGCGAAGAGACCGCCCATCGGGCCGCAGTCGACGGGCGCGCTCCGTCCGACGCCGCGCGGGTCGAAGCCGATGACGTCGTACGAACGGCGCACGCTCACAGGGAGTTTGGCCCGCTTGGTGACCGCGTAGGGGAGCCCGGAGCCGCCCGGCCCACCGGGGTTGACCAGCAGAATGCCGCGCCGCTCGGCAGGGGTGCCAGAGGCCCGGACGCGCGAGACAGCGATCTCGGTACGCGGCCCGCGGGGGCGGTTCCCGTCAAGCGGCACGCTCAGCCGGCCGCATTCGACGCGCTCCGGTGCGGGCGGATCGGGCACGGATTCGGGGCAGGCGCCGAAGCGGAGTGCGGATGCCGAACCGGCGGAGGGGACACGGGCGGCGGACTGGGCGGGGGCGGCGGGGGCGGCGGTCGCGGCGACGGCCGCCAGGACGCACAGCAGGGCCGTGCGGTGCGTGGGTGAGGTCACAACGATTTCTTCCTCGGTGTGCACGGAGTCAGATGACAATGAAAACGATTATCGATAGCGTGGCCGCCACGTTATCCCACACGACTGGAAAAGGGGAGCTGTGGCTCATCTGTTGGTGGTAGAGAGCTGGGTCGGATCAATGAGCAGACTGCTGCCACGGGCGATACGCGAGAGTGGGCACGAGTTCACCTTCCTCACCCGCGACCTGCACCACTACCTGCGCTCCGCCCCCGAGGGCACGGCGCACCCGCTGCTCGGGGCGCGCAACGTGCTCACTGCCGACACCAATGACACCGAGGCGCTGCTGCCGGAGGTCGAGCGGCTGCACGCGGTGCTCGGCTTCGACGGGGTGCTCACGTCCTGCGACTACTACCTGCCGACGGTCGCGCGGATCGCCTGGCACCTCGGCCTGCCCGGCCCGGCCCCCGAGGCTGTGCGGAACGCCTGTCGCAAGGACGCCACGCGGCACGTCCTCGCCGAGGCCGGGGTGCCCGGGCCCCGCTTCGCCGTGCACGAGGAAGGGGCCGACATCGCCAGGGCCGCACGGGAGATCGGCTACCCACTGGTCGTCAAGCCCGTCGACCTGTGTGCGGGCATGTACGTGCGGCGTGTGGACGACGAGGCGCAACTCGCCGCCGCATGCCGCGCGTTGGCCGACTTCCCGGTCAACGCGCGCGGCCAGCGACGCACGCCCGCGGTCCTGCTCGAAGAGCTGCTGGACGGTCCCGAGGTGAGCGTCGAGACGGTCTCGCACGGGGGCACGGTCCATGTGGTGGGCGTGACCGACAAGAGCCTCGGCGGGGCGCCCGCGTTCATCGAGACCGGGCATATGTTCCCCGCCGCGCTGACGGTCGGCGACACGGAGTCCGCCGAGCACACCGCGCTGGGTGCGCTCAAGGCGCTCGGGCTGACCGACGGCGTGGTGGCGCACACCGAGATCAAGCTGACCTCCGCCGGGCCGCGCGTGGTCGAGGTCAACCCGCGGCCGGCCGGGAACCGCATCACCGAACTCGTCCGCCACGTCACCGGCATCGACCTCGCCGCCGCCTGCGTGGACGTGGCCCTGGGGCGTGCCCCCGATCTGCGGCGCACGGACACCGGGCTGCGCAGCGCCGCCATCGGCTTCCTCGTGCCGGAGCGCACGGGCACGCTCGGCTCGCTGGACGGCGCGGGGCTCCGGGACGCTCCCGGCGTACTGGAGGTCCAGCTCGCGGAGCCCGGCAGGCAGGTGAAGGCGGCGGGCAGCAACAACGAGTACCTCGGGCATGTGATGGCCGGGGACTCGGAGGGGGCCGGAGCCCGGGGCCGGGTCGAGGCGCTGCTCGCCGAGGTGCGGTCCGGACTGGTGATCCGATGACCGCCGCCGCCTCCGACACCTCCGGCATATCCGCCGTCGACTCCGCCCCGGCCCTTTCCGCTCCCCGTGTGAGGACGTACGACGATCTCGTGACGCGTGTGCGGGCCGGCGAACTCGGGCCCGACCCGCGCACCCGGCGGATCGCCGTGGCATTCACCACCCGGCAGGCCGTACGGCACGACGGACGCGGCACCGGCTACCGCAACGAGGTGCTCAGCCTGCGGCTCGCCGGAGCCGTCGGCTCGTGCGCGGTCGAGCCCGGCTCCCTGTCCGACAGCGCCGTGGAGCAGTGTGTCGGCGCCGATGTGGCCACGCTGCTGGACCATCCGCTGCTCCCGGTGCGCGTGGCCGCACTCGACGCCTACCTGATGCATGTCACTCCGCACGTCCCGGAGCACGGGGCCCGTCCGGTCGCCCTCCCCGCCGGGACGTCGCTGGAGAAGTCCCGGGCGCGGGCGGAGGCCGTCGTCGGGCTGCTCGACTCGCCGCCGGGGGCGACGGTGCTCGTGGTCGGCGTCGTCAACTCCCTTCTCGAGGCGCTCCGTTCGCGCGGAAACGGCTATGTGCCGTGCGACCTCAAGGGCGGGGTGACGGAGTGGGACGAGCCCGTCGTCACCGACGCGCTCGCCGCGGCCGCCCGCTGCGACGCGCTGCTCGTCTCCGGAATGACCCTGGGCAACGGGACCTTCGAGCCGCTGCGGGAGCACGTGCTGCGGCACGGCAAGCGGCTGGTGCTCTTCGCGCAAACCGGCAGCGCCGTACTGCCCCGGCTCCTGGGGCACGGGGTGAGCGCGGTGTGCGCCGAACCGTATCCCTTCTTCTGGCTGGACGGCGGCCCCGGCACTGTCCACCACTACCGCGCCGACCGCCCCGGAGGTGCCCGATGACCACGACAGCCGTCCGGCCCACCGCCCGCCGGGAGTTGCTCGCCCTGCTCGGCCGTACCCCCGTGGTCCGCATCACCTGCGATCTGCCGGGGCCGCACCCCGGCTTCTGGGCCAAGCTCGAAGGACTCTCGGCGGGCGGCATGAAGGCGCGGGCCGCCGTTGCGATGTTGCTGGGCGCCCGCGAGCGCGGGGAACTGCGCCCCGGGGCACCGGTGGTGGAGTCCACCTCCGGCACCCTCGGCATCGGACTCGCCTTCGCCGGGCAGACCCTCGGCCATCCCGTCGTGCTGGTCGGCGACAGCGAACTGGAGCCGTCCATGCGGCAGTTGCTGCGCACCCACGGAGTGCGGCTGGAGCTGGTGGACCGTCCGGCGGAGAGGGGCGGCTGGCAGGCCGCCCGCCTCGCCCGGCTGCGGGAACTGCTCGCCGAACTGCCCGGCGCGTACTGGCCCGACCAGTACAACAACCCCGACAACACCGCCGGTTACGCCTCGCTCGCCGCCGAACTCGCCGCCCAGCTCGACCACCTGGACATCCTGGTGTGCAGCGTGGGCACGGGCGGCCACAGCGCGGGAATCATCGGTCCGCTGCGGCGGCACTGGCCCGCGCTACGGCTGTTCGGCGTCGACGCCGTCGGCTCCACGATCTTCGGCCAGCCCGCGCGGCCCCGGGTGATGCGCGGCCTGGGCAGCAGCATCCACCCGCGCAACGTCGCCTACGACGCCTTCGACGAGGTCCACTGGGTCGGTCCGGCGGAGGCCGTGGACAGCTGCCGTCGGCTCGCCCGGGGGAGTTTCGTCAGCGGCGGCTGGAGCACCGGTGCGGTCGCGCTGGTCGCCGCCTGGGCCGCCCGTGTCCACCCCGGAGCGGCCGTGGCCACCGTCTTCCCCGACGGCCCGCACCGCTATCTCGGCACCGTCTACGACGACGACTTCACCAACGCCCACGGCCTCGACCCGGCCACGGCAGCCACCCGTCCCGTGGAGATCCCGCACCCCGGCGCGGCCGAGGCCACCGGCTGGACGCGATGTACGAGGGTCACCGACCCCTTGCGGCCCGATCTGCTGGGGCCCGCCCCACTGGAGGCCGTCCCCGCCCACCACCACCTGGAAGACACCCTGTGAAGGCCAGTCAGCGCACCGTCCATCTGCAACTCGCCGAGCCTCTGCGTATCTCCCGCTCGACGATGGCCGCCCGCGACGCGCTATGGCTGAGCGTCGAACACGACGGGGTCAGCGGCCACGGCGAGGCGGTCACCAGCGTCTACTACGGTCTCGACGCCGCCACCCTGCGACGCCTCCTCGCGGCCGTCGGCACGGATCTCGTCCGCCATCGCGACCCCGAGAGCGCCCTGGAAGCCCTGCGGGCGGGCGAGTTGGCCGGTGCCACCACTCCCCCGGCCGTGACCGCCGCCCTGGAGGCGGCGCTCCTCGACCTCGTCGGCAAGCGCGCGGGCACTCCCGTGCACCGCCTCCTCGGCGCGCCGGAGCCTCCCGTCGCCGCCACCGCCCGCACCATCGGCATCACCTCGCCGCGCCGTGCCGCGGCCGAGGCCCGCCGCCTGGCCGCACGCGGCTTCGAGGTCCTCAAGGTCAAGGCGGGAACTCCCGATCCCGAGGACGACGTGGAACGCGTCCGTGTCATCCGCGACGCGGCACCCGGCGTCCGGCTGCTCCTCGACCCCAACGGCGCCTGGACCGTGGCGCAGGCCATGGCCCTGCTGCCACGGTTCGCCGAACTCGGCGTCGAGGCCGTCGAACAGCCCCTCGCACCCGGCTGTCCGGACGCGCTGGGGGCCCTGGCCGAGCGCTCCCCCGTACCGGTCATCGCCGACGAGGACGCCGTGGACCTGGAGGACGTACGCCATCTGGCCGGACGCGTCCAGGGCGTCAATGTCAAGCTCGCCAAGTGCGGCGGGGTGCACGCCGCCCTGCGCATCGCCGAGGCGATCGAGGGCAGCGGCACCGCGCTGATGCTCGGCTGTCTGACCGCCAGCAGCCTGGGCCTGGCGCCCGCCGTCCACCTCGCCGACCGCGCCCACTGGGCCGACCTCGACGGGCACCTGCTGCTGGCCCGCGACCCGTGGTCGGGCATCGGCGGCGCCGACGGCTTCGTCCGCGCGAACACCCTTCCCGGCCTCGGAGTCCAGCCCCGGGAGGTGAGCCGTGAAGACGTGGCATGAAACGCGTCGCTTCCCGCTCGCGATCCAGCTGCTGCTGGTCAACCAGCTCGGCGTCAATACCGGCTTCTACCTGCTCATCCCCTATCTCGCCACCCACCTCGACGAGAACCTCGGCATGTCGGCCGCCGTCGTCGGCATCGTCCTCGGCGTGCGCAACCTGAGTCAGCAGGGTCTGTTCATCATCGGCGGCTCGGCCGCCGACCGGCTCGGCGCCCGTGGCGTCATCATCGCCGGATGCGCCCTGCGCACGGTCGGATTCGGGCTGTTCGCGCTCGGCGACAGCCTCTGGGTCCTGATCGCCGCCTCCGTGCTCAGCGGGTTCGCCGGAGCGCTGTTCAACCCGGCCGTACGCGCCTACCTCGCCCAGGAGGCGGGAGAGCGCAAGGCCGAGGCGTTCGCCCTGTTCAACGTTTTCGCCACGACGGGGGCGTTGATCGGTCCACTGCTCGGCAGCGCGCTGCTCCTGGTGGACTTCCGCACCTCGGCCCTCACCGCCGCCGGAATCTTCGCGGTCCTCACCGTGGCGCAAGCCCTGGTGCTGCCCGCGCGCGAGGTGGAGCCGAGCAAGGGCACGGTGCTCGCGGACTGGCGCGAGGTGCTCGGCCACCGCGCCTTCCTGGCATTCGCCCTCGCCATGGTCGGCATGTTCACCCTGGAGAACCAGCTCTATCTGCTGCTGCCCGACGGAGCGCGCCGGGCCACCGGCTGGGACGGCGCAGCCGGGCTCGTCTTCCTCGTCGGCACCCTCGCCAATCTCGCGCTCCAGCTGCGCATCACCAGCACCCTGAAGTTGAGCGGCGCGCGGGCGCGCTGGATCGCCGCGGGGCTCGGTCTGATGGCGCTGGCGTTCCTGCCGCCCGCGCTGGTCGCGGGCGGCTCCGGCGGCCCCGACGGCACCGCCGACGCGGCACTGCGCGCCCTGCCCGTGCTGCTCGGCGCCCTGCTGCTCTACCTCGGGGTGATGGTCGCCCAGCCGTTTGTGATGGAACTCGTCCCCAGCTTCGGCCGGCCCGAACTGACGGGCACCTACTTCGGCATCTTCTACGTGGTCTCGGGCATCGCCGCCGCCCTCGGCAACACCGTCGTCGGCTGGGCCATGGACGCCGGCGAGCGGAGCGACGCCAACTGGCTGCCCTGGGTGTGCTGCGCGCTGTTCGGGCTCGCCTCCGCGGTCGGCGTGGCCTGGCTGCACCGGCTGGGCTCGCTGCCGACGACGCAGGGGCCCGCCACACCGGCCACGGCATCCGGCCACACCGGAGGCGGCGTGGCGAGGGAGACGAGGGAGACGAGGGAGACGACATGACGACCACCACGGCGGGCGCGGACGTGCACAATCTGCTCACCGACAACCCCGAGCTGTACGAGGCCAGGTTTCCCGACCCGGAGCGGCTCGCCGGCCGATGGACGGAGGACTGCCTGCGCCGGTACGATGCCGGAAGGCGTGTCCTGGATCTGGGCTGCGGCACCGGCCGCGACGCCGCACACCTCCACGGCGCGGGCCGCGAGGTGACCGGGGCCGACCTCTCCGAGGCGATGCTCGCGCACGCCCGCGGACACCACCCCGGCCCCGAGTACGTCCGCGCCGACCTGCACGCGTTCGACCTGGGCCGGGGCGTGTCCGACGCCGTGGTGTGCCTGGACAGCGCGCTGCTGTACTGCCACACCAACGCCCAGCTCGACGGCTTCCTGTCGTCCTGCCGGCGCGCCCTCGTCCCCGGCGGACTGCTCGTCGCGGAGATGCGCAACGGCGCCTACTTCCTCGGCCGTACGGACCTGCTCGACGCACCCACGGTCGCGAAGTTCACCTGGCGGGGCACCGCCTACCGGTCCACCACCACGCTCACGGTGGACCGCACGGCCCAGCTCCTGCGCCGTACCCGCGTATGGACCACGGACGACGGATCCCCGCCCGTGGAACAGCGCTCCGCGTGGCGGCTGCTCTTCCCGCAGGAGCTGCGCCACCTCCTGGCCACCCACGGCTTCGACGTCCTGGAGCTGCACGACGGACCGGGTCCGCGCACCGAGCCGCCCTGGCGCGAGGGCCACTCCCCCGGCCGTACGACCGACGCCGACCGACTGCACGTAGTGGCCCGCCTCACCGGGCCCGTCCCCTCGGCGCCCTGAGGCCGCACCCCACGCCCGCCCCGTATCCCATCCACCCTTCCCACACCCCGAGGACACCCGCATGCATGACGAACCCGCCCGCCGTCTTCCCTCCATGGGCGATCAGCCGGACGATCGCCGCTTCCCCGGTCTGCGCCGCCGCGGCTTCCTCGCCGCCGGCGCCGCATCGCTGGGCGCCTTCGCCCTCACCGGATGCGGCGGCACCGACGACACCGCGGGAACGGGCGGAAGCGCCGGCACCCCCCGGCGCGGCGGACGGCTGCGCGCCGCGTTCGCCGGCGGCGGTGCGAGCGAGACCCTCGATCCGCACCTGGCCAACCTCTTCTCCGACGCCGCCCGCGCGAAGGCCCTCTACGACAAACTCGCCGACTACGGCTCCGACCTGTCCGCCCAACCCCGCCTCGCCGAGAAGTGGGAGGCGAACAAGACCCTGGACCGGTGGCAGGTCACCCTCCGCAGGGCCACCTTCCACGACGGTCGGCCCGTCACCGCCAAGGACGTGCTCCACAGCTACCGCCGGATCGCCGATCCCAAGAAGGCGTTCCGCGCCAAGGCGTCCCTGGAACCCATCGACCTCGACGCGAGCCGCGCCACCGGCGAACGGGGCATCGAATTCGTCCTCAAGCGGCCCACCGCCGAATTCCCCAACATCCTGGCGGCGTTCGGCGCGTACATCGTGCCGGAGGACGCCACCGACTTCGACAAGAAGCCGATCGGCTCCGGTCCGTTCCGCTTCGTGTCCTTCGCCCCCGGCCGATCGGCCGTCTTCCGCCGCAACGAGGACTACTGGGACGGCGCCCCGCACCTCGACGAGCTCGAATTCGTCGTCGCCAACGAGGAGTCCGCCCGGGTCGGCGCGCTCCTCGGCGGACAGGTCGAGTACGCCCACGAACTCCACCCCACCACCGCCCGCGCCCACGAGGGCAAGGGGCAGATCACCATCGTCCGGCTCCGGGGCAGCGACATGCAGGGGTTCGCGATGAAGACCGACCGGGCCCCCTTCGACGACAAGCGGGTGCGCCAGGCGTTCTTCCTGATCGCCGACCGCAAGGAACTCCTCGACGGCGCCCTGTCGGGCGCGGGAGTGATCGGCAACGATCTGTTCGGCAAGGGCTACGAGTACTACGCCGACAGCCTCCCGCAGCGCGAGCAGGACCTCGACCGGGCCCGCGCCCTGCTGAAGGCGGCCGGCGCCGAGAAGCTGAAGGTCACCCTCGACACCTCGGCGGTGGCCGCCGGGTTCACCGAGTCCGCGAGCATCTTCCGCGACCAGGCCGCGAAGGCGGGCGTCACCATCAACGTGAAGATGGGCAGCAAGGACTCGTACTGGAGCGACATCCTGGACGGCGGCACCCTGTGCTCCTACCGCTCCGGTGCCATGCCCATCGAGGCCCACATCTCCCAGCGGCTGCTCACCGACTCCACCACGAATGCCACCAAGTGGCACCACAAGGACTTCGACGCGCTCTACCAGCGGGCCCAGTCCACCAAGGACAAGGCCGAGCGGGCGGGCGTCTACGAGCGCATGCAGCGCCGCCTGTACTCCGAAGGTGGCTTCCTGGTCTGGGGCTTCGCCGACTGGATAATCGGAACCGCGCGCAACGTCAAGGGAGTTGAGTCCAAGGCGCCCGCCAACACTCTCGACTGGGCACGCTTCGACAAGGTGTGGCTCGCGTGAGCGGACTGCGCTCCTTCGTCGCCCGGCGGCTGCTGCTCGGCGTCGCGCAGACCCTTGCCGTGATGGTGCTGGTCTTCGCGCTCACCGAGGCGCTGCCGGGCGATGCCGCGGTCGCTCTGGCCGGAGACCAGCCCGACCCCGCGCGCATCGCGGCCATCCGTGAGGCCCTCCACCTGGACCGGCCCGCCCACGAGCGGCTGGCCGACTGGGCCGTTGGCCTGCTCCACGGCGACCTCGGGACCTCGCTCACCTCCGGCCGCCCGGTCAGCGCGTACATCGCCGACGGCTTCGGGCCGACCCTGCTGCTGGCCGCGCTCACCGTGGCGCTGCTCGTCCCGGTCGGCTTCGGCCTCGGGGTGCTGGCCGCACGGTACGAAGGCCGGCTGGTCGACCGACTGGTCAGCTCGGTGACGCTCGCCGTGTACGCGGTGCCCGAGTTCGCCCTCGGAAGTCTGCTGGTGACCGTCCTCGCGCTCCGGCTGAACTGGCTGCCGCCGACCGCCGTGGGCTACGGCACCGACCGGCTCGGCCACCCGGCCGCGCTCGTGCTGCCCGTGCTCGTCCTGCTGTCCCGCCCGGTGTGCTCGCTGTCCCGGTTGGTGCGCGCCGGCATGGTCGACGCGCTCGCCTCCCCGTACGTGGCGCACGCCCGGCGCTACGGCGTCTCCGGCGCCACGATCCGTTACACCCACGCCCTGCCTGCCGCCCTCGCCCCCGCCGCCCAGCAGTTGGCCCGCACCATCGACTGGCTGCTGTGCGGCGTCGTCGTCGTGGAGGCCCTGTATGTGATCCCGGGCCTGGGGACCGTCCTGCTGAACGCCGTCGCCGAGCGGGACGTGCCCGTCGTCCAGGGCCTCGCCGTCGTCTTCGGCATCCTGACCGTCGTCCTCAACCTGGGCGCGGACCTGGTGACCCATCGGCTGACGCCCCGGGCGGGGGTGGCCGCGTGAGCCTCTCTCCCGTCGCGGGCCCCCCGCGGAGGCAGTCGCGCGCCCGGGGCGCAAGTGTCCGCCCGATGCCGCTGCCCGGCCGTGCGGCGAAGGGGCGTACGGGCCGCTTCGCGCTCGGCGTCGCCGTCGTCTCCGTACCCCTCGTGCTCGCTCTTCTCGGGCCGGTGTTCGCGGGGGCCCCGGGCCCGCGGACCGCGTCCTTCACCCTCGGGGGCGGCCACTGGCTCGGCACCGACTTCGTGGGGCGGGACGTGTGGCGGCAGGTGCTGCACGGCGGGCGTCCGGTCGTGCTGACGGCGCTCGCCGCCACCGCGCTGTCCTATCTCGTCGCCCTCCCGGTGGGCCTGGTCTGCGCGCTCACCCACCGCCGCTGGCTGGAGGAGCTGCTGATCCGGCCCCTGGACGTCCTGCTCGCCGTGCCGTCACTGCTGCTGATCCTGCTCGTCGCCTCGGTGTTCTCCCCCGGCGCCGTCGGCCTCGCCCTGCTGGTCGCGCTGGTCAACGTGCCCGACGCGGTCCGTATCGTGCGGGCCACCGCCGCCGAGGCCGCCGCCCGCCCGGCGGTCGAGGCGCTGCGCATGCAGGGCGAGACCTGGTGGCGCATTGCCGTCGGCTACGTTGGGCGTTCCATCCTGCGCACCCTGGCCGCCGACGCCGGCACCCGGCTGACCGGCGTGCTCTATCTGGTTGCCACGGCCGCGTTCCTCGGCGTCGGGGTCGCGCCGGACGCCGCCGACTGGGCGGTCATGGTCGACCGCAACCGCACCGGTCTGTTCGTCCAGCCATGGGCCGTGGTCGTCCCGGCCGTACTGATCGTCGCCCTGACGATGGGCACCAACCTCCTCTTCGACGCCGCGCTCGCGGGCAGCCGACGGCCCGCACGCGGCCGGGGCGCGAGGAGCAGGATCACCCGGAACCGGGCAGGAGAGCCACGTCCGTGAACCACGAGAAGCACACCACAGACCCCGCCGTACCCCTCGGCCCCGACGCCTGGGCCATGGGCCCCGACGCCGCGCCCGTCGCCGAGATCCGCGGCCTTCGCGTGGAGCTCGACGGCAGGGCGATCGTCGACGGCGTGAACCTCAAGGCCCTGCCGGGCAAGGTCACCGCCCTGGTGGGCGCTTCCGGCAGCGGCAAGACCACCACCGGCCTGGCCCTGCTCGGTGAGTACCCGCCCGGCGCGCGGATCGGCGGCGACGTCCGCGTAGCCGCCGACGGCCCGGTCGGCTACATCCCCCAGCACCCGGCGGCCGTCCTCAACCCCGCCCGCCGCGTCTCCGCCCTCCTGACCGACATCGCCCGCTCCCGGACACGCCACCTGCCCCGCGGCCGACGCCGGGCAGCGGCCCACGAACATGTCCTCCGCGCCCTGGCGGATGCCCAGCTCCCCGACGGCGAGGCCCTGCTGCGGCGCTACCCGCATCAGCTCTCCGGCGGCCAGCAGCAGCGCGTCGTCCTCGCCCAGGCGCTCCTGCTCGGCGCCCGCGTCATTGTCGCCGACGAACCAACCACCGGCCAGGACGCCCTGACCAAGAGCCGCATCGTCGACCAACTGACGGCCGTCGCCGAACGAGGCATCGCCGTCGTGCTGCTCAGCCACGACCTGAACGTGGTGCGCGCCCTCGCCGACGACGTCCTGGTCATGCGCGCCGGAAGGATCGTGGAATCGGGCCCCGCCGAACGACTGTGGAGCACACCCCGTCATCCGTGGACCCGCGAACTGCTCACCGCGCACGCGGAGTTCACACCCCCCAGCCCACCAGCCGGCCCCGGGGAGCCGGAGCCGGTCCTGCGGATACACGACCTCACCGCCCGCCACCGCGAGGGAGGCACCCGCGGCCGCCCGACCACGGTGCTGCGTGTCCCCGAACTCACCCTGTACCCCGGCACATGCCTGGCCGTCGTCGGCCGCTCGGGCAGTGGCAAGACCACGCTCGCCCGTTGCCTGGCCGGACTCCACCGGGACCACCAAGGGGAGATCACCCTGGACGGCGCCACCCTGCCCCGCACATTGCGCACCCGCGACCGCGCACAACTGGCGGCCGTGCAGTACATCTTCCAGGACTCGCGCGCCGCCTTCGATGAGCACCGTCCCGTCCTGCACCAGGTCGCCCGCACCGCGATACGCCTGCGCGGGACCGACAAGAACACGGCACGGCAGGAGGCCCTGACCACCCTGACCCGCCTCGGCCTACCGGAGGAACTGGGCGACAGGCGCCCCGGTCAGCTCTCCGGCGGCGAACTCCAGCGCGCCGCTCTCGCCCGCGCCCTGCTCGCCCGGCCTCGCCTCCTCATCTGCGACGAGGTCACCTCCGGCCTCGACACCATCAACCGCCGCAGCCTCCTGGAACTCCTCGCCCGGTTGCTGCGTGAACGCGACGACCTTTCGCTGGTCCTCATCACCCATGATCTGGACATCGCGGCCCTCGCCCACCGCATAGCGGTCCTCGACTCCGGAGAGCTTGTCGAGCAGGGGGCGGCCCCACGCGTACTGACCACACCGGAGCATCCCTTCACCGTCTCCCTCATGGAGACCACGGCACGCCTGGGGGTGGGAACGGGGCGGTGAACGGGTGCACGCCGCCGGGGACATGGGTGCGCGGGAATCTGGGCGAAGGGCGGTTCGACTGACAGTACGAGGACGACGAGCACACCGTCAGTGATCTCCTCATGGACCAGGTCGAGTTCGCCGACGTCATAGTCCTCAACAAGCTCGACCTGGTCGCTCCGGAGCGGGCCACCCGCCCCTTCCACCCCGCCCGACCATGGAAGTTCATCGCCACAGCCATGGACAGCGGCGCCTACGGGAACGTCCTGCGCTCCAAGGGCTTCTTCCACCTGGCTCCCCGGCCCCTGGGTGGCCGGCCTGTGGTCCCAGGCAGGCGCCGTCGCCCGCTTCGAGCCCACACGACGGCCGGAGCAAGGCCGGGGATGGCACGCGCCACGCACAGGAACCCGTTGTCATCGGCACCGGCCTGCGCCCCGCCACCCTCCACGACGCCCTGTCCGCATGTCTGCTCACCGACGACGAGCAGGCGGAAGGACCCCCGGGCCGGTCGGCCTTGGACGACCCCTTCCTCGCTGTTGGTAACCCCTGCTATCACACGTTGCGGAGTGGGTGGCATGTCGTCCTGTCGGCCGTAGGCCGCAACCAGCGGGAGCGGTCAGCGGCAGTCGCGCCGTTGGCGCATCCGCACGCGTCGCCGTCGGACGCGGCGGGTGCGTGGCCGATGGTGGGAGCGCAGCAGCCCTTGCCATGCCAGGCGTCCCGGCCTTCCTTGACGGCGACGGCGGCGATGACCAGGGCGGCGATCGGGTCTGCCCAGGACCAGCCGAGCCAGGAGCGACGGATGTTCGCAATGCGCGGCGGTCGGATCAACCGCGACCAGTCCAGGAGCCGGCACGCCGGTCCCCGCGAGCAGGGCCAGGGCGTCAGCCTCCCTGTTCAGCCAGTCCTCGGCGCGCTCCACATAGAACGGGTCGACGAAGCTCCGCAGCACCAGGTCACGGGTGCTTCCGTCGCGCGCGCCGATGGTCAGCCTCCGCACTTCGGCAGTGATCCCGCCATACAGCGCCTCGGCTCTGACGATCCGTTCCCCGACCTCCAGGTGACGGCTCACCCAAGCCAGGGTCAACGGTCGGACAGCCGCCGCCTCATCATGGTTGGTCACCCGTGCCATCCCATCATCCGGACGCCGGCACCGGCAAAAGCGTTTCGCTGGAGACCATGGCAACGCTGCTTTGCTGCTCTCGCGCCGCAGGCACCGTTCAGGCACTCGCATCGAGCCGTGGCCACAGCGTGGAAAGTCCCGATGGGGGCGGCAGCGCAGCCGGGATCGGTAGCCGGGTATGTAGCAGATCAGGGCGGCGATGGAGATGCGTCCGCCGGAGCGGCCGCCTGATGACCAGGTCTTGTGAAGCTGTCAATATTCCATTGAGGCTGCCGAGCTGGGCCTTTCCTGTGGATGGTGAGGCAGCCGGGGAGACGTGGTGTGGTACTCGTCGAGCAGTCCGCCAAGTACTCGGCGACGCCTGACCGCGGCAGCGGGCAGGGGGATGACGTTCGGGGCATCGTCGGGGGCTCGTAGGCCAAGGCTGCGGTGGGCCCGTCCCGTGTTGTAGTGCTCTGCGTACTGGTCGAGGACCGTACGCAGGTGTCGTTCACCAGTGATCAGGAGTCCGTCGGTGCACTCGCCGCGGGCTGTACGTATCCATCGTGGGGGGAACGGGTTGGACCGGGGACTGTGCGGCCGAGCCGGGATGAACGGCTGTGCCGTTGCCGGCGGAGACGGCGTCGAACGCGGCGGTGAACTTGCTGTCCCCGTCCCGGATGAGGAACCGGAAGCACCCAGCCCTCTCCTCGAGGTCCATGAGCAGGTTGCGAGCCAGTCGGGCGACCCATGCGCCGGTCGGGTAGGTGGTGACGCCCAGGACGTGAACGCGCCGGGTCTTGATCTCCATGACGAAGAAGACATAGAGACGTCTGAGGAAGACGGTCTCCACGTGCATCAAATCGCAAGCGAGCAGCGTGTGGGCCTGTGCACGGAGGAAGGTACGCCACTGTCTGCTGGGAGGCGCGCTGTGGTGCGGGTGGCGGGTCGGATCGGCACAG
This sequence comes from Streptomyces sp. NA02950, assembly GCF_013364155.1. Classification (NCBI taxonomy): domain Bacteria; kingdom Bacillati; phylum Actinomycetota; class Actinomycetes; order Kitasatosporales; family Streptomycetaceae; genus Streptomyces; species Streptomyces sp. NA02950. Next base: position 7,713,206 of record NZ_CP054916.1, on the reverse strand, counting down.
AACGCGCCGGACCGTGGCGGCGGCGACCCGATGGCCGAGCCGTCGAAGTTCACCCTGGATTCTGACGTAACCCCAGGTCGGGTTCTCTCGCGCCAGGCGCTGGATGAGCGCGACGGCCTCTTCCACCAGCGGTGGTCGGCCGGGTCCGACTGCCGTCCGGTGCCACTTCCGGCGCACCAGACGGCCGTGCCAGGCCAGACCGTCCGGTTTTCCGCTTAGCCGTGCGGTGGCGACGGATGCAGCAGCGACACCAGCAGCCCGGTGAACTGTGTCGCTGCCCAGGGGAGCCGTCGACCCAGCATGGTCTGCACCTGCGCCTCGCGCCGGCGGAAGACCGGATGGTCGAGCCGTACGTAGACGACGCCTTCGGCCGAGGGGTCCGGGTGCATGTCGCCCAGGTCGCCGACGAGTGCGATGCCGCCGCCGGAGCGGACGAACTCATACTTTGAGACCACCGCGTCGCAGACCAGCGCCGGACGGACGGTCAGACCCTCCATCTGTACGCCGGTGTCGAACAGGTCGCGCTGGGTGGTTCCGGTCGGGGGAAGAGCGAGGGGGTACGTGCACAGCTCGGCCAGGCCGACCCGCTCACGGTCGGCGAGTTCGTGTCCGGGTGGGACGATGGCGGCCATCGGTACCACGACCGCGCACTCCACCCGTACGTCGTTCCGTGCGCCCATCGCGTAGGTGACAGCAATGTCAGCGATCCCGTCGGCCACCCGGCGGGTCGCCTCCTGTGGGGGTACGGGGTCGAGGCGGAAGATCACGTCCGGGTGGTCGAGCCGGAAGGCCGCCATCGCCTGCGGGACAAGGCGGCGGGCGAAACCTTGCGAGCAGGCCACGGTGACGTTGCGGACGTCGGCGCCGTTGCCGGTGCGCAGGTCGGTGACGAGCGCGGAGGACTCGGCCTCGCTGCGCCGGACATGGGCCAGCAGGCGCGATCCGGCGTCGGTCAGGGTCATTCCGCGCGGGTGGCGGACGAACAGGGGGACTTTGACCCCGGACTCGAGCTTGGCGATCTGCCTGCTGATCGCCGAGGGGGCGACCTGCAGTTTCGTGGCAGCCTCGCTCACCGCCCCCGTCCGGGCGACTTCGAGGAAGTACACCAGGCTCACCGGCATGAGCTGCATCGGGTCTCCTTGGGACGGGGGCGCAGCCTGAGGCGTACGCCGGTTTGCCGATATGTGAATGCTGGGACAGCATAAACGGCAATGGTCAGGCCCGGGGATACGCCCGTACGCTGCTGAGTCAACACGCACGTTCCGTGCCCCGTTACCTGCGCCACTTCCAGGAGCAATCCCTGTGATCCCTGAAAAATTGGTCCAGCGGGCCCAGGAGTACGTCCACTCCGGTGCCTTCTTCGCCGACTTGAGCGCCATGGTGGCCCATCGGACGGAGAGTTCCCGGCCCCACGGTCGCATTGCTGTTAGGGCATACCTTGATGAGGTTCTCGTTCCCGCGCTGACCGACCTTGGATGTTCGGTAGCCGAGTACGCCAACCCGGACTCCTCCGGACCCCCGTTCCTCGTGGGCACCCGCCTCGAGTCCCCCGAGCTGCCGACGCTGCTGTGCTACGGCCACGCGGACGTGGTGGACGGCCACGCGGGCCGGTGGAGCGAGGGCCGCGATCCGTGGACCCTGACCGCCAACGGTGACCGGTGGTACGGCCGTGGGGCGGCCGACAACAAGGGGCAGCACCTGGTCAACCTGGCGGCGCTGCGGCTGCTGTTGGCCGAGCAGGGGTCGCTCGGCTTCAATCTGAGGTTCCTGTTCGAGTCCGGTGAGGAGATCGGCTCGCCGGGGCTGGCCACCTTCGCCGAAGCCCACCGTGAACAGCTGCGGGCCGATGTTCTGATCGCCTCGGACGGGCCGCGTCTGGACGCGAGGACGCCGACGCTGTTTCTAGGGGCGCGCGGCGGCGTCAGGCTCCTGCTGGATGTCGACCTGCGCACCGACGCGTACCACTCCGGCAACTGGGGCGGCATCCTCCGCAACCCCGCCACCACCCTGGCCGGTGCCATCGCGGCCCTGGTCGACGGCCACGGCCGCATCCAGGTCCCCGCACTGCTGCCGCCTGAGCTCCCGGACCCGGTGCGCGAGGCGCTGGCCGGAGTCGCGGTCGCGGGTGGTCCCGGCGACCCCGCTCCCGACGAAGGGTGGGGGGAGCCCGGCCTGAGTGCCGCCGAGCGGCTCTACGGCCGGAACACCCTTGAGGTCCTGTCGCTCGGCTCAGCCGACATCGACCACCCGGTCAACGCGATCCCCGGCCGGGCCCGTGCCGTCCTGCAGCTGCGGTACGTCGCGGGAACCGACGTGAGCCGGATACCGGAGGTCGTCGCCGAGCACCTCACCGCCCACGGCTACCCGATGGTCGACGTGACCGTCCACGGCAGCTTCCCCGCCAGCCGTACGCCGCTCGACGACCCATGGGTGAGCTGGGCCAAGACGACGCTGGAGCAGGTCACCGACAAAGCCGTCGCCGTCCTGCCCAACATCGGCGGCTCGCTGCCCAACCACGTCTTCACCGACATCCTCGGCCTGCCCACCCTGTGGCTGCCGCACTCATACCCCGGCTGTCTCCAGCACGCACCCGACGAGCACCTGCTCGGCACGATCGCACGCGAGGGCATGGTGCTGGCCACGGCGCTCTTCCACGCCCTCGGCCACCCCTCCGCCGGCCGGCCCTTCCCCGCCCCCGCCGAAGCCGAGCACTCGCTCTGCGCCCGCCCCTAGCCCAATCTCCGCTCCCCGTCCCCCGCCCGGCCTGGACGATGCTCGCCGAGCGCCTGCCTGAAGGACCCGCGATGACCGGAATCTCACCTCAACCCACACAGCAGCCAAAGACGTCCGCGGCCGCACCCCAGAGACCAGCGTCCGCCAAGCGCGCCATTGCGGCGGCGACGATCGGCAACGCGCTTGAGTTCTTCGACCTCGCCCTGTACGCCCTGATGGCGACCTACATCGGCGCGACCTTCTTCCCCAACGACGACGCCGGCGTCCAAATCGTCCAAACCTTCGCCGTGTTCGGCATGACCTATCTGATCCGCCCGATCGGTGGTCTGCTGCTCGGCGCGTACGCCGACCGGCGAGGGCGCAAGAAGGCGCTGATGGTCTCGATCCGGCTGATGGTCATCGGCACCCTGCTGATGGCGTTCATGCCCGGCTACGCGACGCTCGGGTTCTTCGCGCCGCTGGGCATCGTGGTCGCGCGGCTGATCCAGGGCTTCGCGGCCGGTGGCGAATTCGGCGCCGCCACCTCGTTCCTGGTGGAGCAGAACGACAAGCGCAAGGGCTTCTTCGGCAGCTTCCAGTTCGCCAGCCAGGGGCTCGCCACGCTGCTGGCCGCCGCATTCGCCACGGGCCTGAGCACCACGCTGTCCGACGCCCAGATGACAGCCTGGGGCTGGCGGGTGCCCTTCGTCTTCGGCATCCTGGTCGGCCCGGTCGGCTACCTCATACGCCGCTACGTCGAGGAGTCGCCCGCGATGGCGCAGGTGCCGGCGGCACAGGAGGGCGGGGAGACGTCCTCGCCGATCCGCTCCGTCTTCCGCCACCACTGGGGCGGTCTGCTGATCGCCGGCGGAACGCTGATGGTCTCCACCGCACTCAACTACGCCCTTCAGTACATGCCCACCTTCGCGATCAAGGAGCTTGGCCTCGACGACTCACTGTCCTTCACCGCCCTGCTCATCACCGGCGTCATCCTCACCTTCGGGACCCCGGTCGTGGGTCTGCTCGCCGACCGCTTCGGCCGGTTGAGGATCATGGTCCCCGCCGCGGCGCTGATCGGCCTGAGCGCCGTCCCGCTGTTCATCTGGCTCACAAGGGCGCCATCCTTCCTGGCCCTCGCGCTGTGCATGACGGTCCTCGGACTGCTGAAGGCGGCGTACTTCGGTGCACTGCCGTCGGTGATGTCCGACGCCTTCCCGGTGGAAGCCCGCGCGACCGGGCTGGCGTTCAGCTACAACACGACCGTCGCCCTCTTCGGTGGCTTCACCCCCACGATCGCCGCGGCGCTGGTCACGGCGACCGGCCAGCAGATCGCGCCGAGCTACTACCTGCTGGCCGTCTCCATCCTGAGCATCACCGCGCTGGCGGGCGGGTACCGGATCCGCGGCATCCGCTGAGACTCGCACCCGGCTGTCCGGTAGGCCCACCCCCGCGATCCTCGTGCGGCGGGCACACCTCTCCACCACCCGAGGGATCACCACCGTGATCACCACGACGGGCCCTGAGCACAAGCCCCTGCTCGCCGTACCGACGGCACCACTCCGGACTGGCCCTTTCCACTCTTCCCTCCGTTCCTTCTTGGGAGACCGCCCCTATGGATGCTTCAACAACACAGCCTTCGCCCTGGCTGGAGCACGATGGCGCCCTGTCCGGGCTCTGTGTGCTCGATCTGTCGAGGATCTTGTCCGGACCGTTCAGCACCATGACCCTGGCCGATCTCGGTGCAGATGTGATCAAGGTCGAGGATCACCGGGGCGGGGACGACACGCGAGCATGGGGCCCTCCGTACCAGGAGGATCAGACCGCGTACTTCCTCAGTGTCAACCGCAACAAGCGCAGCCTCGCGGTCGACCTCAAGGACCCGGAGTGCCGGGAGCTGGTGCAGCGCCTCGCCTACGGCGCCGACGTGGTCGTGGAGAACTTCCGGCCGGGCACTGCGGCCCGGCTCGGCCTCGGCTACGAGGAGATCGCTGCCGCCAACCCTGGTGTCGTCTACGCCTCGATCAGCGGTTACGGCCAGACCGGCCCGTTTCGGGAGGAGCCCGGTTATGACGCGATCGCCCAGGCGCTGTCCGGGATGATGAGCGTGACCGGCGAGACGGACGGGCCGCCCGTACGGTTCGGCGTTTCCGGCGCGGACCTGGCCGCCGGGATGTGGACCACGATTGGCATACTCGCGGCGCTGCATGAGCGGAAGCGCACCGGCCACGGGCAGTGGGTGGATGTCTCACTGCTGGACGGCCAGATCGCCTGGCTCACCTACATCTCCTCCGGCTACTTCGCCACCGGCCGGGTCCCGGACCGCTACGGCTCGGCCCACCCGACGATCGTCCCGTACCAGGCATTCCCCACTGCCGAGGGACACATCATGATCGCGGTCGGCAACGACAGACTGTGGCGCCGCTTCACCGCCGCGGTCGGCCTCGGCTCCCTGACGGACGACCCGCGCTTCGCCACCAACTCCGAGCGCGTACGCCACCGCGACGACCTCCTGCCCCTCATCGAGAAGATGCTGGCCGAGCGCACGGCCGCGGAGTGGAGCCAGGTGCTGTCGAAAGCGGGCGTGCCTGTCGGCCGCATCAACACGGTGGACCAGGCGCTCACACACCCTCAGGTCGTCGCCCGAGGAATGATCACCGAGATCGAGCACGCCACCGCAGGCACCGTCCACACCGTCGCCTCACCCGTCAAACTCTCCGCCGGCTCGCACCAAGTCCGCACCGCCCCGCCCCTGCACGGCGAGCACACCGACGACATCCTGACCGCGATGGGTGTTGACGATGTCCGGATCGCCGGCATACGCGCCCGGGGGGCGGCCCGATGACTGCCGAACTCCAGCACGCCACTCCGCAGGACCACACCACCCCGTTGGTCCACACACGCGCCGATGGACCGGTCGCCGTGGTCACCATCGGCAGCGGGACCAAGCGCAACGCCCTGACCGGGCCGGGCTGGACCCAGGTGGAGCATCGCATCCGCGAACTCGGCGGCACCGACGCCATGCGGGCCATCGTCATCCGTGGACGAGCCGGGACGTTCTGCGCCGGGTCGGACATGACCGAGTGGACGGACGCCGAACCGGATGCGATCGAGGACTCCTTCGCCCGCATGGAAGCGGCCTTCCGCGCGGTCGAGGAGTGCCCGGTGCCGGTCGTGGCCGAGATCCACGGGGTCGCCGCCGGGGCCGGCTGCCAGCTCGCGCTCGCCTGCGACCTGCGGTTCATGGCTGACTCGGCGCGCATCGGCATGCCCATCGCCCGCCTGGGCATCATGGCCAGCCCCTCCTTCGCGGCCCGCATGGCCGCCTTGGCCGGACCGTCGCTCACCCGCGAACTGCTCTACACCGGCCGGCTGCTCGACGGGCCCGCCGCAGTAGCGGCGCACCTTGCCGACCGACACCTGCCCGGCCACGTGCTGCCCACACACACCGAGCGCACCGTGACCCACATCGCCGAACATCCACCGGCTGCGGTGCGCGCCGCGAAACGTGCCGTGTCCGCGGCCCTCGCACCAGTGAGGGAAGCGACCCGCTACACCCACCAGGCGGCGGTCTCCCTGGACGACTTCCGCCTCGGGATCGCGACGTTCCTGGGCTGATCCCGGGCGCCACGCACCATCCGCTCGATCCGCACCCTGGTCCTGCGCTTGGCCCGGGAGAACGCCTCCTGGGGGTATCGCCGGATCCACGGCGAACTCGCAGTCCTTGCAATCAAGATCGCTGAAGTCCGCACGCTGACCGGGGCGCGCCTGTACGTCTTCGCCGTCATTGAGCACACCACCAGGCACATCCGGATCCTCGGCGCCACCGCACACCCCACCGCGGAGTGGATCGTGCAGCCCGGTCGCAACCTCCTGAAGGACCTTGAGGACGCAGGCAGCAAGACCAAGTTCTCGATCCGCGACCGCAATTCGACGTTCACAGCCGCCTTCGACACCCTGATGACCGATGCCGGCATGAAGGTGTCACCACCGGCATTCGAGTACCGCGGATGAACTCGCTCATGGAGCGCTGGATACAGACCTGCCGCGCGGACATGCTGAACCGGACCTTGATCAGGAACCAGAGCCACCTCCTGCACGCCCTGCGCGAGTACGAGGGCTTCTACAACGAACACCGCCCGCACAGGGCACTCGGGCAAGCCCGCACCTGCCGCCCACTACCCGCACCCATCACCCAACAAGCCCAACTCACCCACATGGAAATCGACCGACGAGATCGACTCGGCGGAACCCTCCACCAGTACCAGCACGGCGCATGAGCTGTGTGGATGTTTTATCAGCACCCGCACTTGTACGGGTCTGTATCCGCAGGAACACCCGCGAGGGATGTGACGGTTACCTCGCGGATGTATGTCTCTGCGGCGCGGAATCAGGTCAGAACCCATCCCGGGGAGACGGCACCTCCGATGAGGGCGACCCCGATGGCGACGCCGCGTGCCCGCTGTGGCTTCTCGGCGTCAAGCCGGCCACGGGTCGCGAGCATCATGATCGAGTGACCGGCCATTCCCCCGGCGACGATGCCGAAGATCAGCAGTTGGACGATATTGGTCCAGGTCATCTCCCACCAGCCGAGGCGGATCGCCGCGGCGACCGCTGTGGACAGCGCCGTGAAGCCCAGCATCACGACATCATCGCGGCGACCATGGTGTGCGTGTCCGCGATCGTCTCGAACGAGACGGGCACGCCGTCCTCCAAACGCCACACGTGCGCGAAACGCGCCCTCATCTCCTTGCCGGTCGCGTGGCCCCGGGCCTCGTAGTGCCCCAGCGCAATCACGTGGTCCCCGGCAGAGACGATCTTGTCCGGTATGACGGCGAGGTCCTCCCACACATCCCCGTATGTGGAGAAGATACCGCCTACCGCCTCGTGCCCGGTGTAGGTCCCGCCGTACGGCAATCCTGGCGCAACCACCCAGGACACGTCGTGGCTCAGCGTCTTGATGACCCCCTCCACGTCCCCGCGCTCCAGATCCGCGTACAGCCCTGCCACCAGGGACTGGTTCTTCGACTCCTGCTGACTCATGACAGCTACCTTTCTTCCGGTTTCGCCACACCATGCTCGCCACGGCCGCGCCCTACCCACATCGGCCGATCGACCTATGCCCTGCGGCAGTCAGGGCCCTCGATGACCCTGCTCCCAGTACTCCGGTCAAAGGCCGTCCTGGGTTCGCGTCGCCCTGTTTCGGGCCCGCGCCGTGAAGACTCACAGCCACCAGGATGGTCGCCTGCTGCGCACGCCCAATCCTGAGTTCGCCCAGCTTCGGGGTTCAGAGACGTCGCGGTACACCAAGGCGATCGCCGGCCGGCGTGCACCCCCGGCTGGACTGCGCACCACTCGCCGACGTTTCGTCAGTCGCGGCGCGACCGGCCAACTCGCCACCCGGCCCGCCGTTGTCTCCCAGCCGGCGCCGACGGCCCCCGGCCCCTGGTCCGGGCGGGGGAGGTGGCTGCTCAGGCCCCGACGCACCGGGACGGAACCGTTCGCCGCGTCGCACTACGAAGACCCCCGAGCACTACGTCGCCGGGCTCCACTGACGCGGTGCGGTCATCTGGCTGCGCATTCTCCGCCCCGCACCGGGATCAGAATCCGAACTGGGACACTCCCTGGCTCTGGGGCATCGGGAGGGCCGGAGGTCACAGCCAGTGGAATAGGTCATTCACCCGATGACTCGATGCGCCCGCACCACCGACGATGACGACGGGCTGCTCACCGTCCGCGAGGCGTCCCCCGCGGGCCGTATACCTGCCCGACCCTGCCCAGAAGACGAGTCACTGACGCAGGGAAACCGCACACTCATCAAGATCGCGATGGGAAACGTGAAACCTGCCGAACTCGCCGCATTCCTGAAGTCCCGGCGCGACCGGATCCGCCCGGCCGACATCGGCCTGGTCACAACCACCAGACGCCGCGTGCCCGGCCTGCGCCGTGAAGAGGTCGCTCAGCTGGCTTCCCTGTCGGCGGACTACTACATCGAACTGGAACGCGGAAGCGGCGCCCAGCCCTCCACTCAGGTCGTGGCCGCCCTCGCCCGAGCTCTGCGCCTGAACGGCGACGAACGGGACCATTTGTTCCGCCTCGCGGCCCGACCCGTCCCGCCGAGCGTGCACGGTTCTACCGCACAGGCTCAGTCCGCCCTGCTGTGCCTGCTGGAGCGGCTCGCCACCACCCCGGCCCAGATCGTCACCGACCTGTATGAGCCGATCACGCAGAACGACCTGGCCATCGCACTGCTCGGCCAGCACTCGGCAGGACATGGTTTCACGTCCAGCTTGCTCTACCGCTGGTTCACCGACCCCGAGGGCCGATTGCTCTATCCGGAGGAAGACCACCAGCACCACTCGCGGGGATACGTGGCCGATCTCCAGGCGGTCGCCGCCCGCCGCGGCCGTGATGCACAGGTGGCCCGGATGATCGGCGAACTGCGGCAGCGCAGCCAGGAATTCGCCGCTCTGTGGGACACCCGCGACGTGGCGTTGCGCCGGGCGGACCATCAACGGCTCGTCCATCCCACGCTGGGCATCATCGCAGTGGAGTACCACAGCCTGTTCAGCGAGGACGGAGGTCATCGCCTGCAGTGGTTCACTGCTCCACCCGGCACCCAAAGCGCCACCCACCTCGAACTGCTCTCCGCGGTCAGCACCTCGTGTTCCAGGAGCGAACCTCCCACAACGCAGAAGGCTTTGGCGTGTGAGGGGGCGTTAGCCCTCGTTCATTACCCCGCGTCTTTCGCCCCATGTGAGATGTGTGCTCCTGCGGCCACGTGCGGGCATGGGGGCTGAACCGCGCCAGGCTGCCGGCCGGCGAGGCGCATCGCTGCTCGCTCCTGGGCCCCAGTCCATCCGGGTGTAACCGGGCGGCCGATGTACGGCGTCTGAGCCACACGGACGCCAATGCCCGACCTGAGCTCCGAAACCCCGTCCCTCCGGCGGACCCGATCCGGACTGATCGACAACTTGGCGACGTACCGTGCTCTCCCGGCTCCGGGCGGGTCCGTCACGAAACATGAGGGTGCATCACATGAGGTCTCCCACCGTCTCACCGGCTCTTGCCGTCTGTGCGGCCTTTCTCGTCCTCGCCTCGCTCAGCGGATGCGACAGCGGCAAGACCGACTCCCAGCCGTCCCTCTCAGGCGGCGCAACCCCGGCCGCTGGGGCTCCCGGCGCGCCCGAAGACCCCGACTCTCCGACAGACCCTGACGACCTCAACGGCGACGGGCACCGCGACCTGGTGGTGCCCGTACCCCTCTCCGTCGGTGACGACCCGGACACCCCCGCCGACGAGCGGGTCGCTGTGGTCTACGGCTCGGCGGGCGGACTCCACCCCTCGACGCGCAAGGTCCACGGGCGCCGCGACCTGGGCCTGCCCCCTCCAGAAGAGGGGTCGGCCGGGCGCGACAGCGTCACCGCGGACCAGGTGGTCACCGCCGATCTGAACGGCGACGGCTTCCCGGACTTCATCACCACCGTCGAAGGCAAGGTCATCGAAGACCGGGAGGTCTACGCTCCCCGCACCGTCTCCTACGTGACCTGGGGCGGACCCGGCGGACCCGCCGCGGGGGCGGGCGCGACCCCTCTTCGGCTGCCGCACAGTGCGTCGAAGCTGGGCCTGGCTTCCGTGGTGCGCGGCGACTTCGACGGGGACGGCCACCACGACCTCGCAGGCCTCGCACAGAACCGGTCATCCGTGGTGGTGCTGTACGGACCAGTCACCCGGTCCGGCGCGGCGGCACGGACCGACACCCGCCTGCCCTGGTCGGACGGCCGGCTCATCGCCGACGACATCGCCCCCTCCGGCACCGCACGCCCGACCTCGCTGCTGCTCCACGCCAGCAGCGACGGCGAGCAGTCCGGTAACACCCTCTACCCGGCCCGCCACGGCACCGGACTCTCGGCGAAGGGCACCAAGCTGCGCCGGGGAAATGCCCACGCCTTCGGCGACTTCGACGGCGACAAGCTGCGGGACGTGGCCGTCGGGGACGACGGCGGCCGCAACGACGAACCCGGCAACGAGACCGAGGCCCCGGACGTCGACGGATCACTCGCCGTCTACCCCGGCAAGGGCGGCGCGCCGGTCACCTACCGGCTGCCCGCAGTGCCCAAGGAGGCAGGCAACGACTACGGGCCCGGCGGTTTCGTGGCCGCCGACCCCGACGGGGACGGCCGCGACGGCATCCTGGTCGCCACGTACGACGGCGCCACGCTCCTCGACGGCGACCAGCGCACCGCCGTCCTGCGCCAGGGGCCGGCGAAGGTGGACGGCAAGAAGACTCCCGAGAAGCGGCGCCACGCCCGGCCCGCGGGAGCCGCCGACTTCGACGGCGACGGGAAGGACGAACTCATCCTGCGCTGGGGGCCCGGCACCCTGTTCGGCCTGTACGGTGAGCACCCCACGCACTGGTGGATCACCGACGGCACCACCTCCCGGGACAAGGCGGCCTTCACCACGAAGGGGTTCACTCCCCGCGCCTCTTAGGGTTCTGGCTGGTTGGGGGTGCCGCGGAGCCATGTGCGGCCAGCCCTTGACATCGGGTTCCGCGGACGAACGAAGATCGGGCAGTGGCCGCCGCCAGAGCAGCGGCCCCGTTCCGCCGACTGGCCTCCCGCCATGGCCGCCGGCCGCAGTCTGGTCCACATGGGCGCCGGCACCCAGTCCACCGCCGTTCCCGGAACGGCATCGAGGACCACAACTGTGGCTGACGTTCCGGTCACCAACCGCACCAGCACGCTCACACGGGCCCCGCGCGCCGTGTCAGCAGCGCGGGCCCGCTGGTGGACCGCCGCCGATTGATTGTTCAGGCCCGCTCCCCCGCGGAAGGCGTGCCCGCTTGCCGCATGCCCTGCGTGCCGATGACCGAGAGCAGTTCCAGCTGGGCGGCCCCCTCGGTGCCGGGCGGGGCGGCGAACCACAGCAGGCGCTGGCGTCCGTCCTCGCTGAACAGGGTGTGGCAGTCCAGCTCGATGACGCCCAGCGCGGGGTGGACGAGGCGCTTGTGGTCCAGCCGCCGCAGGGCGACGTCACGGGTGTCCCACAGGGTCGCGAACTCCTGGCTGTGCCGTCGCAGCGTTGCCACGATCTGAGCGACCTCCTTGTCGCGGCCTCGCCGCGCGGCGACCGCGTGGAGGTCGGCGACGAAGACCCGGGAGTGGTGCGGGTGCTCCTCCTCGGGGTAGAGGGCGCGGCTCTGGGGGTCGGTGAACCAGCGGTAGAGGAAGCCCGCCGTCGGCCCGCGTCCCGTCGGGTGCCGGCCGACCAGGGCGATGGCCAGCTCGTTCTGGGCGAGAGTCTCGTGCAGGTCGCTGATGATCTGGGCGGGGGTGGTGGAGAGCCGGTTCAGCAGGCCGAGCAGGGCGGGCTGGACGTGCGCGGTCGGGGCATGCGCCGCCGGGGGAACGGGCCGTCCGGCGAGGTGGAAGAGGTGGTCGCGTTCGTCGCCGTTCAGTCGCAGTGCCCGGGCGAGTGCGGCCGCGACCTCGGCCGAGGGCTGGGCACCGCGTCCGCGTTCCAGCTCGGTGTAGTAGTCCGCCGACAGGCCGGCCAGGTGTGCGACCTCCTCGCGCCGCAGGCCGGGGACCCGGCGCCGGGGGCCGGCGGGCAGACCGGCGTCGGACGGCCGGATCCGGTCGCGGCGGGACTTCAGGAACGCGGCGAGTTCGGGAAGGTTCACACCCCCATCCTCACCCCTGCGCGGGTCTGAGGCCAGGGACGACAACCCCCGGGTGGACACAGCCCTGGCTGGAGGCGGAAGACCGGCGGATCGTGGAGAACACCGCGGCGACAACGCCCACACCCCGCCCCCACCCGCACCGGGTCCTCCCCGATCCGAACCCTTCGCAGGAGTCTCCATGTCCCTCCCCAACCCCACGGAGAGCCACACCACCTCCACCCGCCAAACCGACCAGACCCGTGTCGCCATCGTGACCGGTGGTTCCCGTGGGATCGGCCGGGAGGCGGTCAGCCGGCTGGCCGCTGACGGGTTCGCGGTCGTCGTCGGGTTCGCCGGCAACCGAGAGCTGGCCGACGCCGCCGTCAAGGCCGTCACCTCGGCCGGCGGCGAGGCGGTCGCCGTCCAGGCCGACGTCGCCGACGAGCAGGCCGTGGCCGAACTGTTCGCCACCGCCGAGTCCCGGTACGGAGGCGTCGACGTGGTGGTCCACGCCGCCGGCAGAGCGGCTACGGCACCCATCGCCGAGCTGGACCTGGCGGTGCTGGACGCGGTGCACCGCACCAACATCCGCGGCACCTTCGTCGTCGCCCAGCAGGCCGCCCGCAAGGTCCGCGACGGCGGGGCGATCGTGACCTTCTCCACCTCCGTGGTGGGCCTGGCCTTCCCCGGCTACGGCGCCTACAGCGCCAGCAAGGGCGCGGTCGAAGCGCTCACCCTCATCCTCGCCCGCGAGATGCGGGGCCGGGACATCACCGTCAACGCGGTCGCCCCCGGCCCCACGGCCACCGACCTGTTCCTCGAGGGCAAGGACGAGGAGACCATCGCCCGCCTGGCCGCCCAGCCCCCACTGGAACGGCTCGGCACCCCCGCCGACATCGCCGAGGTCGTCGCCTTCCTCGCCTCCCCGGCCGGCCACTGGGTCAACGGCCAGGTCATCCGCGCCAACGGCGGCATCATCTGACCGCCCGCCGGTCCCACGGCCCTGCCCCGCGGGGCCCCGCACCGGGCCGCCCCTTCCGTTCCCCTTTCGCAACGAGCCTTTGTCACAAGGACCCCACCATGCCCTCCCAGACCAGCACCATCCTGGTGACCGGGGCCTCCAGCGGCTTCGGGGCGCTGACCGTACGCGCCCTGGCCCGCGCCGGCCATACCGTCCACGCCGGGATCCGGCAGACCGCCACGCGCAACGCGCCCGCGGTCGCCGACCTCACCGCCTACGCCGCCGAGCACAAGGCCGACCTGCACCCGGTCGAGCTGGATGTCACCTCGCAGGAATCGGCCGACGCCGCCATCGCCCACATCCTGGCCACCAGCGGCCGGCTGGATGTGATCGTCCACAACGCCGGTCACATGGCCACCGGCCCGGCCGAGGCCTTCACCCCCGAGCAGCTCTCCGACCTGTACGACATCAATGTCCTGGGCACCCAGCGCGTCAACCGCGCCGCGCTGCCGCACCTGCGCGCCCAGGGCGCCGGGCTGCTGGTGTGGATCGGCAGCACCAGCACCCGCGGCGGCTGCCCGCCCTTCGTGGGCCCCTACTTCGCCGCCAAGGCCGCCATGGACGCCCTGGCCGTCAGCTACGCCGCCGAAGTCCTGCGCTTCGGCATCGACACCGCCATCGTCGTCCCCGGCGCCTTCACCTCCGGCACCAACCACTTCCTCCACGCGGGCGTCCCTGCCGACACCGGCCGCGCCGCCGCCTACGACGAGCGCTACGGCACCCTGCTGGCCGGCCTCAACGAACGGCTCTCCGCGCTGATCCCCCCGGACGCCGACGCGGCGGCCGTCGCCGACGCCGTGGCGGACCTGGTGGCCATGCCCGCCGGCACCCGCCCGCTGCGTACCCACATAGACCCCAGCCGTGACGGCAGTGAAGTGGTCTCCGCGGTCGCCGACCGCGTCCGCGCCGACTTCTTCCGCCGCGTCGGGCTGGACGACCTGCTCACCGCAGGCAGCTCCCTGTAACGAACAATCTGTCACCAAGCACAGGAAAGAGAAACCTCATGCCTTTCGCCAACTTCAAGGTCCCCGCCGGCACCCTCGACGAGGAGCAGAAGGAGCAGATCGTCACCCGGACCACCGACCTGTACGTCGAGATCTACGGCGAGCGTGCCCGCGCCAACACCATGGTGCTGGTCGAGGAGGTCGCCGACGGCGGCTGGGGCATCGGGGGCAATGTCCTGACCCTCGCCATGCTCCAGCAGGGCGAAGAAGGCTAACGCCCGCGCCGGCACGGCGGCGAACGCCGTGCGACACCACCTCGCTCCCCGGTCGGCACCCGCCGACCGGGGAGCGAGGTGTTCCCGGCGCGATGACGGTCGGCCCCTGGCTTGTGCCGCTCTGTGGCCGATCCGGGGGCCGCCGCCCGTTCCGCACGAGGAGCGACGCGGGTGGATCGCACCGCATGGCATGAAACATTCGCCCGCAGCGCGAGAGGCCCAAGAGATCGCCCGCGAGGTTCCGGCCTACCGAGCTGCCGCCCCCGCTGCCCTCAGCACCTTCACGGACGTTCTGCACGCTGTCTGGGAGAACAGGGAAGGGAGAGGACGGACCCGCTACCGCACCGGGCCGCGCTGACGGCCGCCGCCCGGTCCTGGGCCGCGCATCGCACTCCCATCAGGGCCTGGGATCAGGGGCTTGTCAGCTGCTGGCCGAGGGTCAGGACGGGGAGTCATGGTCCGGTCAGCTACGACGCGGCGGTCTCAGTGCTGCCACAGCGGCATTGAGCCAAGCGTGGCCGTTCGCGGAAGGAGACAGCACGAACGGGTGGCAGCCTTCGGCCGCCACCCGTTCGCGGATCGTCGCGGGCTTACCGCCCGGCGGGCCGATAGGCGTCATTGACGTCCACCGGACGGCCACCGCCCGCGGTGCCACCACCGGGGATGTAGATCGTGCCGCCCACGGCGACGGCGGCCGTGCCGTGGCGCGGCACCGGCATCGGGGCAAGCCGCTGCCACCGATCGTGGCGGGTGTCGTACGCCTCGGTCTGGTCGAAGACGGCGTCCGGGCCGCTGCCGTCGTGCTTGCCCTCGCCGCCGAAGGTATAGATCTTCGTGCCCACGATCGCGGTGGCGATGCCGCCGCGGGCGGTCGGCATCGGTGCTCGCTGGGACCAGCGGCGGGAACGTAGATCGTATGCGTAGACGGTGTCCCGCACGTTGACCTGCCCCCGGTCCCGGCCGCCGATCACGTAGAACGTCGCGCCCACGACGGCTCCGCCGACGTGGTCGCGGGCCTGCGGCAGGCTCGGCAGGGTCCGCCACCGGCCGGTCACGACGTCGTACGAGGACACCGTGTCCACAGTGTCCTGGAGGCCGCCGGGACTCGGCGTCAGGGTGCGCATACCGCCCGCGAGGTAAATCCTGCTCCCGTGCACGCCCATCGCGGCGCTGCCCCGCTCGATGCCCGCGGGCATCGACGGCAGCCGCCTCCACCGGTCCGCATGCGGGTCGTAGACGAAGCTGTCGCCCAGGGCCTGCCAGGAGGCGCCGCCGGACAGCCCGCCGAGGACGTAGATCCTGCCGCCGACCGCCGCCACGTTGGGGTGGTTCATCGCGACGGGCAACGGTGCGGCGTCGGACCAGGTGCCACGTCGCGTGTCATAGACCTCCATCCGGCCGGTGGTGGTGAAACCGCCGGACGAATCGGGGACGATGCCACCGATGACGTAGACCTTGTCACCCACCGCGGCGACGCTGTGCTCCTGCCGGGGCCCGCTCGCGATCGGCGCCAGCGGCCGCCACCCCTTGCCGTAGGACGGTTCGGCCGCCGCGGGAGCCTCCGCCGGAGGGTGCGTGGTGGGGTCCGGGTGCGCGTACGCCTGCGCGGTCGGGGCCGCCACCAGGACTGCGCCGAGGAGCAGGGCTGACCACTGCCTCATAACAACTCCTTGCTTTCATTGGTTTCTTTACGGTGTCCGGCCGGCCACCGAGGCAGGGGCCGGCCGCGGGGGACGTCAAGCGCCGGCCCGGGTCGCGTTCCGGTGCGGCCGGGTACGACCGGCACGCCGTCGAGGTGAAAATCCACACAGGGCCGCGGTTGGTCGATCCGGCGCCGAGACGAACAGGTGTGAGCGCGGCATGCGCGCTGTGGTACGCGGGCCGGAGCGGCGGACGCGCGGGGCGAACCTGCCGCGGCGCGGTGGCGTGGGGCGCTGGTGCCCACGGCGGTCAGAACGTGAGCACCAGCTTGCCGCGCAGACCGCCCGCTTCGAGGCGGCGGTGCGCCTGCGCACTGTGCTCGATGGGCAGGACGTCGGCGATCCGGGTGGTGAGTTCTCCGGCCACGACGCGGCGGATGAGGTCGGTCAGCTGGGCGGCGTCCGGCTTGGCGTGTACACCGGTGACCGTGATGCCGCGTTCGGGAGCCGGGGCGGCAGCCTCGACGGCGGAGAGGAAACCGCCGCCGGCGCGCACGGCACCGAGCAGCGGTGCGCCGATGAGGGCGGCGTCGAACGCCCGGTCCACGCCGTTCGGCGCGACCTTCCGGACGGCTTCGACGAGTCGATGCGGGTCTTCGCGGGACAGCACGTACTGCACGCCGAGGGCGGTGACGTACGCCTCGTCGCCGGCGGACGCCACCGCCACGACCTTGGCGCCGTCGGCCGCGGCAAGCTGGGCGGCGAAGCTGCCCACAGCACCGCTCGCGCCGGTGACCAGGACGGTCTCGCCAGGGGCACAGCCGAGCAGATCCAGCGACTGGCGGGCGGTCAGCGAGTTGAGCGGGACCGTGGCCGCAGTGGCCCAGTCCACGGACTGCGGCAGCGGCGCCAGCCAGCGCGGGTCGGCGTGGACGATCTCGGCGTTCGTGCCCTTTCCCGTGCCCTCGACGAGCCACGGGTACAGGCCGATGACGCGTTGCCCGGCCGTGAAGGCGTCGGTGTCGTCCAGCACGGTGCCCGCGATGTCGAAGCCGAGCGTGAAGGGGAACGGCAGATGGGGGGTGCGGTGGGCCATGGTGCCCCGGCGCACCCAGGAGTCGACCGGGTTGACGATGGTGGCATGGATGCGCACGCGCACCGCGCCGGGCCGGGGCTCGGGGTCCGGACGGTCGACCAGGCGCAGCACGTCGGGGGTGCCGAAGGCGGTGACTTCCACAGCACGCACAGGCGGTTCCTTGAGGTTCGGGCCCACCTCGACGGCGGGCGATGGATCAGCGGGATGAATGTCCGGCAGCCGGGGCAGACGCCGTAGGGGTCCTTCAGAGACCAGAGGTGCGATGTGACCGTGGCGGAATCCGGCTCGCGTCGTGGCGGGGAACGGCGTCCGGGCCGGTGGTGGCGCGCATGCAGCGGCCCGGTGCGCGGTGTGATGGCACGTCCGGGTACGCCAACCGCCGTGGCGGTACGGGCGCGGCGTGGCGTTCCCCACCGGAGCCGGTGGCCGCGGCCCCAGATCACCGGTTCAGTATTCGCGCCCCCCGCGGGGATAACCAGGGGACGCCAACCCTGGGTTGGGGGGCCGGGTTTGTAACAGGGCCGGACTGGTCTCGGTGCCGGTACCGCTCCTCCGCCGGTCGTGCGTTTCCCCGCGTGTCCGGGCGCTGCGGCGGTGTCTCACGGGTGCGAGTGACCTAACAGCATTTCCTCGTACGTGCGTTGCATTGTCCGGAAACGGTAACAGCGCCGTCGCGGGTCAAAGACCCCTCTGTTCCCCGGCCTCTCGCCCCTCGCATGGTGATCACGCATCCACTCACCACGGGTCACGGCCCATCGGCCGCCGCCCTCCTTCCATGAAACGGGGACAGCACTATGTCTTTCACCCTTCGCACTCGGTCCTACCTGGCCGCCGCCGCGTTCCTGGCCGGCACCGCCCTGCTGACCGCCTGCCAGGACACCGCCAAGGGCGCGGACGGCTCGGCGAGCACCAGCGCTCCCGCGGCGTCCTCGACGCGCGGCGACTCCGCCGTGTCGGACAAGACGGCGCCGAAGGGCAAGGGCGTCAGCGGGACCTTCTCCGGCGGCACGGTGGAGTACCTGGCACCCGGCAAGTACATCGTCAACGCCCAGGGCAAGGAGCAGCAGTTCTGGGTCGCCGATGACACCAAGGTCTTCGGTGCGGGCACCATCTGCGGCCCCTACAACAGCGCCGCCGACACCCCCTGCACGGTCGACGACCTGGAGAAGATCCTCAAGGACGGATCGATCGCCGCGGACGTGGTCATGAAGAACGGCGTCGCCGACACCGTCACCGAGCGCCCGGCACCCGACGAGGGCGCCCCCGCCGAAGACAGCGGCAACGAGTCCGATTCCTCCGACCAGGCGCAGGACAAGCCGAAGACGGAGATCGACGGCATCAACAAGGGCAAGGGTGTCAACGGCACCTGGCTCGGCAACGTGAAGTACCTCGCACCCAGCAAGTACACCGTCTCGGACATGAAGGGATCCGAGCAGGCGTTCTTCGTCGCCGAGGACACCGACATCTGGGGCTACGGCAGCATCTGCGGGGACGACAACACCGAAGAAGGCGGCCAGGGCGGCACCCAGTGCACCGAGGATGAGCTCGAGGCGGCCACCAAGAGCTCCGGCGTCAGCGCCCAGGTCGTGATCGAGAACGGCATCGCCACCACCATCACCGAAGACCACTGACCACACACCGGACCGTCCCGGGGGCGAGGATGACGCCCGCGCCAGACGCGGGCGTCACAGGCCCCCGTGCCCCCGGGCGATGCGACAAGGGAGGCTTCTGTGCGTACGCCGACGCGCCATGATCCGTAAGCGGACCACCTGGATCGGCGTCACGGTCGTGGCGGTGGCCGCCGCCACGCTGACGGCGTGTTCCGGTCCAGGTGACGGCGGGAGTATGGCAGCGCCGCGGAAGTGTCACAGCGCCGGGACCCCGGCTGCCCCGCGGCACGGGGACCCGGCGGCCGGGAGCGGGACACCGACCCGCTCGTCGGGTACGCCGCCGCAGGCCGACTTCGACGGTGACGGACATGCCGATCTGGCCATGTCCGGAAGCGGGGATGTGGGCGACACCTATGTGGCCGGGAACATCGCCGTGGCGTACGGCTCCGGTGACGGGACCGGTGCCGGCCGCTGCCAGCTGCTGACCCAGGCGGACCCCGCCGTGCCGGGAGAAGCGCATCAGGAGGCGGAGTTCGGGATCGAGAGCGTGGCGCGTGATTTCGACGAGGACGGCTACACCGACCTCGCGGCCACCGTCTTCGAGGACGACACCTCTCACGTGATCATGCTGTGGGGGTCCCGGCACGGGCTGGCGAGTGCCAGCCGTATGCGGGGCGCGGACGGCAGTCACGTACCCGGCGGCGTCACCGACATCGGCGGGGAGCAGCTCGCGGCCGGTGACTTCACCGGGGACGGTCATGTGGACCTGGTCACCGGTCTGGGGTCGAGGAAGGGCCTGCTGTTGGGCCCGTTCAGCCGTAAGGGGGCCGCGGCGGACATCGGGAAGGTCCCCGCTCCCGACCTTCCCGATGACCCGAACGGCGATCTGGTGTTCAGGGACCTGGTGGCCGGCGACCTCAACGGCGACGGCACCGACGATCTGGTGACCTTCTACACCGACAGGAACGACGTCTCCAGCCGGTCCGGGCGGACCGGGAGCAGCGACTACCTGGCCGGCGGCCCGGACGGCTTCACCGAGCCGGACGGCAAACGCCTCCCCGGTGCCGGGACGGGTGCCGTCGGCGACGTCGATCACGACGGATACGCCGATCTGATCCTCAGCCCCCGCAGCGATCACGCGAGGCGGACCGCGCTGGAGGTGGTCTACGGCAGCAAGACCGGGCCCGGGCCCCGTACCACCACCGTCGACCGCGACATCTCAGGCGTCCCCGGCAGGGAACTGGCCGGCGGCGAGGCGGTGTTCACCGCCATGGACTCCAGCGACGTCGACGGCGACGGTTACGCCGACCTGGTGGCCGGAGCGCCGGGGCTGCGCGTGCGCGGTGCGGACCAGGCAGGCGCGGTGCTCTTCCTCAAGGGCGGGCCGCGGGGCCTGACGGGCACTGGGGCCCGGCTTCTCGACCAGAGCGCTGTGGGGGCGGTCCCCGCCGAAGGCGACGCCTTCGGTGAGGCGGTACGGCTGACCGACATGAACGGCGATCACCGGGCGGATCTGGTGGTTGGCGCTTCGGGCGAGGGTGAGGGCGAGCGGGACTTCACCGGCTCCGTCTGGGTGCTGCCCGGTGCCCGGGAAGGCTTGGCCCGGCAGGGCGCGCGGCATATCAGGCCCGACGACCTGCCCGGTCTCAACGGCGATCCCCTGCTGGGCCAGCGTTTCGCCAGGTAGCCGCTGAGGGGCGGTACCTCCCGCCACGCGCGCGGACCACATCGCGGGACGCCGCCGCCGACCCCGGACGTCCTTGGCCATGGCGGCTGCCAGGGCGGCGGACAGCGACGGGCACTCCAGGTCGGCCAGGCGGCAGGCGCCGAGGGAGGCACCGACCCGCGCGGCCCCGC
This sequence comes from Streptomyces sp. NA02950, assembly GCF_013364155.1. NCBI lineage: Bacteria > Bacillati > Actinomycetota > Actinomycetes > Kitasatosporales > Streptomycetaceae > Streptomyces > Streptomyces sp. NA02950. The sequence goes on along the minus strand of NZ_CP054916.1, from coordinate 7,692,390 downwards.
CCGCCACGGCACCGGCCAGGCGATGGTGGCGCAGGGCGCCGACGCGGCCAAGGGCACCGTCGACTGGCACACCTCGCACCAGGCGGCGGTGACGCCGCCGCCACGGACTGGCGGCGTCCTGCCGCGGCTGCCGCCCCTCTTTCGCCGCCGCAGCCTTGTGCGCGCGGCCCTGCGGCTAAAAATCTGCACTGTGGCGAAAGAAATCGACGTCGTGTAGGTTTTGAGCAAGCCGGATCGTACAGGCGGCGTGGCTGCCGCGGCCAAGGAATGTGGTGAATATGAAGAATTTCCTGATCACCGGTGTGAGCAGCGGGCTCGGCCAGGCGTTCGCCAAGGGGGCCCTCAAGTCGGGACACACGGTGGTCGGCACCGTGCGCCGGGAAGCTGACGTGGAGGCGTTCGAGGCACTGGCACCCGGGCGAGCCCATGCGCGCCAGCTGGACGTCACCGACGACGAAGCCGTATCCGCCGTGGTCAGCGAGGTCGAGTCGGTGATCGGTCCGATCGACGTGGCCATCGCCAACGCCGGCTACGGCCTGGAGGGCATCTTCGAGGAGACACCGCTATCGGCGGTCCGGGCGCAGTTCGAGACCAACGTGTTCGGGGCCGCGGCGACACTGCAAGCCGTCCTTCCCCACATGCGCAAGAGGCGCGGCGGCCACCTGATGGCAGTGACCTCCATGGGCGGCCTGATGGCCGTGCCCGGCATGTCGGCCTACTGCGGCAGCAAGTTCGCCCTGGAAGGCATGCTCGAGAGCATCCGCAAGGAGGTCGCCGCGTTCGGCATCCACGTCACAGCCATCGAGCCCGGCTCGTTCCGCACGGACTGGGCCGGCCGGTCGATGACCCGCGCGGAACGCACCATCGACGACTACGACGAGCTGTTCACTCCGATCCGCGAGGCACGGATCGCGGCCAGTGGTAATCAGCTCGGCAACCCGGAGAAGGCCGCTGAAGCACTGCTGCACATCCTCGACGTCCCGGAACCCCCTGCCCACCTCGTGCTGGGCTCCGACGCCCTGCGTCTGATCGCGGCGGCCCGACAGGCGGTGGACGACGACATCCGCACCTGGGAGAAGCTGTCGCGGACGACCGACTTCCCCGACGGAGCTCAGCTCACCAGCAACTGACCTCCGGCGGGCTCACCACATGGCTGATCATCGGGCCGGGACGCGGCTGCGGAAGGTCGTGGCATGCGCGTGAACCCGTTGCCGTACGCCACTCCCTGAGCCCCTTCTCCGGTGGAAGTACAGTGCTCAGGAGAGCCGATCAGGGGAGACCACCGTGGGAAGGCGCAGTGACGCCCCAAGGAAGGGAGACCTGCGCGAGCAGGCACTCCTGGACGCCGCCGAAGCGCTGCTCGAGCACACAAGCCTCGAGGAGCTCACGGTCGAAGCGATCGCCAAAGGCGCCGGGATCTCACGCGGCTCCCTCTACTTCTACTTCGGCAACAAGCACGAAGTCCTCGCCGCACTCGTCGAGCGCACCATGCGCACCATTCGAGCCGAGGCCGACAGCACGGCACAGGATGCGACCTCCCCACCCGTCGACGTCATGGAGCGGGCCGTCCACAGGGTGGAGCAGGTCTGGCGCGAGCACGGCACCGTCATGCGGGCGGCTGTCGACTACTCCGCGCTGCACCCGGTGATCGGATCCGCCTGGAACGACACGGTCGATGTCTTCGCCCGGACCATGTCCCAGGTGCTGAAGCGGGCAGGGATCCCTGAGGAGAAGGGTCCCGGCGGAGCCGCCGCGCTGGCGCGGGCGCTGTGCTGGATGACCGAACGGAACTTCTACCGCGCCGCCTGCTCACCTGAGGACGACCTCGCCCGGGCGACCGCAACCACCGTTGACATCTGGCGTCGTGTCATGGAGAGCTGATAGCCCGCCACCTCTGCGCCGGCCCTGGCCGCGTCTGATGATTGATCTCATGGTGGATCGGGGTGAGTTGACGGATGTGGCGTGGGGGCGGATAGCTCCGCCGCCGCCGGGTGTTGATGGCCGGGGGCGTCCCTGGCGTCATCACCGTGCAGCTGGTGAACGGCGTGCCGTGGCGGTTGCGGACCGGGGCGCCCTGGCCTGACCTGCCCGCGCGCTATGGCCCGTGGCAGACCGTCCACGAACGCTTCACCCGCTGGGAGAGGAACGGTGGCGGCGACGTGGATGCCGCTGTCCGCGGTGGTGCGCCCGGCGCGGCCGAAAAGGCGGTGGTCAGCCGACGGTCTCGTCGCCCGGGCCGTAGGGTGCGGGTTCACATCCCGCCCTCGCGTGGCAAAGCGTCCGCCACCATTCCACCGACGCGGTGGCAGCCCACCTCCGAAGGGTGCCGAGTACGGTGCCCGTCGGCCGTCTTGCTGATAGGCCGGTTGACCGATGCGGCCTGGCCGGTTCTCGGCGATTGTCAATGCCGCAACGGCTGATGCACGGTCCGGGGAAGCTCACGGAGCTGGCGCGTCGGTGCCGGCCCTCTGGCTGCGACCGGGCCTGTCACCGGCCCGGACTTCGACAGCTGCGCGGTGAGACGAAGGCCGCTGGCCGCTCGCGGAATGAAGGGTGAGTCAATGCACACCACAGGCTTGTCGGGGGGCGTGAGCCGGCAGTCCACCTCGGCTGATGATCGGTTGCTCGACCTCACACCTGCCGCACCCGGCCGAGGTCGCAGCCCCCGGTGCCGCCGTCCGCGACGCGGGTATGCGCCGGATCGGCTTGCTGAGCGCCCGCCTTCATGGAGCGGGACTTCTTCCGGGCCGGTCTCCGTACAGGGCCTGAAGTCCTCATTCTGTCTGCGGCGGAGCGCGGCACGGTCCATCGGGCCGGCCAGGAAGAAAGGGCCCGCGGGATCATCCATGACGCATCCGGCGCGTCCTGTCAGGCGGTCATCCGTGGCATCGCCGTGGCGGGAGCGGAGGGAATCCTGCTCGGCTGAGGGGAGATCGAGCTGCTTGTACGTCCCGAGGACAGCCCCATGCCCGATGTGAGTGCGTTGGTTCGCCGCCTGTCTCATCGGCAGCACCAGTATCACTGCCTCTCTCCGGAATGCCCCTCGTCCGCGGCGGGTGTGGTCGGCACGGCGGGTGTGATGGTCACGCTGCACCGGTCTGCGACCGGTCCGTTGCTGCGTGCTCTGCGAAGCTCGCAGATGCCGCCTCCGATGCTGTATCCGTGGGGTTCGCGGCATGTCTACGAAAGCCTTCTGGAGACACCGAGGCCCGCGATCCTGGACGTTCCCCGGTCGCGCTCCCCGGACTGTTTGGAAGAGCGCATCCGGGTGCTCGGCCGACTGGCGCCGGTGATTGCTCTGGTGCCCGCGGGCGTCGACGCTTCCCGCCTGCTCGACGCGGGCGCGGCCAATGTCCTGCGGCGAGACATGCCCGTCCGTGAGCTGGCCGCCCGGCTGCTGGCGGACCAGCGGTGGTTCGCCGCTGTCGGGGCGCCGGCGCCGCGGCGGCAGAGTGTTTTGCCGCCGTCCGCACACTCGGGGCGTGGTACCGGATGGCTCCTGCTGAACCTGTTGCTGAGCAGTGAGCGTCCCTGGTTCTGGCATGAATTGTGCCTGTTGCTGGGTACGGGAGATCAGCCACTGGACAGGCGGGCGTTGCGGGCCCGCGTGGAGCGGCTGAGATGGTACGCGGCCCGTTATGGAGTGAGCGTACGGGTGGACGTCCGCTGGGGACTGACCTCGTTCACGGCCGAGCCGAGCATCCCCAGCGCGCCCTGCTTGCTTCGCACGGACAGATCGTGATGCGAGCGTATGCCGAGGCGGTGGTGGGCCTGTCAGCCATCGCACAGGACACGGCGCTGGTGGCCGACCGCGTGCGCGGGACCACGAGGGCCATGATCGGAGCCGTCGGCTTGGGGCAGTGCCTGGTACGGGTCGCGCGCATCGCCCTCCCATGCGCCAGTGTCGGCCACCTCGCAGTCCAGCCAAGGCCCGAGGTGCCCAGGCGATCGGCACGACAACACAGGCAAGAACGACGTGCTGCGCCGCCTGGGCATGGACGGTTCGGTCGCCGTCCCGCCCCCACCCACACCCGCCCTGGCCAGGGCGGTCGCGGTGGTCCCCCCGCACCAGCACAGAAGGAGACTGTCATGGCCAAGCCCTACTTCGAGGTCAACGTCCCGATAAGGAACACCGCCCGCCCCGGCCTGCACGGCCTGCACGTGTTCACCGGCCAGGCCGACAACAGCCACCGGGCCTTGCGGCTCGCGCGCGAGGCGTACGACGCCGCGCTTGCTGCCCAGGCGGCCGGTCTCGAACTCCCCGGCCAGCGGCCGGACGGCTGGGGAGCGCGCGGCGTGCGCTCCGGCTGGGAGCCCGACTGGTCGGCCGCGGAGGTGGGCCGCTGGAACGACCCGTACAACGGGAGCCACGTCAGAGACTCCAAGCTGTAGTCCGCGCCGGGGAACCCCTCCGCTCGGCCGCTTGTCGGACGCATGGCCTCGACCATGCCACCGGACGGCCGCTCAATCGGGAACCGAAAGTTCGACGATTTCTCCCCCGGCCGGATAGGTCGATCGGCCGATGCCGTCGTGGCGGCCGTTCGTGATACTTGGTGGCGACATTGCCGTGCGGTGATGGCCGCTGCGATCTCAGCGGTCGCCCCCGGCGCCCGCGCTCAAGCATGCATCATGCCCCGTGTCCTGGCCTGCGGGCCCGGGGCGGCAGGAGCGGTTCGAAGGAGACCAATGGTTAACGCGTCGGAGGTGGCCGTGGCGGAGTGCGTCGAACCGGCCGAAGTCCACTTGGACGACCTCGACTTCATGGGCAATCTGCACAACTGCCGGTACCCGTTGCTGGTCGAACGTGCCCTGGTACGGATCTGGGCGCGGGCGGGGTATTCGTTCGTCGATGGTGTGCCGACACATCCGGACGTGGTGCACGTCGTGCTGGAGCAGACGTTCCGGTATCGCAGCCCGATTCGCGGCGTCGGCCGCGTCAACGTGTGCTTCCGGATGCAGCGCCTCGGCAGGAGCAGCATGGTCTACGCCTTCCGCGTGGTCTCCGAGGACGGACAGACGGTCCACGCCGAGGGCACCCGCGCCGAGGTCAACGTGGACATGGCCTCGCTCGGCTCCGCGCCCTGGGCCGAAGAGACCCGCGACCTGGCCACCAAGCTGTTCGGCCCGCTCCCTGAGGAGTCCGCAGAGTCCAGGCCTCTTGCCGGTCAACGCCAGCCGTAAATCCGAGAAGCCGTCGACGTACCGGTCAAGGGCCGGTCGGGCCGAAGAGCATGCCCGACCGGCTGGCCTCGCGCCGGTCGACCGGTGGGACGCGGAGTCCTGACCACGACCGAGCGAAGACATTCTCCCCGCCTCCGATGCGCCGTAGCGGACGTCGGCCTGGTGGCGCTGACCGGGACCGGAATCGCGGCAACGAGTCTGACGGACACCCCTGCCCGCCGCACCGTCATACGGTGGGGCGCACCACCCCAATCAAGGAGAAACCCCGAAGTGGCCGAGCTTTTCTACGACGACGACGCCGACCTGTCCATCATCCAGGGCCGTAAGGTCGCGATTCTCGGCTATGGCAGCCAGGGCCACGCCCACGCGCTGTCGCTGCGCGACTCGGGTGCCGACGTGCGCGTCGGCCTCCCCGAGGGCTCCACATCGCGGACGAAGGCCGAGGAGCAGGGCCTGCGCGTGACCACCCCGACCGAGGCCGCCGCCGAGGCCGACGTGATCATGGTCCTGGTGCCGGACCCGGTCCAGGCGAAGGTCTACGAGCAGTCCATCAAGGACAACCTCAAGGACGGCGACGCGCTGTTCTTCGGCCATGGCCTCAACATCCGCTTCGGCTTCATCAAGCCCCCGGCCAACGTGGATGTCTGCATGGTGGCGCCCAAGGGCCCTGGCCACCTCGTCCGCCGGCAGTACGAGGAGGGCCGCGGCGTACCGTGCCTCGTGGCCGTCGAGCAGGACGCCACGGACAACGCCTTCGCGCTGGCCCTGTCCTACGCCAAGGGCATCGGTGGCACCCGCGCGGGGGTCATCAAGACCACGTTCACCGAGGAGACCGAGACCGACCTCTTCGGCGAGCAGGCCGTGCTCGCCGGCGGCGCCTCCGCGCTGGTCAAGGCGGGCTTCGAGACGCTGGTCGAGGCCGGCTACCAGCCGGAGATCGCGTACTTCGAGTGCCTCCACGAGCTCAAGCTGATCGTGGACCTCATGTACGAGGGCGGGCTGGAGAAGATGCGCTGGTCGATCTCGGAGACCGCCGAGTGGGGCGACTACGTCACCGGGCCACGCATCATCACCGCCCGAACCAAGGCCGAGATGAAGAAGGTCCTCTCCGAGATCCAGGACGGCAGCTTCGCCCGTACGTGGATGGAGGAGTACCACGCCGGCCTGCCGAAGTACAACGAGTACAAGAAGGCCGATGCCGACCACAAGCTGGAGACTACGGGCAAGGAGCTGCGCAAGCTCATGAGCTGGGTGAACGAGGGGGCGTAAGCCTCTGGTGGACGAGGGGCCGCGGCCACGCGAGCGCGCGAAGTGGCGGCCGCGGCCCGTTGTCCGCTCCGGCCGGCCACCAGCGGGCGCTGCTGAGCGGCTCACCGGCCCGTTGTGAGGACCTCGATGCCCAGGAGGGATGCCGTCCGTTCGTAGACGGTGCGCGCGAGGGCTGTGTCCTGGGCCAGTCGAGAGGGCGTCGCCGGTTGGGACTTGGTGAAGAAGCCTCCGCTGGGTTGCGGGGCGGGCGAGGCGGTGGCGAGCCACAGCGTGGTCCGCACGCCCTGGTCCGGCGTGATGGAGAAGGGCCGGAACAGCGGGGCGGTCAGCCGCATCAGTCCACCGGCGTTGGCGTTGATGCTGGTGTTCTTGACCATGCCGGGGTTGGCGTTGTAGATCCGCAGGCCGTCGGGTAGGCGGCGGGCGAGTTCCCTGGTTGCCAGGAGCCCGAGCAGCTTGCTCGTGGCGTACACGTGGATCTGGGAGTAGAACCGGTCGCGCCATGAGGTGCCGGAGACGTCGGGATCGGTCGTGTCGAGCCTGCCGCGCTTCTCCACGAAGGTGGAGAGGTTGATGATCCGGGCGTCGGCGGTGAATGCGCCTGCCGCGAGGAGGGCGTGCGTCAGCAGAAAGGGTGCGTGGTGGTTCAGGGCGTACGTGCGCTCGACGCCGTCCGGGGTTTGCCCGTAGCGGGGGAATGCCGCTCCCGCGTTGTTGACCAGCACATCGACGCGTACGCCGTCGTCCGCGAGCTTCGCGGCCAGGTCGCGCACGTGTGCCCACTGCGACAGGTCGGCCGTGTACGCCCGGGGTGGGACGGCATCGGTGCCGGCGGGCGCCAGGTCGCGCAGACCGCTCGCCGCGGCGGCGGTGCGTGCCGCGTCCCGGCCGACGAGGATCACGTTCGTTCCGGCCTGGACGAGGTGGCGTGCCGCCACCAGGCCCAGACCGCCTGCGCCACCGGTGATGACGATGGTTCTGGGGCTCATGAGTTCATCGTTCCTTCTCTTCCTGGTCGTCCCGGCCGCTGGTTGCGGGCCCGGCCGGGGTGTCGCCCGCCGCCTCGCGGAACAACGCACGCAGGCGCAGCCGGCTGTCGTGGTCGAGGCGGGCGAACGGCGACCGTTCGGCGGTGTGCCGGATGACGCGGTCGCGCAGCTCGCACCCTTGAGGCGTGAGCTGGAGGATCTTCGCGCGGCGGTCGGTGGGGTGGGGTACCCGGCGGACCAGCCCGTGCTTCTCCAAGCGGTCGATCATGGACGTGGCGGTCGACGCGTCGCAGTTCAGTCGGTCGGCCAGGCGGCGCGCGGTCATCTCCGGCTCGCCGCTGAGCCGCCACAGCGCGTCGGCCTGCGCGTCGGTCAGCTCCAGTTCGCGGAGCAGAATCTTAAGCTCAGCCTGAACCTGGTCACGCAGGGCGAACAGGTAGCCGATCAGATCCTGGTCCAAGCGGGCGTCATCCACAGACCCGAACCATACATGGAAACTCCCATTATTGGAAGTTCCATGCATGCGGAGGACAGACCAAGCGCAGCCACGGCACGTTCAGTCGCACTGCGGGCCCGGCCCCGTTCCCCTCCCCGGGCGGTAAGCCTTCTCCCCGGCACCCACACCCTCCGCGCCAAGCACGGAGAGCGGTTCACTGGGCCGCACCCTCCGTGCCGGGCGGGGCGGCGAACCACAGCGGGCGTGCCGCCCGTCCTCACTGAACAGGCTGTGGCATGCGGACTGACGACCGCACCAGCCGTTTGACCGGGCGCGGTCCAGCACCCATCACTCCCCGCGGCCGGCACCCGTCGGCCGGGGAGCGGGCTCCTGAACCCTCGCCTCACCCCCTCGCCTCACTGCCCTCAATAGGCCACTTGGCCGATGACGCCACAGCGGTTCTCCGGAGAACATCGGTCCCCAGTCCGCCCGTTCGTCACGATCGGGACTTCCTGAGCATCAGTCGGGATTCGTTGCCACCGCGGCTGCTTCGATGCATGTCGCTGCTTGCAAGAGCACCAAACAGGGGAATCGATATGGGCGCAGAAAGCACACCGCCACCTTCGCAGGAAACCGACGTCTTTCTGGCGGCAGCCATCGCCAGGCGGTTTTATCTCGAGAACCGGTCGAAGAGCGAGATCGCCGACGAGTTCATGATCAGCCGATTCAAGGTCGCCCGCATACTCGCAGAGGCAGTGGACCAGGGAATCGTACAGATCGAAGTCACCGTTCCGGTCAGACGATCCGTCGAACTCTCTCTCGCCCTCAGAGAGCGCTTCGATCTCTCACGAGTGATCGTGATCGACGTCTGCCAGGATGTGGCGAATGCGCGCGCATCGCAGCCCGATGAGGTGATTCCATGGCTCGGGGTGGCAGCCGCACAGTTGATCTCCGACATCGTCGATGACGACGACATCCTTGGACTGGCGTGGGGCCGCTCGGTGGAAGCCATCGGCAAAAACATCACCAAGTTGGCTCGATGTCAGGTGGTCCAGCTCACCGGCTCTCACCCGGACCATTGGGACAACTACGAATTCGTCTCGGCCGTCCATCGTGCGGCAGCGGTCGGCGGTGGCTCCGCGTTCCCCCTTCACGCTCCGCTCATCGTTCCCCACGAGTTGACGGCCACCATCCTTGGCAAACAGCCCGGAATCGCTGCGACGCTCGCCCAGTTCCCACACGTCAGCAAGGCGATCGTCGAAATCGGTGCTTGGGCACCCACGCTGTCCACGATGTACGACGCCCTGACGGAACACGAGCGTGAGAGGTACCGGGAGCTCGGCGTATGCGCCGAAATCTGTGGTCACCTCTTCGACCGCAATGGCCTTGTGGTGCCGACCGGGCTGAGCGACCGCGTGATCTCCGTGGAGATCGAGGAGCTACGGAAAGTTCCAGAAGTGATCGGCATTGCCGGGGACCCCCGTAAGGCGGACGCCATACGCGCCATCCTCAAGTCCGGCCTGCTCGACGGCATTGTCACGGATGGTCTGGTTGCCCGACGTCTTCTCGATTCCGGGTCCTCCGGCGACACCGGCCCGTCAGCCGTGTGAGCTGGCTGAGCCATCTCTTCGCGTGGGCAGGCGCTGTACGCGTTGCCGGGCTGCCGGTGCGCGACTTCCGCGCACCGGCTCGCCGCGTAAGCCGTTGCGCAGGCAGACGGCCCCAATGAACCGGCGGTCAGACAGTCACGTGACCGAGTCGCCAAGCTCTAGTCGAGCGCGGCCATAGCGGCGCGGAGCTCGTCGAATGTGTGGCGTGTGAGTTCGGTGAGCGTCTGTCGGCCGGCCGGATCGGCCCACTGGTCGAAGGCGTGATAGAAGGCGCGGATGCAGAATTCGGCGGCGAGACTCGCGGCCGGTTCCGATACGCCGCGCTTGTGGAGTGCGTTCGTCACAGCTTCGGCGAGTTTGGCGCGCTTCGAAGCGGAGCGCTCTTGCAGTTCGCTGTGGCCGGCGATGACCGGGCGGAGCTTGGCGCTGAACTCACGGCGGTCGTCCGTGAAGGTGGCCGTGAGGGCATCGAGGGCCGCGCGGACCGTTTCGAGCGGTGTGGCCGGGCTGGGCGCCTCGGTGATCGCGTCGGCGAGGAGCCGGGCGTGCGTGTCCTGGCCGGCGAAGAGCACTTCCCGCTTGTCGGGGAAGTGCCGGAAGAAGGTGGTCTTGGTCAGACCGGCTCGATCGGCGATCTCGTTGACAGTGGTGGCGTCGTAGCCCTGTTCGGTGAACAGGTCGAGTGCGGCGCGCACCAGCCGTTCCCGTGCGTTGGGTTCCCATCGAGCCATGCCGGACAGCATAAGTGATGTTACTTGGTCCCGTCACATCGGCTATGGTGATGGAACCAAGTCACATCACTTCGTTCCGCCCAAGGGCGTGTTTCGAAAGGAGCGCCGTCCGCCCGGAGGGCGGGCCCCGCGGCGTCAGTGGGCACCTCCCAGCGGTAGCTGGGGGAGCCTGCCAGGCGTCGCGGGGCAGGCGGGACTTTCGAAACACGCCCGAGCGCGGCGCCCCATCATTGGAGAGCTACTGATGCGTGTCCTCGTCACCGGTGCCAGCGGCCACATCGCATCGGCCGTGGTGCCCGAACTGATCCAGGCCGGACACGAGGTCGTCGGACTGGCCCGGTCCGACGCCTCGGCCGCCACCGTCCAGGCCCTGGGCGCCGAGGTGCGCCGCGGCGACCTCGACGACCTGGACGGTCTGCGCGCGGCCGCGGCCGACGCGGACGCGGTCATCCACCTGGCGTTCAACCATGACGCCATCGCCGCCGGGAAGTTCGCCGACGCGGTGGCTGCCGACCTGGCCGTGGTGCAGACACTCGGCGACGCGCTGGCCGGCACGGGCAAGGCCCTCATCGGCATCGGCCTGACGCGCACCGGCCACGCGAAGCGCGACGCGGCCATCGACGCCAACCCCCGCTCCGCCGTCGCGCGCGCGATCGCCACCTTCACCGAACGCGATGTGCGGGCCGTGCTCGTCGCGATCCCACCGGTCACGCACAGCACGCGGGACAAGACCGGATTCATCCCCACACTGATCAAGATCGCCCGCGACACGGGCGTGTCCGGCTACATCGGCGACGGCGCCAACCGCTGGCCCGCCGCTCACGTCCTGGACGTCGGCCACCTCTACCGACTGGCGCTGGAGAAGGCCCCGGCCGGCTCGCAGCTGTACGCCGCGACCGAAGAGGGCATCACGGTGCGCGAGATCGCCGAGACCATCGGCCGCCATTTCAACGTCCCGGCCGTGAGCATCCCGGCCGAGCAGGCCGCGGACCACTTCAAGGTCTTCCCGTTCATCACGCTCGACATCACGATGCCCAACGCGGACACCAGGCAGTTGCTGGACTGGGAGCCGGTCCACCCCGGCCTGATCGCCGACCTCGAGGACGGCCACTACTTCACCACCGACTGACGCCGACCCGCCCCACCAGCCCAGCCGACGGCTCGTCCTGGGCTGGTGGAGGGCTCCACGGCCCCGCCACGTGATCGGCCGGACAGCTCCTGGCGGCGATAGCGAACTGCGGCTGAGTACAAGTCCACCGACACAGGCCGGCCGGCTGTGCGACCTCCTCGCGCCGCAGGCCGGGCACCCGGCGCCGGGGCCGGGGCCCGATGGGCAGACCGATGCCTGGCCAGCCGGATCCGGTCGCGCCGGGACTTCGGTCATGCGGCGAGCGCGGGAAGATCCACCGGCACCCTCGTCATTCGCCGCACGGGCTGAACCAGGGGATGACAACCCCCGGGTCAGCACAACCGTGGCTGGAGGCGGCTCCACAGGCGATCATGGACATCACACCGGACCGGCGACAGCGCCACGTCCCGGCCCTTCCCCACCGCTCACCGCGCCTGCGGAGGACATCTGCCGAGCGCGGGGCCGCGGCCGGGTCAGCCGGCCACCCACCAGGGCTGGACAACCCGCACGCCGTGGGCAGCCCTCTACAACCTGTTCCGATCCATAGGAAAGAGAACGACCATGCCTTTCGCCAACTTCAAGGTTCCCGCCGGCACCCTGGACGAGAAGCAGAAGGAGCAGATCGTCACCCGTACCACCGAGCTGTACGTCGAGATCTACGGCGAGCGTGCCCGCGCCAACACCATGGTGCTGGTCGAGGAGGTCGCCGACGGTGGCTGGGGCATCGGCGGCAACGTTCTGACCCTCGCCATGCTCCAGCAGAGCGCGGACGGCTGACGACCGCGCCGGCACCGCTGCGTACGCTGCCCGCCTACCGCGCCTCCGGACGGCACTCGCCGACCGGAGGCCGCGGCCATCTCGGCCGGCTTGACCGTGGCGCCGCCCAGTCCGGGAGTGGGGCCCAGCTGCCCGCCGCACGACCGTCACCGGACGGCCCGCCGATGTCCGCGTGAGCGACCCTCAGGAGCTTCACGAGCGCTCCTCCGAGGCCGATGGCGCCCGCGGCCTCTCTGGCCGTAACAGCAGACATCCGTACGGCGGCAACCACGCATGACGCCGCCCGCCAGAGCATGTGAGCAGGGGGATCGATATGGGCGCGGTAAGTACGCCCCCATCATCGCCGGCAACCGACGTCTTTCTGGCTGCCTCCATTGCCAGACGGTTCTATCTTGAGCACCGGTCGAAGAGCGAGATCGCCGACGAGTTCAAGATCAGCCGGTTCAAGGTGGCTCGCATACTCGCGGGAGCGCTTGCCCAGGGCATTGTGCGGATCGACATCACCGTTCCGGTCACGATAGACGTCGATCTCTCCCTGGCCCTCACAGAGCGCTTCAAGCTCTCCCACGTGACCGTGATCGCCGAGTGTCAGGGTGCGCGTGAGATGCGCCCCGATGAGGTGATCCCATGGCTGGGAGCGGCAGCCGCACGGTTGATCTCCGACATCGTCGATGAGGACGACGTCCTTGGACTGGCTTGGGGCCGCTCGGTGGAAGCCCTCGGTAGAGCCATCACGACGTTGGCCCCGTGTCAGGTGGTCCAGCTCACCGGCTCCCACCCGGACGAGTGGGACAGCGACGCATCGGTCGCCGCGGTCCTTCGTGCGGCGGCGGCCGGCGGCGGCACCGCGTTCCCCCTGTACGTCCCCCTCCTCGTGCCCAACGGATTGACGGCCACGATCCTGGGCAAACAACCCGGAATCGCTGCCACACTCGCCCAGTTCCCACACGTCAGCAAGGCTGTTGTCGAAATCGGGGCTTGGGCACCCACGCTGTCCACGGTTTACGACGCCCTGACGGAACGTGAGCGCGAGACGTACCGGGAACTCGGCGTACGGGCCGAGATGTGCGGTCACCTCTTTGACCGCGATGGTGCCGTGGTGGCAACCGAGCTGAGTGACCGCGTGATCTCGATAGAGGTCGAGGAGCTGCGGAAAGTCCCAGAGGTGATCGCCGTTGCGGGGAATACCCGGAAGGCCGATGCCATCCGCGCCGTTCTGAAGTCCGGACTTCTCACCGGCATTATTACGGACAGTTCGGTTGCCCGGCGCTTGCTCAGCCCCGACTCCAGCCCGTCGACTCCGTAGAGAATCTGCTCGGGCTGTCGTCTATCGGCTGTGCCGTACTCCGGTCTCCCTACGGTTCGTCGTGACGCGCCGACCAAAGTGACGGCGCGTCATGGCCATTGCCCGGTACGCGGAGCAACGTGTCACTTTGCCGAGGCCTCAGGGGCAGGGCGTCGGCCGCGGCCGGCACGCAGATACCGCGTGCCGGCCGCAACCGCTGACAGGCCCTGTGATCAGGAGCGGTTCAGCACCGGGAGAATCCCCATTTCTGCTTGTCCGCGTCGCCTGCATCGCCTCTTGCGCGCATGGACACCGTCTTGTCGTTCCACCCGGTCACCAGGGCCCCGCCGCTTGCTTGCAGGACGACCTCGCAGTCCCCGGCGGAAGGAGTACGCCAGACCTGGCCCGCGTCATTCGGGGTGCACGAGGACACGTACAGGTTGCCGCCGTCGTTGTCGAGGCACCGGTTCGCGCTCTTGAGTTTGAGCAGCGCCGTTCCGTCGGGCATCACGTACCGCGTCCAGACGCTGCTGCCGCCGCACGATCCCTGGCCGACCTCGCGGCCGTTCACGGTGGTCAGGCACAGGCCGGTCTGCGCGTTGGTCACGCTGCGCTCCTTGGTCTCCCAGTGCCCGGAAGCGGCGACCTTGGCGGACGGCTTCGCCTGCTTGCTGATCGCGGCCGACGAGGCTTGCGGCTTGGCGGCCTCTTGCTCGCCGTTGCCGCCCTTGGTGTTCCCCTCCGGCGCCTTGGCCGCCTTCTCGTGCGGGCCATTGCCGTGGAAGGGGCGGTCTGGCTTCAGCGAGTCCCGCTTCTCACCCGGCGAGTCCCCCTTCTTACCCGGCGAGTCCCGCTCTTCCTCCGGCGTGGACGGTGCGTACTTGCCCGAGGGGGGCTGTTCCTGCCCGGCATCCCCGAGCACGGTATCGTCCCGGGAGTTGGCAACGTTCTGCTGCCCCTTGTGGTCCTTGTCGTCCCCGCCGATCAGGAGAATGGGGACACCGAGCAGCACGACGCCCGCCAGCGCGGCGGCCGCCAGCATCGGCTTGTTGGGGCGGCCCGGAGGCGTGTCCCCGGCTGTTCCGGGTCGGGCGGGCTCCGATCGCGCGGCCGTGGCCGACTCCGGTACACCCAGGCCGGCCTCACCACGCGTTTCCGCGGCGGCGGCCTCGGCGTCCGGCGCGGCAGCGGCCTCGGCATCCGGCGCGGCAGCGTCCGGGACCGCCCGCGGCAGCTGCCCCGCCTCGGAATTCCTGCGCCCGGCGAGAATCCCGCGCTTCAACCGCGCGGGCACCGCCCTCTGGGGCGGCTCGACCGTTGCCGGCTCGGCGTACGTGGCATTCGGCTCAACCACCGCGGCTGCCGTGGCCTGCCCCGAGGACTGCCGGTGCAAGTCGGGCAGTACCGCGGCGGGATCGCCGGAGGTGGCCGGCAACGTGATCGCCCGGCGCACCCCGGCCTCTCGGTCGGCAGTGCTGCCGGATGTCTCCTCAGCGGTCATGTGATCCTCTCCTGTGGTTGCTCGAGGCCCATGGGACCGTGCGGCAGTCCGGCGGATGGGCGGGGTTGGTGACAGCCGACGGGTCGGTGGTCCCGTCTGCCGTGGAGGGCTCGTAACGTTCTGCCGCAGGGCCAGGGGGGTCCTGGCATGCCGTTCTCCTTTGTCGTTGTGTGCCGCCCGCTGTCCGCGCGTTCTGCGGTGGACACTCGCGGGCCGTCGCAGGCGAGGCGGTCAGCCTCCGGATCCCAACGGGCCGGTGCACCGCTCCGGCCAGTCGCCTCCCTGCTCGGTGGTGAACCGCTGGCCGAGCGCTGCTTCGAGCCGGCCCAGAGCCGCCCGGTCCAACTGGCCCAGTTCCTCCACGCCATCGGGGGAGGACGCCTGGGGGGTGGCCGGCCCGGGAAGCTCACGCAGCAGGATCACGGGTGAACCGTGCACGGTCTGCGAACCGAGCACCCGGAACGCCGTTCCCGGTGCGAAGACGACCTCCTCCGGTGCGTTCTTCGCCCCGGCCGGGCGGTCCAGCAGCTGCCGTACCTTGCGCCCGGTGACCGACCAGATCGCGTAGCGCACGGGAGCACCGCCCGGACGTGCGGAGGACAGGGCCAGCGAGCTGACCGGCCCGGGTTCGAGCAGCAGGGCCCCGGCCCGCGGCTCGGCTTCCGCGGGTTGTGCGGCGTCTCCTCCGCGGAGGGCCATGCCCCGGTAGGACGGCAGCCGCCGCAGGGCCGAGGCGATACACGCCGCGTAGGGCAGCAGGCGCCCCTCGCCGAGGTGCAGGTCGCGGACGAGTGCGCGAGGGAGCAGCGGGCCTTCCTCGGTGGTGAGGTAGGCGATCAGGGCGACCAGGTCCGCCCTGGCCGCTTCGAGCTCCTGCCCGCGCAGCGCGGGCATCCGGGTGAGGATCCGCGAGACGGTGGCACCGTGGATTTCCCAGACGTCCGACGCCAGTTCGCGGAAGGCCGCACGCTCGGCGTCGCTGCTGACGTGGCCGGGCACGAGCGGCACGGGCACGCCGGAGAGGGGCGGTGGGGGTGGCGGCGAGGCGGAGGCTGTCGCGGCCGGCTCCCGGACAGGGGGCTGCTGTGCCGCCGCGGTTCTCTTCCCGCTGCTGCCTGGTGCGTCGCGGTCGTCGCGGTCCGCGCTACCGCGGTTTGCGTCACCGCGGTTTGCGTTACCGCGGTTTGCCTTACTGCCGTTTGCGTCACCGCGGTCGGCGCTACCCCGGTTCGCGCCCTCGTCGACTCCGGCGGCGGACAGGCCGCTGGTCGGCGGGTCACCGCCCGGGGCGGAAGCGGACCGGAGGGGAGAGGAGTCGTCGCCGGAGGAGGGTGGTCGGCCGGACCCTGCTGTCAGGACACCAGTGATCTTCTGGCTGTCGGTGCCGGGGCCCTCTGCCCGCTCGGGGTCCTCCGCCCGCGATGTGCCCGCGCCGTGCGCGGGAGCCGCCGGGGTGCGGACGGGCTCCTGCCGCCCGGCCCCGGGTGACGTCGTTCCTGCCGCCCCCGCGGTCCTGCCCGGGGTCCGGCCGCCGGCACCCTCGGCCGCCGCGGCCGTACCGGCGGCGGTCGCCAGCCCACCGCCGCCGCGGCCCGCACCGGCGATGGCTGGGGCGCCGGGCCGCTCGGAGCCCCCGGTGCCGACCGGTGCGCCGGACGGTTCCGGACCGCGCGTCGGTGAAAGGTCCCTCGTCGCTTCGGATTCGCGCTGTCGGTGCCCGGGCTGGTGGCGGGGTACCGCTCCGGTGGTGGAGGACGCGGTCGGCACCGTCGCGGGGGCGCGGTCGCCCGCCGGTGGGGCGACGGCCGCGGGCACGGGCTGTTCGGCGTCCGGCTGTTCGGCGTCCGGGTGCGGGCGCCCCACGGCTTCTGCCGCCACTGGGTCCGGCCGCGAACGGGAACTCGCTGACAAGGGGCCGCCGGTGAGGTACCGAAGGGCCGACACCCCTTGCGCGGAGGAGAGGCGGCGCAGTTCCGTCTCCCCGGTGGAGAGCGTGCCACGCACCAGCAGGGTGCTCCTCGCAACGCTCTGGGGGCCGAGGCTGTCCAGGAGCCGCGAGAGCGCGGGAAGCACCGAGTCATCCAGCGCGGTTCCCGGCGTGCCGAGTTCGACGGACAGGGTGTCCGGGTCCACCGGCACCTCGCTCCGGGAGGGCGCGGGTCCGTCCTGTGCTCCCACCGCCACACCGGCCCTGGTCGCGACGGCGTACCACCGGCCGGTGAGCGGCAGGGTCCCGTCTTCGGTGCCGGTGCGTCCCGGGTTGAGCGGATGGCTGTGCAGCGGGCGGGGCTCCGGCGTCGTCCCGTCCTCGCCGGTGGGCCCGCACGCGACGGCCGTGACGTACGGCTGCCAGGTCGGCTCTCCGCCGGCGCCCACCAGGGTGGGGCGGGCGGTCGCGTCCGCCAGGGCGTTCCCGGGCAGCAGCGGCATGCCGGTGAGCACCTCCACATCGCTGTCGAGCATGTCGGCGACCGACTGGGCGAGCGGCAGCAGGTCGCGCCGCCCGCCGGGCGCGAGTTGGACGCGGGAGCGCTGTGCGGCCGGGAGTGCCGCGAGCACCGCGGCCACTTCGTCGGCCGGGACGTCCTCGGCCTGGAGAGCCCCGACCAGCAGAACGGGCCGTTCGGGATGGACAGGCATCGCGAAGCACAGGTCGTCCCCGCGGAGCTGGGACGCTTCGGCCGGGCGCATGTGGATACCTGCCGGAATCTGATCCACCACGCAGCCGCCGGCCGTGCGGGCGGGCACCCGGCCCAGCGCCCCCTGCCATTCCGGTACGGGCGCGCGGAGGCCCAAAGGCCGAGGCGGTGTGCCGGGCGCGAACCGCCACCATCCGCGCGCCGGCCCCGGGTTCCCCTGGACGAACAGCGCCCCGCCGGGGGCGATGAGTACGGCCCCGTCCGGGGCGATGACCTCCATCTCCCACGCGTCGGCGATCCGGCGCGCCAGGCAGGGCCGGTCCGGCTGGTCGTCGCCGGCACCGGACATCACCAGCCGCACGCACGACACGCCCTTGTCGCGCAGGGAGTCCAGGAGATCACCCAGACGCGCACTGTAGTCGTGGGCGTGGTGCCCGGCCTGGTCCGCCGAGCCGACCATCACCGTGACGACACCATCGTCCTCGTGGACGGCACGGGCCACCTCCGCCACGTCCGCGACACTCGGGACATCGTCCTCCAAAGACCTCAGGAGAAGGACGCCATCGATATCCTCCACGGGCACCGGCCAGATGCCGCCGTCGACCGGCCCTCCCCTGCCGTGCGCCGATCCGGACCTACGGCCTCTGCGTGAGAAGACAGAGGTCCACCGGCTCACCCTTCCGTCCCCCGGGCCGGACCGCTTCCCGCCAGGACCGATGCGACGTCGGTGCTACCGGCGCCTCCAGCACTTTCGGTGCTGCCGGTGCTTTCGGTGCTGCCGGTGCTTTCGGCGCCCTCGGTCCCTTCCGCGCCATCGGTCTCATCGGTGGCCTCGGCCTCGTCGGTCTCGTCGGTGGCCTCGGCCCCCTCGGTCTCGTCGGTGGCTGCCTCGTCGATGCCGGGCGTGGCCCGCGCTTCCTGCTCAACCTCGCCGCTGACCGTGGGCACGCTGGCCGCACTGGGTACGGAGCCATTGGCGGACTCGATCGCCGAGCGCAGGGCGTCGGGCTCCAGGGTCATGCTGACCGGGGCGGAGGGATTGAGGTAGAGCAGATGCCCTTCGGGGATCTGGTCGATGAGGTCGTCGGCGTTCACCAGCTCAAAGGCGAGACGGCCGGCGGTGTGCAGGAACACCGGTGAGGTGAACAGCGGGATGACAGCCTCACCGTCCGGGGCCGCGGCGGACAGCACGCCACCGTCCGGCTTGACCAGCACCGCCACCTCCCGGCCGACGAGGGCCTCGCCGACACCTTCCCCGGGTCCGTAGCCGGTGGCGGCGAGCTGGATGGCCTGGTCCACCTCGTCCTCGGGTTCCGGCCAGCCCATCGCGCTGGGCGAGGGCCGGTACTCGGGATTGTCCTGCCACTCCTCGATCTCGCCGTCCGCTCCGGAACGCCACTGGCCGACCAGCGCCCAGTCCGGTGGAGCGCCCTCGCCTGACCACGTGGGATCTACCATTCCCAGCCAGTGGTCCGGGGCGAGCCTGGCCGCCTCACGGATCTCGTCCGGAATGGGCGGCGGTTCGTTGTCCGCGTCGGTGGTCGTGGCGTCCGTCTGGCCGCCGTCGCCCCCGGCCGTTTCGCCATCGTCGCCCTGCGCGCCGACCGGTGTCGAGGGAATGCTCTCGTTCTGCGACTGGCTCACCGGCTCCTCAAGGGGCTCCTCATCCGGTGCTGGGGGCAGATGAACGGTGGTGGCTTTTTTGGGGGTCTTCTTGGTGGCCATTGCTGTCCTTGCCAGGTGAGTCGGATCGGCTGATCTGCGTGCTGTCCCGCGCGACGCGAGCCCTTCGCGTCTACCGGAGATGAAAGGTGTGCGTTACCCGTCGACGAACCGCGACCGATGGATCGCGCTGATTCCCGCACCTGCACGCGAAGAGCCGACAGAGCGCAACTGGGTTCCACCGCCCGCGGATGAGATATCAGCGGGCCGACGCAACCAGGTGGCCCATGTCAGCCCCTGCGCGCAAGCGAACGCGGTGCCACCGCACGAACGCACGTCGAAGAGCGCAATGAGAACTGACGCCATGACCCGGCCGTCGACATCGTGCAGGGTCACCCAGCCATCGGAGTGCCGTCCGAGGCCGACCCGTTGAGCACTGCTGGACACCTCGGCCGCACCGGGCCGGGACCAACATCGACGCCCCACTGCTCCAGATACTACCGGCCCGAGCGTGCTGCGCATAACGTCGGCCCGACCAGGTGTCCGATGAGATGGTCCGCACCGTGGGTCAGGCGTGTGGGCACCGGGCACGGGGCCGCAGAGCGTAACCGAGACGGAGACAGTCGAGGTGCTCGCCGCGCAGGCAACCGCGTCTGCGGCCACGACCCTGCACGGCACCGTTGGTCCGCCAGGGCCAGTACCGGCGGACGAGCCGTGCGGGCGGCTCCTGCGCCGGATCGATGTACGCGGCGGCCCTCGGTCATGCTCGGATCCGGAGCGGCGAGCAGTGTTTCATGCCCTGCCAGGGGTCTGCGCAGGAGCGCGTCCCGCCACCGTTCGTCCCCTCGGCTTACAGGCCACCGGTTCACGACATGATGAGCATGATGAGGCAGGGCACGTACGTGTAGCCGAGCCGCAATGCCGCGCCCAGGCGGTGGTTGCCGTCGAGGATGACGATCCTGCTTCCCGAGAGCTTGATCCTCACTGGCGGGAGTGCCGCACCGTTCCGCATGCCGGCGGCGATGTTCCGCACTCTCTCGTCGTTGTGCTCGGTGCGCCCGCTCGCCATCCCCAGAACGCGGACGTGCACCTCCACCAGATCGCCCTGGATTATTCCGTACCGGTCGAAGTCGCCCAAGGACTCGACCTTGTCCCTGCGGACATTCCCTCTTTCCGGACTGAAGTGGTAGGTCGTGTCGCTCCGTGGGGAGAAGTGGCCGGTGAGGTTCGCCTGAGCCTCGTCGGGCCCGATCTCATTCATGGCGAGTGCACTGAAGGTCCTCAGGTCCTCGTCGACCTTGATATAGCCGTAGCTGCTTTCCCGGTCGAAGAGCACGACAGCCTCGGAGCCGGCGATGCGGTAGATGGGCTCGTAGTACTCCTCCGACAGGCGCTCGTCCATGATGAGGTGAAGTCCCGGGTAGTCCGGGTCCACGTGTGTGTACTCCCCCTGATCGTCCGCGGGTTTCTCCCTGGGCCCCCGCTCCGGAACGAGGGGCATGACCACGAACGCGTCCGCCTCGGCCTCACTTTCGCTGTCGTCAGGGTTGTGCGGGGGGCTCAGGGGCGGCGGGTGCGGGCTCGCGGGCATGTGACTGGTATGCCTTCGCCGCCTGGCGGTAGAAAACCCGGTCTCCACAGGGTTCGCCCGTCCGGCTACCCCGGACGGCTCGGTGACGGGGCCGACGGGCGGTACGGGTACCGGTGTCGCCTCCTGCCGGACCTCCTCCAGCCGTACGTGCTCGTACGGCTTCCCGTCGGCGTCGTTGAGCACCCGGCGCGAGAGGACGCGGAAGTCCGCGGGCGAGGGGTAGCGCACCTGCGCCCGATCAGGATCCGGCGCGAACACCGACACATCCCGGCCCGAGGAGTTGACGACCTCGAACAGGACGCGACGCCGGCCGTCCCCGCCGAAGGTGCCCAGGCCGACGAGCGATGCCAGCGCCGCCCGCTGGTCCAGCGTCGCCTCGTGGAACTCCGGTGTGGCGATCGCGTCCAGGCCGTCCGGCTGCTGGTCCGCGTTCTGCTCGGGCAGCGCACCCGGAACCGACGCGGCCCACCACACCGGCCTGTTCATCTCGGGCAGCCGCCGCAGCGCGTCCGCGGCCATCCCCAGATGCTCGGGAATCTCCCTGCTCAGCGGCTCCGCCAGGGTGCCGGCCCGCGCTTGGAGCTGCTCCCGCAGCCCGGTCAGCTGCGCCCGGTCGGTGGCCGCGACGCTCCCTGCCTGCTCCGCCAGAGCACGGAACCGCTCATCGCGCATCAGTGACAGCGGGAACGCGAACCGGCCCGAGTCGACCTCCCGCCCGACGATCGAGCGGGCCCTTTCCGTGAGCGTGTTCCCCGGCTCGGCACCGCCCGCCACCGGCCCGCGGTCCCACAGCAGCGCGTCGGAGCCGGAGAGCAGGTACAGCGCGGTGACGTGTCCGCCCTCAAGACCGAGCACCGGTGAACCGCCGTGGCGGGCGACCCAGGCGCGGACAGCCTCCTGCCGCGCCGCCCAGCTTCCACGGGGAGCCAGTTCGTCACCGCGCGGCGCGCCCGGCGTGCCACCGGCGTTCCCGGCTTCCGCGGCCACGGCCACGACGGCGCCCCAGATCCCCTCCGGAACCAGACCGTCGCCGGTGACCTGGGGACCCAGCCAGTTCTGCCGCCCGTGGTACAGCACGTGATGTGGGGGGTTCAGACGGCTCAGCAGCTCGCGGGGCAGGTTCTTCTCCCGCGGGGCGAAGGCGGCGTCGGCCCATTCGTACAGGTGGACGGCGTCGCCGGACAGGGCCACGCGCTCGGCCGTGTCCCGGTTTCCCGTACCGGCCCTGTCCCGGATATCCATACCGACGTTGTGCGAGGCCCGGATGACCTCGAACAGCGAGTAGATCCCCTCGGGGAGCGCCCAGGCGAGCACGGCCTGCCGGAACAGCAGCTCGTCTCTTGCGGGGATGTCCCACCCCCGGTACGCGGCGAAGAGGGCGGTGAGCCGTTGAGACCCGCCTCCCACGATGCGCAGTCCGCGCTCCTGACGCAGTGTCGGTTCTTCGAAGGCGCGATGGGCAAGTGCCGGCCCCAGCAGCCCCTGGGAGGCAGCGAGCGCGGTCATCAGCTCCTGCAGGCCGGCGCCGGAACCCTCGTCCAGCAGGCGTTCGATGAAGGCGTTGACATCGGATTCAGTCGCCGGGCCGGTGCCGGGTGCGAGGAAGCTGCGCTTCGCCGCGCGGGGGCTGTGCCACACACTCAGCTGCTGGTACTGCGCCTTCACAGCCCTGCGGGCCGCGTCGATGACGGCCGGCTCCTCCGCGAGCGCCTGGCCCAGGGCCCGTTCGTACTCCTCGGTCAACCGGTCCCACCGCGGGTCGGCGTAGTGGGCGCTGAACCGCGCCGCCTGGTCCGCGAGCGGCCGGCTGCTGCCCGAGCGGGCCACCGTGCCCCGGTCCCGTGCACGGTCCTCGCTCCAGGACGGCACCGGCCTGCCCGGGGCTTGGTGGAGCTCCAGCTCCCACGGCTGATCGCTGGCTGGCCGATTCCCCAAGACCAGGGGCGCGTCGGCGCTGATGGTGCCGTGCGTACTCCAGTCGGCCACCACCTGGGCCACGGTGTGGGCGCCGCTGCGTTCGGCGCCCACAGAGCACGAGAGCATCACGAGGCGGATGTGCGCGGGCACACCGCGGCTGTCGAGCAACCGCTTGAGATAGTCGCCGACCTGCTCGGGCGTCGCCAGTCTGCGGCCGTGGCGCGACATGGTCAGCAAACCGTGCTCGTTGCCGTGCCCGAGGTAGTAGAAGACGCGGCCGTCCCATGGCAGGTCCCGGCTGCCGGCCAGATACTGTTGGGGGTTCTCCGGCGTGGGCTGCCAGATCCGGAATTTCCGTACCTCTCGCAGGTCCGAGAAGTGGCTCTGCCGGAAGTGCGCCAGACCGCTTGCGGTGTGGCTGCCGATGCCGACGTCCGCGCCCTGCGGGCTGTCCCAGGTGACGATCTCCCGGTCCCATGCCGCGCGTGGGAGCGGCGTTCGCACCTCCGTGACGGCGACCTCCACATAGGGCCGGCCGGTTGCTGCGTCGAGGACGATCCTGCGGCCGGTGACCCGGACAGACATCCGCGACGGGTAGAACACGGGGCGTTCGCGCGGCTCCCGGGCGAGCGGGGAGACGTCCCGGGCGGTGGAAGTCTCGACCTTCCACACCACCGGGTACCCGTCGCGCCGCCGTGCCCCGGGGACGGTGGCGGAGGACAGCGCCGCCTCCCGGCTCGCCGTCCCGCGGTGCAGGCGCGGCAGGGTGAGGACATGCCCCGGGGCCGTCACGGCATCCGGCTCGTTCGGCCCTCCGTCCTCCCAGGTGCCCCACCAGACCGTGCCGTACATCGGAGGGAGCAGTTCCACCGCCTCGGCGGCCATCTCCGCATGGGCCTGGAGCTCCGCCCCCAGGCGGTCGGCGAGCTCCTGGGCCCGGCGCACGAGCCGCTCGACGTCCGCCTGCGACGGCGAACCCGACCTGTTACCGCGCTCCACCGCTCGGGCCGAGTTGTTGAACCGGTAGTCGCGGTTGAAGACGCGGGGCAACGACGTGAGCGGGGCGGCGGTTTCGGCGTATCGCCGGACCAGGGCGCTCGCCTCCTCCCGCAGCCGCTGCGCCGCCGCTGCGTCGCCCGGTTCGCCGACCGAGGCCAGCAGCTGGGCGTCCGGGCCGTCGGCGAGGTACAGGGCGGCGACGTGCTCAGTGCTTATGTTGCGCAGGAAGCCGGGAGCGCGATGCCGCCAGAGCCACTCCCGCAGCGCCTCGCGCCGCTCCCGCCAGGCTTCGACGGAAACACCCGGCAGGCTGGTGTGGTGGCCGACACCGTCGACCGCGGCCTTTCCGTCCTCCAGCCCGATGAATTCCGCGATGACCTCGGCCATGGTGCCGTCCACCGACTCGCGCACGTAGAGCTCGCCGTACATCCGCCGGTGAGGCTGTGCCAGGTCCTCCCGCAGTCCGCGCTGGGTGAGTTCGTCAATCCGGCCCTGGGGGTCGAGGTAGGCGTCCGCCCAGCTGTAGAGCAGGGAGGCATCGATCGCCGACGGGTCGGGGTCCACCTCACCGCGGACCTCCGCCCGGTGCGACGCTTCCAGGAGTTCCACCAGCGAGTGCTGACCGGTGGGCAGCAGAAAGCCCATCAGCGCGTCCCGGAAGACCAGGACATCGCCGTGGGGGTCCACAGCCCGGTAGACCCGGAGCAGCCACTCCGCGCGGGCTGCCGGGCCACGGGCGGTGCGGAAGCCGCGCCGGTCGTGCATCTCGCGTTGCCACTCACCGTCCCGGTCGTGTGCGTGCACACTGCGGGGGTTCGCCCGCAGCCCCGGAACGGTGCTCGGCAGCACCTCGCGCCGGTCGCTCCACAGCTGCCTCAGCGTGTAGGGGATGTGGTTGTTGGCGTACGCGGCAAGGACGAACGCAGCCATCAGGCGGTGCAACCCGGCCCCGGGCCGGGAGCCCGATCCGGCATCCAGAAGTCCTCTCATCGCCTCGGGGCTCGCGTCCTGGCCGGGCTTGAAGAACGCCTGCCGCGCATTCTGCTCGCCGAAGTGCGCGGACAGGTATTCGTACAGCTGCCCGACGGCGCGGCGTGCCGTGTCGACCACCGCCGGATGGGCTGCCAGCGCCTGGCCGAGGGCGTGCTCATAGAGGGTGCTCAGCTCGTCCCAGCGTGCCCGGTGCTGCTCCCCGTAGAACGCGCTGAACCGCGGCCCGGTGCCGGCGTGGGCGGGCCCGCCCGCCTGCGTCCCTGCCTGGCTCGACGGCGCATTCCAGTCTTCGGGGCGGGGACGGGGCGGCTGGGCGGCGGGGATGCCGCCCGGGGCCTGGTCAGGATCCGGTTCCGGGTGGTGGGCGGCTTCGGGAGCCGGAGCCTGTGTGGCGGGCCGAAGAGGCTCGGTGTGCCGCAGCAGCGTCTCGGCCATCTGCCGTACGGAGTAGCCGCCTTGGAACAGCGACCCCAAGTCCGGGGTGACCACCGGCCGGAATCCCTGCTCCATCAGCAGCCTGTGCAGGAGCAGGTGGACGTTGACACGCCGGTTGGTGTCCTGGAAGGGGTGGATGACCTGCAGGGTACGCACCACCTTGGCGATGGCGGCGAGCTTGCCCAGGTCGTTGTGCGCCTGCGCGGCCTCGGCATAGTAGCGGTCGAAGGCCGCATCGACCAGCCTGGCCGCCTCGCCGACGGCGTAGTTGGTATGGAGGACTGCCTGCCCGTTTCTGGAGAAGGTCTCCAGCACCGTGACCGGCTTGGGCCCAGTGGATGACCAGTCGAAGGTCCTCAGGTCGAGGACGAGCGGCCGGCCGTCCAGTTCCTCGTCCAGGATGTCCGGGCTGAACTGGGTGTTGCGCAGGGGGAAACTGGTCTGACGCCCTCCTGACCAGCCGGGCTGCTTGTCCAGATGGGCACCCACCAGGTTGTGCGTATGGAGATACCCGGCGGCGTTCATCCGCTGCGCCAGCCCCTCCGGCGAGTCCAGGAGCGCGCGATAGGCGTCGACCATGCCCCGCTGGAAACCCGGGGACCGGTCCCGGTCGTAGATCTTTCCCGGATCATCCGGGTGTCGCTCGAGCGCCCGACCGTGATCCCTGGGATCGATGTAGAGCTGCCACCAGTCCTTCTCCGGCATCAGCTCCGACAACCGCGGTGCTCCGGGGCGCGGCACGGCCCCACCGTCGGCACCATGGACCCTGTTGTCCGCTGAGGGAGGCGGCGGTACCAGGACTCCCGGTGCGGTGCTGTCCCCGGCCGATGGCGATCGGCCCAGAACAGGGTCGCTTGCCCGGGCGGCATCAAGGGCGACCACCGACGCCTGCCCATCCGGCACTGGCCCGTTGGTGCCGCCGAGCAGCCGCGGGCGCTGCATGAATGACCTCTGCTGCAGCTCGTCCAGTCTCGTGGCGATGCTGTCGGCGGTGAGCCCGTGCGACCCGAGGAAGTGGTTTTCGGCCTGGGCAAGGGCGTTTTTCGCGGCGTCGAGGTCCGCCTGGAGCCGCTGCTCGACCGCCGCGGCGTCCGACGGGCCGTCCGGGCGGGTCCGGAATGCGCCGAGTTCGGCCTGCGCCGCGGTGACGTCGTGCCTGGCCCGCATGACGTCGGCCCAATCTTCCCTGCGGGCGCTGAGGGTCTCCGGGGTGTCGCCCTCGATGCGGAACACCTCGGCCCTGGCGGCCTCCTCGCGCTTCCAGATGTCGGTCATGCTCTTTGTGCCGCGGCCACCTGCCGGCTTGGGTCCCTTCCCATGACTCCTACGGCCAGGCTCTGCTCCCCGGGCCGGCGCCGGCATGCGCGTGTTCCAGTCATCCTCCGACGGGTAGCTGAAGGACACTGCGGGAACCGGCGCCTTCGGCCCCTGCTGGGGCGGGCCCATCTCCACCTTCCGCCACGGGGCGGGACTGCCGTCGGCCTGTGCTCCCAGATGGACAAGGGGTGTTCTGCCATCGTCGGCGAAGGTGACGGCGACCGGCCCGTCCGGGTAATAGACCGTCATGCCGGTGATGGCGGCCGCCCGCCGCGCCCGCTGCGCAGCGGTTCTGCCCGTGCAGGCCGCGATGAACAACTGGGTGATGCCGGACAGGTCCAGCATGGCGAGGTACTGGCCCACCTCGTGCACATCACCGCGCCGCTCCCCTCCCCCGGGCTCCGCCAGGGAGAAGGCGCTGCCCCCAGGAGTGCTGTGCGAAGCCCAGATTGCGGCTCCCATGAAGGGCATGGCCTTGATCGTCGCCCTGGGACGCCCCCTTCTGTCCAGTCGCCACTCCACGTAGTGCTTCACCCTCGGCAACTGACCGTAGGCAGCCTGGCGTCGGGCCCAATCGCGCGGGGTGAACGACGCCCAGCCGAACCGCCGGCCGTCGTACGCGATCTCATACAGCATGGTCTGTGTGTTCCACCACGTGCCGGGGCGGCCCGGGACCGGCACCGCCGGCGCGGGCTGCCCGCCACCTGACGCGTGCGGAGCCGGATTGTCCGGGGCGGCGGCGGACGACGGCAAGGCGATGACACGTCGGCGGATCTGGGGTACCGGCTCGGTCTCCTCCAGCTGGACGTACAGGTAGCGCTGCCGGGTCTCCTCGTCGTACCGGACCTCCCGGCGTCGCTTGCTCAAGACCGTCTCCGCCGGATACAGCACCTGCTGCCGGACTGGGTTCTTGGAGATGGGGGCGATGTCCCGGGCGGTGGACCTGGGCACCTCGAACAGGATCGGGTACCGGTCGCCGGACGCGGGCTCCTGGCGGAGCAGGCGGGACAGCACTTCCTCCCTGCTGCCGCTCGCCTTGTGGAACTCCGGAACGCTGACCGCGTCCAGCTCCGGCAGCCCGTTGGACAGATCCCCCGTGGTCCAGGTGCCCCACCACACTGACGCGTTCACCGGCGGAAGCGCCATCAGGGCGTCACCCGCCATCCCCAGATGCCGGGGAATCTCCGCCGCCAGCCCTGCGGCCAGCAGGTCGGCCCGCTCCAGCAGGATCCGCAGGGCCTCTGCCCGCTCACCACGGTGCCTCTCCCCCTCGGGGAGGGACCGGATAGTGGCGGCGGCTTCGTCGAAATCCGCGTCGCCCAGAAGCAGCAGCGGGAAGTCGAAGCGCCGCGTCTCCACCGCACGCCGCACCGCCGAGCGCGCCTTCTCCCGCAGCAGCGCCGTCCCGTCCGCGTCGAGCGGGTCGGTGAACCGCCCGCTGAGCAGCGCCGCGTCCGGGCCGGAGAGCAGATACAGCGGCAGGATGTCCCCACGCCGGAGGATGTCCGGCACAGAACCGCCGTGGCGCTGCTGCCAGCGCTCCAGTGCCGCACGCAGTACGTCCGGCCCGGAGCGGGGAGCCGGCGCCCCGTTCAGCCGCTGCCAGATGTCCTCGACCGCAGCCCCGGTGGCCTGTTCGGTGAGCGGCCCGGCGGTCTGGTGATACAGCGCGTGATGCGGAAGGTAGAGCGTCTCCATGAAGGCGCCCGCATTCCGGTTTTCCCGCGGCGCCAAAAGCGCGTCGATCGAGCTGTACACATGTGCCGCGTCACCCTGCAGCTCCGTGTCGCTTTCAAGAACCCCGGCCTCGTGGGAGGCGTCGATGATTTCGAACAGCGAGCGGGTGTGCGTGGGAAGGTACCAGGCGAGCAGGGCCTCGCGGAGACGCAGCATCTCCTCCTCGGACGCATAGGTGTCGTCCCGGTATGTGCGCAGCAGGTGTGCCACTTTCTCGGCCTCGCCCGTGACCAGCGGGAAACCGCGACTGCCGCGGGTTTCGCGGTACCAGTCGCTGTCCTTGTCGAGCGTCCGCTTGCGGAACTCCCGAGGATGCTCCGAGGCGACGGCGGTCCACAGGGCCCTCATGAGCTCGTCCAGCCCGGCCCCGGAGTGCGGATCCAGAAGGCGGAGCATGCCCTCAGCAGCGGTGTGCCGGGCCTCGGCCGGGAAGAACAGCCGTGCTGCCCCGCGACGGCCGAGGCGCTCGTAGTGGTCCTGCAGGGTCCTGACGGCCTGCCGGGCGGTGTCGACCACCGCCGGATCCGCAGCCAGCGTGTGACCTACGTGCTTCTCGTACGCCACCGCCAGATCCTCCCATTGGGGGTCGGCGTACGAGCCGCTGAACCGGCCGGCCTGCCTGGCAAGATCCGCGAGAGCCGAGCGGGCCTTCTCCGCGGCGAGAACACTCACATCCTGCGGCTGGAACTCCCCCCACTTCGGCTCCGGCTGACCACGGCGGCCATATTCGAGCGCGAGTTGTGGACTCCCAAACCTGGTTCCCACTACGGACGAGGAAGCGCGACTGCGACGCCCGCTCCACGTGGCCACCCGCTGAGCAGGAGCGTCCGGCCCCTCCCTGCCCGCACGACACACAATCGCCAGCACAGGGTAGCCCGCGGGAGTTCCCATACTCTCCATCAGCTGCCGCATGTAACGGCCGACCTGGGTACCGTCCACTTTCTTGTGGCCGTAGCGGGACATCACCGTAAAGACATTGCCGTCGCCGTGTGACAGGAAGAGGGCCGTGTTCCTGATCGGCCAGGGCAGCGGCCGGGTCTCTGCCGGATGGCCGGCCTGGGGTTGGTTCAGGCCGTAATGCCGCGCTTTGGGCAGAAGAGGGATAATTCCCCTGGCGCGCAGCCCGTCCGTCACGTCATGAGCGACCACTCCAAAAGAGTTGCCCTCCGTGGTGTGCACCACCCGGGCGATGATCTCACGGTCCCACTCCCTCGCAAGCGGCTGCGGGACCTCCTCGAGGGTGATGTGCACGTAACGCTTGCCGGTCGGCTCATCGAGGCGGAGCTCACGGCGAATCTCCCGCAGCGTCGTCGTGAAGGCGTACAACGCGGCGCGCTCAGCGGGCTTGCGGGCCAGCGGGGAGACGTCCCGGCTCGTGGAGTCCACCACCTCCCACAGCTCCGGGTGCCCTTCGTTCCCCTCGGTGTCCGGCCCCAGCAGGGACGCGAGCGCCGCCTTCCGGCTCGTCGTCGCCTGGTGCAGCCTCGGCACGGTCACCGTCCGCCGCTCCCCGGGCCGCGTACCGTCCAGCGGCCCGGACTCCCACGACGCCCACCACACCCGTCCACTGACCGGCGGAAGCAGCGCCACCGCCTCAGCCGCCATCTCCGCATGCGCCCGCAACTCACCCCGCAGGCCATCCACCAACTCGACGGCGCGCTCCGCGAGACGCATGCGGGCCTCCGTCCACAGGGGCCGGCGTGCGGGGTCTGCGCGGAACTCCGCGGCGCGTCGTACCAGTTTCCGTACCAGTTCCCGGAACGGCTTGTCCCGCAGGAACAGCAGCGGCAGGTACGCCATCGGATCGCCGCCCTCGGACGCCTGCCCCGCCAGGGACCACGCCTCGTCGAACAGCGCCCGCTGCCTCTGCTCGAGCGCGCCGGGGGCGTCGGGACCCGCAGTGAACCGCTCGTTGAGCAGCCGCACGTCAGCACCACTGGCCAGCTGAAGCGCCGCCGCATGCCCCGCCCCCAGGTTCCGCAGCAGCCCGAGCGTGTGATGGCGCCGCAACCACCCTGCGAGGGCCTCGCGGCGCTGCCGCCGCGCCGCCACCGCCGGACCGCTCATGTCCGTGCCGCCCAGGGAACCCCCCGGCCGGAGCAGACCCTTGATCTCCTCGGATCGGCCGTCTCCGGTGACTTCCGGGGTGAACCAGTTCGCCCGCGCGAGGTACATCCGCTCATGAGGCAGCCGCAGGGCCTTCTTCAGCTCGCTGGAGCTCGATGTGAGCCGTCCGACCGGGTTGATGGCGGCGTCCACCCATGCGTAGAGACGGGAGGCCTCGACGTCCGTCTCGGGCTCGGTCTCGTCGTGCACCCCGGCCCGGCGCGAGGCCAGCCAGATCTCCACCAGCGTGTGATCGTTGTTTTCGGTCAGCATCCACCCCAGCAGCGCTTCCCGGAACCAAAGCACCTCACCATCGGGCACCTCCAGCGACTGGTAGACCCCGAGCAGCCACTCGGCATCCTCGGCCGGGCCCGGCCCCACCGGGAAACCGCGCCGGTTGTGCATCTCCTCCCACGCGTCCAGGTCATGCGGCCGCACATCCCTCGGCTTGCGGGGCAGGAGTCGCGAGTTCAGCCCGGGATGCTCCCTCCACAGCTGACCCAGCGTGGTCCTCCCCGAACCGGTAGCGGTGCGCAGGAAGGCATCCATCAGCTCCCGCAGCCCGGCCCCACCCGCGGGGTCCAGCAGGCTGTCCATCGCGGCCCGCGGGTCACTTGCATCAGGAAGGAACGTCGCCGCCACATCCTCCTGCAGGTAATACCTGCTCAGCAGGTTGTACAGACGCTCGACCGCCCGCCGCGCCTCCGCGATCGCCTTCGGGTCGGCGGCCAGCACCCGCCCGAGGGCACGCTCGTACTCGCTACTCAGCTTCTTCCACCGCTTATCGGTGTAGAAGACGCCGAACCGCGGCGGATGGGAGTCTCCGTCCCTCTGGGGCGAAGGCCCGGTATTCCTGCCCGTGGACCCCTCGGCCATCGACGGCGGCGCAGTGGAGGCACCTTCGAGGGCAGAGGCCTGGAGCGCCGGGGAAACGGTCTCCTCCTGGGGATCCGGCGAAGTCTCGGTCTCGACAGCGCCGTGCGGCACCGCGGGGACGGCGGGCGCGGGCTCGTGGGCAAGCGGCCGGTAGGCGTGCTCCACCTGGTCCCAGAAAGCCCGGTAGCCGACGTACAGCTCGTCGCCGTCCTCGTCCTCCCCATGAACCTGGTTCCAGAAATCCCGGTAACCGGCATACCGGCGGTTCTCGGCCGTCGTACGCTCCACCGGATTCGCCCGGTTCGGGCCATAAGCCTCCGGATCAGCGCCATACAGCGCCTCCAGAAGCGGCAACAACGTCGGCTCATGACGCCGCACCCAGTCGGCACCATTGTTCCGCGGCTGATTGGTGTAAAGATCCCTTCCGTGATTGGTGCCGAGATAGGCATTGGTCACCTGCGCGAAGTATTCTTTCTCATTCAAAGACGAGTAATTGGCGACACCCGGCCTGCGGCCGTACAGCGGACCATCCGGCCAATGAGCATCCACGCCCTGACGTACCTTCTCCTGATACGCGCGCGTGATGACCTTCCGGTCGGCATCGATAAGCCCGAGCCCATGAATGAGATGCGCGAACTCATGCGTCGTAGTGGAATATCCGCTATGGTACCCATTTTCCCCCAGCAAACTGGTGGACTCGCCAAGGAGGTTCTCCTCAGTCACGGCCACCGCCCAACCCGCGCGCAGCCCTCGTATCGAGTCCAGATTGCGGCCGGAAACCTCCACTCCCTGATAAGGGCGGAACGGCTCCAGCGAAGTCATCGCCTCATCCTTGGGCACGACCCACACACGCGCACCACGCAGCAGCAGCATCGCCACCACATTGGGATCGCGCAGCATCCGCGCCAGCTGCGCCTCGACCTCACGCCGCGCCGATACCGGGCGATCCACCCCCTCCGGAACCACCACCATCAACTGCAGGGCCAGCAACGCGAACTCATCCGTCGGCAGCGCCGTAAGCAGACCCTCGACCAGACCCCGATGCGACGCCAGCGACTCCCGCTCGGCAGCCGACAACGAAGCCAGCTCCACGGCCCGCTCGTCCACCGCCATCCCGGGCAATCGCACCGCCAGATCCCGCACCGCAGCCGACACCCCCTCCTCCGGCTGCGAAGCCGCTGAAACCTCCGACGAACCGGCCGCACCCCCGGTGGCCCCCGGCGACGAGGTACCGCCCTCGGCGGCCTCCTGGGACAGGGTCGCACCCTCCTCGGTCAACGTCGGCGGAGCGAGAGCCTCGGTCTCACGCATCCGAGCAGACCGCCCTTCGGTCTGCGAAACACCACCGGCGGGAACCGCGGCGGCTGCGAGGGAAGCGGGGTCGTTCTGCTGCGCTCCATAGGAGGAGAGGAGATTCCGGTAGTGGGCCCAG
The DNA here is from genome assembly GCF_013364155.1 of Streptomyces sp. NA02950. Lineage (NCBI taxonomy): Bacteria > Bacillati > Actinomycetota > Actinomycetes > Kitasatosporales > Streptomycetaceae > Streptomyces > Streptomyces sp. NA02950. The sequence goes on along the minus strand of NZ_CP054916.1, from coordinate 7,659,778 downwards.
ACCGTATGCAGGCCCGACCCCGGGGCACGGGTCTTCTCATCCTGCGTGAGGTGGCTCAGTGTGTAGAACCGTTGCCCGGCTCCTTCACCGTGTTGCAGGGGTGCGAAGAACCACGAGTCGAAGTACCTGATCGCCTGGTCGATTCGCTGCCGATACTCCCTCTGCTCCGCCGGGATGCGGTGGACCAACACTCCCACGTAGTACCGCACAGCGTTGTACTTCCGCTGCATGTGCTGGAGCCGGTCTGCGTCGAAGGCTTCGCGCTCGGGTGATGGCACGGCCAGATAGGAGCAGATCTTTTCCATGTCGTCATAAGTGAACCCGCGGTCCTGGCTGTAGACCTCGACCGGTTTGCGCCACACGGCATGAGCCGCAGGCGGCTCATACACAGGATCGTCGCCTTGCGGCTTGTCGGGGAAGTACTGGGCGTACCTGCCCGAAGCAGTCGCCGACCCGGATACGGTGATGCGCTCGTAGCCGGGAGCCAATGCTCCCTTGCGGGTTGTCCCTTGGCTGCCGCTGGCATGCCAAGCGGCCATGCGGCCGCCGCCTGGCGCCTGCTCCTCCTCCAGGTAGCGGACCTCATGCCCTATCAGCGCGATGGCCTCGAGGTTTCCGGAGCGAAAGCCCAGGTGCTTGAGATCGTACTTTCGGTGCAGGTAGTCATACAGCCGGAACTGGCCCACGCGGGTGTGCCCGCCCCAGCTGGCCAATACATCGTGATCGTCGCTCCAAAAGCCAGTGATCTGGTGGACAGAGGCAATCTGCAGCTTCCCCCGCATTTCCTGGACGAATTCGTCCCACTTCCCCTGCTTCATCGGGTGGGGATCACCCGTGATGACCACTGCCTGAAAATGGCGAGCGGCGGCGTCGAGGATCTGTCGCACTCCCTGGAAGCTCGTGTCGTTCTGCATCCGGCCGCGTAGGTTGCCCCAGTTGGCCCCCTTGCCCGTGAAGCGGGACCAGAGCACCAGGACACGGCCGTTTTCCGGCAGGACGATTCCACGTGTGGCCAGCCATGCACGGATCTCGTCATCGCGGTGCTCGTCCAGGCCCCAGTGGGTGCGCAGGCGGTCACGCAGGTCGCTGGAGAAGTACCGGGTAACGTACTCCGTTCCCCCCTCGTGAGGCATCACGCCCCATCTCGCGAGCCTGTTGTCGCTCCAGTCCGCGGGCGCTCCCCACCCCGTAACGATCGACTTGCCCGCCTCGCTCAACACCGCCCACACGTCGTTGGTCCGGGAGCTCACAGCGGGGCGTGTGAAGTGGATACGGCTGTCCTCGATGCCGACGCTCCGGTAGAACTCGGCGATGGCCTCGGACTGATCCTTTCTTCCCAAAAGCAGGTCGGGCTGCTCCGGCCCACGGCCGATGAGAACGTGCGAGTTGGGATCCCCGAGGAGCGCGGCCGAGACAGCGAACTGGTCACCGGAGGCGTAACCCGGCTGCTTGATCAGCCAGCGCGGGTCCCCGTGCGGGGGCGCGGTTCGTCGATTGCTATGCATCCCGCTGCCCTGACGGCTGCCGCCCCGCGACGAACCCGGCCGGTCAGAGGGACGCGAACGCGGACCGGCGCCAGGCCCGCCGGGCGGGCGATGGCCGTCCCGCGACGAACCCGGCCGGTCGTAGGGACGCGAACCCCTGCGATTGACGCCCCGAGAGGGCTGGGGAGCACCTCCCAGCAGCCCGCCGCGCTCGGTGAAGATGTTGCCGGTGACGATGCGGATCTGCTCATGCGTTGCTTCCGGATCGACTCCCAGAGAACGCAGCGCGGACTCGACCTCGACCAGCACGTCCTGCGCTCCCCGCAGATCGGCAACCGCCGACCGATGAGCAGCGGTAGGCCCACTCGACGCCCCCGTACCCTCCGGCGGCACCACCCGATCGATCTGTTGCTCGGCACTGGCGAGATCGGCGAGCGCACGCTCATACGCCTCCCACGCCCGCAGCCTGGCATCGGCTTGCGCACCGGAGGCATCCCCCACGATGAGCGCACGCCGAGCCTCCAGGCGCTGGTTCACCACCTCCGCCGCCTCATACCCGCCGAACGTGCCCCCGGGCGACAGATCCGCCCCCAACAACGCAGCCGTCTCCCGCTCCTTGCCCTTGCCCTTACCCGGGGAAGCCGGAGCCCCATCGGCGGGGGCCGGTGCGGTGTAGGGGGCAGCGGCCGCCTCCGAACCCGGCAACTCCACCGCATCAGCCGACGCCTGCAGTTCCGCCCCCACCTCCGAGGGCAACTCGACCACATCGGGGGTCGTCGGCAACTCCCCAGCAGCCACCTCCGACACCAACTCCGCAACCTCCTGCGACGGCGACGTCGGCACAGGCCGGACTGGCGCGGTCTCAGGAAGGGACACGCCGCGGAAGAGGTCACGCAGCTGCCCCTGATCCGCCAGGGTCATCAGGGCCGCCCAGACCTGCCGGCTGTCCGGCCCGTTCGACAGCAGTCGCAGTCGCTGAAGCGGGGTGAGGTCAAGACCGGCCGTATCGACCAGCCCGCCGCGCAATCGGGCCTGGATCTCGCGATCGGGGTCCACCACGGCGCCCACCCGAGCCAAGTCCGTCAGCGACGCCGTGCCCGGCCCCGCCAGCAACCCGCCCAGCAGTCCCGAATCGCCGACGACCTGCGCATGCTCCTCGGTGAGGGTCCCGTCGAGCCACGCCGCGAACTCGGCCTCGGCCTGCGACCACGGAGCACTCACCACCTCGTCGGCCGCACCGCTTTCAGGGAACCCACCGGGCGTCGGCATTTCCATCACCGTGCCCACCGCCGGCCACTCCGCCGACGGCCCCCGACCTGATACCTCATGCAGAGGCGATACGGGTGACATCAGGAGTTCCCCTGGTGTGCGCGGTGACATCGGCGAAAGTGCCGCCGGACCACGCCGGTCATCGACCTCGATGGTGGCCTGCCGGCCACTCCGGGCATCACCAGTGCCCTGTCGGCCCAGCTGGACCGTGGTGATCTGCCCCTCGAAGTGTTGGGCGGTCAACCACTGGAACGCGCTGTCCTGACGCTTGGCGAGGGTGTCCGCGAGCCGTGTCAGCAGCGCTTCGCGGACCGCGGTCGCCCGCTGCAAGGCGACCGAGGGGCCGACTACGGGGATGGGCATCCGCCGATTACCGCGCCCGGTGATCGTCACCTGTGGGAGCGGGAGACCATTGCGCAGGTTCCACAACGCCGTCGAGGCCAAGGACCGCGCGACAGAGTTGATCTTCGCCATCTCGTCCTGGGAGACGGTCTTGTCCCCTTCGGCGAAGTCGATCCGCTCGGTGGCCGGGCGGTGGCCTGCCAGGGCCACCACGGTCAGGGGATTGCTCAGTGACGTCAGCCCCCGCTGATCATGCATGGTTTCGCCCGGACGCGCCCCGTACATCCGGAACCGCCAATGATCCTCGGCCGGGGGCACCGGAGCCTGCCGGGTCAGCTGCTCTCGCGCACTGAGTTCGGCCTGATCGAGCGCCTCCCTCGCGGCCTGCCATGCGTCGGAGCCCTCCTGCTGCCCGGCCAGCTCCACGCGCGCCGCGGTCACCCGGTTCAGCGCTACGACCAGCTCGAGCCGCCCGCGCAGGAGCTTCAGCTCGGCATCCGCGCCCTCGCCGCTCTGCTCCAGCTCAGCGATCTGTCCCCGCAGCGCGTCCTCGGCGTAGGCCAGGGGAAGGTCGCCGGAGAGGTCGATGGCTGTCCGCACCGCGGTGTTCATGGCCCGCTTGCGCGGGATGTTCTCCAGCGTCAGCTGCCAGTGGCCGTTCTCGCTCGTCATCACCACCGCGGCGAAGTGGTTGGCCGCACCCGACGGCGCCCCGCCGGACGGGCCCGGCTGCACCACGTAGACCTCTCCCACGTGGGCCCAGGCGGCCTGATTCAGTCCGATCGACAAGCTCGCCCGTTGTATCCGGTCCTGGATGTCCTGCCGCGCGTGGGGACTGAGCATCCGCCCGTACCGCTCGCCTGCCGAAGGCCCGTCGGCCCCGCCCGCAGGCCGGTCACCCTCACGCACGCGCATCGCGGCCCAGCCGGGCCCCAACGCGGGAGGCACCACGCCCTCCGTCACATCCGCCAGCGCCTCAGCAAGACGGTGGGTGCCCGTCACCTCCCCCGAGCCGGAAACGTTCACCGGCGCCGTGGAGACCTCACCCCACGGGCCACGGAAGAGCAGGTGCGTGATCGCCGCGCCCAGGACATTCTCCGCGAACTCCCGGGCATCCTCCGCCTGCGGCTTGCCCGCAACGAACTGCGGCCGCACCGCCCACAGCATGTCCCGGTTCTCATCGCCCCCGGGCAACAGCACGTACACATCGGGATCGGCGACCAGTCGAAGATCACTGCCCGCCTCCGCCAGCGACCGCGACGCCTGCTCGATCACGTTCAACGTCGCATACGCCTCTTGGGTGTTTCCCACCGGCACCGCCAACGTCCGGTCGTCGGAAACCTGAAGCACAGGACGGGGAGTGTGGTGGGGATCCTGAGCCGGCCACATCACCGAGGCATCCCTGGGAGCCCCGTCGAACAGCGGTCCCGAAGAGCGCACCGTCAACGGGCCCACGAAGCGGTGCAACCGCGCTTCGCCCGTCAGTCGCAGGTCCCGCAGACGGTAGTCGGTCGTCAGGAAGGGACCACTGCTCGGCACATCCTGCGCATTGGCCGCCACGGGTACCGCGGACAGGTCCCGGTCGTCGAGATCGAACGGGATGGGCACCGGCCGCTGCCGATCCGCCTCAGGCAGCCTGGCGCCGTCGGGCTGCTCCTCGCTGGTCTCACTCGTGGGGTACGTCGGCGCCCACTGCTGATCGGGACCATCGGGGCCCGCGAGCGCGACGGCGAGGATGTGCTCCGTCGTCCCGGGGCCGGTCGTCCGCACACTGAACACACCGCCGGTCGACCACACGATCGCCCCGGCTCCGTCGCTCACCGCCGACGCCTCAGGCGAGAGGGCAGTCACATGGGATGCGGCCAGCACGATCGGGGTATTCAACGGTCGCTGGGGATCACCTTCCACCACCAGCGCGAGCTCCAGCACCGAGTTCAGCCGCAGCCGCGTCCGGCCGACTGCTGCGACGAAGTACTCCCGGTCCTGGTTTTCCTCGCGGTCCACCATCACCACATGAACATGTGATCCGGCGTCCGCCCACGGCGCCGCGGCAACCACGAGGCCACCGTCGGCACCGATCACGCCCACCACCTGGATGTTGAGGTCAGCGACCGGCGTGCTGCTCCAGTTGCGTCCTGTGAGAGGACTGCCCTCTCGGGCAAGAGACGTCCCATCCCCATAGAGTCCCTCCGTGGCCTGCAGGGCAAGCGCGCCCAGCTCCGCCAGGTTCTGCGCCCACCCGCCGCTCAGTGCCTCCGCGGTCAACTCGATCAGTTCCCGGCGCTCGCTGCTTCCTACCGGTCCCAGATGCTCACGATGCAGCAACCTGTGCACGACGGCATCGAACTGGCGCGGTCCCCACGGCAGCTGCCGCCCCGGCCCGGACACATCGCGCAGGCCCTCCCCCCGCGCTGCACCCGCGACCCACGTCCGAAGCGTCATCAGTGCCGAGGTGTATTCCGCATGCCGTGGATCCTGGGGCGAGAGCTTCGGAAAAGCCTCGCTCACCAGGGCGGACGCCCAGCCACGGCGCGCGTCGACGGCATGGCTTCCGCCAGTCAGCACGGTCTCGATCATTCCTGAGATGGGTGCGGTGCCCACGGGGTCGTACCCGGACGGTGCGGCCGATGCGGCCGACGGACTCGCCGGTGCGGAAGGCGTCTGGGCCTCGGCGGGCATCCATGCCTGTACGGCGCGGTCCTGGCCGGGCGAGAACAAGAGCAGCGGTATCCCCCGGTGGCTTTGCACGATGGTGGTGTAGATGTTCTGGCTGAAGGGCGAGCGCGGCGACGCCCAGTACATGTGCGCACCGTGCGTCACCCCGATGTCGGAGCTGATCAACGTCCCAAGGAGCCGTTCGTATCGATCAGAGGGCAACCGCAAACCATCGACGGTCGTGATGTCGAAGATGTCGTAGTCACTGGCAAGCGGCTGCCACTCACCATTCGGACCGACCCCGAGCACCACCCCGTCCCGCACGAGGAACTCACCGTCGTCAGCAAGGTGCTGCATGGTGTCCGACAACGCCGCGAACTCATCGAGACGCTGCTGATACCGGCGCTCGATCCGCTCCCACAGCTCCTGGTCGACATCCGGAAGCTGTGACCGGTCCGGCAACACCGGCGAGAAATACCCGACCAGGCCGACGTTCTGCTCAGCGGCCCCGATGTGCACATCGAAATCGTTGATGATCTTCGCCTTGATCTTCGGCGGCTTCGGCAACGCCCCGCGCTCCAGCCACGGCACCGACGTGCTGTTCGACGGCCTCACATAAATCCGCAGCTGTTCCTGGTCAGCGGCCTGGCGGAAGGCGTCATGAGCAACCGACGACATTCCGTAGAGCACCACGGCCTGCTCCAGTGAAATGGCCTGCCCGAGCAGCACCTTCCCGCGACCGGGAATGTATACGGAAGCGATCGGCGCCAAGGACGCGGGCCTGGGTGAGCCGGTCATCTCCTGCGGAGCCGCGGCCGGAGCGATGGCGGTGCCCGCCTGCGCAAGGAACGCGCTCAGCTCGATGTGCGGATCAGCGGCGACCGCCTCCGCCGCCTCGTTCAGGACGATACGCAGAGCCTCGACGCTCGACTCGGGCTCCTGCTCGCCGCGTGCCTGGATGTAGTCACCGACGAGGCGGTCGAGGAAGGCGCCGGTCATGGGGCCTTCGCTGCCGCTTGTCTGGCGCATGGTTTCCAGGGCGGCGAAGCCGCCGATCAGCGTGGCGAACTCGGTGGCCCGGTCGGGGTTTCCGTCGATGCCGGGCCCGAACGCCTGACGCATCGCGCGGAACCAGCGCAGGACACGCTCGCGCCGGTCGGAGAGGAAGGGGTCCAGTCCGTACTGCTGTGCCACCAGATCCACATCGGTGTCGGTGGGCTCGGGAAGGAACCTCTCCCATCCGTTCGGATCGTCGGCGTTGTCCTTGAGCAGCAGGATACGTGCCGGTTTCCCGCCCTCCGGCCCCTTCACCGAGTAGTTGCCGAGCGGGGCACAGGCAGCGCGCCTGGCGTGGTTGGCGGCCTGCTGCGCCACGGGGACGGTCTGGAGACGGTCGGCGCCGCGGGGCAGCGAGCCGGCTCCGTTGAGCAGCAGCACGACGGAGGCCGTCTCGCTGAGGCCGGCCGCGCTCATACGCCGGTGGAGGTAGCCCGCGTACTCGTCGCCGCTCAGCTCGAGCGGTGAGCCGTCGAGGTAGTGGAGGGTGACCACATCTGCCGTACCGCCGGGGACGGCGAAGTACGCCTCGTTCCATGGCACGTTCTTCAGCTCGCCGTGCTGTTCCTTGGTGGCCTGGTCGTATTCGGCGTAGCGCTTGATGGCGGGCAGCCTGCGGTAGGCGCCTTCCTCCCGCGCCCATGCGGCCGGCGCGGCCGACACCCGCCCAGCTCCGGCCGTGCCGTCGTCCCGGACGAGGGTGTAGGTGAGCAGCTCCCGGTCCGGTACGAGGCTGCCGTCGAGGGTGCGTACGGCACCGTCGGCGGGCGGTGGCAGGTGAGCGGGGGTATGGATCCACCGGCCGGCAGGCTGGTTCTCGGCGGTCTGCCGGTACAGACGCACCCTGTCCCTGCCGACATCGGGGAGGAGGGCCACGTCGTCGCCGAAGGACCATACGCCCCCCTTGCCGGTCCGGTGCGCGAGTGTGCGGGGGAGGTTCAGGCCCAGCGCCCCGGCGCGCTTGATGACCAGGACGATGGGGGTGTTGGGCGGAGCGGACGCCAGGGCTGGGTCGTGGGTGATCAGTTCGGCGAATTCCGCTATCCCGACGCGTATGGGTGTGCCGTCGGGTGTGCGGACCACGACATGCTCGGCGCTGCCGTCGGCCACCACCACGTACGGCTCCGCATCGCCCCAGGGCGCCACCTCGACGGACGAGGTGATGGTGCGTTTGCCCTCCCTGTCCGTGACGCGATGTCCGACTGTCCCCGTATCGATCTCGGAGATCGGCTGACCGCTGAAGTTGCGGCCCAGGCCCTTGTTGAAGGTGCGTCCTTGCGCACTCGACAACACGCCCAGGGTCTGCAGGTGCAGTGCGGCGATCGCGGCCAGACTGTCTGCGCGGCCGACTCCGACCGCACCGGCCACCAGCTCGACCAGCTGATTCCAAGCGGTGGCGTCCATGGGTTGCCGGTCGCTTCTGTGCAGCAGCATGCGGCCTAGTACGTCAAGATCGAAGGGGCCCTTGCTCAAGTGCGGGTCGGCCAGGCGCAGAGTCTCCAGACGCTCGATGACCTGCTGCTCCACAGCAGTCCCGGAAGGCTGTGCGGCATCCGCTGTGCTGACCTCCGGCCACGTGGTGAAGTCCGAGCCGGGATCATGGACCGCGGAGGGCTGAGGAGCGTCGGTGCCGTCGGGCGAGACGGCCTGCGGAAGGGACGTTTCGATCCCGGCCCCGGATGACTCCGGGTCGGAAGCCTGCGGGTCAGAAGCCTGCGCGTCGGAAGCCTGTGGATCGGAGCTGGGTGGCAGCCCGGGAGCTTGTTCCGGCGAGTCAGAGCCATCAGAGTCAACGGCCTCCGGCCCGTCCATGGCTGCAGCCGGTAGTTCCGCCGGAGCTTCGGGCACCGGGAGTTCCACCGCCTCGGCCGGCTGCGACAACTCCACCGGAACGTCAGCCGCAGGAAGTTCCGCCGGAGCTTCGGGCACCGGGAGTTCCACCGCCTCGGCCGGCTGCGACAACTCCACCGGAACGTCAGCCGCAGGAAGTTCCGCCGGAGCTTCGGGCACCGGGAGTTCCGCCGCCTCGGCCGGCTGCGACAACTCCACCGGAACGTCAGCCGCAGGAAGCTGCACCGCCACGTGCTCGGGAAGGGGGGCCCCGAGGAAGACGTCACCCAGCCGCTGCTGATCCGACAGGGTCCTCAGTGCCGCCAAGACCTGCCGGCTATCGCGCCCGTTCAACAGCAGGCGCAGTCGCTGAAGGGGGGTGAGGGCCAGACCGTCCGTATCGAGCAGCCCACCGCGGAGTCCGGCCTGGATCTCCCGATCGGGATCCACCGCGAAGCCGACCCGATCCAGGTCCGCCAACGATGCCGTGCCCGGCCCCGCCCACAATCCGCCCAGCAGTCCCGAATCCGCCACCACCTGCGCATGCCACTCGGTGAGACGCCCATCAAGCCACGCCACGAACTCCGCCTCGGCCTGCGACCACGGAGCACTCGCCGCAGCGGGCGCGTCGCTGTGAGGGAAGGGGCCGGACGCCGGCTCCTCGGTGACCGTGTCCGAGCCCGGCACCTCCGCCGGAAGCTGCGTCTCCCCCATGTCGTGCGCGGGCGACGCCCCTGGAGGAGCCGACACAGCAGTTGCGGATGGGAGGTGCACCGGACCGCGCTGGTCATCGATGTCGATGGTGACCTGCCGGCCACTCCTCTCGTCAGCGGCATCCCACCGCACCAGGTGAAGCGCCTTGATCTTGCTCTCGAGATCTTCGGCGGACACCGATCCGTAGCTGTCCTCCTGACGCTCGGCCAGGATTCTGTCCAACCGGATCAACAGCGCAGCACGGACCGCCTTCGCCCGCTGCAATGCGAGCGGTGCGGCCAGCGCCGGCAGGGGCACCCGCCGGTTTCCACGCCCGGTGATCTTCAACCGCGGAAGCGGGAAGCCACGCCCGGTGATCGTCACCTGCGGAAGCGGGAGACCATTGCGCAGGTTCCACAACGCCGTCGAGGCCAAGGACTCAGCCACAGAGTCGACCTTGAACATCGCGTCCCGGGAGACCGTCTTCTCCCCGTCGGCGAAGTCGATCCGCTCAGTCGCGGAGCGGTGGCCTGCCAGGGCCACCATGGTCAGCGGGTTGGTCAGCGATGCCAGTCCCCGCTGGTCGTGGATGGTCTCGCCCGCACGCTGCCCGTACATCCGCAACTGCCACTGGTCCTCGGCCCGTGGCAAGGGAGCCTGCTTGCTCATCTTCAGACGCGCATGGCGGTACGCCTGGTCAAAGGCGTCCTTGGCGGCCCGCCACGCCTCCGACCCCGCCTGCTGCCCGTCCAGTTCCTCCTGAGCCGCCTGCACCCGGTTCAGCGCCTCGACCAGGTCGAGCCGCTCCCGCAGAAGCTTCAGCTCGGCTTCCGCGCTCCGGCCGTCCTGCTCCAGCTCGGTGATCCGTCCCCGCAGCGCGCTCTCGGCCTGTGCCAGGGGAAGGTCGCCGGACACATCGATCGCCGTGCGCACCGCGGTGTCCTTGGCATGCCTACGCGTGAAGTTCTCCAGCGTCAGCTGCCATTTCCCGTCCTCACTGGCCATCACCACCGGGGCGAAGTGATGCGCCAAACGCGACCGCTTTCCGGTCTCATCCGGCCGCGCGTAATTCACCGCAATCGCGGGCTCGCCGTTCTCATCGGGGTGGTGCACCGACTGGACCACATACGCCTCACCCGGCTGCGCCCAGGCGGACTCGTTCAGACCGCTCGATGCACTCGCGTGCTGTCCCCTTGCCCGGGCATCCCCCTGCGCGTCCGGACTGAGCATCCGCCCGTATCGCTCACCCGGCAGCGGTCCGCCTACCCCGCCGACCAACCGGTCATCCTGGCGCACCTGCTCAGCAGCCCATATGGGCCCCAACGAGGCGATGGACACGGTGCCCTCAGCCACATCCGCCAGCGCCTGTGCGAGATGGTGCGTGCCGGTCACCTCCCCGGTGCCCGCAGCGTTCACCGGCGCCGTGGACACCTCGCCCGAAGGCCCACGGAAAACAGCGTGCGTGATCTTCTCCCCCAGAACGGACTCCGCGACGTCCCGAGCACCTCCCTCCGGCGCCCTGCCCGAGATGAACTCCGGCCGCACCGCCCACAAGATCGTGTCGTCGTCCCCCAGCTGGATGAACACGTCGGTGTCGCGGACCAGCCGGACATCACTGCCCGCCTCCGCCAGCAACCGCGACGCCTCCTTGATCACATTCAACGTCGCATACGCCTCCTGGGTGTTCCCCACCGGCACCGCCAACGTCCGGTCGCCGGACACCTGGAGCACCGGGCTCTCGGCGTACTCCACACCCTGTGTCGGCCACACCACCGACACACTCTGAGAAGCACCCTCGAAAAGCGGTCCCGACGGGCGTACCACCATCGGCCCCATCAAACGGTGCAACCGCCGCTGCCGCCGGTCCTGATAGGCCCTCAAATCCCGCAGACGATAATCCGTTGTCAGGATGGGGCCATTGCTGGATGCGTCCCGTATGTCCTCCACCACCGGCACCGCGGACATATCCCGGTCACCAAGCGCGAACGGAATGGGCACCGTGGGATCCCGGACCACCTCGGGCAGTCCCGGGCCACCGGCGTACTCCTCGATGACGCTCAGCTCACTCGTGGGATAAGTGGTCCCCCACGGCCCGGCGGGCCCATCCAGAGCAGCCGGATCAAGGGAATCGGCGGTGACGGCCAGAACGTACTGCCCCGAACCCGCCGGATGCTCCAGCAGCGCAAACCTGCCCGCGGTCGACCAGACCATCGCTCCCGACCGGTCACTGATACCGGCCGCCTCCGGCGAGAGAGCACTCACATGCGAGACAGCCAAGACGATCGGGGCATCCCAAGGCCGCTCAGGATCCTCGGACACCACCAATGCCAGCTCTTCAACCGAATGCAGCCGAAGCCGCGTCCCGCCGACCACGGCGACGAAGAACTGCCGGCCCTCGTCATCCTCCTCACGATCCACCATCACCACATGAACACGCTGCCCGGCATCCACCCACGGCGCCGCACCGGGCACCAGGCTGCCATCGGCACCGACCACACCGACCACATCGGCGTTGAGACCAGCAACCGGCCTGCCACTCCAGTTGCGCCCCGTGACAGAACTGCCCTCACCAGCAAGAGACGTCCCGGCGCCATACAGCCCAGAGGTCTGCTGCAGCTCAAGCGCACCCAACTCCGCCAGACCCTGCGCCAACCGCTCGCGCAGCGCCTTCGCGGTCAACTCGATGAGCTCCCGGCGCTCGCCACTCCCCACCGGACCCATATGCTCACGATGCAGCACACTGGCCGCTACGAGATCCAACTCCCGCCGCGTCCACGGCAGCCGCCGCCCCGCAGCGACCCCCCGCACAGGCTCCCGCCCACGCGCAGCATCCGCCGTCCACGCCCGCAGCACCATCAGCGCCTGGGTCAACTCCGCATGCCGCGGCTCCGCAACCGACAGCTCCGGAAAGGCATCAGCCACCAGATCAGCCGCCCACGCACGACGCACCTGGACAGCTCGATCGCCCCGCAGCAATGACTCCTCGACACCCGACGACGCACCGACACCGAACAGACGTGAACCGCGGTCCGAAACGGGGGCGGTCGGCGGGGGCGGGGAGAGGGCCTCGCGTTCGGCGGGCAGCTGCGGCGCGGACGGGGTGACGGTCTCGTCCTGCGGAGCCTGGGTCTCGACAGCCCTGTGCGGCGGCTCGGGGGCGGCGGGCGCGGGCTCGTGGGCCTGCGGCTGGTGGGTCTTCTCCACCTGGTCCCAAAAGGCCCGGTTGGTCCCGCCGAGCAGCCGCGGGCGCTGCCTGAGGGACCTCTCCTGCAGCTCGGCCAGCCTCGCGGCGATGCTGTCGGCGGTGAGCCCGTGCGAGCTGAGGAAGTGGTCCTCGGCCTGGGCAAGGACGTGCTTCGCGGCGTCGAGGTCCGTCTGGAGCCGCTGCTCGACCGCCGCGGCGTCCGACGGGCCGTCCGGACGGGTCCGGAATGCGTCGAGTTCCGCCTGCGCCGCGGTGACGTCTCGCCTGGCCCGCATGACGTCGGCCCAGTCGTCCCTGCGTGCCCTGAGGGTCGCGGGGGTGTCGCCATCGACGCGGAAGGCCTCGGTCCTGGCGGCCTCCTCGCGCTTCCAGATGTCGGTCATGCTCTCGGTGGCGCGGCTGGTGACCCCTGGCCCGAACGCCCGGGTGAGCACAGCAGCCCGATCCACCGACCCGCTCCCGGAATCAAGAAGGTCGTCCGTCGGTTCGGGGGAGGGCGTGCTGTGGTCGGATGTGGGGTCGGCTGAAGATTCGGTCTCCGGGTCGTGGATCTCGGTCCTGCCACCGGGGTAGGTGATGACCCAGCGGCCCGCTTCGCCGTTGGGACCATACCGCAGGTGGATCTGCCCGCCCTCGAGGTTGGCTCCATAGAGCGGATGCAGGACCGTCAGGCCCGTGGCATCGGCGACACGGCGTGCGGCCATCTCGTCGGCGGGCCCGTCGCCGCAGTACAGCATCACGATGACCGTGCCAGGAGCCAGCCCCGCCAGACTCGGCCGCGACAGCGCCCAGTCCGTGACCTCGGGACCGCTGATCGTCCGGACTCCACCGCCGGCCAACGGCACCTTGATGGAGGCCGTGCGGCCGTGCCCGGCCAGGGTGGACCGGGGACGGTCCGCAAGCGGCATCTTCCGCACGGTGCTGATCTCGGCCCCGTCAGGAGTCCTGCGCCACTCCCGGTACACGGTCGCCTGGCTCGCCTGCTCCAGCGCGGGACGCCGGCGCGCGAACTCGCTCGAGGAGAACGACGCCTCGCCGAGCCGCTTGTTGTCCGTACCCGTGATCTCGTGCGCCAGGATCTGCTGATGCCACGCGCTGTCCAGAGACCTGGCCGGCGGCGTCGGCAGCCCCAGACGGGAGTCCGGATCGCTGATCAGGCCCGCCATCGCCAGACGGCGGGCCGACCGCAGACCCATACGGACCACTACCGGCTCGACCAGCGGCACCTCCGCCGTGCCCCGGGCCGGCTTCTGAACCCCCAGCGCATACCTGATGCGGTCGCGCAGGCTTGGCTCCAGCCGCAGATCCACATCGAAGCTCACCAGGACCGACGCGTCGCGCATCTTGCCGGCCGGCGAGTACGTCCAAGCCGTCGAGGAGTCCGCCCCGGCCCCGTGGCCGATCTTCCGCTCGCCGGTCACCGGCAGATCGCCAAGGTCCTGCTGCCGGTACCGCAGCCAGCCGCCACTCACCGTCGGCGGGCCTCCCGCCTCGCTGGAAGCGACGGAGGTGGACGCCGAGGTCTGGGTCAGCCGGGGAGCCCCCGCTGTGTTCCCAGCGGTCCACTCGAAGTCCATCCGGTCACCGACGCCCAGGACCTGCCCACCGGCGAACCGGGCACTGACCTCGATGTCCAGGTCCTCACCACCCAGCAGCGCCGAGACGAACTCGTTCGGCAACCGCCCGCCCACCGCGGCCAGCATCGGCAGCGCCGAGACCAGCCACTCGTGGGACAGCCCCTGCTCGCGTACCCGCGCCGACTGCTCCGTGGTGTGGAATTTCCGCGACGCGCCCAGACCTTCCGTCAGCCCCTGCAGCGCCGCCCACACCGCCGGCGTCCCCTGGAAGGGGTTGACCTGTGCCTCCGGCGGCAGTGGTGTGCCCTGCGCACGCCACTGCGGCGACGACTGCGCCTGCGCCATGGAACGCCAGCCGACGGGCGGCAGAGCACGCCCCGGGCCCAGACGCGCCAGGGCCCGCAGATCCGACTCCAGCATCCGGAACACAAAGAACCGGTCGTCCGGCTTGCCCCGGGGAGCCTCAAGCCGCACCGTGGCGAACGGAGCACCGCCCAACGGCTCGCCCGGACGGTACAGGTCCAGCCGCGCTGTCACCGGGAACCGCGTCTTCACGGCGAGGGCATCGGCCGACGTGGCGACCTCCACCTTGAACTTGTGCTTCCAGGCACGCGCAAACGACACCGAGTCCGCTGATTCAGCCGATGACACAGGCGCTGGAGCCACGGCTCCCTTCTTGTCATCGGTGAAGCCGAAGACCGGCAAAAACGCCACACTGGTCGAACGCGCGGTGGCGAAGCCCTTGGACTCCTGACGGGTGAACGACGTACTGGTGCCGTACCTCATGTGGCGCCGCTCAGTGGGACGGCTGTCGAAGGTGCCCGCACCGCGCGTCACGGCGAAACGCACCACGTACTCGGCTTCGCCGTTTTCGCCATAGAGCACGACGGGGGACCCGCCGTCCATCGCACTGCCGATCAGCCCCTGGCTGCCCACCGGACCGAGCAATGCCATAAGCCGCTGGGTGTTGCGATGGCGGTCCTTGACCACATGCTTCGGCAACACCTCCGCAGCCAGCTTCTCACCGTCCAGCTCCCGCAGCCGCGTCCGCAGCGCGTCCAGCAACCGCGTGAAATCAGGTGCGTGCTCAATCGTTCCGAGCCCCGGCGGACCCGCGCCCTCCATGCGCAGCCCGGCGGCCGGGTCCGAAACAGCCGGAACGGGGGCGGGCGCGGGTACCTCGCCCCGCACGACCGCGCCCGTGTCCGTGTCCGTGTCCGCGACCGCATCTGTGACCTGGCCCGCGGCCGAGTCCGTGGCCTGGACCGTGTCCTCCTCCGTGTCCGGCAGTTCCTCGATCCGGGGCACGCCGGGGGGCAGGGAGGGGGCGGCCGTCGACACGGTGGAGGGGGACAGATGCGCGTCCAGCTCCGGCCCGAGACCCAGCGCCCGCACCTGCTCCTCGCTCAGCCAGGCCATGCTCCCTCGCGGTATGCGCCGTCCGCCACGCGCGACACCCGGCGTCTTACCGCGGACGGAGACCTCTGCCACCATCAGTACGTCAAGGTCACCCTGGATGAGCACCATCCGGTCCTTCAGCGCGGAGACCGACGTGCGCTCCACCGTTCCCGAGACCGCGTACGAGGACCCCTTGGTCCAACCCCAGCTGCGCCCCAGAGTGGGCCCGCCGAGCAGCCACCACTGCGCAGCGGCATCACCGGCGCCCGCGATCATCAGCGACGTCGACACCGACACCCCGCCACCGCGGGCGCTGGCCGCCTGACGCCCCCCGGCGAAGGCCGAATCCACCCCCGGGCCCGACGTCACATGGATGATCTTGGGGTTCACCGCGCGGAACCTGGCACCCACGGCGCCCTTGAGTCCGTTCCAGCGGCGGTCATAACGCAGCTGGTCCGCCAGCCACATGCCGTTGGTGCCCACCTTGAAACCAGCGGTCACCGCGGCCTGATTGAACGTGTCCTCGATCCGCTCCCGCGGGTCAAGACCTCGGGTGGCCAACGCGGCATCGCCCCCGCCCGCGGCCTGCTCGAGCAGTTCCAACGCCAAGTCCTGCGCCGTCTCGCCGACACTCAGCTTCTGCAGCAGAAGCCAGTCGGTGACGTTGCGCTCCTCCTGTGGTGGCGCCGCCCAGTTCTGGTCGTACAGCGACGTGGTTCCCGTCACGGCCGGGATGTCGATCGGCACCGGCTCCCCGACCGGCTCCAGCCGAGCGCGCTGCTCCGGGGTCAACGTCACAGAAGTCGGCTCCATGAACATCACCGGCGCGTCCGGCACGGTCAGCGGAGCAACGCCCTTGCCCCGGCGCCGACCGGTCCCCGCGATCGTAGTGACCTCGATGTCGTCCGGCTCCCGATCAGGACTCGCGACCGTGGAATCATGCGGCTTCGCCTCGCCGTTGGCGATCGTGGCCACCGGGGGCGTGTGCCGGCCCGGGCGGAGACTGGGGAGCAGCGCGCGCACCCATTTCCTGGTCCGCTTGACGGAGGTGAGCTCAATGTCCCAGACCAGGTTCCCGTCGAAGGCGCTGGTCGAGGAGTCCACCTGGTGCAGAACACCGGTCAGGTTCCCGGCACTCGGCCCGCCCTGCGCCTCGCGGACACTGGAACCACCGACACTCGCGGCACCGATGACATAGAACTTGCCGGGAATCGGCTTCACACTGAACCGGCCCCGCAGGCCGCCACCCTGGCTACTGCCCGCCCCGTCCTGCGCGCCGGCCTCCATCCCGGAGCCCTGCAGCACCGCCCAGCCATCGACGTCACCCCGGTAATCAACCCCCCGGTCGGCCGCCTTGACCCGGATCGTGACAACCTCTTTGGTGAAGAAGCGCTTCCGCCGCAACCGGACCTTGACACCAGAAGTCAGCAGCTCGTCCTTGCGAGTCTGCAGATTCCCCGGCGACAGCTCGGTCGTCAATGCTCGGTAATTCGCCTGCTGCGTGGCCTCGTCGGACCGGGAGGTGCGCCACGCCGGCTTCCTCTTTCCCTCGCCAAAAGACGGCAGGAACCCGGCCAGCCGGGAATCGGATCCGAACAACTTCGTCAGTGAGGACAGCAACGGCGCCGTGTCCAGCCCCGTCATCTTGGCAGACTGACCCGTCACGCCCGCAGACAGCGTCCGCTCAACACCAGGGGTTTTCTTGAACATCGGACCCGGCCGTGCGCCTTCCGGCAGCGGCAGCCCCAGCTCGTTGGCCTCCTCCTCGCGCAACGAGAACCAGCTCTTCACCATCGTGTGAGACGGCGCCTGACGACTGCTGTCGACCCCGGCCTCCCCCGGGCCAGTGCCCTCCGTCTCGACCCGTACCCACGCCTGGTAGCCCACGTGGTGCCCCTCGATCTCCGCCCCGGTCTGGGTCGAGACCGAGGAGGACACCGAGGTCGCGTTCTTCCACCCGGATTCCGCAGCGGGTGTCAGGAACGCACGCCCCCGTGGCCCGCCCTTCATGGCCCCGAACCCAGCGCCGGGTCCCAGCGCCACGGAGCCGCCGTGCCGCCGCTCCGCCTTCGAGGCATGGCTGATACCGGCATCCCAGAAATCGACCACCGTCACCGGCGCAGGCTTCTCCCCTCGCCGACCGCGCGCGCTCTCCTTCCCGGTCACGTCCGCGGCCCGCGTCCCGGCAGCACTGCCGGTAAAGGGCATCGGAGCCAGAGCGGTGATCGTCGCGCGCCGGCGGAATCCACCAATCGACTCGCCATGAGCACTGGCCATGGTTTCCGAGGGCACCCAGCCCGCCAGCATCCCGGGCAGCTCCCGGATGAAGTTGGCCTCGGTCACCGCGTCCAAGAGCACCGACCGCCCCGGTGCCTCAGGGGCAACCAGCGAGGGATGGACCTGTTTCCGGATGGCTTCGAACAGGCCACCGCCTCGGTGCGGCCGCCCCAGATCGGCACCATGAGGTGCGAACGACTGGGCATGGGCGATACGACGCCCCAACTCCTCATTCACGGTCATGTACGGACCGGGCCGCCGAGTGGCCTTGTCCGGCACAAGCTCCTGCACCGGAACCCGTTGCACGGCGCTGCTCTCCCCGCTGAGGAGCCGCGAGGCCTGCACGCCGCTCTTGCTCACCCGCAGGGTGATAACGAGCTTACGAGGAACATCAACAGTCCCCCTGTCGCCGATCACCTGTTTGATCCGCGTTCCGCTCTGTTCCCTGCTCGCCGTCAGAGCCCGCTGGCGTACGCCTACGTTGACCGCATAGGCGAAGCCCGCCAAAATGCCCGGTTTAGGCGTCGGGAACAACACCTGGCCCGCGTGATTGATCGCATAGCCGCGCTGCTCGGACGACGCGGTAGAAGTCCCTCTGGTTGCCGAACGCGTCACCGACGTCTGCGATCCCGCGCCCTCGGGGGCACCCAGCAGATCAATCCGCGGCCGCCGCTCGTCCGCATGACGACCGATCGCGACCGTGACGTCGTACCAGCCGTCCCTGCCCCTGACCTGGAAGGGACGGCCGTGGCGAAGGAAACTCTCCGGATCCCTCCGCAGCGCTTCCACGATCTCCCCGGGAGAACCCCCAGAGGTCAGGGCACGAATCTGCTCGTCAGCCCAATCAATTGACGTCAGATCATGCATGGTCGCCGAGCCCGAGGACTGCAGCGTCTCCAGATGCCGAGGCAGCCTCCATGGGCCGGAGCGCCGCACGGCGGACGGCAGCAAGGACACCTGTCCCGCGTCGACGACAGCCGGCCCCGGCAGCGGCGTGATGTCGGCGAGGTCAGGTTCCGTCACGGTGATGTGCGGAATCTGCGAGGCGGAGGTGTCCGCGGCGGTGCCCGGGGTGGCAGCGCCGTCGGTGGTGTGCGTGTCCTGCGAGTCGGCCGTGCCGCTGCCCTGAGGCGCGACGCCGGACAGGGACCGTACCGGCTCCCAGACATCGGCGCCCATCACAGGGAGCACGGCGAGAGTCGCAGCCGCCTCGGTCTCCGAATCACCCAGATCGTTTGCCGGATCCGGGTAGGGCGTCGCGTCCCCAGGCGTGGGGCCGGCGACGGGTGTGCTCCCGGCTGGGCCGGCCGAATCGGCCTGCCCGGCCCTCACGGACTGGCTGAAGGCGGCGAAGGTGCCTCCCACGGCCTGGGCGCTTACCTGTGCAGCGGGCAAGGCGGAGTTCGTTGGCGGTGGCGGGACCGGGAGCGGGGCGGCCCCCGGGTTCAGGGAATCGACAGGCGCTGCGGACTGCCAGTGCGCGGCGGTCGGGTTCGGCACCTGAGCCGTGGCGACCAAGCCGAGGACGGGGTAGCCATTCGGGCCAGATGTCTGCACGACGTCGGTGCCGGCGCTGGTGAACCACACCTTGCGGCCGAGCCGCTGGGCCAGACGCTGCGCCAGGGATGGGTTGATGACCCCCAGCTCCGATACGGCCAGCACTACGTCCTTGGTGAGGTCATGCTGCTCCAGCTCCGCATCGTCCGCCACCAGCTCCACGAACTCACCGCCGGGCACCGTGTAGGTAACACCGTGCAGGGTCACCGACAGCATGCCGGGCTGCCCCGCCACCCGGGATGCCCTCAAGAGATAGGGAGCAGGCTTGTTGCCTGCGTCTTCGTTCTTCCCCGACCACGGTGCCGCTTCCAGCCCGCCCGGCAGAGCGATCTCCGACATCTCCAGCGTCCCGGGCCGCGGTCCGGAGGAGAAATCACGCCCGGCCGGCTCGGGTGACAGACGGTGCTTGACCTGGGTCGCGGAGCCGTAGGCCCCGTGCGTCGTCAGATAGAAGGCGGCCAGCACATCGGGGTTGGCGACGTCACGGCCACGGGCGAAGCCGGTGACGGACACCAGGACCGAGCGCTTACGCGCATCGTTGTCCACCGCGGCGGGATCCATGTGCAGCACCCGAGCGGTCAGCGCGTCCCGGTCCGCGGTCCTCCCCCACATCTCGTAGGCCTTCACCGACGCCCAGAACACCCGGGACCGCTCCGCCTCCCCCACCTGGTCAAGACCCGACAGCATCAGCATGTCGACGGCGTGCTGATCCAGCGTGCTCGTGCCCGCCGCGCGCAGGGTCTGTGCGGTGAACGCCACCTCGGGCAGGGTCACGAACTGGCTCAGGGGCCAACCGGGCCGGGCCGTGCGCGCGTCCTGGAACACGTCTCGGTACGCCGCGCGAGTCGGCTCGCTCTGCCCCTGCGGCAACCGTGCCTTCACGACCCTCTGCAGCAGGTCCAACGTAAACGGACCCAGCCCGGCGAAAGCCGGATCGGATCGCCACATCCGCTCCAGAGCCGCGATCCCCCGCAGCAGATCCGCATATCCCGGATCCTGAGCGACCTCAACGCCATCATCCACCTCATTACCCAAGACCAGCTTCAGCGCCCGCACCAAAGCCAGCGTCCGCTCCCGCACCTGAGCCAGCGTCCGCTCCCGCACCGCCTCCGGCGCCGAATCCACGGCCGCGTACAACCCCGCCACACGCGCCCGCCGGTCCAGCTCTTCCACCGTCGGCTCCGGGAAAAACACCCCATACGGCACCCGACGCCCCTGAGCATCGGTATCTGCCAACCGCCTCCATCGGCCTCTATGCCGCCCCAGCCCTACGGGCCGTATGTGAGCGCGTGTCCTACGGCGTGTGGCGTTCGCAAAGTGCTGCCCGACCGAAACATCCCGGAGCGGGTCGGCAACGAACACTCCAGGGGATGCCTCGCTGGCGAAAGACGCAGGCACGGCATCGCCCTTGGGCGAGCCGGACCAGCAGATCACCAGGTCCAGCCAGTGGTGCCGGGGCCGCCCGGACAGACTCCGCCGCCGCTTGACCCATTCTGCCGCCTCGTGAGCCGGCGCCACCCTGTCACTACCGTCCCGCATCGCGAACACGACATAGCCCGGGTAGCCGTGCATGACCAGGTAGTACGCCTCCGCGTCCGGCTCCGGCAGTTCCTCGGTAAATACAATGCGTCTTGTGGCGGTATTGAGATGCCCAATCTTCTTCATCTCGTCGAGACGGCTGAAGGCTTCATATCTCACACCCAGTTCGGGACCGGAGTGCGAGCTTCGGCCGATCTGCTCCGCAGTCGTCATACTGACAATGGCCTTGGTCAGCACATCGCGGAACCATCCAGGAGCGTCATCATCCGGATCGGGCGCCATGCCGGGCTCGCTGCGAACGAAATCCCCCGCCTCCCCATCCTGGCCCACAATCTGACGGATCGAGACCATCTGGCTCCCGGCCGTCGGAATCCACGCACGCCCGGTCGGCGCCCACACAACCCGCCCAAGCCGCTCGGCCAGCTTCCGCGGCAACTCCAGATACCCGTCCCCGGCAAAAGGAATGGCCAGCACCACCGGCACATCCTGCCCAGCCAGCTCAGGATTGTGCGCCATCAGCTCAACAAACTCATCGATCCCCAGATCCCGCCACGAACCATCCGGCCACGGGACCCCCACCCAGTCATGCCCCCCATGAGCCCCCACCACATAGGCCCCGCGCGGCCACTTCGCCGCCACCCGGCTGCGCTGTCCCTTGCCGTCCTTGTACTCCTCCAGCTCGACGAGGACAGTGTCCAGCTCAACAGTGAGTTGCGGCCCCCAGTTCAGGCCACGGACGGGCTTGCCCCTGACCGTGAAACGACGCGAACGGCCCGCGTCGAACACACCCTGCTGCTGCACATGGAACGCGGCCAACGCAGCCACACTCCCCGCACGCCCCTCCGCCCACGCATCCCGCACCAGATCGAACAGCTCACCCCGCACCCCCTCATCCACCACCGCACCATCAGCCAGATGCAGCACACGCCGCGCCACCACATCCACATCCACCGAGCCACCCAGACTCGGATCACTACCCCCCAGCCTCGCCAGCACCTCCGACGGCGACGGCACACCACTCGCCGAACCACCCGCCGCCTCCAGCGGCTGCGGACTGTTCCAATCCGCCGCGTCCGGCTCCGCCTCCGGCCCCACCTCATCGATGTCGGTGTCGGCGTCGCTCTCCGTGTCGACGTCGCTGTCCAGGTCCTGTGCCTGGTCGACGCCGTGGATGCCGAGCGGTTCGGGGAACTGCCCGATCGGCTCGCCCTCGACGACCCGCAGGTGCAGATAACGGCGTCCGTCCGCGGTCTGCTCCCAGGAGCGGTGGACCACATCCAGCTCCGCCCGGTCCGGATACCGCGCCTCACGCCGCTCCGGGTCGACTGCCACGAAAGACACATCACGCGCCGAGGAGTTCTCCACCTCCACCAGCACCGGGAACCCCCCCTCACCCGGACCCGAGTCGGACAGGCCCGCACGGGCAACGCCCTCGTCCAGGCTCGCCGTCGCGAAGCCCGGGACCGTGAGACTCTGCACGTCCTGCGCCCCGTCAGGCAGCCGACCCGCCCACCACACGGTCGAGCTGACCGGCGGCAGGGCACGGAGGGCCTCCGCCGCCATACCGAGGTGCTGCGGGATGCGGTCCAGCGCGTCCTCGACGGCGCCTTCGAGCTCTCGGTGCAGGTCCTCGCGTACGTCGTCCCACCAGCCCTCGTCGGGCTGCGTATGCGTTGCCGCCGCCACGGGGGTGACCAGGTCGCGGAAGCCCTCGTGGCCCATCAGCAGCAACGGGAAGGCGGGCTTGCCGGTCGCCCTGAGCCCGTCCACCCCCTGGTCGACGGATTCCTGTGCCGCCGTGAGCAGCAGGTCCGCGTCCTGCCGGGTGTCGAAGAGCGCGCGGTCGCGCGGGCTGGTGAGGAGATGGAGCGCGGTCAGATGCCCGGGGGTCAGCGCGTCCAGCGGCGAGGCGCCGCCGTGCCGGGCCGACCACGCCACGAAGGCCGTCCGCCGCTCCGCGGGCACAGCGGCCGCACCACCGCGGGCCATGTCCACGAGATCACCCGGCACGGCCACACCGCCGGTCACCTCAGCGGTCAGCCAGTCGTTGCGCAGCGCGTACAGCTCCTGGTACGGAGTCTGCCGCCGACCCCGACCCACCGCGGGCAACTCCGCAAACGCCCACGCGTACAGATGCGCCGCGTCACCGAGGGATACCGCGGTCTCCACGGGCGACTTCAGGACGGGCATGGAGCCGAGCAGCGATTCGAACAGGCTGTCGGCGAGCTCGCTCAGCAGCCAGCTGAACAGGGCCTTGCGTGCCGCGGGCATCGAGGCGGCAGGCACCTTGTCGCCATGGGCGGTGAGGAACGCCGTGGCGGTATCGAGCCGGTCGGCATTGAGGCTCAGTCCTCGTACCTCGCTGAGCACGCGGAACTTGTCGCTCTGCGGGTCCACGCCCGAGTTCTGGAGGGACATGCCGTCGAAGACCGCGGCGTTGACCGCGGCGTCGACGAGGACGCTGGTGGCTGTCCTCTCGGGATACTGGGCCGCCTGGTCGGGCAGCCAGATATCGATCATCTCCCGCGCCGCCCGGCGAACCTCGGGATCCGCGGCCAGATCCTCGCCCAGCGCCCGCTCATACGCCTCGCCCAGCGCGGGCCAGAGCGGATCCCGGTAGAACGCGCGGAACCCGTCGGCGTACGGCGCGTACACCCGGGCAGCAGCCCGCCGTGCAGCCACCGGCCGGGGACGCGACCGGAACTCGACAAACCGCGGCTTTGCCCCACCCGGCTCCGGTTGGAGCACGATCGCGACGGCGCCTCCGTATCGGCCGAGTTGCGTAACGGTCGTGGGCGCATGGGCGGGGTGGTCACTGGCGTCTGTGAAGTCCTGTCCGGCCGGGTCGCCGCCGAGGACGTCGGCTCCTGCCCTGCACGCGTGGAGCACGATGCGGGTGTCCGCCGGCAGGCCGCCGTCCCGCAGCACGTTCTTGAGGTGCCATCCCCACTCCGTGCCGCTCACCGCGCGGGTCCCGTACCGGGAGATCACCTGGAAACCTTGGGGTGAGCCGTGCGATTCCACCGCGACGGTGTTGGTGCTCCATTCGACGGGCTCCCACTCCAGATCCCTGGCCTCGTTCCCCGATGCGGCGTCTTTCTTGTGGACCCAGTAGTCGATCTCGTCCCAACCCCTCATCAGCTCGATGTTCGCGCGCCAGTCGTAGAGGGACTCGCTGCAGAACGCCACGGTGCGGCCGCGGCCGTCAACGGGCCAGGTCAGGATCTCCGGTGCCCAGGAGGCGTCTTGCTGCCCGGTCTCCTTGAGCACTACGTGCCGGTACGTCGTCCCGGTCGCACTGTCGTAGCGCGTGGCGGTCGATTCGATGCGGAACGAGCTCGCCTGCGGGAAGCGCACCGTCCTCTCTCCCGCTCTCCGCGACAGCGGAGAGACATCCCGGCCGCTGGAGCGGTCCACCGACCACACAACGGCCCGTTGTCCCGCGGGTCCGGCAGGAACCGGACCCAGCCCCGCCAGCGCACCAGCGGTACTGGTCGTCGCCTGGTGGAACTGCGGCAGCCCGAACTCCGCCCCCACCGCCGGCAGATCGGCCTCCCACGTCGCCCATGCCACCGGATGCGGGACCCTCGGCAGCATCATCAGGGCTTCCGCCGCCATCTGCCGATGTCCCGTCAGCTCACCCCTCGCCCCCTCAGCAAGGTCCGCCGCCAGGTCCCTCAGCACCGCGGCCTCCGCGTCACTGCCCGCGAACGACTCCAGCAGACCACTGAAATCCGCATCGCGCAGGAACAACAGCGGAAGATGCGCTCTCGGCGACTGTTCTCCCAGGGCCCGCTGCACAAGGCCCGCGGCGGCGTCCCTCAATCGCGCCGTAGCCCCCGCGTCGTCCGCCGTGAACGCCGCGTCCAGCAGCCCCGCGTCCGCACCACTCGCCAGTGAAATGGCCTGGATGTACGCGTCATTGAGATTCCGGGTCAGCAGTGCGGGCGAGCCATGGCGCAGCACCCAGTCCGCCAGCGCGGCACGACGCTCCCGCCGGTCCTCCAGAACACGGTCCTCCAGTGCGCCGGTGTCGGCCTCCGGCCAGAGTGTCTCCCGGATACCGTGGACGACGATGCTGCCTTCGGCCAGGCCATGGAACCAGCCACGGTGGCGCTCGGCGTACGCGCGGTGATGCGGGAGCCTCAGATCGGCACGGACGGTCCCGGACTCCAGGACCTGCCCGACCTCCGGGGCGGCGTGCGCTCGGCGGTGGGGGTCGAGCACGCTGAGAGCCCAGGCGTACAGCTGCGACGCGTCCGCCGTCGTCATGTCCGGCTCAGGCCCGTGCCGGACACCCGCCGCATGCGAACCCTGCACCACCTCGGCAAGAGTGAACATGGGCAATCCGGCGAGCAGCACCTCCCGGAACAGCAGCGGATCGGCGCCGGGCAGGTTCAGCGAGGCGTACGCCCGCAGCAGCCACCGCACGGTCGCGACCGCTTCCGGCCGTGCCCGGATACCGCGGGCAGCGCCGGCCGCATGGCCTGCGTGCGGGGGCACCACGGGGGGCGACTGCAGGGGCACATCGTGCGGGTTCGTTGCCGGATCGTCGCGCCACATGTCGCTCAGCGTGGAACCCGAGGTGCTCCGGAAGGCCGCCATGCTGAACATGG
Source organism: Streptomyces sp. NA02950 (assembly GCF_013364155.1). NCBI lineage: Bacteria > Bacillati > Actinomycetota > Actinomycetes > Kitasatosporales > Streptomycetaceae > Streptomyces > Streptomyces sp. NA02950. The sequence continues at coordinate 7,634,280 of NZ_CP054916.1, read as the reverse complement.
AGACCGCCATGGCCGGCCCGATGCCCGTGTCGCGATCGCCTGTCCACGCCAGGATCCGGGAGCGCAGACCACGCCAATCCATGCCGGTGCCCGACGAATTGAAGGCACGCACGGCGGCCTCTTGGCCGAAGTGCCCCTCCAGAACACCCAGGAGCCCGCGCACGGAGCCCTTCGCCGCGCGGACCACATGGGGATCGGCGGCCAAGACCTTACGCAGCGCCCCCTCGAACCGGTCAGCGGCCTGCTGCCAGGAGGGATCCGCGTACAGATCGGGGAACCGCGCCCCCTCCGGCTGCTGCGGACTGTTCCAGTCAGCCGCGTCCGGCTCCGCCTCCGGCCCCACCTCGTCCACCGACGGAGCCTCCACCGTCGGCAGCTCCGCCGCGGCGGCGGCCGGTGCGCCCTCCGACGACGTTCGTGACGGGCCGTGCGCGGAAGGCTCCGACACCATCGGGGCCTGCCGCAGGATGACGGGCGTTTGCAGGTCACCCAGCCAGGAGGTCGGCTCTCTGCCCGCGGCAGCCGGGGTGTCGAAGTCCAGCAGGGCCAGTGCGCCCGGCGGCACATCGGCGATTCTTACGCCACCGGGTTCCAGACTCCGATCGGTGACGGTGCGGACCCTGGGGGCAAGGTCCGCCCGGTCCGCGATGAACCGGAGCGCCGCCTCCGTGATCATTTCGCGCTGGGGGTGGTCGCTCAGAGCGTCGGCGACCTGCATCAGATTCAGGTCCCCACCACGGTTGTAGATGTCCCGCACCAGGGACTGGGTCACCATCCGCGCTGTGCGGAGCGTGTCCGGACGGGGCGGTTGGACGAGGGCCGGCACGCTGTCGGCCGCGGAGCCGACCCAACTGTGGACGTGCCCCAGGACGACTCCGTCGAGGCCCGGCAGATCCTCCGATACCATGCCCAGCCGCAACGCCACCGCGTTGATCACCGCGGGTCCCGTCCGCTCCATCACCGAGTTACGGCGGATCATCCCCACTGGGGTGGCGAACTCCTCAGGGGCTATGTCGCTGTAGCCGAGCATCAGGTCCCGCTGGACACGCTGGTAGCGGTGTCGGATCTCTTCGAGGTATACGCGTGCGAACGGATGCCCCTTGGCCATGGCGAGAGCGGAGTTCCCGACCTCCCCGGGCACCCTCTCGACCGCGAATCCGTGCGAGGAGTCGGCGACAGCGGCGACGTGGGACGGGTCGGTGAGCACGTTGTCGCCGTCTATGTAGATGCCGCCGAACCTGTGCATGATCTCCAGGCGGAGGATGTCGCTGGCCGCCGCGTATCCCCTTCCGATCTGCTTGACCATTTCCGTCTGGAAGAACTCGTGCAGCCTCATCGGTGATCCGGCGTGGAACACCTCGTGGACATTCGCGAGGCGCACTCCGTTCTCCCGCGCCCAGTCGAGCATGTCCCGCGCTTCAACGAGGGCCGCGTCGTCGGAGGCCGACGGAGGTTGCTTTGCCCGGTCGAGGAGCGCTCGTGGCACGTCGGTCCACAGCACCATCGACGCCATTCCCCGGTAGCGCCGGGCCATGAAAGCCGTCTTCTCGCGGAAGTCCGCCATCTTCCCGGCGTTCCGCAAGGGCCCGCCGAGCCAGATCTGGTGAATGACGTTCGGCAGTTCGGCCCGCGCCGGAAGGGGTGGCATGCTCCGATTCGGTGCCCACGCCCTCCGCTCGGCCTCCGAACGCTCGGTCACCAGCGCCGTGCCCTCGGCTCGCGGCAGTACCCGCGGGTCCATCTCATGGTGTGTCGGTGCGCCCCGCACCATGTCAAGCCGGCGGAAGAACGTCACCACCTGCTCGCCGTGCAGTTTCCTGTGATCGTGACCCGCCATGAACCCGGGTGCTGGGAACGGCTTTCGCACACCGAACAGGTCCGGTCCGAGCAGTTCCGTGCCACGGACCGGACGGTAGCCTCCTGCCGGGACCACCACGGACGCTCGTAGGTCGGCCAGGATCTGCTCCGCGTCGACATACGTCCCCACGTCACCCGGCTCGCGGCTCGCGAGGAACGTCGGCCCGGAGTCCAGCGCGGACGTGGATGGCGCTCCCGCCTCCTGCGACTGCGGACTGTTCCAGTCCATGGAGTCCGGCTCCGCCTCCGGCCCCACCTCGTCGGCGTCGGTGTCGCTGCCGGCGTAGTTCTCCATGTCGACGTCGCTGTCCAGGTCCTGTGCCTGGTCGACGCCGTGGATGCCGAGCGGTTCGGGGAACTGCCCGATCGGCTCGCTCTCGACGACCCGCAGGTGCAGATAGCGGCGTCCGTCCCCGGTCTGTTCCCAGGAGCGGTGGACCACATCCAGCTCCGCCCGGCCCGGATACCGCGCCTCACGCCGCTCGGGGTCGACCGCGAGGAACGCCACATCACGCGCCGAGGAGTTCTCCACCTCCACCAGCACCGGGAACCCGCCCTCACCCGGACCCGAGTCGGACAGGCCCGCACGAGCGACGCCCTCGTCCAGGCTCGCCGTCGCGAAGCCCGGGACCGTGAGGCTCTGCACGTCGCGCGCCCCGTCAGGGAGCCAGCCCGTCCACCAAGCGGCCGAGTTGACCGGCGGCAGGGCACGTAGGGCCTCCGCCGCCATACCGAGGTGCTGCGGGATGCGGTCCAGCGCGGCCTCGACGGCGCCTTCGAGCTGTCGGTGCAGGTCCTCGCGTACGTCGTGCCACCAGTCCTCGTCAGGGTCCCACAAGCCGTCGTGGGGCTGCGTATGCGTTGCCGCCGCCCCCTGGGCCACCAGGCCGCGGAAACCCTCGTGGCCCATCAGCAGCAACGGGAACGCGGGCTTGCCGGTCGCCCTGAGCCCCTCCACCCCCTGGTCCACGGCTTCCCGGGCCATGGCGAGCAGCAGAGCCGCGTCGTGCCGGGTGTCGAAGAGCGCGCGGTCGCGCGGGCTGGTGAGGAGGTAGAGCGCGATCAGATGCCCGGGAGCCAAAGCATCCAGCGGCGAGGCGCCACCGTGCCGGGCCGACCACGCCACGAAGGCCGCCCGACGCTCCACCGACACACCATCAGCCCCGCCACCGCGGGCCAGCTCCACCAGGTCACCCGGCACGGCCGGACCACCGGTCACCTCAGCGGTCAGCCAATCATTCCGCAGCGCGTACAACTCCTGATACGGAGTCAGCCGCCGACTCCAGCCCGTCGGGGGCAGCTCGGCGAACGCCCACGCGTACAGATGCGCCGCGTCACCGAGGACCACCGCCGCCTCCACCGGCGACTCCATAGAGGACACGGAACCGCGCACCGACTCAAACAGGCTGTCGAAGCCCTCGCTCAACAGCCAGCTCAGCAGCGCCTTGCGCGCCCCCGGCATCGAAGCCACCGGCACCCTCTTACCATGGGCGGCAAGGAACGCCTCCGCGATGTTGAGCCGGTCGGCGGACAGGCGCAAACCGCGTACCTCGCTGAACGCGCGGAACCCGTCGCTCCGCGGGTCCACGCCCGCGTTCTTGAGGGACACGCCCACGGCGACCGCTGCGTCGACCGCTGCCTGGACGAGGCTGGTGGCTGTCCCGTCGGGAGACTGGGCCGCCTGGTCGGGCAGCCAGATATCGATCATCTCTCGCGCCGCCCGGCGGACATCTGGATCACCGGCGAGATCGCGGCCCAGCGCCCACTCATACGCCTCACTCAGCGCGGGCCAGCGCGGGTCCCGGTAGAACGCGCGGAACCCGTCGGCGTACGGCGCATACACCCGGGCAGCAGCCCGCCGCGCGGCCACCGGCCGGGGACGCGACCGGAACTCAACAAACCGCGGCTTCGCCCCACCCCGCCCACGCTCGAGCAAGATCGTGGAGGCGCCTTCGACTTCCGCAAGTTCCGTGCGCGTCGTGGGTGCATGGCTGGGGTGTTCGCTGGCGTCCGCGACATCCTGTCCGATCGGGTCGCCGCCGAGGATGTCGGCGCCTGACCTGCACGCGGCGAGCACGATGCGGGTATCCGCCGCAAAGCCGCCGTCCCTCAGCAGATTCCCGAGGTGCCAACCCCACTCCGTACCGCTCACCCAGCGGATACCGTAGGGAGAGATCACCCCGAAAACGGGCTCATCGGCGTGCGATACGGCTACGACAAAGTCCCTGCCCCATTCGGCGGACCCCCACTCCAGGTCCCTGGCCCGCAGGTCTCGGGACGCGATCCCCGAAGCGAAGTCATTCCGGTAGGCCCAAAAGAGGGTCTCGTCCCAGCGCTTCATCTTGTCGGCGCTGTCGCGCCAGTGGGGGAGCGGCATGCTGGAGAACGACACGATGCGGTGGGGGCCGGCAACGGGCCAGGTCAGGATCTCCGGTGCCCAGGAAGTGTTCCGCTGCCCGATCTCCTCGAGCACCACATGCCCATACGCCAGCCCCGACGCGCCGTCATACCGCGTGCTCTTCGACTTCACCCGGAAGGTGGCGGCCTGCGGAAACAGCACCGGCCGCTCCGCCGGCGTCCGCGACAGCGGTGAGATATCCCGGCCGCTGGAGCGGTCCACGGACCACACCACGGCCCATTGTCCCGCGCGTCCGGCAGGCGCCGGATCCAGTCCTGCCAGCGCACCGGCGGTACTGGTCGTCGCCTCGTGGAACTCCGGCAGCCCGAACTCCGCCCCTAGCGCAGGCAGGTTGGCCTCCCAGGTCGCCCAGGCCACCGGATGCGGAACCCTGGGCAGCATCATCAGCGCCTCCGCAGCCATCTCCCGATGCCCTGTCAGCTCACCCCGCACTCCCTCAGCAAGGTCGGCCGCCCGCCCCACCAGATCCGCAATCTCCGCCTCGCCGCCCGAGAACGACTCCACCAGCGCCCGGAAGCCGGCGTCGCGCAGGAACAGCAGCGGAAGCCGCCCTCGCGGCGCCGTTCCCGCCAGCGCCTCCCGCACCACGGCCGCGGCCTCCTCCCGCAGCCGTCCCACCGCCCCGGCATCCTCTGCCGTGAACGCCGCGTTTAGCAACCGGCCATCCGCACCGCTCACCAGCGAAATGGCCACCAGGTACGCCATGAAATTGACATTGCGCTTCAGCAGTTCGGGCGAGCCATGACGCAGCATCCAGTCCGCCAGCGCGGCACGACGCTCCCGTCGGTCCTGCAGAACAGGCTCGGCCAGTGCGCCGGTGCCGGCCTTCGACCAGAGGATCTCCCGGATTCCGTCGTGGACAGTGCGGCTGTCGGTCAGGCCCTCGAACCAGCCCTGGTGACGCTCGCGGTACAGGTGGTTCTGCGGGAACCTCAGATCGACGCGGACGCTCCCCGAATCCAGGACCCGCGCGACCTCCGGGCCGGCGTGTGCGCGGCTGCCGGGAGCGAGTACGCCGAAAGCCCAGGCATACAGCTGCGACGCGTCCGCCACCGTCATGTCCGGCTCGACCCCGAACCGAACACCCGCCTCATGCGAACCCTGTACCACCTCGGCAAGGGTGTAACCCTCTTCCTCGGGCAGTCCCGCCAGCAACACCTCCCGGAACAGCAACGGATCAGCGCCGCGCAAGTTCAGCGACGCGAAGGCCCGGTGCAGCCACCCAACGGTCGCAACGGCCTCCGGCCGGATCCGCAGACCGCGTGCCACCTGACCCGCCGAGGCCTGTGCGTGCGGGGGGACAACCGGGGGCCGCAGGGGCACACCGTGCGGGTTGGTCTGCGGATCGGTCGCCCACATGTCACTCAGCGTGGAACCCGAACCGCTCCGGAAGGCCGCCAGAACGAACAGGTCAACCAACGCCCGAGGTCTCACGGCCTTGTTGTTGGGGTCCGTCCACGCCACGAGCTGGGAGTACAGGCCCTGCCCGTCCCCCGCGAAGCCGGACGGCGCGAAGGCACGCACGGCCGCCTCCCGACCGAAGCGCCTCTCGAGAACCAACAGGAGCCCACGCACGGAGCCCTTCGCCGCGCCAATCACGCGGGGATCGACGGCAACGACCTTACGCAGCGCCCCCTCGAACCGGTCAGTGGCCTGCTGCCAGGAGGGATCCGCGTACAGATCGGGGAACCGCGCCCCCTCCTGCGACTGCGGACTGTTCCAGTCCATGGAGTCCGGCTCCGCCTCCGGCCCCACCTCGTCGGCGTCGGTGTCGCTGCCGGCGTAGCTCTCGTTGTCGTTCCCGGAGTTCCGCCACCATTCGACGTCGTTCTCATCCACCAACTGCGTGGCGAAAGGCAAGAAGGGCAGCGGCGCGGCCTCGTCGCTTACGGCTTGCACGGCCTGAGCGCTTCCCGCTGAAGCCGGCGAAGCGGAATTGGTGGGCGGGGGCGGGACCGGGAGCGGGGCGGCCCCCGGGTTCTGGAGATCCACAGGCGCTGCGGACTGCCAGTGCGCGGCGGTCGGGTTCGGCACGAGCGCCGTGGCAACCAGGCCGAGGACGGGTTCTCCATTCGGGCCGGACGTCTGCACCTCTATGTCGGCGCGGGTGAACCACACCCTGCGGCCGAGGCGCTGGGCCAGGCGCTGCGCCAAGGAGGGGTTGGCAACCCCCAGCTTCGGTACGGCCAGCACTACATCAGTGCTCAGCTCAGGCAGCATCAACTGCGGATCACCCGCGAGCAGTTCGATGAACACCTCGGCGGGCACCGTGTAGGAGACGCCCCTCAGCGTCACCGACAGCATGCCGGGCTGCCCAGGCACCGAGGATGCCCGCACAACGTAGGGAGCGGGCTTGTGGTTGCCGGCCTTGTCCTTCTGCCACGGCGCCGCTTCCAGCCCGCCAGGCAGACCGACCTTCGACGTCTCCAGCACCCCGGGCGGCCCGGGGGTGAAATCACGCCCGACCACTCGGGATGACAGGTCCTTGGTCAGAATTCCGGTGTCGTAGCTCCCCAGCGCCTCCAGATGGCAGGCGGCCAGCACATCGGGGTTCGCCGCGTCACGGCCACGCGCAAAGGCGGTGGCAGCCATCGCCAGCACGTAGGCGCGCGCCGCATCGACCACCGCGGCGGGGTCCATGTGCAGCACCCGGGCGGTCAACGCGTCCCAGCCCGCAGTCCTCTTCGACATCTCGTAGGCCTTCACAGTGGCCCAGAACATCCGGGACCGCTCCGCCTCCCCCACCTGGTCAGGCCCCGACAGCATCAGCATGCTCACGGCGCGCTGATCCAGCGCGCGTGTGTCCTTGCTGCCCATGACCTGTGCGGTGTCCGCCACCATGCGCATCTTCGCGAACTGGCTCAGGTGTGTGCCGGACGGGGCGTTGAGCGCGGCCTGGAACAACTCCCGGTACGCCGCCCGGTCCGGCTCACTCCGCCCCTGCGGCAACCGCGCCGCCACCACCCGCTGCAGCAGATCCAACGTAAACGGACCCAGCCCGGCGAAAGCCGGATCCGCCCGCCACATCCCCTCCAGAGCCGCGATCCCCCGCAGCAGATCCGCATATCCCGGATCCTGAGCGACCTCAACGCCATCATCCACCTCATTACCCAAGACCAGCTTCAGCGCCCGCACCAAAGCCAGCGTCCGCTCCCGCACCTGAGCCAGCGTCCGCTCCCGCACCGCCTCCGGCGCCGAATCCACGGCCGCGTACAACCCCGCCACACGCGCCCGCCGGTCCAGCTCCTCCACCGTCGGCTCCGGGAAAAACAGCCCATACGGCGCCCGACGCCCCTGAGCATCGGTATCTGCAAACCGACCAAATACGCCATACGGCCGGCCGAATGTGCCTACTGATCGTATGTGCACGCGCGTCTTACGCCGCGAGGCGTTCGCGAAAGCCTGACCGACCGAATCAGTCCGGAGCGGGTCGGCAACAAACACACCAGGGAAGGCCTCGCCGACACCTGGAGGCGCAGGCACGGAATTGTCCTCAGGCGAGCCGGCCCAGCAGATCACCAGATCCAGCAGGTGCTGCGGGGGCCGCCCGGACAAACTCTTCCGCCGCTTGACCCATCCCGCCGCCTCGCGAGCCGGCACCCGCCGTACACCACCACCGCGCATCGCGAACTCGACACGGCCCGGCGCGCCGTGCATAGCCAGGTAGTACGCCTCCGCATCCGGCTCCGGCAAATCCTCGGCCAGCGAGTAGCGTCCGGTGGCGAGATTGTAATGTTCAAATGTCCTTATCTGGTCGAGGCGGCGGTAGTCCTCGAACCTGTCGGCCATCTCGGGGCCGCTGTGCACGCTTCGGCCGATCTGCTTCCCGTACTTCGTCTGCTTCAGACTGACTATGGCCCGGGTCACCACATCGCGGAACCAGTCAGGAGCACCATCATCGTCATCGGGCGCCATACCAGGCTCGCTGGCAAGGAAATCCCCCGCCTCCTCATGCGCACCCACCACCTGACGGATCGATACCGCTCCGCCCATGCCCTCCGGAATCCACGCACGCGCGGTAGGCGCCCACACGACCCGCTTCAGCCGTTCCGCCAGCTTCCGCCCCAGCTCCACATAACCGTCCCCGGCAGAGGGAATGACCAGCACAACCGGCACACGCGCCGCAAGACCAGCCAACTCCTCATTGTGCGCCATCACCTCAACAAACTCATCGATCCCCAGATCCCGCCACGAACCATCCGCCCACGGCACCCGCACCCAGTCATAACCGCCCACACCCCCCACCACATACACCTGCCCCCGCCCCCACCGAGCCGCCTCAGAGGTGTACCGGGGCGAGTTACCCCCCTCATGCCTCTCCAGCTCGACATGGGCCATGTCCAGCTCCACAGTCGGGTTGGACCCCCAGTTCAGACCCGGGACGGGGCTGCCATTGGCCGTGAAACGACGCGAACGATTCGCGTCGAACACACCCTGCTGCTGCACATGGAACGCAGCCAACGCAACCACACTCCCCGCACGCCCCTCCGCCCACGCATCCCGCACCAGACGGAACAGCTCACCCCGCACCCCCTCATCCACCACCGCACCACCAGCCAGATGCAGCACACGCCGCGCCACCACATCCACATCCACCGAGCCACCCAGACTCGGATCACTACCCCCCAGCCTCGCCAGCACCTCCGACGGCCAGACCACCGCGAACGTCGCCCGCTGACGCAACGTCGTAAGACTCGCGTTCCCAGACCCCCCGTCCGCCACGACATCCCGCCCACGGCTACGCCAGACAACACCAAAGTCCGCAGCCGTCAAACGACCCTGCCCCGCGGGCACACCCGACTGAAGCGCCCCCAGCCTGGAATCCAGGAGCCGCACGAACGCCTCATGCGCCGCCGTCGCCCGCCTCCCACCCAGCGCAAGCGCCTGCTCCTTCCCACTAGGCCCCCGACCAGGGCCATACCCCGTCACCACCACACCAGGCAGCACCGCCCCAGTCCGCCACTGCGCAAGCCCCTCCTCAGCCACCTGGTTGGCCAACTGCTCAATAGACGTCCTCGCACCAGGAGAGAGCACGTCGGATCCCGACTTGAACGCCACCCAACTCAGCGACGACACACCACTCGCCGAACCGCCCGGCCCCTCCTGCGCCTGCGGACTGTTCCAGTCCGCAGCCGTCGGCTGCTCAGCCGGACCCACGGCGGGCCCCTGCAGCCCGGTGTCGGGTACGGAGAAACCCCCGGCGGTGGGCGTGTGCCCGGCCGACGACGGCCGGGGCAGGAACGTACGCCACTCGGTCGCTTTGCCCTGCTCGTCAGGTTCGAGGATGATCCGGTCCTCACGGCCCCCCCTCAGCTTGTTGAACGCGACTCTTCCGGTGGGGGCGTGGACAACGAGGCCGGAGATGTCGGCCACGATCTGGGCGTCCGCGAGCGCCTGCTCGGCCCCGGCGTTCGGGAGCCGGCCCTTTCCCGCCGTGCAGGCGAACAGTGTGATCGCCTTGAAGTCCTTCAGCTCGGATCTGAGGGAGCGCAACAGCTCGCCGAGCTCCTCGGCGCTCATGATCAGCTCGCGAGTGTCCTCGGGGAGCGCGTTGACGACCGGGTTGTCCTGGTCGTCGCCGACGACGACTCTGAACCCCTTGTCGTCGTGGTGCAGGCCAAGGAAGAAGGAGTCCTTGAAGTTCTTCGGGAGGTTCCTCCAGGTGCCGTTCCACTCGCCCTGGTCGTTGCGGTAGCCCGCGACGAACCGGGTCTGCTCCGACAGCTTTCCGTAATGCTGTCGCCTCGCCAGGTCTTTGGCGTTGAAGGAGAGCGCGCCCGTGCGCCTGCCGGACGGGTCCTTGACTTCGCTGACCAGCACTCGCGGGTGCTGCCACGCGCTCTTCGACGGTTTGGCGTACTTCTTGGGGGCCGGCTTCGGAAGCTGGGGCAGGACCGCGGCCAACGGCACCGGGCCGGAGTCGGCGCCCGGCTGGGGCGTGCCGCCTGCGGTGGCCGAGGCGGTGGAGCCGGTGGGCACCTGGCCGGGTGCGGGCGCAACGAGCGGCGCGTCTGTGGATTCCTGTGCCGGTCGGCTGAGGACCTGGGCGTCCGCGGATTCTGTTTCCGTCTTTTTCGCGGTGTCCGGAGTTTCTCGGCTCTCAGTTTCGGTGGTGGTGTGTGGGGTTTGCGTGGTGGCCGTGACGTCCGGCTGCTGGGCCGGCGCGGAATCCGCCTGCCGGCCGTCGGCGGGGTCGGCGGGGGTCGTGCCCCGCCCGCCCGTGCCCTGCGCCGGCGGCTGGCCCGCGACAGGGGCGGGTCCCCGGGACGATGGCTGACCGGTCCCGGCAGCGGGACCGTCGAGGACCGGTTGCCCCACAACCGACACCACGGTCTCGGAGGCGCCGGGCACGTCGGAACTCTCGGTCACCGGGCGGAACTCGTCCTGATCCACCGCCTGCTGGTGCGGGGCCTGCTGACCGGATACGTCGATTCCGTCGGCGGACAGCGGCGGCGCGGTAACCGGGTCGGTCTGCCCGGCGACCGGCTGGATGGCAGCCGGACCGCTCTCCCCCGGAACCGGCTGGACCACGGCCGGGCCCGTCTCCCCGGCAACCGGCTGGGCTGTCGCCTGATCCTCGGTCCCGGATGCCGATCCCTCATCCGATTCCGCAACGGTCTCGTCCGGATAGGAGGACGTGGACTCGCTCGTGGAGGGGGTGGTAACGCCCGTAGTCGGCCGGCCTGTCGGCGCCGCGGGTTGATCCACGGTCGAGGAGTTGTCCGTCAGCCGGTCACCGGACTCGGCGTCGGCATCGTCGGTGGTCGCCTCGTGGGCCGGCAGCCCCGCTTCGTCGACGCCCGGGTCGTGCTGAACCACGCCCGGGGTGTGCTGAACTGCGGGGCTGCCACCTCTGTTGGGATGACCGAGGTCGGAATGGGCTGGTGCCTCCGGGGACCCTGCTCCCGAGGCGAGGGAGGTCCCCGGAGGCAAGCCGGTGGCACGGGCGTCGAGGAGGCCATCGGTGCCCAACGGTGCGGAGGGGTCGGACACCGGCGGGGCCAGTGTGGACTGGACGATGTCGGCCAGCGGACCGTCGGCGACAGGCCCCTCTTCGACATCGGTGTCCTCGGGGCCGGTGACCGGGGAACCGGAAGCTGCGACGGATCCCGTTCCCGTGACCGCACCCGGCCCTGGGCCCGGGTTTGAGCCCAGCCCCGGGGCTGGGCTCAAACCCGGGCCCAGGGCCGGGTCGGCGGCGGGAGTCGGTGTGGCCGAGCCGTCCAGACCGTCGCTTCCCGCGAGCGGTGCGGGGGCGTCGGAGACGCCGGACCCCTTGTCCAGGAGCGGTACGTGTTCCTCGTCGACATCGAAATCCGATAGGGACGAGGTGTCACTCGCAAAGCCGAAGTCCGTGCCGACCGAACCGAGATCGGTGAGGTCGGAGACATCGCTGAAGTCAGAGATCGACCCCACATCGCTGTCGGAGACATCGCTGACGAACGACGCGGTGTCGCTGTCGGGCAGGGGGTCCGGCAGGGCATCGGGACCCGGCACGAACTCTGCCACGGCATCGGCGCCTTCGCCATCACCGATGGTCAACGGCGGTTGGGCGATCAGGTCGGACGGGGGCACGGGCGCGGGCGGTGGGACGGGCGCGGGGACGGGCGCGGGCGCGGGCGGTGGGGCCCCATTGACCGGCAGGTCCGGCGTGGTGTGGGAGACCTGGTTGAGCAGGGGCGGCGGGGCCGTGACGTTGGTGGGAACGCCGACGCCCTGATCGAGTCCGGAGTTCGTGGTGGGCAGGGGGGTCTGGGTGTTGTGCTGGCCTCCTGCCCCGCTGCCGCCACCGGGAGGGCGAAGCAGGAGGTTCTTGCCGCCGAAGAGGTTGGTGTTCAGGGATGTACCGAAATTCCTGGCGACGTCCTCAAGCCTGTTGTTTATCGCGCCGCTGAGTCCGGACCGCCAGAAGTTCTCGACATCGAAACGCCACTTGTTATCAAGTACGCCGCCGACGAAGAATTCCGCATTGCTTTCGGAAGCCCCGTCGTTGACGAAGGAGTTGGCAACGTTGAACGCGTCCTTGTTCCAGTCCGGACGGTCTTTGAAGTATTTTCCAACGCCCTTCCACACCACATCGTTGGCGGCCCCGCCCAGGAGCCCGGCGATGAGCCCGACGAACGTGGACCTCCCGACATCGTCCCAGTTCATGTCCTTCCGCCGCACATCGGGATCCGATATGAAGATCATCGAGGACAGTTGGGCGGCGACCGAGGTGAGGAATTCCTCGATGGCTTCGATGACGCCGGAGAGAGGAGTGCCCCCGGCCTGCGCCATCCGCTCCATGATGAGAACAATGGCCAGGGCCGTGCGGGCCCTTTCCAACGCGACCTGTGATGCCATGAGCCCGCCGGTGAAAGCCGACAGGGCAATGATGGCAGCGATCATCGCGAGCATGGTCGTGAACTCGATGATGGCCTCGACCTTGCCCTCCAGCAGGGCAAGGGCTTTCTTGATCTGACTCCGTCCTTTTTCGAGGGCTTGTGCGGCCAGCTCGTCGATGGAGTCCACGATTTGCTGGACCGTGCTGACGAACCCATTGCCGATCTCAGCCGGGAGCGCAGCGCCGACGGCGGCTATCGCCCCGTTCATTCGCTCCTTGAGATCGTGGAGAAGCCTCGCCAGCGTGTCCTCAGCACCCTTACTGGCGAAGCCCTTCTCCTCATCACCGTCACCAAAATCTTCGCCTATCATCACCACCATGAGCTCGTGCAAGCCAGCAGGAATGTCGATCATTTCAACGCCTTACATTCCCCGGGTTCTTGGAAGCCTGGTTCTGGATGTCCTCCAAGGCCTGGTTCTGCGGTTCCTGGACGGCGGAGATCTGTGCGACGAAGGCGTCGTAAGTCGCGGTGAACGCTCCGGTGAGGGCCTCCACCGCGGCGACTATCCGCTGGGTGTCCCTTTTCTCCTGAGGTCCCACTGATCTGGCGAAAGAGCCCCTTGTCCCCTCCCAGCCGTCGGTTTGCGATTTGACGTTCAGGTACTTACCGGCGAGTTCTTCGCCCATGGACAAGGCCGCAAGAGCGTCCTTGGCCCGCAAGAGCTCATCGATGTCGACGGAGTAGTTGTCTGGCATCGCTATGCACCCGCCCGCTTCCTGGCAGCCGTTCCGTTCTCGGCGGGCGCGGCGGTCTGTTCTTCGTCGTCTTCATGGATCTCGTCACGGAGCCGGCTCATGGCTGTGGGCTTGTGGGCCTCGGCAGAGTCACTGAGTATCGACCCGAAGATCTTGTCCCAGTCGACACCCATGCGCTCCGAAGTGCCGCCGCCGGGTACCTGTTTGATGATCGGATCCACCACGCCGACCACCCGACGCGCCATCTCGGCACGGGCCTTGTTCGCGGCCTCGAGCACTGCGGCCGACAACTGCGCGGCCGTCATGTTCTTGTACTTGCCGCCGAGGAACTCCAGTCCGGCGAGCTCGCCCTTCGCACCGACCACGACCTGAACCGACTTGTCCGCCGAGCGGGCCGTTTCCGATGCTTGACTCAGTTCCGCCTCCGCCTTTTCCACGGCTTCTTCGGTCGCCTTCAGGTGAGCCATCGCCTGCGCCACCCGGTCTTCCATCGATCCGTCCAACACGATCTCCTCACAGACTCTTCATTCCGATCGGTCCAGTGGGCCGCAACGTCTCCAGAAGGAGACGCGCGGGCTTACACCCTTATCGGCCCAAAGCCTGTGGGGCTCCGCCCCCTTCAGCTCCCCAGACGTCCTCGTCCTCGGTCAGCCAGGCGTTCCGCACCCGGTCGCCGCTTTGGGTCTGCTGCTCCCCTCCTCCGGGCATACCGCCCATCGGAGGCATGAACGGGGCGTTGTTGCTGGTGGTCTGCACGCCCCTGGGGGCGATTTGATGTTCCTCTTCCTCCACAGTCGGCGCCGGGCTGATCCCCCGGCTCGGCCGGGTGACACCGGTCTCCAGGACGTTTCGGGTCCGCTCGCCCGAAGAACTGCCGGACTCACCGCCGCCCATGCCCCGCATCGGGGGCGGGAACATCCCGGGTGATGCTCCCTGGGAACCGGGCTGGCCACTGATGCCTGACCCATCGGCTCCTTCACCGCCCAACGCATGCGCCAAGTCGTCCTGGTTGTAGAGGTTGTCGCTGAAGCTGGCCGCGTACGGCGAGTTGGCGCCGGCGTGCTGCGACGGGACACCCGGGGACTGCGGAAGGTCCGCGATGCGCTGGCGGATCAGGTCCTCGATGTTCTTGCCATCACCGTGGGCGCGGTCGTAGTCGGCCCGAATGTCACCCATCCGCTGGTCGTATGCCGCCCTGGCGTCTCTGCGCGCCTGCTCCGCGTTGGCGCGGGCTTCATTCCGGTCGGCCTCGGCCTGTGCCCTCTGGTGGTCGTACTCCTCCTTAGCCTCGGCCTCCGCGGCGTCAGCGTGGGCCTTGGCATCCTGCTCGGCCGCGTTGATCTGATCGAGCCGCTGGTGCAACTCCTGCTGCCCCTGCTCCGGACTGAGCTGACCGGAAGCCACCTGTCGTTCGATCTCGTGCCTGGCCTCCGCCCGGGCCCTGTCGGCCTGCTGCTCGGCCTGGTCCCGCTGCGCCTCGGCCTCCGCCTTGTGCTGCTCGAACTCCCTCTTGGCGTCGGCTTCCTTGCGATCGGCCGCCTGCTCGGCCGCGTCACGGTCCGACCGGGCATCGTCGAACTGATGCTGGAGGTCGGCCTTCGCATCGGCCTTGGCCTGCTCCGCATCGGCCGAGGCTTCCGAGCTGTTCCGCAAGGCCTCCTGCCGGGCCTGATCGGCCTGCGCCTGCGCCTTCTTCTGCGCCGCCTCGGCGTCCGCCGAAGCCTTGTCCTGCCGCGCTAGGGCCTCGGCCTCAGCCCTCTTCTGATCCGCCTGCTGCTGCTGACGATCCGCCTCAGCCTGCGCGCGATCCGCCTCGTTCTGCGCCTCCGCCTTCTTCTGCGCCGCCTCGGCGTCCGCCGAAGCCTTGTCCTGCCGCGCTAGGGCCTCGGCCTCAGCCCTCTTCTGATCCGCCTGCTGCTGCTGACGATCCGCCTCAGCCTGCGCGCGATCCGCCTCGTTCTGCGCCTCCGCCTTCTTCTGCGCCGCCTCAGCGTCCGCCGAAGCCTTCTTCTCCTGCGCCTTCTGCTCGGCGCGGTCCTTCTTGGCCTCAGCTTGCTGCTGCTCGGCGAGCCTGGTGGCTGCGGCGGCCTGGGCAGCCGCGTCGTTCTTGGCCTGCGCGCGATCCGCCTCGTTCTGGGCCTGCGCCTTGTTCCGCGCCGCCTCGGCGTCCGCCGAAGCCTTGTCCTGCCGCGCTAGGGCCTCGGCCTGAGCCTTCTTCTGATCCGCCCGCTGCTGCTGACGATCCGCCTCAGCCTGCGCGCGATCCGCCTCGTTCTGCGCCTGCGCCTTCGCCTGAGCCGCGGTGGAGTCCGCCTGCGCGGCCTTCTGCGCCCTCGCCGCCTCGTCCTGCTGCTCCTTCTGCGCCGCCGCGGCCTGCGCCTGCGCCTTCTCCTGCGCCTCCTCCTGCTCCTTCTGCGCCCTCGCCGCCGAGTCCTGCGCGGCCTTCTGCGCCCTCGCCGCCTCGTCCTGCTGCTCCTTCTGCGCCGCCGCGGCCTGCGCCTGCGCCTTCTCCTGCGCCTCCTCCTGCTCCTTCTGCGCCCTCGCCGCCGAGTCCTGCGCGGCCTTCTGCGCCCTCGCCGCCTCGTCCTGCGCCGCCTTCTGCGCCCTCGCCGCCTCGTCCTGCGCCGCCTTCTGCGCCTTCAAAAGCTCGTCCTGCGCCTTCGCAGCCTTGTTCTGCTCGTCCCTCTGCTTGTTCAGAAGGTCTTCTTGCGCCTTATTCTGCTTGTTCAGGAGGTCGTCTTGCGCGGCCTTGGCGTCATTCTTTTCCTTCTTCATCGCCTCCTTGTCCGCAATTGTTGAAAGCGATATGCCACCCGCACCCTGCAAATTAATCTTTTTAAGAGCATCTGCCGCGTTACCCATCGCGTCCTGGATAGCCACGATGGCATGTTCAGCTGCGTTGCCGAGCCAGTTGTTTATGCCGGTCTGCCATTTTTTTACGGCTTCCTCGCCGATCAATTTCCAAGTACTGGCTTCATTGGGCGGACCGTAATCGGTTCCATAGATCCTGACGGTGTTCTCAAAGCCGGGCAATGCGTAGGTATACGTGCCGCTGCCCGGCTTGCCCGTGTCTCCCGAAAAAGCAATCTGATCGTGCTGGATGGAGAACGACGTTTGAAAGCCGTCCATCAGCATGTCGTACAGCCAGCGATACGGGTTGCTCTCCGGCCTCCAGCCTGCCCATGCGTTGTGAAGGTTTACCGCCTCATTGTAGAGGACATTTTGGAGATCGATGATCGCACGAGCTGCCGGGGAACCGACCGTCACGCCGTCGATAGAAACGGTCGGAATATAGCCATACTTACCACCCGAGACCCGGTCGGCATACTCCTCGTAATTCTTTCCCATTTTGTGCACGAACTCTTTGAATATGTTTGCTCCAGTGCCGTCCCAGGACTTACTGCCTTTCCCGATGTCCTTAGAGTCCCAGGTCAGCATGGCGTCCGCAGCCTCCACCATGAACTTCGCAGCACGATCGAACGCCATGGCCACCTCCGTGAAGGAACGGAGGTCGACATAACCATCGTCGGGCACCGCGATGCCGCGGTCCTCATAACCCTGAGTACTGTACTCAGGGAATACGAGCTTATGCAGCGCCCAATATGAGCCATTGACATACCGCTCTAGAGCCGTGGTGTCATAGCTGACGTAGGTGCCGCCCTCTCCCGGGTGATTCCACATCCCCTCCTTCTGCAGTACGCCGGAGGTGTGTTGTTCAAGTAGGTATGAGTCGCTACCGCTCGGAATAGAATCCGCCCCGCCCGACCTGCCGAGAAAGGTTATGTTCGCGATGTAGTGGCTGACCCAGTCCTGATTCACACTGACGTCGCGCTGGCCATCCTCGTCATGCCGAAAGTACGGAAACACAAAGTCCGTATTGCTTTTCCGCCACCCCCCCAGGCTAATGAATTCCGGGTAGGCTTTAGAATTCTGGATCCTCTCCAGCCGTACATGCATCAGGGGGATGCCCTCGTTCCCCGTAAGGGCCGTGATGACCGTCTCCTGCTCCGGCAGAACATAACCGGTGAGCATGTCGACTGCGTGTTTCCAGTTATCGTCGTTGTTAGTGGCCATCACAATGCTCCATGGCAGCGGTGAGGGAAAGAGAGGGCAGGGCTCGAGGTAATCTTTTTTATGATCCGGTATCGGAACCCGAGTCGTTGCCGCCATCATCGTCAGTGCCGGTAGCGGTGCCACCGCTACCGGCAGAAGTCAGGTCCCTGTCGACGTCCTCGAATATATCCATGAACGTGTCGGTCGAGACCTTGTCCAGATTTTTGGTCTGCGTGTCCTTCATCTTGTCGATGGTTTCCAACAAGGCCTGCTCGACGTCATTGAAGAGCGTGTTGTGCTCCGTGAGAAGTTGGTAAATCTCAGACGCCGCCCTCTGGATGTCCCTGTTCAGTTTGCCGCCACCCGTCTGGGGGATTGTCGTACCACCGTAGGTAAGCATCGACGGCTGGGTCGTTCCGCTTTGCGAGGCATCGCCCGAGCCGGCGTCGGAGGCCTTGGGCGCGGTGGCCATGTAGCCGATCGCGAGCGGCTTTGCGGCCACGAGCGCGGAGGGTGATAGATCTCCGTCAGCGATGAACTCCAGCGAGCGGCCGCTGGGATCGTCGTGCAGCATCTTGCGCAGCGCGGTACGGAAATCATCGAAGTCGCCATGGATGAACTGCTTCAGCCATTCGGTGTTAAGAACCGTTTTGTCGGCCATCTTGTTGCCCTCCTACGCGTCGTTGGCTTGACGCGGCCCCCAGAAACGAAACTGCGTGTGTGGTCAGTGACGAGCCGGCGCCGTCGGTCCTCGCCCGGCACGGCGTGGGCCGACGGCATCCGGCGTGTACCGTTCCCGCCTGCTCACCCGGGTCGTTGTGCGTGGGATGCGGCGAGCGGGAGGCGGCGTACGTGTGCTGCGGTCAGCGGCTTCCGATCTTGATGTCCCCCCACCTTTGCGCCAGGCTGTTCTCGGTGAACCGGTAGTTACCGGAGATGTCCGTGAGCAGTGCGGAGTGGCTGGCGAGCAGCATCTTGATGTTGTCGATGGCCTGGTTCCAGTTCGCCTGCACGTTGGTGTACACGTCCCGGTCGTCACCGATCCAGGTGCTCTTGAGGTGGGTGAGCTCCATCTCCATGTTCTCGATGATGCTCATGATCGCCTGCGACTGGGAGACCATGTCTTCCGCCGCGTTTTCGGCATGGTTGTAGTCGACGTAGATGAAGCCGTCGCTCAAATCCATGGGAGTCCTCGATTCGCTGCAGGGGTGGTGCGGTGTGGTGCGGGCGCTGCCTGTGGGCGGGGCGGCATCCGCTGGAGCGGTGGCGTGGAGACGGGTCCGCGGCGGGGGCGGTGCGGTCAGCGGCGCCGTCAGACGGTTCCGCTGAGCTGGTCGAACACACCCGAGGACCGCGTGAACGCGGCGTCGATCGACTCGTTGGAGGAGCCCTGGACCAGTCCGTGCTCACGCAGGGTCTGGTTGAGCTCTTCGACCATCCGGTCCAGGTTCACCAGGATGGTGTCCACGTGCCCGTCCCACTGGTCCAGCAGCCTGCCGTAACCGCCGCCGTCCGCACCCTGGTAGCCGGACGCCAGGTTCTGCCGGGTGGACTGGACGTCCTGCTTGCACCGCAGGACGCCGCTGTAGGCCTGTTCAAGCGCCATGATTCCGTTCCGTGTTGCGCCTTCTTCAGACTGCTGCATAGCCACGCCAGATTTTCCTTCCGGAGAATTTACAGGCACGTGGGTCGCATGCTGCGCAGCCCACTGCCGGACAGGTGTACTGCGCCCGGACGAGAGGTTTCAATCCGCGGATGAGCGACGATGTTAGGGAAGTACCGAGCCGCTTGGCAATCAATGAGAGAGGCGTCTCCGGTTCCAATCCCCGGTGAATTCCGCTCACTTGAGTAAAGCCAGGAGAATGGGAATGCTCAAGCGAGCAACGGCCCACCGCCGCCAGGCATATACCGGACATTGCACACCTCCGCGACAGCGGTCGAGAACGGCCGTGTTACTGACGGTGATTCAGTGAATTCGGCAGAAATTTATCCGGACGATGCGCCCGATGGGCGCTTTGTCTCGTTTGCACGGTTGGCGTTCTTGCATCGCAGCGTCACCCGGCCCTCGCCGGAGGACGCGGCCTCGGGGGTGAGGTCCGGGCCCGTCGGCAGCATCGCCAGCAGCTGGGCCGGCAGCCTCCGTTCCTTCACACCTTCGAACCCCAGTGTTTTCACGGCCTCCTGGGACATCAGCCGGTATTTCACCCCCTGGTCCGTCACCAGGAACGTGGTGTCACCCAGCGCGCTGCCGCTGGCGCTCAGCGCCCGCACCAGGGCGCCCCTGCCGGGCCGCACCGCGATGGCGTCGACCCCGAGGCAGGCCGACTCGACCTCCGGGGGCGGAGCCTGCACGGCCTCGGGCAGGTCTCCGGCGAGCAGTACGGAGGTACTCACCCGTGTACTGCCGCCGGTGGAACCGACGTTGGCGCACGCGACGGAACCGGCCCCGACGTCGGCCGCCTTCGGCGGTGTGACGGGCAACTGCCGCCCGGCGCCCGTCCCGGCAGTGGAGCGCGGAGCGAGATGCCCGGTCAACGCGCCGGCTCCGAGGTTTCGCGGGGCGGGGGCTGCTCCGCCGTAGGCCTGGCGGGTCTTGGCGTCGCCGAGGACGAGAGCCGCTCCGGTCGCCGTGAGCGGCACGAGCCCTTCCCGGGTGAGCAGGTGATACTGAGCGGCGGAGCCGGGGACGTCCACGCGGAAGAGCTGCCCGATCCTGGTGGGCCGGCCGTCCAGGACGGGCCCCTCCTCGCCCCGGTCCGCGACCTGGGGAGGCGCGAGGTCGGGGCCCTGCGGGAAGGCGTCGACGAACGCCGCCGAGACCGGCCGTGGCGTGACGGCCCCGTATCCCAGGGCTTTCGCGGCGCCTGCCGTGGTGTCCAGGCGCAGCCTGCTGCCCTGCCACAGCAGGTAGGTGGTGCCGTCGGGGCTCGCGACCAGCAGTCCCTCGCCACCACCCAGCTTGCGCCCCTGGGTACCGTCCCCGCTGTTCCGCACGCCGATTCCCAGCGTCGTGGACACGGCGATGTCACCGGCCGCCTTGGGCCGGGTGGCCGAACACACCAGCCAGGGCCCGTCGTCCAGGTCCGCGGTGCCCGGCAGTTCCTCGGGCGCGCCCGGGATGCCGACCGGCGAGCCGTGCGGGGTCCCGGCGAGGGAAGAGGTGATCACCGTGGTGGCCTTGAGGTCGCCTTTCGCTATCAGCCGGGCCGAGGTGTAGTTGCGTACGGGGCGCAGCCTGCCGTCGAGATAGAGGTAGCGTGCGCCGGTCTCCTTGTTGACGACCAGGCTGCCGGGAGTACGCCAGGAGTCCTTGCCTCCGGGTTTGATGAGTCCGAAGACGAAGGCCCCGGCGCACACCAGTATGGCGATGATCACGCCTATCGCGGCACCGCGGTTGGTCCTGCCCAGGGGACTCTCGGGGGCGTCGGGGTCGCTGCGCAGCATGGCCGAGCCCAGCCTGCCCATGACGAACAGGTGCGCCTGCACCTGGTCCCGCTTGTTCTGCATCGTTCTCGTCCTTCCGGCTCAGCCGTTGAGTCCGCGCAGAAAGCCGTACAGGCCGACGGACCAGAGCATGAGCGGCAGCAGGCTTATCGCCGCGAGGGAGTGCAGCAGTTCGGCCGCGCGTCCCCAGTACGGCACCAGGCGCCGTCCGGGCACGGTCCAGGAGGCGATGGTGATGGCGGCGGTCAGGCCGAGCAGTCCGGCAGTGAGGGTCAGCCGGTCTCCCGGGTCCAGCGCGCGCGCCCACATCAGGAGGAGAAGGGCCGTGCCCCATGCTCCGGCCGCTGTGAGCGCGACACGCTGCCATACGTTCCCCAGCCCCCGGCTGTGCAGCAGCAGCAGGAGGGAGAGAGCCACCACGGTGAAGAACTCCGCGAGTTCGGGTTCCTGCATGAGTGCCGCCAGGCAGGGCAGGCAGATCAGGCCGATGGCCCCGTAGAAGGCGGTCATCCAGCCGTCGGCCACGGCGGACCGGGCCTCGACGTCGGAGCCTGGGTAGGGGTCGATGCCCTCCTGCAGCTGCTGGGCGTTGGTGGGCAGGGGCGGCATCCGCATCCCGGAGAGGCGGAAGGACAGCGAGGGGACGAAGCCGCCGAACAGCACCACGACGACGGCGACGACGCTGGCCGCCTGTTCGGGGGTGAGGTCCATCAGCAGCAGTACGGCTCCGAGCGTCCCGGTCACCGCCACGACGGCCACGCCGAGGAAGAGCGCCGGGTAGATCCCGACCGCGGCCAGGGCGAGGACCGCCGCGCCGCCGGCTGCCGCGGAGGCGGCCAGCAGCCGCGCGCCGAGCACGGCGTTGCTTTCCGCTCCGGTCAGCGCCCCGCCGGGCAGGAGCCAGCCGGCCAGCGCGAAGTAGAAGGGGGCCATGAAGCCGAGTACGGCGCCGGCTGAGGAGTCGCCGACGGCCCGGGTGGCCGCGGCCGCTCCGCCGATGAGCAGCAGTCCGGCGAGGGCCGCCGCCAGCGCTCTGAGCCACCCGGCCACTCCCGGCGCGGCCAGGACGATGAGGCCGACGGCGAGGGTGCTCACGCCCAGGGCGTGGAGCAGGCGCCTGCTGGTGTCCGGGCGCCAGCCGTGCGGGCGTTGCTGCAAGGTGGTGGAGATGCCGTCGACCAGGTCATCGAGGTGCACTTCGGGCAGGGCTTCGGTCCGCGGCCGAAGGTAGAGGGCTTCGCCGTCGCGCAGGGCGAGGGAGTCCAAGGTACGCTCTGGGTCGAGCGGTGGTTCGCCGACGCGTTGGAGCACCCAACCCCCGTGTTCCAGCCCGGCTTCTTCTAGGTTGTCACCTCCGTAGCTGATCACTGTGGGCAACAGGTCGGCGACGGGGACGTCGGCGGGTACGGCCAGGTCAACGGTCCTGGCGGGGGCACGTACGGTGAGGCGGCACAGGTTTGCCACCTGAGCGTCGGTCATAGGTCTGCTTCGCGCTTCCTGACGGGCCGCGGAATTCGCGGTGCTGGAACGTGTGAAACGCGCACGAGGATCGGCTGCCGACCGCACATCGGGTCGGGGGACGTGGCACGTGCCGACGAGTTTGGCCCCCCGCGGAGCCGTTTCGCAACGGGCAGCGGGAAATCATTCCGATATTCAGTCCAGAAAACCGGGTACGCCGCCCGGAATTCAGTCATTGCCATTTCCCGCATTCCCATTCTGTTGTCATCCCTTTGAGCGTGACGGACTTACGGCATGCGGCGCAAGAACACGTGAGGAGGCCGTACGTTGAGCGTGATCCTGTTCCGCAGGCCGGCCCGCCGCCGGGGTCCGGACATGCCCTCGGGAGAGCTGACCCTGCAGGAGCCGCCGACACTTCCGGAGGTGGTTCCCGACAGTTCCGCGGTATGGACGTACCTGCCCATGGCGCTGATGTCGGTCTCCATGATGCTGATGTTCATGCGGCCCGGTATGGGGGGCGGCGGCGGATTCATGTACATCGCGCTCGGGCTGATGCTGATCGGCTCGGCAGCGATGATGGTGGGTCAGGTGATGCGCAGGAACTCCGAGCGCAAACAGCGCCTGAAGGGCGAGCGCCGGGACTATCTGCGCTATCTGAAGCAGACCAGGCGCAAGGTCCGCGCGTCCATAGCCGATCAGCAGCGGGCTCTGGCCTGGCGGCATCCGGAGCCCGAGGCGCTGTCGGCGCTGGTGCGCAGCACCCGGCTGTGGGAGCGCCGGGCGTCGGACGAGGACTTCGCGGAGGTGCGGATCGGCGTCGGTGACCAGCGCATCGCGATGAAGCTGACCCCGCTGTCGACGAAGCCGGTGGAGGACCTGGAGCCGCTGTCCGCGCACGCCCTGCGCAGCTTTACCCGCGCCTATACGACGGTGCCCGACCAGCCGATCGCGATCTATCTGCGCGCCTGGTCCAAGGTGCTCTTCCGCGGTGATCAGGAGCGGATCCGCGGCGCGGTCCGCGCCCTGCTCGCCCAGCTTGAGGTCTTCCACTCCCCCGACGATGTGTGGATCGCCCTGTGCGTCTCCGATGAGCAGCGGGCGCAGTGGGAGTGGGCCAAGTGGCTGCCGCATGTGCTGCACCGGTACGAGCACGACGGCGCCGGGCCGACCCGGATGATCGCGTCGGAGTTCAACGAGCTGGAGAACCTGCTGGGGGCGGAGTTCCAGGAGCGTCCCGCGGCGGACCCGGACGCGGAGCCGGGCCGGGAGGAGCCCTTCACGGTGGTCGTGGTCGACGGCTGCACCGTGCCCGCCGGCCACCGCTTCGACGGGCTGGGCTTCCGGAACGCGGTGGTGCTCGACCTCTCCTCCACTCTCACCTGGAAGCCCGGACGCACCACGCTGCGCCTGGAGGTCGGTCAGGACGGCGTCGCGCTGGTGCGTACCGACCGGGACCGCAAGGAGCAGACGACGCGGCTGGGCGTACCCGACCGGTTCGGGCCGGTGGGCGCCGAGGCCCTGGCCCGGCTGCTGGCGCCGTACCGGATGGGCATGGGCGGCGAGGTGTCCGAGCCGTTCTCCAGCGATATGGAGCTGACCACGCTGCTGAACATCCCCGACCTGCACCGGCACGATCCGCAGACGCTGTGGCAGCGCTACACCGGCAGCGCGCGGCTGCGGGTACCCATCGCGGTCAGCGGCGACGGCGCCCCGGTCGAGCTGGACATCAAGGAATCCGCCCAGGGAGGTACCGGGCCGCACGGGATGCTGATCGGTGCGACCGGGTCCGGCAAGAGCGAGCTGCTGCGCACCCTGGTGCTGGCGCTGGCGCTGACCAACTCCTCCGAGACGCTCAACTTCGTCCTGGTGGACTTCAAGGGCGGGGCGACGTTCCTGGGTCTGGACGAGCTGCCGCACACCTCCGCTGTGATCACCAACCTGGCGGACGAGGTGGCTCTGGTGGCCCGGATGCAGGATGCCCTGCACGGTGAACTGATGAGGCGTCAGGAGCTGCTGCGGGCCGCCGGGAACTACACCTCGGCCCTGGAGTACGAGAAGGCCCGCGCCTCCGGTGTGCCGTTGCAGCCCCTGCCGAGCCTGTTCGTGGTGGTGGACGAGTTCAGCGAACTGCTCGCCGCACACCGCGACTTCATGGAGCTGTTCGTCATGATCGGACGCCTGGGCCGCAGCCTGGGTGTGCACCTGCTGCTGGCTTCGCAGCGGCTGGACGAGGGCCGGATGCACAGCCTGGAGAGCCATCTGTCCTACCGCATCGGCCTGCGCACGTTCTCGGCCATGGAGAGCCGCGGCGTGCTGGGCGTGCCGGACGCCTACGAGCTGCCGGCCCAGCCCGGAAGTGGTTTCCTCAAAAGCGGCGTGGACGCCCTGACCCGGTTCCGCGCCGCGTACGTGTCGGGGCCCTACCGGCGCCGCCACGGCTCCGTGGCGCAGGCCCAGGTGGCCAGCCAGGTGGTGCCGTGGACGTCGGACTGGGTGGTGCCGCGTACTCCCGCGGATACGGACGACTCAGACGGTCAGGAGGAGCCGGAGACCGACGGCGCCGAGGAGGAGGGCGGCGACACGTTGCTGTCGGTGGCCCTGGACCGGCTGCGTGATTCGGGGCCGCCGGCCCACCAGGTGTGGCTGCCGCCACTGGACCTGCCGTCCACGCTCGACCAGATCCTGCCGCCGCTGACCCCCGACCCGCGCCATGGGCTGACCACGGCCGGATGGCCGCTGCGGGGCAAGCTCACCGTGCCGGTGGCGATCGTCGACCGGCCTTTCGAGCAGCGCCGCGACCTGATGACCGTGGACCTGTCCTCGGCCGGCGGGCACGTGGCCGTGGCGGGCGGTCCGCAGAGCGGCAAGAGCACCCTGGCCAGGACGCTGATCACGGCGCTGGCTCTGACGCACACACCGCGGGAAGTGCAGTTCTACTGTCTGGACTTCGGCGGCGGCACCCTGGTGGGCCTGAACGGGCTGCCGCACCTGAGCGGGGTGGCGACCCGGGTGGACACCGAGCGGGTCGGCCGTACGATCGCCGAGGTCAACTCGCTGCTCAGCCGGCGGGAGCGGTTCTTCGTCGAGCACGGCATCGACTCCATGCCGACCTACCGCAGGCGCCGCGCCGCCGGGGAGTTCGCGAATGAGCCGCACGGGGACGTCTTCTTGGTCATCGACGGCTGGTCCACGGTGCGCCAGGACTTCGACCAGCACATCCCCGCCTTCAACGCGCTGGCCGCGCGCGGGCTCAACTACGGCGTGCACCTGATCGTCACGACCGCGCGGTGGGTGGAGCTGTCGGCAGCCATCCGCGACCAGGCCGGCACCCGACTGGAGCTGCGGATGGGCGACGCCATGGACTCCCACATCGACTCCCGCAAGGCGGCCTCGGTGCCGCGCATCCCCGGCCGAGGCCTGACCGCTGAGAAACTGCACTACCTGGCGGCGCTGCCGCGCATCGACGGAGTGGAGGACGCGGACGACCTCGCCGACGGCATCGCCGGCCTGGTCTCGGCGATCGGCGAGAGCTGGGCGGGGCCGCCCGCGCCGGCGGTGCGGATGCTGCCGACCCGCCTGACGCTCGATGAGCTGCCCGCGCCGGATCCGGAGGGCAACCTGCGGATCGCCATCGGGGTTGATGAGAATGAACTCTCCCCGGTCTGGCACGACTTCTCCGAGAATCCGCACATGGTCGTGGTGGGCGACAACGAATGCGGCAAGACCAACCTGCTGCGGGTGATCGCCAAGGGCATCACCGACCGGTTCTCCCCGGCCGAGGCCCGCATCATGACCGTGGACTACCGCCGGCAGCTGGTGGAGGCCGTCCCCGAGGAGTACCGGCTCGGGCACGCGGTCTCCATGGATGTGCTCAAGGACCTCCTCGACGGTGCCGCCAAGGCGGTCAGGCAGCGGGTGCCCGGGGAGGACATCTCCCCGGCGCGGATGAAGCTGTGCGACTGGTGGACCGGGCCGAGGCTGTTCATCCTGGTCGACGACTACGACATGGTCGGCGGCAACCCGATGACGCAGCCGTTCGCCCCGCTGCTGGACCATCTCGCGCTCGGTCACGAGGTCGGCCTGCACCTGGTGGTGGCCCGCTCGGCGGCCGGCGCCGGGCGCGGTCTGAACGAGGCGCTGCTGCGCAAGCTGCAGGAGGTCAACACCCCTGCTCTGCTGATGTCCTGCCCGCCCAGCGAGGGCTATCTCTTCGGCAACGTCAAGGGGCGCGAGCTCATCCCCGGCCGGGGCTTGCGCATCGCCCGCCGCAAGGCCGTACAGGTGCAGACTCCGCTGCTGGAGGACGAGCGGTGACGTACGGTCAGCGACGCGCGGCCGGCTCCGGGGCCGACAGGCCCCGGAGCCGGGCACAGGCCGCGTACGAGGTGCGCCTACCGGCTGGAGGGTCCGGCCTCCCGCTGCCGGCCGGGCGGCAGCCAGCCCCTGGCCCGGCCGCGCGGGATCACCGCGGCCGCGGCCGCCAGCAGCAGCGCCAGCGCCAGGCTGCCGAAGGCAACCGCCGCGGACCGTACCCCGGGGGCGGGGTCGGCGGGCGGCGGGAGGTGTGCCGACGGGGGAGCCGCCCGGTCGGCCTTCCCGTGCGCCAGGGTCATGGTCATGGCGGCATACGGGTCGAGCCGGGGGATGTCGGCGGGATAGGCGGTCTCCATCAGCTGCCGGGCGACGTTCTCGGCGCTCATCCGGGGGTGGTGCGCCCGCACCAGCGCCGCGGCCCCGGCGGTGCAGGCGGCTCCCAGGGAGGCGCCGGAGCCGATGTAGTGGCCCGAGCCGCGTGGCCCGATGCTGACCAGCGTGGATCCCGGTGCCGAGAGGTCCGGTGCGTAGGCGGGCGGAGCGTCCTTCTGCCGCAGCCCGGAGGGGCCGAAGTCCACGACGGACAGCACACCGGGCGCGGCGGCGGGCCAGTACGGGCCGGTCGGCTGCCGCCCGTCGGGCCCGAGCTCCTCCCGGGGAACGGCGTCCGGGGCGGCGGGGGCCACGACCAGCGCGTCATGCCGCGCGGCGTAGGCGGTGGCCTGGGTCAGCTCCGCCTTTCCGGTACGCAGCGCATGGCCGACGTAGATGACCTCCGCGCCGCGGTCGGCCGCCTCGCGGATGCCGTCGGCAACCTGCTGCGGGCTGGGCACCCCACGGTCGTTGGTGCCCTTCAGTGCGATGATCCGGGCCTGGGGGGCCATGCCCTCCACGTCGCTGCCCCGGGTCCGGGCACCGGCGATCAGGCCGGCTGCGAAGGTGCCGTGTCCGACGCAGTCGGTGCCCCCTGCCCCCACGGCGCTCACCCGGCCGGACAAGGCGTCAGCACCGGGGGTGACACCGGTGTCGATGACCGCGACCCTCACTCCCGCCCCTTGGGACAGCTGCTGAGTTCTGGTCAGCCCGAGCGCCGACTGCGCCCAGGTCTTCCCCGCGGCGGTGCGGCCCGAGGGCTTGGTGCACGGTTTGCCCTCGCCGAGCCGGACCGGCAGCGGCGGCAGGAGGGTGACGCCGTCAGCGCCCGGGGCGGGCGAGGGCGCGGCCGGCACGGCGGCCGCGGGCGGGGCGGTGACGGTGACCGGCAGGATGAGTGCCGCCGTGGCCGTGAGCGGCACGAGCAGCTGTATCGCGGGACGTCGCATGGCGGGCATGATAAGCACACCGTGCCCGCGTGCGCGCGGCCGGACCGGCTGCCCCGCGACCGCTCATACGGCTACCGCACCTCTTTTCCTGACTATCCGCCAGGCCGTTTGGTCCTGTTCCCATCGCGCGGGCGGCAAGGTGGTCCGCCCGTCTTCGGCACGGTGGGTCCGGCGGCCCACCGGGCAGTACCCAGGCCCTTGTCCCGCACGCGTGCGCGAGATCGCGTACGGGCGGGGGTGCAACACCCATTCCAGGAGGTTCGAAGCGCGTGTCACGGCAGTTGATCACAGTCGGCACGGAACGGCCGGACGGTTTCCAGACGATCGACGAGGCACTGGCCCAGGCGCGTACCGGAGCGGTGATCCGGGTCCAGCCGGGGCGCTACGCCGAGAACCTGGTCGTCAGGACCCGGGTGACCATCGTCGCCGAGGGCGAACGCGGGGCCGTGGAGATCTGCCCGCGCCGCGGCAGCGCGATCAGCCTCATGGCGGACGCGGTCATGCTCAGCGGCCTCACCCTGCGCGGGCACGACAAGGACGTGGCGGTGGTGGACGTACCGGCCGGGCAAGTCGCCCTGGACGGCTGCACCGTCAGCGGCGCGGGGTGGACCGCGCTGCTGGTGCGCGGTACCGGCTCGCTGGCCGCCCGCGACTGCCGGATCAGCAATCCAGGAGGCGCCGGCATCGTCGACACCTCGCCCGCCGGAAGTGTCATCGAAGACTGCCGGCTGGAGAACTTCGGCACCTCCGCGGTGGTCATCGGGGAGAGCGGCGACCCCACGGTCCGCGGCTGCCGGATGCGTGGCGCCCGGGGCAACGGCGTACTGGCCAACGGCGAGGCCAGGGGAACGATTCAGGGCTGCGACATCTCCGGCACCGACAAGCCGGGCATCGCCCTGGAGGGCCACAGTTCCACCCGCATCCTGGGCACCACCGTCCACGACACCTCGGTCGGCCTGCTGGTCACCAGCGTCTCCCGTCCGGAGATCGAGGAGACCACCTTCGAGTCGACCACGCAGAGCGCGATCGTCGTCTCCGGCGGCGCCGACCCGCTGCTGCGCCGCTGCGTCACCCGGCGCACCAAGAGCAATGGTCTGGTCGTCCTCGACCGCTCCCGTGGCACCGTGGAGGCGTGCGAGTTCATCGCTTCGGCGGAACCGGCCATCCGGATCGCCGAGCACAGCACACCGACGCTGATCGACACGGTCGTACGGGACTGCGCCCACGAAGGCGGCGCCGTGCTGCTGACGGACAGCTCCGCCGCGGAGTTCGACCGCCTCACCGTGGTCGACGCCGCGGGCGTGGGCATCTGCGTGCGGTCGGCCGCCGATCCCCTGCTGCGCCGGGCCAGGGTCATCGGCGCGGGCGGACACGGCATCGAGGTCACCGACGACGGACGCGGCCGCCTGGAGCACTGCGA
The DNA here is from genome assembly GCF_013364155.1 of Streptomyces sp. NA02950. Classification (NCBI taxonomy): domain Bacteria; kingdom Bacillati; phylum Actinomycetota; class Actinomycetes; order Kitasatosporales; family Streptomycetaceae; genus Streptomyces; species Streptomyces sp. NA02950. The sequence continues at coordinate 7,604,914 of NZ_CP054916.1, read as the reverse complement.
GATCGACTCGGTGGGCGGCTCGGCGCTGCACCTGAGCGACGACGCGAGACCCGAGATCACCGACACCGTGATGGTCTCCCCCACCGGAGCGGGCGTCACGGTCGGGACACGCGGCCAGGGCACCCTGCGCGACTGCCGTATCGAGGGCAGCGGCGAAGCGGGCGTCAGCGTCGACGGCAAGGGCGAGATCGCCTTGGAGCGCGTCCGCGTCGAGGGGGCCAGGGCCCACGGAGTGCTCATATCCCCCGGCGGCCGGGCGGACCTGACCGCCTGTGAGATCGTGAGCAGCACGGGCGACGGCATACGCGTCGACAGCACCGACACCGTGTCGGTCATCCGGTGCGTGGTGCGCGACAACCGCGGAGCGGGCCTGAAGCAGAGCCGCGGCAGCGACCGGCTGTCGGTGGAGGCGCTGGCCAGCTCGGACAACGGGGCGCCCGACATCTGGGGCGAGGACGTGGCGGAGGCAGTCGCCGGCGGGCCGGGCGGAGCGGCCGACGGCGAGGGAGAGCCGGAAGGCCCGCTGGCCGAACTCGAAGCGCTGGTCGGCCTGGGACACGTCAAACACCAGGTGCGCACCCTGGTCAACCTCAATCAGCTCGCCGAACGCCGGCGCCGGCTCGGCATGCCCGTCCCCCCGATGAGCCGGCACCTGGTCTTCGCCGGCCCTCCGGGCACCGGCAAGACCACCGTCGCCCGGCTGTACGGCGGCATCCTGGCGTCCCTGGGCGTCCTGCGCACCGGGCACCTGGTGGAGGTCGCCCGCGCCGATCTGGTCGCCCAGGTCATCGGCGGTACGGCTATCAAGACGACCGAGGCGTTCAACAGCGCCTTGGGCGGCGTGCTGTTCATCGACGAGGCCTACACCCTCACCCCCGAGGGCGCCTCGTCCCATGACTTCGGACGCGAGGCCGTGGACACCCTGCTGAAGCTGATGGAGGACCACCGCGACGACGTCGTGGTGGTGGCGGCCGGATATTCCCAGCAGATGGACTCGTTCCTGACCGCGAACCCGGGGCTGGCCTCCCGGTTCACCCGCACCATCGAGTTCGACAACTACTCGGTGGAGGAACTGGTCACCATCACCCAGAGCATGTGCGCAGGCCACCGCTACGAGCTGGGGCCGATGACCGCGGAAGCGCTGGCCCTGCACTTCGAGCAGATGACCCGTGACGCGACCTTCGGCAACGGCCGTGCCGCCCGGGGGGTGTTCGAGGAGATGGTGGACCGGCAGGCGATCCGGCTCGCCGCCATGACCGACCCGAGCGAGAAGGACCTGTCGCTGCTGCTGCCACAGGACGTGGGGGAGGCCGAGTCGGCGGCTCTGGACGGCAGCCAGCAGGACCCCGACGGCCAGGAGAGCCCGATGGCCCGCCTGGAGGCCATGATCGGACTGTCCGCGGTCAAGCGGGAGGTGACCGACCTGGTCAACCTGCTGGCCAACGCCCGGCAGCGCGCCGCGGCAGGGCTGCCCACCCCCAAGATCAGCAATCATCTGGTGTTCACTGGCGCACCCGGTACCGGAAAGACCACCGTGGCACGGCTGTACTCCGAGCTCCTGCACTCCCTGGGAGTGCTGCCGCGCGCGCACCTGGTGGAGGTCGCCCGTGCCGATCTGGTGGGCCAGTACGTCGGGCACACCGCCCAGCTCACCAAGGAGGTCTTCACCAGCGCGCTGGGCGGCGTGCTGTTCATCGACGAGGCCTACACCCTCACCCCCGAGGGCTCTTCCAACGACTTCGGACGTGAGGCCGTCGACACGCTGCTGAAGCTGATGGAGGACCACCGCGACGAGGTGGTGGTCATCGTCGCCGGCTACACCGAGGAGATGGAGCGCTTCCTGGCCTCCAATCCCGGACTGTCCTCGCGCTTCTCCCGCTACGTCCACTTCGAGGACTACAGCACACCAGAGTTGATCTCCATCGTCGAACGGCACGCCGCGGACATGGGTTACGAGTGCGCGCCCGAGACCCTGGCCGCGCTGCGCACCCATGTCGACGCGATCCCCCGGGACCGCTCGTTCGGTAACGCACGGCTCGCCCGCCAACTGCTGGAAGCCATGATGACCCGTCAGGCACGCAGGCTGGGCGGCCTGGAAAGTCCCACGGTCGCCGACCTGAGGTCGCTGCTCCCCCAGGACCTGGGGGGCGCGGGCCGGGCCGTACCGAGCCAGGCGGCACTGTGACACCGTGCGGCCGGGACGCCCGGCCGCACGGCTTACCTGTCATCCCGGCGGGTGGGGTGGGCTGACCGCACCATGCGTCCGCGGGGACACAGGGCTCCTCGTTCGCCCTCAGTCGAACGTCGGTTTACCTGACCGACCGCCGAAAGTGGCCGCACAGGCAAAATACTCATCCGAGCGGCCTGCATATTGGACATTCGCTCAGGTGAGCATTATTCGTTTTGCCGGTCAGGTTTTCCTTACCGATTTCACATTGAACTGCCGGAGCGCAGCATGCAATAATCCCCTTGCGAATCGAAGCTCAATTCCTCCCTCAAACCAGTGGAGTCCAGCGGCCTTTGAGGTGGGTTGATGTGCGGCTGCCCGCCGCGACCGGGCTCATGCACCTGCCTGCGACATCCCACCCCGGCCATGCCATGGGCGCTGACGCCTCACCGGACGCCGGAGGATGCGACGTGCGGCGTTCACGGGGGCGTGACGCGGAGACGTGGGGCGACCGTGAAGACGCCCGGCATACCGCTGCCGTCCCCCGCCAGGAGGGACTATCGGACGGCGGCGTGAGGCCGCTGGCCGCAGCGCACTCCTGCGGAGCATCCGGCCGTCCCGAACCGGCTCTTCCCCACGACCGAAGTGAGCCAAACCTCATGCACGGACTGTCCGCCCAGGCACAGTACTTCCTCGATCTGCTCGGCATCTTCGGCTTCGCGCTGTCGGGTGCCTATCTGGGGGTGCGCAAGGACTTCAACCTTTTCGGCACGCTGGTCCTGGCCGAGGCCGCCGGGCTGGGCGGCGGCCTGGTGAGAGACCTGGTCCTGCAGGTGCCCTCGATCGCCTTCACCGATCCGGGGTATCCGCTCGCGCCGCTTGCCGCCGCGCTGCTCGCTTACCGCAGCAAGTCCCTGCACCGCCAGCCCCATCTGTTCGACCTGCTGGACGCGATCGGCCTGGGCCTGTTCAGCGTCACCGGCACGATCAAAGGGCTCCAGCACGGCATGGAAGCCGTCCCCTCGGCCGCGCTGGGAGTCATCACCGCCATGGGGGGAGGCATCCTGGCCAGCGCGGTGGCCAAGGAACTGCCGTCCTCGCTGCGCTGGGACAGCGACCTGTACGCCCTACCCGCCATCGCCGGTGCGGTGGCGGCGGCCGCGCTGCACGAGGCGAGGGCACTGGACATCATGACGGCGAGCGGCGCGGCTCTGACGGCGTTCACCCTCCGGCTGCTGGCGCTGCACTTCCACTGGCGCTCGCGCCGCTCGACCGCCTGGCGGGCCGCGTCCTCCCCGTTGTCCGCCCTGCCGGACGCCAACTCCCCGCTGATCGCCTCCTCCCGGAGCACCGTCGCGGACACCATGCGCCTGAGGGTCATCCCGCCCCCGCCGCACGGCCGCAGCACCGGGCAGCGCTCACCGGCGCCGCTTGCCGACACGATGCGTCTGCGGGCTATCAGCCCGCCGCCCGGCCGCACCCCTGGGCAGCGCTCACCGGCGCCACTTGACGAGACCACGCGCATGGTTCAGCCCGGTCCGGCCGACCACCGGCTCCCCAGGGGACCGCACCACTCCGCCTCCCCGCAGACACTTCCGGCCGGCGGCCACCCCACCCGCGGGCCCGAGCGAGCCTGAGTCCCGTCACCACCAGCGATGCATCGCAGGAGCCCATCGTGTACGTGCACCACCTCGAGCGTTTCCACGGCCTGCCCGTAGTGACCTTTCCGGACCACACCCGCGCCGCGGAAGAGCTGCCCAAGGCCGGGAGCGTGGCATGGCGTCTGCACACCGGCGAGGACGAGCCCGAAGACGCGTACTGGGAGCGCTTCGCCCAAGCCGTGGAACTCCACGACGTGCGGGCGCTGATATTCAGCAGCACCTGGTACGGCGCGAACTGCAACTGGCCGGAACGACCAGTGGAGTTGCTGCTCGACCACCGCTCCCGCCTCACCGGCCTGGAAGCGGTCTTCCTCGGCGATGTCGTGGAGCAGGCCGACCGGGGGATCTCCTGGCTGCATCAGACCGATCTCACCCCGGTCCTGCGGGCCTACCCCCGCCTGCGTGATCTCGGCGTCCGCGGCGGCTTCGGCCTGGACTTTCCCGTGATGAGGCACGACGGACTGCGCTCCTTGCGTTTCGAGTCCGACGGGCTGCCGCCGGAGGTCGTCGAGCGGGTCATCGCCGCCGACCTGCCCCAGCTGGAGCGCCTGGAGATGTGGCTGGGCGCCAACGACAACCTCGGCACACCCACCGTGGAGCACATCGCGCCCCTGCTCGCCGGCGACCGGTTCCCCGCGCTGCGTCATCTCGGGCTGCAGAACAGCCCGCTCCAGGACGAGATCGCCGCCGCGGTGGCCGCTGCCCCCCTCGTGGCCCAGCTCACCTCGCTCAGCCTGTCGATGGGCACCCTCAGTGACACCGGCGCTCAGGCCCTGCTGGCCGGCCGGTCGCTCACCCACCTGACGGAACTCGACCTCCACCATCACTACCTCACCGAGCCCCTGATGCTGCGGGTGCGGGAGACCCTGGAACCCGCCGGTGTGCGCGTCAACCTGACCGGACAGCAGCAGCCGTACCGCTCCCGCGGGGAGCGCTACGTCTCCATCGCCGTGTGACCACGCCTCGTCCACCGCATCCTCCTCCCCCGGAAGGCCATGATGTCCACACCACACCCTTCTGGCCGACCGCCCCGGGGATCGTGCACACCCCGGCATACAGCGGATGGGGAATACCGCGAGCGGGCGCGGCGGTCACGATTCCCGTCGTCGCACATCCGGTCTCCGCAGTCGGGGCCTCTGCAGCAGTCTCAACCGACGGCCCAACTGGTGTGGTTCCGATGCATCACGGAGATGAGGTACCTCCCATGGACAGCGAGGAGCGACGCGAGGCCATGCTCAAGCTGGCGGCGCGGACCGGGAGGGTCGACGTCGGCAAGCTCGCCGCGGAGTACGGGGTGTCCAAGGAGACCGTGCGCCGTGACCTGCGTGTCCTGGAGGATCACGGCCGGGTGCGGCGCACCCACGGCGGGGCCCACCCGGTGGACAGCGCCGGCTTCGAGACCGACCTGGCCTTCCGCACCACCCTGCACGTACCGCAGAAGTCACGGATCGCCGCGGCGGCCGGCCGGTCTGATCGGGGACGCCGAGACGCTCTGCATCGACGAGGGGTTCACCCCCCAGCTGATCGCTCAAGCGCTGCCCGCGGACCGGAAGTTGACGGTGGTGACCGCTTCGCTGGTGACAGCCGGGGCGCTGACCGCATGGGAGCGGATCACCGTACTGCTGCTCGGGGGCCGGGTGCGCGAGGCGCATCGCTACTCGTTCCTGGGGCCCCAGGTCATCCGGGCGTGAACCGGGCGGCCGGTGTACGGCCCTTCCCGAGAATTCTGTGTCCCGGAATCGGCATCACATCTTTGGGTCTGAGCACAGGTCAACTGCTGAGCCGCCACTTTCGTGCTTTACGCGTGCCTGGCTCCATGCGGTACAAAGGTTCATGTGTCACCGGACGCGTGCGCCGGGGTACTCGACTTTCCGGCGGCGGTGCTCTGGAGCGGTCATTCATCGGGCATGAATGGTGCTGATTCTGACTCGCTCCATTCTTGGTATCCCCTTATGGTGATTGATGCGGGGCGAGCGGGAACCGTAGCCCCGCAATGTGGTGAAGCGTCGCTCCCCCGAGACGAGTCACCACGGTCCACACCGGCACACGCAGCCGGGAACGGCGGCATGTCCCCCCTCCTGATATACGGCTCCGGGAAGGGGGGGCGTGCGGCCCGCTGTGAACCGCCCTGGCGTGCGCGCGCGAAGCCGCGTCGGCAGTGGCTGTGATTTCCCAAGGCGGCGACCGGCGCGGTGCGCCGTGTGGATCTCATCGGGGGCCGGACCGGGCCAGCCCGCACGGCGCCGCGCCGGCCACCGCCCCCGCCCCGGCGCCGCTACCGACCCGACCGCAACGTGAAACCGGCATGACAGCCGCCGTAGGCGACCTGGGAGACACCCGTGCATGAGCTGATCCAGTTCCATCGACTTCGCCAAGACGAGCCGCTCAGCTCACCGTCTGGACGGTACGTGCTGCACTACGACCCCGCAGGGGTAGCGGTGTTGATGGACCGGGCAACCGGTGAGACCCGTTGGCGTGCCGAAGAGGCAGGCCGTGGGGTGCCAGGGACCTTGCTCCTGGGCAACGGCGGCGCGTTCCAGGTGGAGAATGAGGAACACCGGACCGTCTGGGTTTCCGGCATCGCCGCACCCGGCGCCCGGCTGGCGGTCATCACCGACGACGGCGATGTCGAACTGCTCAGCGGTGAGGGCATCACGCTGCTGAACTCCCGCACCGGCCCGGTCCAGGCGGCACCCATGCCAGAGGCGGCGGCCGCCGCCGACATCAGCCGCGAACGCTATCTGGTACGGGAAGGCAAGCAGCGTCGGCTGGTCACCCGCAACCGCGACGGCTCCCTGCGGGTCTCCCACGACGGGGTGACGACCACGCTGGTCGCGCCCCTGGCCCGCTGGCTGGAACAGGACGGCACGCAGCTGACCTGGCGGATGCTTCCCGACGGCGACCGGAAGGCGTGGACGCTGTGCCTGGTGAACGCCGACGGTGACCTCATCTGGCGCGAGGGCATGCGGAACCTGCCCACGGTGCTGCCTCCGGCGCAGCCGCACCCCTACGGCGGCCCGGAGCTCGGGCGCGGGGCACGGCTGCGGCACCAGTCGCTCACCTCCCTCTCGGGGGCGTACACCCTGGTACACCAGGACGACGGCGATCTGGTGCTCTACCACAACGCCACACACCGAGCGGTATGGGCGACGAACACCTGGTGGGCCGGCGACGGGTGGGCCGAGCTGACTGAGGAAGGCGACCTGGTCGTCCGCAACCTGTGCGGTGCGCCGGTGTGGCGGTCCGGCACCGCGGGGTCGGGTGCCGAGCGGCTCGTCGTGGACAACGACGGCGGCTTCGCGCTGCTTGACGCGAGCGACGCGGTGGTGTGGCGGATCGACACCGGAGGGCACCGCTCGGCCCCGGAAGCGACCCCGGCGCGGGGATCGGCCCTGTACCGGGGCCAGAGGCTGCAGCGTCAGTCCCTCACCTCCCCTGACGGATCCACGGTGCTCGCGCACCGGGACGATCGACGGCTGGTCCTCTTCGGCGAGGACGGCCGCTGGCTGTGGGACGCGTACATCCACCACGCCGAACGGAGCTATGTGGTCCTCGACGAGGACGGCGTCCTGCGGGTGAGGGCCGAGGACGGCACCGTGGCACTGGATCTCGGGGGCCCGGCTGACGAGCTGGTCGTGGTGGAGGGCCAGGCCCAGCTGCGCACCAGCGACGGAAGGGTGGTCTGGCGCAACGGCGAGCAGACGGCCGCACCAGAAACGGGCGCACCACCGGCGGCGGACTTCACCTCCTGGATGGACGCGCTGATGGACGACACGGCCTACTGTGTGACCGTCATTCACCACATCGATCCGGACGAGGCGCTACGACGGCTGGGCGCCCAGCCGGAGCGGGTGACGACCGGCACCTGGGGGGACCTGCTGGAGCTGGCCGAGCGCGAGGAGGCCTATGACTTCGAAGACATCGTCGTGGCGGCGTTCGCCCTCGGCCCCCACACCCTTCTGGTCGAAGACAACCGGTGTGAGGGGATCGACTGCCCAGAGCTGTCGGCAGGCACGTTCGCGGTGTCGTGCTACATGAACATCAACGCCGACTCCGCTTTCGTGGTCTACCGCGACGGCGAGACCGTGGCCGACCACAGCCGGGACAGCGGCAGCAGGGAGCCGACCACACCCGAGGTGTGCCAGGCGCTGACGGCGATGGGCGCCCCGGACGTGATCAAGGCGGCGTTCCTGCACGACCTTGAGCTGCTGTGCCGCACCGCGGGCGTCCAGCCGACGGTCGCTGATGTGACCGGGCCTGCGCGCATCGCGGTGGTCACCGATCGGTGAGACGGCGGGGCTTGTGCCACGCGCCGGATACGAGAGGGTCGTGCATGGGCCGCCGGCCGGTTCAGCTCGCCGGAGAGCGCGGGGCCGGCCTCGGTGACGTAGTGCCGTTCAGCGTCGGTCACGGCACGGAACAGCTGCGACCTGAACAGCGTCAGCGTGCCGGAACAACGGCTGTGCGTAAGCAGCGGCGCCGCCGCCACCGTGTACGGCAGGGGAGCGGACACGGCCAGTGTTCGGATGCTTGGCCACCACCCGGATCGGCTGGGCAGTGGCCACCCGGCCGACCTATAGGCCTTCGAGCGCACAGATGTCGTCCGCTATCGGGAGGCCGCACGCCGCACCCCAGAGTCAACGGGCGCCTGGCCGGACCCCACCGTCGGCACACGCTCGGCCTGAGAAGGAGGGCCGCCGCGGCGACCTGGCGGCCACCGGGCACCGGCCAGTCCCCCGCGCAGGTCCGGTTTCCGCGCCGACCTGCGCGGAAGGACGACATCGGGCTCCACCAGACCGGCATGGTCGATGCAACCGCGCCCGATCCTCCACAAGCCGCAGCGGCCTCCTTTGGGTAAAAAGTTTCGCCGCGCATGTCTCACACCCCGTATCCATAACGGTGAAACGCGTCATGAATGGCCGCCAGCATGCCCCTTGTGCTCGAATCCGACTGCGGAGACGCTCAATCGAGTTGGGAAATTCCGGTCTTGCCGCTCGCATGAGCAATAAAGGCCGCGGTGGCACGATACCGAAAACTCGGCTATTGATTGCCAATTGGGCGGCGGCGTGCATAGCATCAACTCGTCCTAACTGTCGGCCGGTCCACGAGCGGCCGTAGAGATTTTGTTGTGTCCGTATCGGCGCGCAGCCCGCCTAAAGGGCAGTGGACTCTTACGAAGGGAGCAGTCGGTCAGATGGCTATGCAGCAGTCCGAAGAGGCCTCGACACGCAGTGGCATCAGGGCGCTTGAGCAGGCGTACACCGGTGTCCTGAGGTGCCAGCAGGATGTCCAGGGCACCAGGCACAACCTCGCCTCCGGCTACCAGGGTACGGACGGTGGCGGCTACGGCACGCTGCTGGACCTGTGGGACGGGCACGTGGACACCATCCTGGTCAATCTCGACAACATGATCACGGAACTCAATAACACCCTGGCACAGCACAACCTGGTACAGGGTTCCTCGACCGAAGCGATCGACAATGCATACAACAAGTCCTCGGACGTCTTTCACACCCTGAACCCGGACAAACGCCATTACGTCCTGCAGCAGATGCCCTCCGGCCAGGAGGGGGCGTTTTACCCCACCAGGGAGCCGCTGGTGCCCGCTTCCCCCCTGGCTGACGCTCATGTGACGGTCCTCGCTCGGGAGCCCGCCCCGGACACGACTGAGCCGGTGCACCGCTCCCCCCTGGCTGACGCTCATGTGACGGTCCTCGCTCGGGAGCCCGCCCCCGGACACGACTGAGCCGGTGCACCGCCTCCCCACGAGCCCGGGCTTCCACATCGTTCGGGGGCCCGCGCCGGAAACGGCTTGAGCCGGGGGCTCGTACCGGCTGTCACGAGAGGTCAAGGCAGGTGAGTCAGGACTGGCTCGAAGAAGAGGGCTGGGACCCGCAGTGGGACCCAAGCACCGGAGGGAGCCTGCGTTACCGCGGGACAGCTACCCAGGATGCGGAAGCCTCCCGGGTGAGGACGGAAGATTCCACCAGCGTCAGCCTCCTTCCTCTGCGGCGCCTGTTCGAGGACGCCGTCGCCGAACTGGTCAACCAGGAGCGTGACCGGCGCGGACTGGTCTGCCTGGTCACCGATGAGCGCCTGCGGAATGCCGCGCGGAGCCACAGCGAGGACATGGCGCGACGGGGGTTCATCGACCACTTCACGCCCGAAGGGCTGTCGCCGGGCGACCGCATGCTGGCACACGGATTTCCACTCCCGGCAGCGGAGAACCTCGCTGCCGGCCAGCCCCACCCCCTGGTGGTGATGGACGGGTGGATGAACAGCCCGGGGCACCGGGTCAATATCCTGCACCCGGACATCCGCATCATCGGCGTGGGCGTGTACTTCGCTGAGTACGGACCGGTGTGGACACAGAACTTCGGCTACGCATAAGGCCACCGGCACCATACGTCGCCCCGTGACCGCAGGCGTATGCGCTGCCGTACGGCTCTGACGCACCGCGACCACGGGCGGCGGGGCGCTGCCTGCCGCCCGTGGTCGCGGTGCGTCTCGGGCCCGCTGGTCGGTTTTCAGCCGCCGTTCAGGCCCGTTCCCCGGTGAAAAGCGTCCCCGCTCGCCGCATGTCCGGTCTGCCGATGACCGAGAGCAGTTCCAGCTGGGCGGCGCCCTCGGTGCCCGGCGGGGCGGCGCACCACCGCATCGATCTCCGTGCGCCCCTCCCGCGTCAGGGCACCAGGACGAGCTTGCCGGTGACCTGGCCCGCGGCGATGATCTCGTGGGCCTTGGCGGCCTCGGCCAGCGGCAGCACCTGGTCGACGTGGACGGTGAGCTGTCCCGCCTCGACCAGGGCTGCCAGCTGGGCGAGGTCGGGCGCGGAGGGGCTGACGACGGTGATGGCGTGCCGGATGCCGAGCTGGGCGACCAGCCCCGGGGTGACGCCGGTGTCCTGGGGATACGCGCTGACCAGAACCCCGCCAGCGGTAACGAGGCTGGCGGAACGTTCCCCGTACCCGCCTCCGACCAGGTCGAAGACCACGTTCACCTGGCCGGCCTCGGTGAAGTCCCGGGTGCGGTAGTCGACCGGCTGGTCCACCCCCAGACGGCTCAGCAGGTCGTGCTTGCCCGCACTCGCCGTACCGATCACATGGGCGCCGCGGGCCTTGGCGATCTGCACGGCCAGGTGACCCACCCCGCCCGCGGCCCGGTGTACCAGCACGCGCTGCCCCGGCTGGATCCGGGCGAGACCGACCAGGCTCTGCCAGGCGGTCAGGCCTGCCATCGGCAGGCCCGCCGCCTGCTCGATGGTGAGCCCGGCGGGCTTGTGGACGATCTCGTTGACCGAGGCCAGGACGTACTCGGCGTAGGTGTTGCCCGCCCCCGGAAGGGCGAGCATGCCCAGGACCTCGTCACCGGGAGCGAAGGCGGACACGCCGGGCCCGGCGGTCTCGACGGTGCCGGCGATGTCCCAGCCGACGGTGAAGGGCGGCTCACCGAGCATCGGCAACTCGCCCGAGCGCACATGCCCGTCGACGGGGTTGACACCGATCGCGCGGGTCTTGATCAGCACCTGCCCGTAGCCCGGCTCCGGGCGGTCGGCCTCGACGATCTCCAGTACGGACGGGTCGCCGGCGGTGTGCTGAGTGATGACACGCATGACTGTCTCCTGGCAAGAAGCGAATACGACGCGGTGAGCCGGTGGTACGCGCGGGCACGGGCGGCTTCCCGCCGTGGTCACCGGGCGAGTCAGCCGTGGTCCGCCGGTTGACCCTGTTCGGTCGGGCAGGCCCCACCGGTTGCAGTATTCGCGCCTCGAACAGGGCTAGCCAGGGGGCTGCCACCCCAGGCTCACGGGCCCCCGGCTCCAGAGCATGCGCGCCGCTCCGCGCCCGCCCGGCACGGACGGCGCAGTACCGCACTGACTGCTCGTGGCCTCCTCAACGACCAGTCGGGCGCGATGTGAGCACCGCTGGGTTCGGCGATGTCGACTTCGCCGCCGTCGCGCGGGCCCCTCGGGGTGGATCCGCCATGCGTGCGCCGGCTCGGGGATCTCGCCGAGCCGGTGGCGGGTGGCACCTGGCTGCCGGTGCGGAACACGCCAGATCACCCCCTCGAACAGCTCACGCGGCCGCTCGGGGTACGGGCGGAATCGGCCCACCGGCAGGAGCGGCTCGATGAACTCCCACTCATCGCGTCGTCGGCCGGCCCGAGCCGGGCCGCATCCGGGCTCTGCGGTCAGCTCGGGGCGGAGAACGGCTTCAGTCGAGGATCGCGACGGCTTCGACCTCGACCAGATGGTCGGGTACGTCCAGTGCCGCAACGCCCAGCAGCGAGCCCGGCGGGACCGGGGTGGCCCCCAGCTTCGCGGCCGCCCGAGCGACCCCCTCCAGGAACAGAGGGGCATCTTGTCGGGGGTCCAGTCGACGACGTAGACGGTCAGCTTCGCCACGTCGTCGGAGGAAGCACCGACCCCGGCCAGGGCGGTGCTGACGTTGAGGTAGCACTGCTCGACCTGAGCGGCGAGATCGCCTTCACCGACCGTGACGCCATTCTCATCCCAGGCGACCTGCCCGGCGATGCAGACCAGCCTCGACCCCGTGGAGACCGACACCTGCCGGTAGACATCGATTTTCGGGAGTCCGTCGGGGTGCACCAGAGTGATGGCCATGCTGCCTGCCTCCTTGTCATGAGAGCCCGTGGGCTCGCTTCGACCAAAGCTCTTGGTGGAGCACTCGCATACCGAGCCATCGGCCGGGTGGCGCGGTGGCATGCGTTTATCCTGGGGTTGCCGTCCCCTGGCGCAGCCCATCTGTCCGATTGACCATGAGGGCGTGAACCTTCCCGAATTCGCCGCGTTCCTGAAGTCCCGGCGCGACCGGATCCGCCCGGCCGACGTGGGCCTGCCCACCGGCCCCCGGCGCCGCGTACCCGGCCTGCGACGCGAGGAGGTCGCCCAGTTGGCCGGTCTGTCGGCGGACTACTACACCGAGTTGGAACGCGGAGGCAGCGTCCAGCCGTCCGCTCAGGTCGTGGCCGCCCTTGCCCGGGCGCTGCGGCTGAACGGTGACGAGCGCGACCACCTCTTCCACCTCGCGGGTCGGGCCGTTCCCCCGGCGTCGCACGGCCCGACCGGGCACGTCCAGCCGGCCCTGCTGAGTTTGCTGGACCGGCTCACCACCACTCCCGCCCAGGTCATCACCGACCTCCACGAGACCGTCGTCCAGAACAAGCTGGCCGTCGCCCTCGTCGGCCAGCAGCCGTCGGACCGCGGCCCCATGGCGAGCTTCCTCTACCGCTGGTTCACCGACGCCGGCACCCGCGCGATCTATCCGCCCGATGAACACTTCCACCAGTCCGCGGCCTTCGTGGCCGACCTGCGGGCGGTCGCGGCGCGGCGCGGCCGCGATCCCGAGGTGGCCCGGATGGTGGCCGAGCTGCGTCGGCGCAGCCAGGAGTTCGCCGCCCTGTGGGGGACCCACGAGGTCGCTTTGCGCCGGACGGACCACAAGCGCATCGTGCACCCCGCGCTGGGTGTCATCGAGCTGGACTGCCACAGCCTGTTCAGTGAGGACGGGCGGCAGCGCCTGCTGTGGTTCTCCGCCCCTCCCGGTACCGAAGGCGCGGCCCAGTTGGAACTGCTCTCCGTCATCGGCACACAGGACATGGCCGCCAGCGAGAGCCCGTCGTAGGGATGGAGCGCTGGCCTCCTTCTGGCCGCCGCACCCGGGCGATCGGCGCGGCGCGCTGCGGCGCCCCTGCCGCCGCACCTGGTGGACGCCTGGATGCTGTGATCGCCCACAGTGGCCAGGGACTGTCAGGGAAGCAGCCCGTGTTCCATGGCGAACAGCGTCACACCGGCCCGGGTCCGCTGGCCGGTCTTGTCATAGATGTGGGCCAGATGGTGCCCAACTGTCCGGCTCGAGATCGACAGCTTCATGCCGATCTCCCGATTGCGCAGTCCTTGGGCCGCCAAGCAGAGCACCTGCACCTCCCGCTCGGTCAGTCCCGCGGGCAGTTCCGACGGCGGCGCGACGGGACGCGCGGCCTTGGGTTCGCGGAGGGTGGGCCGTTCAGGACCGTCCACCGGGCGACGGAACCCGCCCGTTGCCCTCAGCTCGCCTTCCGCTCGCGCCGCGAACGCCTCGGCACCCATCGCGGTGAACATCTCGTGCGCCGTGAGCAACTGAGCACGAGCATCGGTACGGCGTCTCTGGCGACGCAGCCACTCGCCGTAGACGAGGTGGGTCCGGGCCAGTTGCGCGCGTATGCGTGTCCGTCCCAGTCGCTCGATCGCCTCGCGATAGAGGTCCTCCGCCACGGTGTCGTCCGCGATCAGGGCTCGTGTCGCGGCTTCGACGCCGAGGGCCCAGTCGGTGTCGCAGGGGAGGGTCCTCTCGGACAGCTGATCGGCCGCGTTGATCGCCACGTCCGTCTGTCCCAGGCGGCTGGCGGCCTCGACGACCTCGGGCAGGGCCCATACGCCGAACGCCGAGATCCGGACCTGCTCCGCAGCCTTCCGCGCGGCGATGAGCGCGGCGTCATAGCGGCCGCCGCCGTTGTGCAGCACCGAGGTGGCCAACTCGGTGATCGTGACCGCGGTCGCCTCTCCGCGCGAGGCCGCTTCCTGTGCGCTGGCCTCCAGGAGCCGCCCACCCTGGTCCGGGTCACCGCGCCATCCGGCCAGGAACGCTGCCCCGTACTTCGTCTTCGGCGCGCCGGTCGCCTCTGCCACGGCATCGGCTTCCTGGATGAGCTCGCCGGCCCTGTCGAAGTATCCCTGGTGCAGGCGCAGCCATGCTTCGAAATTGAGACCAACCGGCAGCACGGCGAGCGCTCCCGAGTCCCGAGCGGTCGTGTTCAGCCGTGTGCTGAGCGCATCCAGGGCATCGTCGTCCCATACGCCCCAGGCTGCGCGGCAGGCGAACGGAAGGGCCAGTGTTTCCTCTGATCGAAGGTAGGCGTGGAGCGCGGCTTGGATATCCGGTACGGCTGCCGCCAGTCCTCTGGTGAAGAGCTTCACCAGGCCATCAAGCAGAAGGTCGGCTGCTCCTGGAGGCTGCGGAGGAGAGGTGCCGGCAAGTACGGCCTCGGCCGCCCGGACGACCTTCTCGGCATGCCCGAACCGGCCCGCCCACGCCGCCGCCCACAGCACCTCGAGGAGCGTTTCGCGGGCAAGGCCCGGGTCAAGGGGGCTGAGCAGTCGCGCCGCTTCGAGCAGCAGCGGCGGCGCCTCGTTTCCCCGCTGCACCGAGAACGAGATCTGGCCGCGCAGGCGTAGCGATCTGGCGTGCTGGAGGCCGTCGAGTAGACCGGTGTCCATCGCGGCGAGCAGGTTCAGCGCCTCGTCCGGAGCGCCGGCGTTGTGCTTGGCCTGCGCCGCCGACAGCAGGCGTTCGTTCCGGCGGGCGGGGTCCGGCGTCAGTGCGGCGACTTTCTCCAGGAAGGCCGCCGCCGCGGCCAGACCGCCACGGGCCTGTGCGCGCTGAGCCGATTGCTCCAATTCGGCCGCGACATCCTCGTCCACGCCTGTCGTCGCCTGAGCCCGGTGCCAGGCGCGTCGATCGGGATCCCGCTCCGGGTCCGTTGCCCTGGCCAGTACCGAGTGAGCGGCGCGGCGCTCGGCCAACGACGCGGCCCGGTAGGCAGCGGACCGTACGAGGGGATGGATGAACCGTACACGTGCGCCGAGCTCCAGCAGCCCGGCCGCCTCCGCCGGGGCCGCCGCCCCGATGTCCGTGCCGAGGTAGGCGCAGGCACGCTGGAGCAGCCCCGGATCACCGACCGGCTCCGCCGCGGCGACCAGAAGCAGCCGTCGGGTGGTGTCAGGCAGTGCCGCGACGCGATCGTGGAAGCTCCGCTCAATCCTCCCCGTGACCGTGTCCGGGAGGCCGAAACCGCCCGCGATGGCTGCCGGACCCGCGCTGCGCGCCAGCTCCAGCAGCGCGAGCGGATTGCCACGCGCCTCAGCGATGATCCTTTCGCGGACCGCCGCGTCGAGTGGCGCCAGGACTTCCGCGGCCAGCAGCGCGCGGGCCTCTCCCTCGGGCAGGCCGAGCACCGTGAGCATCGGCAGTTCCCGCAGCACATCGTTGCCCGGCACATCACGCAGCCCGAACGCGAAGGCCACCCCCGTGGACCCAACCCGCCGAGCGACGAAGGACAGGACACGCGCCGACGCACTGTCGAGCCACTGGGCATCGTCCACGACACACAGGACCGGCCTCTCGCGGGAGGACTCGGTCAGCAGACCGAGGACGGCGAGTCCGACACGGAACGGGTCGGCCACCACGTCGCTGCGCAACCCGAACGCCGCCTCCAGCGCCCCTCGCTGAGCGCCGGGAAGCCGATCGATCCAGTGCAGGAGCGGCCCGCACAGCTGATGAAGAGCCGCGAACGGAAGGTCCATCTCGAACTCGACGCCGACCGCGCGCAACGACTCGAAGCCCGTCGCCGCGTCCGAGGCGTAGGCGAGCAGCGTGGTCTTGCCGATACCGGCCTCGCCGAGCAGGACCAGTGCGCCACCCTGTCCCGAGCGTGCCGCCCGGACGAGCCGTTCGACTGCCTCTGCCTCGCGCGCCCGAGCACGCAGCTGGGCCGGGCGCGACGCAAAAGGCTCTTGTCTCACCTTCTGCATCCCCCAGAACGCCTTCCAGTCGGAACGTCTCCCGCGCGACCCACGTGTCAGATTCGGCACAAGACTCGACGTGATTTCGCTACGCGCGTGACGACTTTGCCCCAGGCGCAGGCCCTTGATGGCCGGTTCGAGAGTATACGAAGCCGATCCGCAGGTTAAGCAGTACGCTGATCAACTTTCCGACGAGGCGAGCCAATGGCCGGTCAATCCGGCCGTCCACGCAGGTCGGCGTCAGTGGTCCCTGACGGTGGTGGCGATGCCGTTGGCGATGATCACCTCGGCGGACCCGACCGCTCTCCCAGCCCGCGGCACACACGCGGACAGGACGCGACCGGGCGGCCAACACCTGCGTACTGCTCGCATCCCCCGTCCTGACCGCCCTTACGACGCCGGAGCCGTGATCTGCGCGGCCAACACATCAGGTAACCCGGCAGGCGACGTACGGCTTGGAGAGCGGATCCAGCCATCGGGGCCGTCTGCCAGGACGGGCTGGGATCGACCCGTGCCCGCGGGGGTGGCCGATATCCCGCAGGTGTCGGCTTGGCCGGAAGCTCGTCGCTCCCCGCTCGGATCGTCCCGACCGGGGAGCGACGCCCGTTGGGCCGCACCCACGAGCGTGGGTGGTGCGGTCGCCAGCCCCCCGGCGCGCCGAGAATCCGAAGCTCTGATGTGTCAAGCGGCTTTGTCTGCGGTGCTCCGGACACAGGAAATTCCCGTCAGAACAAGCACTATTGCTCATTCGAGCAGCGAATTATGTGGATGCCAGCTCAATCGAGCCTTCGACTATGTGGCGTGGAACTACGTTGATCAGAAGTCCGTTATTGACGGCCGACTCGATTGCTGTCTAGCATCCAAGAACTCCTGCGGCCCACACGTCGCCGGACCCCCCTCGGCAGCCCCATTGGGCCGCAGGAGTCTCTGCCGACCAAAGAATGAGTACTGTCGGCCTCACGTCACCACACCAATTCATCGCCGCTCAGCGATATATCTTGACGGTCAGTCAGCTGGAACAGTTGTCGTCAGTTACGATTTGCACTCGCGCCGCCGCCCAGCGTGTCGTAGGGCAAAACGTACTGGCCGAACGGTGAGCTGAGTGGTTCTTCCGGGCGAAGGCGATTGTGCTGGATCAGCCTGTGCACGGGTGTCTCCCAAGTATTCGAAGAGCGGTGCCGAGACCGAGCTCGGCCAACCCGAGCTGAACGGGAAGGCTAGAGCGGCTTGCGAACCCAGGCTGCGACCATCGAGGGAGACACCTGGTACAGCAGTTCGTCACCCCGCATGCGCTGGTCCACGTTCGCGAAGAACCGCTGCACCCGCTCCTCGGTGACAACGCCGAGACGCAACGCGGCCGGGAGCGTGCTGTGCAGCACCCTGAACCCGACTTCCATGCCGCCGTCCTTCCGGAAGGACATGGCACCCATCTGCCGGCACTCCACCGGTTCCGGCACTCCGGCAGCTTGGAAAATCGCTGGCAGTTTCGGGCCGATGAGCGGCTCCCTGCCGCTGGCCCGCAGTGTCTCCATCAAGACTTCGCGCGGCAGGTCACTGTCCTCGAATGACGGCAGCGTCTCCCACGTCCTCAGGTCGTAGTCCTGCACCATCAGCAGGCCGCCGGGGGCCACGGCCTCGTACATCTTGCGGACTCCCGCGACCGCGTTTCGCAAATGGAGCAGGACGAGTCGGGTGAACACGACGTCGTAGGGGCCGCCCGGTATCCGGTCAGCCGATTCGATGTCGAGTTCGTGGAACTCGAACCTCCCGCTCTCCTCGTCCCGCAATCGTCGCAGCGCCTCGCGACCAATGACGCCGTCGATGTCCACACCGGTCACCGTCGCGGACGGGCCCGCGAGCCGGGAGAGCAATCGCATCACCTCCCCGGGGCCCGATCCGACGTCGAGGCAGCGCGCGCCCTCGGGTATGCCCGCCCTGCGGAGGAAGGCCTCTGTGGTATCAGCCCACACCTGGGCCTGTTGACGAAGACGCTCGTACTCCTTCTCGGTCGTGCCGAGAGCGTAGCCACTGTCGGCGTCGAGGGCTGCGGATGCGTTTTCCTGACTCATGTCGCCTCTCCGGATGGTGGATGCTTGCCCTGCCTGGTACGTCGTTGCACAGAGGCAGCACATCGTGTGGAACCGCCGAGCGGTTGGTGGCGCGGGCCTGGCGAGCGGAGACGCTGGCCCAGGCCAACCCAGACACCTGAACGCCCCTGACATCCGGGTTTCACACGCAGTGGCGACCGGGTCGTGATCGGGGCGGCGAAAGTACCTGCTGAGCTGGGTCGATGAGGCCAGTCCAAGGTCTCCGAAAGCCCAGCAGAAAGACACTTTCTGCCTGCAGACTACAGGGTCGCGCCCGAAGGCTGTCGTCTCCTTTGGCAATCGCGGGAACTGAACCGCCGGGCGGACGTGACGCATGGCGGCGGCTCCCATCCACGCGAGACTCGACTCTCCCCCGTCCGGATAGGTCGGTTGACCGATGCCGCCTTGGCGGCCGTCCGTGAATCCTGGTGCCACAACGTCATGCGGCGAAGGCTGCCGCGTGGTGAAGCTCAGCGGTCGCCCCGATGCCCGCACTCAGTATCCGCCAGGCCTGCGTCCCGGCCCGTACGCCCGGGGGGACAGGAAAGAACGGTTGAAGGAGACGGATGGTCAGCGCGTCGGAGGTGGCCGTGGCGGAGTGCGTCGAACCGGCCGAAGTCCACTTGGACGACCTCGATTTCATGGGCAATCTGCACAACTGCCGGTACCCGTTGCTGGTCGAACGTGCCCTGGTACGGATCTGGGCGCGGGCGGGGTATTCGTTCGTCGATGGTGTGCCGACACATCCGGACGTGGTGCACGTCGTGCTGGAGCAGACGTTCCGGTATCGCAGCCCGATTCGCGGCGTCGGCCGCGTCAACGTGTGCTTCCGGATGCAGCGCCTCGGCAGGAGCAGCATGGTCTACGCCTTCCGCGTGGTCTCCGAGGACGGACAGACGGTCCACGCCGAGGGCACCCGCGCCGAGGTCAACGTGGACATGGCCTCGCTCGGCTCCGCGCCCTGGGCCGAAGAGACCCGCGACCTGGCCACCAAGCTGTTCGGCCCGTCCCCTGAGGACACCACGGAGTCCAGGCCGTTCGCCGGTCAACGCCAGCCGTGAATCCGAGAATCCGTTGCCGTACCGATCAGGGGGCTTGTCCGGTCCAACAAGGTTTCTGATCGGGTGACCTCGCGGCGCCACAGGAAGGCAGGACTCCTGGTGACTCGGGGTCGCGAAGCCAGCCGAGCACCAGGAGGCCCTGCCATCACGCCTTGACCTGCTGCCAGATCACCAAGCAAGAGCCCTGTCGATCAGCCAAGCGCTCCCGGGTGACGTCACCACGAGCCGGAAGCATCACTTCACAACCCGTCAGGTCTGGTGAGTGCCAAGCCTGCCACCCAGGGAGATAGGCCCATGTCGCTCATCCGCGTTCGCAACGTCGCCAGTGTCGGTCTGCTCGTCGCCTCGGCCCCATTTCTGGCCGCCTGCGACCCCGGGAATGCCGACACCGAGGTGGACGACACCCGGGCCTCCGCCTCCGCCTCCCGGGCGAACAATGCCGCAGACGGTACGTTCACCGGCACTCTGACCTACACGGCCCCGGGCAAGCTGATGGTGGGCGAGCGCGAGATCGGGTTGGCGGAGGACCCCAACATCCAGGGTGCGGGCGGCCTCTGCGGCGATGGCAAGGGCCACTCTCTCAAGTCCTGCAGCATCGAGGAGCTCGAAGCAGCCGCCAAGACCAAGTCCGTCAAGGTGAAGGTCACCATCAAGGGCGGCAACGCCACCGAGATCATCGACCAGACCCCCCGTGACAACAGCGGCGACGGTGACACCCGCGCCGATGCCGGTGCACACGTCGACGCATGCACCACCGAGGGGCTGACCTTCTCGACGTCCGACCAGCCCCGCCCGATCAACCACATCATGCTGCAGGCGACCAACCTGTCCGACAGTGCCTGCCGACTGGTCGGCTACCCCTATCTGACGTTCAGCGAGGACCAGCAGGCCGTGACCCAGGTCCTGGAGGACAGCAAGCCCCAGGACATCGTCGTCCTGAAGCCGGGCGCGACCGCGTACGCCAGCATCAACATCGCCGACGGCAGCGGCGAGGCGGAGGGCCCGGTCGAGGAGCTCACGGAATTCCAGGTGACGCTCCAGGACTTCGGGGGCGAGTCCACTGACCCGGTGACCGTTCCCACGCCGGGCGAGGACGAGTCCGCCGGGGAGCCGCTCAGCGTCGACGTGGGCGCCGCCTATGTCACGTACTGGCACTCCAACGCCGCCGACGCCGCTAACAACTCCTGACAGCTCCGGGGACCGACCACAGCCCTGCCTCGCATCATGACGCGGTTACGGCGCGCCGCAGGCGCTCGCCGGGGTGGGCTGCGCGGACAAGAAGGGAAGAGAAGGGAAGAGAAGGGTGAAACCGAAGAGCGCCGTGAACGCTGGAGCCCTCGTTCTGGCCGTTCTGGCCATCTCCATGACCGCTCCGCTGACGGCGTTCGCGGCGGCGCCCGCGCTGGCGCTCGCGTTGTGGCGTAATGGGCTCGGCGCCTGCGCCCTGGGCCCGGTGGTCGCGGTCAAGCGCGGCGACGAACTACGCGGTCTGCTGCGCAAGAACAGGCGGCGAGAGCTGCGCTACAGCGTGTTCGCGGGTGTGGCACTGGCGACGCACTTCGCCACGTTCATGCCCAGTACCCAACTCACCTCGGTCACCACCGCGGCAGCGCTGGTCTCCACCCAGCCAATCTGGCAGGGCCTGATCTCGGTGCTTCTGGGCCGCAAGCTGCCCAGGAGCACCTGGGTCGGAACGGGCATCGCCGTGCTCGGCGCGGTGGTGGCCACGGGCGGGGACTTCCAAGTCCAGGGCACGGCACTCCTCGGTGACCTGCTCGCCCTCGTCGGAGCCGTCGCGGTCGCGGTCTACACCGAACTCGGCGGCCAGGTCCGTGCGACGGTGAGCACACCCTCGTATTCAGTCGCCTGTTTCGGTGTGTCCACGGTGGTGCTGCTGGTGGTGTGCCTCGTGGGCGGGATACAGCTGGTCGGATTCGACACAGCCACCTGGCTGGCCGTGCTCGGCTTGCTGCTGTTGCCGCAGATGCTGGGCCTGTCGATGCTCAACTTCGTGCTGGGCAGGGTGTCGGCCATCACGGTCAGCCTGGTGCTCCTGATGGAGGCGCCGGTCGCCGCGTTCATCGCCTGGATCTGGCTGGGGCAGGTGCCGTCCGAGACCGCGGTCACCGGTATGTTCCTGGTCATCGCCGGAGTGGCAGTCGTGGTGATCTTCGACGCACGCACCGAGCGGGACATGTCGCAGACCGTCACCAACCTGTACCCGGCGATCATCACCCCGGTGCCGGTGCCGTCCATCAAGGTCGCGCCTCCCCCGATGCAGGAAGTGCACTCGATGATCTGGAACGCCGCGCACGGCGGGCGGCACCACGAGGCTATGGGCATGGTCGCCCTCTTGGAGCAGGGCGCGCTGCGCACCTACGGGCCTGCCTCTCCGGAGGCGATTCACTGGATCGAAGTACGGGCCCAGTTGGCTCGCGTCGCGGACGATCCGAGCAAGGCGTGCGAGCTGTGGCTCGTCGCCGCCGCTTCCCGGCTGTCCGGGGGCGAGCCGCCGGACGCCGAGGAGGTCGTGGCAGCCGTGGACCGTGCCACGCACGAGTGGGCTCGCCTCCATGACAGCGCCAGCGCTCGGTATCTGGCACCCAAACTGATCGCCATGCGCAGGCAGATACCCGGAAGCGACGAAGACGAGATCCATCGGATCGAACGGCGACTGAGTCAGGTGCACGCCTTCCGCGCGCCGCCGGACCCGCGCCTCGAATGGGCTGACAAGGTGAAGGTGTCCCAGACGACGAGGCCAATTCCGGAGTCCCGCCCACGAGGGAGTCAGGAGACCACGGGACCAGGTGCATGACGATGGCTCCGGGGGAAGCGCTGCTGCGGCTGCCCCTGCCGCCTTCGGCCCGCAGGGGTGATGGTGAACAGTCATGGTCGTTACCGGTGGACGGTACGGCTGCGAAACGTGGGAGGAGTACGCCCTCTCCGCCAGCACCACATCCGGCGTCATCAGGGGCGTCCGGTAGGCCCGGGGACACGTAGGCGGGCCATGACTTCCGTCCTCACCCCGGGCCAGGCCGGTGACGCCCCCGCTCCAGCCAGGGGGCGACGGCCCGAGGGTGAGCGCAGCCCTGGCTGCGGTCGGGCCGACAGCGGAATGTGGCAGCGTAGCCGACCACCGAAGGTCTCACCATGCGTATGCGTGTCATGTCGGTGCGCCCGAAGGTGGCGGACCTGACCGAGAGAGCAGCGCTGGTGCGGACTGGTCGGCTCACCGTCCATGTGGAGAAAGCCGACCCGACTCCCGCGCCGACCCGCGCGGGCCCATCCCATGACAGCGAGGAGATGAATCGTGTCCCTCCGCACGCGGATCGCCCGCATGCTTCGCCTGAGGCGTTCGCACCGGTACGGCATCGTGCTGGGCAGCGCCCTGCTCGTGCTCCTCGCGGCCGCGAATATCCCAACAGCGACCGCGGAACCGGACGCCACCGATGCCACGACCCCATCGACGGCCGCCGGCCGGCAGCGGCCTTCCGCATGGGTGCCGGAGGGGGGCCTCAGCCGGCAGGCCCGCGCGACGCTCGCGCGCTCCGCCGTGGCCCGAACGGCCCTGTTGCTCTACCGCCCCTTCGAAAGCGGTGACGCGGGTATCTATGACCGGATCCTTGCCGAGGACTACGTCGACGTGCCCCTGGCACCCGGCCAGGGGACCGGCCGCGAGGGCATGAAACAGCACGTCCTCGACGACATCGTCGCCACGTTCCCCGACCTCCGGGTCCGTATCGATGCCATCCATGTCAGCGGATCCGTGGTCACCTTCCGCGAGACCCTCACCGGCACCCAGGTCAGGCCGTTCCTCGGTGTCCCGGCGACCCACCGCGGCATCTCGTTCCGCGCGACCGATGTGCATCACCTCGCACACGGCCGCATCATGCGCACGGACCATCTGGAGGACTTCTACGGGGCGTACCGGCAGATGACCCAGCCGTAGCCGGAAGGCCATAGCCAACGCATGGAGGAGAAGCCGACGCCGGATGACCGGGATCGCGCCGCGGTCCCGGTCATCCGGCCGGAATCAGCATTCCGAACCACGTCGTCGTGCCGCGGCCGGTGGGGAGGCTCGCGCCGATTCGGCCCCTGCGGATCTCTCCCCGCGGTGTGTCCCGCGATATTCTGACTGCATGTCGATTCAGGTGCCCGAAGACCTTGAGGCCCGCCTGCGCCAGCCGGCGGCGGCCCAGGGCATCACCGTGGACGAACCGGTCACCAAAGAACTATCCAGACTCGTCGTGTCACACCCCGTCCGCGCCCTCCGGGGGGCAAAGGCGTGCTACACGCCGGTAGCAGCGCGCCCTACGCCCGCGATCTCAAGGCCTGCATGCGTGGGGAAGCAGACGACGCGTGAAGCTGATCGTCGACGCAGGTCCCGTCTTCGCCTAACTATCGCGGACGACCCTGACCACGCCCTGTCCGCGGCGCTGCTGGAGGGCTTCGACGGCGAACTCGTGATCCCCCAGCTCGTCCTGGCGGAGGTCTCGTATTTCATCAACACCCGGGTCACGCGCCGTTGGCGCCAAGAAGGCCGCCGAAGCCGAGCTCGCCCTCATCGAGGACATCACCGCAGGCGCCTTTCGAGTCGAACCGGTCGAAGACCAGGACTGGCCCCGGATCGCCGAGCTCGTCGGCCGTTACCCTTCCCCCTCGGTATCATCGACGCCTCCGTCATGACCGCGGCGGAGCGCCTGGACACCCCAAGATCGCAACCCGCAACTCCCGCCACTTCCGCGCCCTGGCCTCCTCCCGGTTCGGACACTTCGAGATCCTTTAGCAGCCCAGTACGACCGCGAGTCTGGAACAGCCGTCGTGGGGTTTTCAGGTCGGTCAGCGGCGCAGTGTGGTGGTCGGCGAGAGGAAGTAACCGCTCTCGGGCCTGATGCGGTCGATGTCCGATGCAGTGTCCGGCGCAGGTGCTGAGAACACGGAGAGTGTGGCACTCGCTCCAGAGCAACAGGTGGCGAGGGCCTCGCGCCGCAGCCTCCCCCGATGCCCCTCTCGCAGTGTGCGTTCATCCGCGGGGACTGCCGGGGCGACCTTGACGGTTTCGACGCCCTCAGCTTCGAAGACGGCGTCGAAGGACTCGGCGTATTGCCCGCCCCGGTCACGGATCACAAAGCGCAACGACTCGAGGCACACACCCACGTCAAGAGCGAGGTTGCGGGCCATCTGGGCCTGAGGGGAGCGACCGCGTGATCTCCATAGAGATCGAGGAGCTGCGGAAGGTTCCAGAAGTGATCGGCATTGCCGGGGACGCCCGAAAGGCGGACGCCATCCGCGCCATCCTCAAGTCCGGCCTGATCGACGGAATTGTCACGGATGGCCCGGTTGCCCGACGCCTTCTCGACTCCGGGGCCTCCGGCGACACCGGCCCGTCAGTTCTGCGAGCCGGGTGACCCATGTTCCGTGGTGCTGCGCGAACATGGCGCGGTCACGTGCGCAGCCGTAGATAGGTCGATCAACCGATGCCGCCTCGGCGGCGTTCGTGAATCGTGGTGCCACAACATCGTGCGGCAAAGGCCGCTCGCAGGCGATGCTCAGCGGTCGCCCCAGTGCCCTCACGTTTTCGCCATGGCTGTGTCCTGGCCTGAGGGGCCGGGGATGGCAAGAGCGGTTCGAAGGAGATCAATGGTTAACGCGTCGGAGGTGTCCGTTGCGGAGTGCGTCGAGTCGGCCGAAGTCCACCTGGACGACCTCGACTTCATGGGCAACCTGCACAACGGCCGGTACCCGCTGCTGGTCGAACGCGCGCTGGTTCGGATCTGGGCACGAGCGGGGTACTCGTTCGTCGACGGCGTGCCGACACACCCGGACGTGATGCACGCCGTGCTCGAGCAGACGTTCCGGTATCGCAGTCCGATACGCGGCGTCGGCCGCGTCAACGTGTGCTTCCGGATGGAGCGCCTCGGCAGGAGCAGCATGGTCTACGCCTTCCGCGTGGTCTCCGAAGACGGACAGACCGTCCACGCCGAGGGCACCCGCGCCGAGGTCAACGTGGACATGTCCTCACTCGGGTCCGCACCCTGGGCCGACGAAACCCGCGACCTGGCCACCAAGCTGTTCGGAACACCCCCTGAGAACCCCGCGGAGTCCAGCCCGCTCGCCGGTCAACCCCAGCCGTAGCGCTGAGAAGCTGTTGCCGGACCGATCAACGGGCTTGTCCGGTCGGAGAGCTTTCCTGATCGGTGACCGCGAGGCGGTCACCGCATGAAGGCAGGGCCTGTGGTGGCTCGGCGTCGCGAAGTCGGCCGAGCATCAGACCCTGCCATCACGATCTGGCCGCCGGACACCACCCGAACACAAACCCCTGCCGAACAACCAAGCCGCTCCCGGGTGCCGCCATCACGCGGAGCCGGCAGGAGTCGCACATCCACTCGTCAGGTCTGGCGATCGCCAGGTCCTGCCGTCCAAGGAGATTCTCCGTGTCGCTCATCCGCAAGGTCGCCAGTGTCGGCTTGCTCATCGCCTCGGTGCCGATCCTCTCCGCCTGCAACCCCGAGGCTGCCGATACCAAGGCCGACGGCATTCGGGGCCACCGCTTCCCGGGCGGACGACGCGGACGGCACGTTCACGGGCACTCTGACCTACAAGGGTCCGGGCGAGCTGATGGTGGGCGAGCGCAGGATCAAGGTGGCGGAGGACGCCAACGTCCAGGGCTCGGGCGGCCTCTGCGGCGATGGCCAGGGCCACTCCCCCAAGCCATGCAGCGTCGAGGAGCTCGAGGCAGCCGCCAAGACCAAGGCCGTCAAGGTGAAGGTCACCCTCAAGGGCGGCGACGCCACCGAGATCGTCGACCAGACGCCCGGTAACGACAGCGGCGACGGTGACACCCGCCCCGATGCCGGCGCACATATCGACTCGTGCACCACCGAGGGGCTGACCTTCTCAACGTCCGACCAGCCCCGCCCGATCAACCACATCATGCTGTATGCGACGAACGTGTCCGACAACGCCTGCCGAATGGTCGGCTATCCCTATCTGAAGTTCAGCGAGGACCAGCAGGCCGTGACCGAGGTTCTGAAGGGCAGCAAGCCGCGGGACATCGTCGTCCTGAAGCCGGGCGCGACGGCGTTCGCCAGCATCAACGTCGCCGACGGCAGCGGCGAAGCGGAGGGACCGGTCGAGGAGCTCACGGAATTCCAGGTGATGCTCCAGGACTTCGGGGGCGAGTCCACTGACCCGGTGACCGTTCCCACGCCGGGCGAGGACGAGTCCGCCGGGGAGCCGCTCAGCGTGGACATCGGCGCAGCTTTTGTCACCTACTGGCACTCCAACGCCGCTGACGCCGCGAACAGCTCCTGAACCTGCGAAGTAGGGGCCGGAGGCCCGAAATGCGCCTCAAACTTGGTCGCTGCCCCGGGTATTCGCCACACGCTCGGATGGCCTCGGTCTGACTCCACGCTCAGTCCAAGGACGCACGTGACCAGAGCGACTCCACCCCCGGTGGGCTGGGCGGGCCCTGGGCGCGGCACCCTTTATGCCACCAACTCACCTGTTGGGCCCGTCACTTCGCAGCATCCGACAGTTTTGGCGCTTGTCGACCCGGACCGGGACGGTTTCGCCGGATGGTCAGACTTCGCCGCCGTCAGCGTCGACCTGGAGGACAACGACCCCAGCCAAAGGGTGACACCCCACGACAGTTCGGCCAGGATAGGCCTACCTTCCAGCCGACGTTTCACATTCCTGTACTGATCAGCGCCGGAGCTTCGCGGAACCGAATTCATGGCCGCGCTCGGCGTCGAGCAGGACGTGGAAGTCGGTGAGGAAGCAGGCGACGTCACCATCGGCTGTGCGGCCGATCCAGCCGCCGTCCAGACCGATCACGTCCACGGTGATAAGGACGACCCGGTAGGTGCCCGGCCGGACCTTCCGGCTGAACGCCTGCCGACGCGCGACCGGGGGCGCGGCACCGGTATACGGCACGGACCCCGGCCGGCCGCGCGCGGGGTCGGCTCCGGTCGGCGCTCAACTCTCCGGGACGGTCAGTTCGAACCACGTCGTCTTGCCCCGCCCCGCCGGGGAACTCCCCCACGCGGACGCCACGGCCTCGACAATCAGCAGCCCGCGCCCCGACTCGGCCTCATCATCGCTCGCTTCCTCCAGATCGAGGTTGGCCGCGGGGACCGGTGGATGAGGGTCGCTGTCGCGTACTTCCACACGCAGCCGGCCGACCTGTTCCCGTATCCGGAGGTCGACTTCACTGTGCGCGTGGATCAGCGCGTTCGTCACGACTTCCGACACCAAGAGTTGAAGGTCCTCGATGAGTGGGGCGAGTCCCCAGTCGGACACCAGGTCTCTCAGGTGGTGGCGTAGTTCGCGCACCCGCTGCACATCGTGGCGCTGGACAGAGACATGGGCCACCCGGCCGTGGGGCCCCCGGGCGCCCTCGTAACGCATCAGCAGCAGGGCGACGTCGTCTTCGCGCTGTGCCTGCGCGCCGCACACGTCGATGAGCCGGTCCGCGAGGACGTCCAGATTCTCCCGCGTATGCGCGGCGATTTCACGCTGTAGTCGCACAGTGCTCGCCTCCGGACCCTCGCCCCGGATGTCGAGCAGCCCATCGGTGTAGAGGGCCGCGATACCGCCCGGCGGGATTACCAACTCCGTTTCCAGGTATGTCGCCTCCGGATCGATCCCCAATGGAGGACCTGCCCTCAACTGGGCGGAGGCGGTGCGGCCCTGGGAGTCAGCAAGGAGGGGAGGGTAGTGGCCCGCGCTGGCCACGGTAGCGACACCGGTCTCGAGGTTCAGCCACATGCAGCAGCAGGTGGCGAAGAGATCGCTCTCCAGTTCGGACAGCAGACGATTGCTGCGGCCCAGCACGTTGGCGGGGTCATGCCCCTCCATCGCGTAGGCCCGCACACCGCTGCGCAACTGTCCCATGATCCCGACCGCGTCCGCGCTGTGTCCCTCGACGTCTCCTATGATCATTCCGACCTCGCCCTCGCTCAGTCTGATCACGTCGTACCAGTCGCCGCCGACCTCCGTCCCGGCAGTGGCCGGCAGATAGCGGGCGGTGGTCTCCAGCTCTCTCAGATGCGGCAGGCCGCGGGGCAGCAAGGCGTTCTGCATGCCCTGGATGACCGCGTGGTCGATCTCGCGGGACCGGGCCCGCTCGAGCGACTGACTCACCTGGCCGAGCATGATCATGAGAATGGCGAGTTCCTCCTGCTCCAGCGTGCGGAGGCTCTCGAAGACCACGACACAGCAGCCCGCCGCCCGTCCGTTGGAGACCAACGGCAAAAAGGCCCTCGCCCGTCCGTCGTCGTACCGGTCGAGACCGGGATAGGCCGCCTTCAGTTCCTGGGAAGTCGCGAAGAGCAGCGGCTGGACACGCAGCGTGCAGCGGCCCTCCGGTGTGCCCTCCGTCAAGATGAGCCCGTCGACGCGCCGCAGATCGTCCTTGGAGATGCCGGAGGAACCCGCAACCCGCAGCCGACCCCGCTCCACCAGACACAGCATCACGGACTTCCCGCCGAACGGCCGCACCACCTCGGCCCGAGTGGCGGCGACGACGTCCCGGACCCGGTCGGCGGCGGTGAGCTCCATACCCACTTTCTCCAACTGGAAGAGAAAAGCACTTCGCAGCCCTGCCCGTGGAGCCGGGAGTTCTTCTCCCGCCTCATCGACGGATACGACGGAAGTCTCCCCGGGCCCCCTTTCCGGGACGAACAGCGGAATACTCGGAGCCATCATGGAAATACCTTGGTCAGCCATTTCTTCCAAGGAATACGCGACTTCTTCGGCGACACTCCTCATATAGTCCAGAGCTTCTTCCGAAGGTGGACGATCCGGCATCCACCGCACAGTCAAGGCACCAAAGCGATGGCGTGGCGTGCGAATGGGAGCAGAGGCAGCCCGCATGGAGAAGGGCATATGCTGGACGAAGGCAGGGGTCTCACGGACGATGCGGCGCCAATCGTCTGGGCCCATGCACACGAGCTCGCCGCTCTGATGCGCGAGCGCCGACACAAAGCGGCGGTCCCCTTCGGCCATACACGGAGAGATAGCGAAGCTCAGGATCGTGTCCAGGACCACCGCAGCGGAAAGGGATCCATCCGGCGTCCGTAGATACGCAGCCGCCGTGCTGGACCGCAAACGCTCATGAACCCGAAGTGCGGCCTCCGCCAATTTCTGGTCCCGGCACCGGATCCCCGATTCATCCAGACACATCGAGAAGGTGTGCCCATTCTCTTCCATGGGAACAATACCTTAGTTTTAATATCATTTGGACTTAAAGGTGGGTGAATAGATCGTTTCCACGTATACACCACTATAGGACCGTCAGGCACCCTATGCCGCTGCAGGCGTCGGCCGCACCCAGAAGCGCCGCGGTTTGCGGGACCGTCACAGGCCGCCACCACAGTGGTGGCCTGTGACGGTCAAGGGAGTTACTGATAGGCGCCGGGGGCGCCGAACGCCCGCCAATCGTCCGGATCGTGAGGAATCCAGACCTCGGCGTGCGCGTCCGCCGCTATTCGTTTGAGCCGACGGATCGACTCGCTAGCCCGCGCGTGGTCATGGTCGATCGGCATCGGCAGTTCGTGTTCCCAGGCGTGGCGCAGATGCACGGTGTCGGCGGTGAGCAGGACGCTCCGGGTGGGCAGCCGGACCAGCACCGCGGCATTGCCCGGAGTGTGACCCGGCACCAGCAGCACGTCGATCGCCCCGTCGCCGAAGAGGTCGATGTCGTGCTCGAACTCCGTCAAGGCGCGCCGGTCCAGCGAGAGGAAGTCTTCCCCGCGGCAGGCCCGCAGCTGATCCCCGACGTCGGCGTGGACATGATCGAGCTCGCCGGCGCCGAGGTAGAACTGCGCGCCACTGAACAGACTCACTCCGCCCGTGTGGTCGAAATGTCCGTGTGACACGACGACGTGGGTGATGTCGGAGCACCGGTGCCCGATGGCGGCGAGCTGCCGCTCGACGGTGTGTTCGGGACGGTAGTCGATGAGCAGGAACGACATCAGGTCCCCGTAGACGGCTTCGGCGTTCTCAGCCGCGGCCGGGTTCAGTCCGGTGTCGACCAGGACGAGACCCTGGTCGTGTTCGATGAGAAAGACCGGCACCGGGATCTTGACGACACCGGCGCCGCCGGTCATCAGGTCTCCGCGCGCCATGGTCAAAACGGGGCCTTCAAGCGCCCACAGCTTGTTCGCGGTCTTCTTGGGCTTCATGGGTAAAGTAATCTACACGGTGTCGATTTAAACAAGCACTGTGCCGAATCGCGGTCTCGACCGCGCGACGGGAGTGGGCCCCGGAGGCAGTGCCTCGATGGCGGAGGATCGTCCCACCACCGGGGGCGCTGTCCCTCAAGGGATCAGCCGGCCTGCCGCTGCACGCCGCGCAGGCGCGGATCGCCCCGCACCTCGAAGACCATGAGGGCGAGCTGGAGCGACATGAGGTCCGCGGGGCTGGAGAGATCGAGACCCGTCGCCGCGGCCACCCGCTTCAGCCGATAGCCCACCGTGTTCGGATGGACGAAGAGCCGCTCGGCGGTGCCGCGGGTGGACATACCCGCGCGCAGCCAGGTGTGCAGTGTGGGGAGGAGCCAGCCGCCGCGCTTGAGGTCGGAGTCGGCGATCGGTGCCAGCGTGGCGTCGGCGAACCGCGTCAGGGCCTCTCCGCTCCCGGACTCCAGCAACAGCGCGTAGACGCCGAGATCCGGCATGCTCACGATCTCCGGCGAGGCAGTGGTCAGAAGACTCCCCGCCCGGGAGGCGACGGCGAGGCTGGGCTGGATCTCGGCGAGCGACGGCACCGGCGGGCCGACAACGCACCGTACCGCTCCCCCGGTCGCCTCCCGGGCGTGTCCGGCCAGGGAGCCCAAGGCCGTCGGTGGGGAGCCCTCAGCGCCGCGAGCGTACTCCCCCGGCAGCAGGACGACGACGGAATCGCCGATCGACCCGACGATGGGCCGCGGCCGCATTCCCCGGGTCAGGTCGAGGAGTGCGGTGGTCATCCGGGGGATCCTGGCTGCCGGGCCGGGGACGCTGTCGTCCGGCACGGGCACGAACAACGCGAGCGTGTGCGGCCCGTGAGGGTGATGCCCCAGGGCCGTGGCACGAGCCATGACGGACTCCGAGTGCACCATCGCGGCCGGTGACAGCAGGTCCGCGAGGAGGTCTTTGGTGAGCCGCGCCTCCGCCTCGGACCGGCGCTCGAGACGGCTGCGCTCCAGCGCGATCAGCAGCGCGCAGCCCTGCATCGCCCAACGCTCGTCCTCGTCGAAGCGCTCCGGTGAGGTGCGCGCCGCCCACAGCCGCGTCCGCGACAGGCCCGCCCCGGTGGTCGGGGCCAGACAGACCGCCACCGGATCCGTACGGCTGGAGCCACGCGCCTGGCCGGAGCCTCCGGCCTCCATCACCCGCGCGGTCCCGGCCTCGTCGTGCGCGACCGTCTCGAGCCATGGGTGGAGCGGCGAGTCCGCGGGCGCGGTGGCCAGTTCAGTTCCGTCGTCGCTGTCGATCCTGATCGCCGCGTCCAGTTCGCCGGCGAGGAACTCGGCGATACCGGACAGGCCCACGTCCTGCAACAGCAGCCGAGTGAGTTCCTGCTGTACGAAGTGGAGCCGGGCCACCCGCCGCTGATGCGCGAGCAACTCCTCGTTGGCGGAGGAGAGCTCGGCTATCGCGGCGCGCTCGGAATCGCGGCGCCGGGCGGCCGCGATGGCGACCGCCGCATGGTCGCTCAATAGCGTCATCAGGCGGATCTGCTCGGCTTCGAAGAGCCGGTCCTCCGTCGTGTACCCCGTGATCGTTCCCATGGCTGTCCGGTCGGCCGCTCGTAGCGGGGCCGCCAGGACGCTGTGGAAGCCTTCCCGGGCCATCATCGTGTGCCAGCGGTCCAGCCCCGGCTCGTCGAAGATGTTCCGCACGCACACGGGGTTCATGGTCAGCGCGGCGCGTGCCGTTGGCGGGCCCGATGACGCCGTGCTTTCGCTCAGGCGCATCGGTTCGAGGTTGGCCCACGCGACATAGTCGGGCGTCAGCCCGTGCGAGCCCTCCAGCCGGAACGTGGCGTCGGACTGCAGCACATAGACCGCGCACTGCTTGAGATCCAGCAGTTCACATGCGTGGCGGGCGATGAGGGCCAGGACGTGCGGAAGGTCCTGTTCGGCGTTGATCGCGCGAAGGGTGTCGGTCACCGCGGGCATCCACGTGGACAGCGGATCGTCACGACGGCGGGCGATCCGGCCCCGGACCGGGGATTCGGTCATACCTGCCTCCCTGCCATCGCCCCGCCTCCGTGCCTTCCTGTGCGCAGCCACAATGGAAGAGCGAAGCGCTATGTGGGCGAACATAGACCGCTGGGGTGAGCTGCGACAACCTTCAGTCGCACGACGATGCGGGCCCCGACAGCGCGAGTGCTGTCGACACCCGCGTCCCATGCCGCGCAGCGCAAAGGAGCGCAACATGTCCCCTTCACGATCCCTGATCAAGGGCGGCTACGTCCTCTCCATGGACCCGCAGGTCGGCGAGATACCGGTCGGCGACATCCTGGTCGAAGACGACCGGATCGCACGGATCGCCCCACACATCGACGCCGATGCCGAAGTCATCGACGCCGAAGGCTGCGTCGTCATGCCAGGGATGGTCGACACCCACCGGCACACCTGGCAGACAGCCCTGCGCGGCATATGCGCCGACTGGTCCCTGAAGGAGTACATGACCGGGATCCGGATGAGTCTGCTCCCGGCCTACAGTCCGGCCGATGTCTACGCCGGAAACTACGTCGGCGCGGTCGAGGCCCTGGACGCCGGTGTCACCACAGTGCTGGACTTCTCGCACTGCGTGAACACCCCCGACGACGCCGACGAGGCGTACCGCGGCCTGGCCGACGCCGGCATCCGGGCCGTCTACGGCTACGGATTCAACGCCGCCCCCAGCGAGACCCCGTACTTCACGGACCACGACGCCCGTATCCGGGACGCGCGGCGGGTCGCCGGAAAGCACTTCAGCGGCGGCGACGAGCTGGTGAGGATGGGCGTCTCACTCAGCGAGCCCGGATTCGTGCCTTTCAGCAGGACCAAGCGCGAGATCGACACCGCACGCGAACTCGGTGCCCTCATCACCGTGCACACCGCCTGCTTCTGGGGCTCGAGGGTATGCCGCGGCATCCGCGAGATGGATCATCTTGGGCTGCTGGGACCCGACCAGGTGCATGTGCACTGCAACGCGCTCGACGACGATGAGCTCGCGATGCTGGCACGGGCCGGGGCGAAGGTGTCCTGTACCCCGGAGAGCGAGATCCAGATGGGCATGGGCCACCCGGTGATCAGCCGCTCACTGAATCTGGGCATCAAGCCGACGCTGGGCTGCGACATCATCTCGCTGTCCAGCGGCGACCTGTTCACCCAGATGCGCATGGGGCTGCAGGACGCCCGGTGCCTGATCAACGACCCGCTCAACGCGCTCGACCAGGCGCCGGACACCCTTCCGCTCAGCGTGCGGGACGCCCTGGCCTGGGGAACGGTCAACGGGGCCGAGGCCCTGGGGCTGGCGGACGTCACCGGAACCCTGGCCCCTGGGAAGAAGGCGGACATCGTCGTCGTCGGCGGCGGGCTCAATGTGCTGCCCCGCCCGGAGCCGGTCGGTGCGATGGTCGTTCAGGCCAACGCCGCCAACGTGCGAACGGTCCTGGTCAACGGCGTCATCCGGAAACGCGACGGCGAGCTTGTCGGGGTCTCCAAGGAGCGGCTGCGCCAGCAGATCCTGGAGTCCACGGACCGGCTCTTCGAGAGGGTCAACGCCTCCGGCGGGGTCCAGTCCGACGCGTCGCTGATCGCCTGGGACTCCTTCAACGACATCGCGGCCCCGAACCTGGCGGAGGCCTACAACACGAAGGCGGCCGACGCATGACCGATACCGACGAGGAGACGCGCCTGCTCCGGGACTACATCGAACGCTGCCGAAACTGGGGCCGCTGGGGCGAGGACGACGAGATCGGCACGCTGAACTTCGTCGGCCCCGAGCAGGTACGCGCGGCGGCCGGGCTGGTCCGCCGGGGCGAGGTGATCCCGGTCAGCCTGCCGTACGATCCGCAGGGCTGCCAGGACGGAGGATTCCGCCAGAATCCGCAGCTGCTGGTGAAGGCGTCGGGCTCGGACTACCTCTCCGGTGCCCAGGAGCAGACGCCGTGGGGCCCGGCGCGGGGGTTCGGGTTCTCCGACGACGTCGTCATCCTGCCGACACAGTCCGGCACCCAGTGGGACTCGCTGTCGCACATCTTCTTCGAGGGCAAGATGTACAACGGGCGCAGCGCCGACCTGGTGACCTCGGCCGGCGCGGCGCGCAACGGCATCGAGAAGACCGTCTCCCGATTCGTGATGCGCGGAGTCCTGCTGGACATCGCGCGGTGGGCCGGGGTCGGCAGCCTGGAGCCGGGCTACGCCATCTCCGCCGACGAGCTGGAGCGGGTGGCCGCCGCGCAGGGCGTCGAGATCCGGCGCGGGGATGCCCTCCTGGTCCGTACGGGCTTCCTGGGCGCCCGGCGCGGCCGGTGGGGGGACTACGCGGGCGGGCCGTCGCCCGGGCTGTCGCTGCACACGGCACCGTGGCTGCATGAGCGGGAGGTCTCCGCCGTCGCCTCCGACACCTGGGGCGTGGAGGTACGCCCCAACGAGATCGGCCATGTGCAACCCCTGCACTCCATCGCACTGGTCCACATGGGTCTCGCTCTCGGGGAGATCTTCGATCTGGAGGCGCTGTCCGCGCACTGCGCCGACGACGGGGTGTACGAGTTCATGTTCGTCGCCGCGCCGTTGCCCCTGACCGGGGCGTCCGGGTCGCCGCTCAGCGGGCTGGTGATCAAGTGACCGGGGGCGCCGCCGGAGCCACCGTGCTCTGGCGGCCCTCCCGCGCCGCCGTGCGTGACTCGGCGCTGTCCCGCTTCGCCCGGGCCACCGGGCACGGGGAGGACTACCACGACCTGTGGACCTGGTCGGTCACGGACCTCGAGGGCTTCTGGACCGCGGCGGCGGAGTTCTTGGGCGTCCGCTGGCACACCGGGCCGCGGTGCGCCCTGGGATCGCGGGCGATGCCGGGCACGGAGTGGTTCCCGGGTGGCCGCCTGTCGTTCGCCGAGCATGTGTTCGCCGACCGCGATCCCGGCAAGGTGGCCGTCCGGTACGCCTCCGAGGCATACCCCGGCGTCCGTGCATGGACGTGGGCGGACCTGCGCCGGGAGACCGCCCGTATCCGGGCGGGCCTGCGCGACGCGGGGATCGGCCGCGGTGATCGCGTCGCCGCGTATCTGCCCAACCTCCCACAGACGCTCGCCGCCTTCCTGGCCACGGCTTCGCTGGGTGCGGTGTGGTCGGCTGCGGCGCCGGAGTTCGGGGCGGGCGCCGTGGTGGACCGGTTCGCCCAGATCGAGCCGGCCGTGCTGCTTGCCGTCGACGGCTACCGGCACAAGGGCAAGGCCATGGACCGTGACGCCGAGGGCCGCGACATCGCCCGCCGGATCGGTGCCCGATATGTACGGCTGGGCCACCTCGACGGCTCCGGCTGGGAGGACGGATTCCTGGGGGCGGAGGACAGTGAGCTCGCCTATGAAGCCGTCGCCTTCGACCATCCGCTGTGGGTGCTCTACAGCTCCGGCACCACCGGGCCGCCGAAAGCGATCGTGCACGGTCACGGCGGTGTGCTCCTGGAACTGCTCAAGACGACGGTCCTGCAGCTCGGCATCGGCCCGCTGGACCGGGTGTTCTGGCACACCACCACGGGCTGGGTGATGTGGAACATCCTCGTCGGCC
Source organism: Streptomyces sp. NA02950 (assembly GCF_013364155.1). Classification (NCBI taxonomy): domain Bacteria; kingdom Bacillati; phylum Actinomycetota; class Actinomycetes; order Kitasatosporales; family Streptomycetaceae; genus Streptomyces; species Streptomyces sp. NA02950. The sequence goes on along the minus strand of NZ_CP054916.1, from coordinate 7,568,593 downwards.
CGCTGCTCACCGACGCCTCGGTCGTCCTGTACGACGGCCATCCTGGGCACGAGGTGCTGTGGGACCTCGCGGAGCAAACCGGGATGACGGTGCTCGGCACCAGCGCCGCCTGGCTCGCATCGTGCCGGCGGAACGGCGTCCGACCGCTCGACGGACGCGACCTGTCCGCGCTGCGCGTCATCGGCTCCACCGGCTCACCGCTGGCTCCCGAGTGCTACGACTGGGTCTACGCCGCCTTTCCCACCAAGCCCTGGCTGGTCTCCCTCAGCGGGGGGACCGACGTGGTCACCCCGTTCCTCGGGGCGGTGCCGACCGTCCCGGTCTACCGTGGCGAACTCGGCCCTCCGGCGCTCGGAGTCGACCTGCGTTCATACGCGCCCGACGGAAGACCGCTGGTGGGGGAGGTCGGGGAGATGGTCGTGGCCCAGCCGGTTCCCTCGATGCCGATCGGATTCTGGAACGACCCGACGGGTGAACGGCTGCGCGGCGCGTATTTCTCGGGTTTCCCCGGAGTGTGGACGCACGGGGACTGGCTGCTCCTGACAGAGCGGCACACCGGCGTCATCAGCGGACGTAGCGACGCCACCATCAACCGGGGCGGCGTACGGATGGGCACCGGCGAGATATACCGCGCCCTGCTCACCGTCTCCGAGGTCCAGGACGCGCTCGCGGTCGACGTACCGCGCCCGGGAACGCACGGCTGGCTCGTGCTGTTCACCGTTCTGTCCGCCGGCAGCGTGCTCGACGACGCGCTGCGGTCGAGGATCACCGCGGCCATCCGCACCGGGTGTTCGCCCCGCCACGTGCCCGACGAAATCGTTCCGCTCGACGAGATACCGCGTACCGCGTCGGGCAAGAAGCTGGAAGTCCCGGTGAAGCGCATCCTCATGGGCGCGGCCCCGGACTCGGTCGTCAGCCGGGGCAGCCTGGCCAACCCGCCCTCACTCGACGCCATCAGGCGTGCCGCCGCCCATCTGATCCCGACGGCGCGGGAAGGCACCCTGCCGCCTGGGACACGGCCCGCCCCGGCGTGCCCCCTCCGGGAGAAGGAGAAGTCGTGACCCAGCCGTCAGACGTCGTGGTCGTGGAAGCCGTCCGCACCCCGATCGGGCGCGGCCACCCGGACAAGGGCGTCTTCAGGAATCTGCACCCCCACGATCTGCTGGGGGCGGTCTACACCGCGGTCCTTGACCGGGCCGGTGTCGACCCCTTGGAGGTCGGCCAGGTCCTCACCGGTTGCGTCCAGCAGATCGGTGAGCAGGGGGCGAACGTGGCCCGCAACGCCTGGCTGCACGCGGGACTGCCCGTCGAGGTCCCGGCCAGCACCGTGGACACCCAGTGCGGGGCCTCGCAGCAGGCCGTCAATCTCGCCGCGGCACTCATCGCCTCAGGGGCACAGGATGTGGTGATTGCCGCCGGTGTGGAACACATGGGGCACCTGCCCTTCGCCGCAGGAGTGCGCGTCCAGGTGGAGTACGGTGACGCCATCACCCCGCAGATCATGGGGCGGCACGGCCTGATCAAGGCGCACAACCTGGTGGGGCAGGGCCTGTCGGCCGAACGCATCGCGACCACCTGGGGTCTGTCACGCGCCAGACTGGAGGAGTGGGCTCTGCGCTCGCACCAGCGGGCCGATGCCGCCACCCGGGCCGGGGCGTTTGCCCGCGAGATCCTGCCGGTCAAGGCCGGCGGGAAGGTCCACAACACCGACCAGGGCATCCGCCCCGACACCACCGCGGAGTCGCTCGCGGCTCTGCCCCCGGTGTTCGCCGACAACGGACGGCTCACCGCCGGGACCTCGTCGCAGACCTCCGACGGAGCCTCGGCCGTGCTCCTGATGTCGGCGGCCAGAGCGCGCGCACTCGGCGTACGGGCGCGGGCCAGAGTACGCGATCACGCCCTGCAGGGTGACGATCCGCTGATGATGCTCACCGCCCCCATCCCCCTCACCCGCCGGATGTTGCAGCGCAACAGGATGGTGATCGAGGACCTGGACATCATCGAGATCAACGAGGCATTCGCCTCAGTGGTCGGCGCCTGGCTCGCGGAACTGCGTCCGGATCCCGAGCGGGTCAACCCCCGTGGCGGCGCGATAGCGCTCGGCCACCCGCTCGGGGCCTCGGGAGCGCGGCTGATCACCACGTTGCTCCACGAAATGGAAGACCTCGACGCCGAGCTGGGCTTCCTCACCATGTGCTGTGCCGGAGGACTCGCCACAGGAACGCTCATCGAGCGGATCTGACCCACCCCACCACCACCAGGAGAACGATGTTCGCCGTATACGCCACCGGGCCCAGCCCCGACGCTCCGCTCGACTCGCTGACCGTGGGGGAGCGCCCCGACCCCGTCACCCCCGACGGCTGGGTACGGGTCCACGTCACCGCCGCCAGCCTGAACATGCACGACCTGTGGACGCTGCGCGGCGTCGGGATCAAGGCCGAGCGCTTCCCGATGATCCTCGGCTGCGACGGCGCCGGAACGCTGGAGGACGGGACCGAGGTCGTGGTGCACTCCGTCATCGGCGACCCCCAGTGGCGCGGCGACGAGACCCTCGACCCGAAGCGCACCCTGCTCACCGAGAAGCACCAAGGCACCATGGCCGATGCCGTCGTGGTGCCGCGGGACAACGCCGTCCCGAAGCCCGCCCGGCTGACTGCCGCGCAGTCGGCCGTCATGGGAACGACATGGCTGACCGCCTACCGGATGCTGTTCACCAAGTCCGGCCTCAAGCCCGGGCAGACGATGCTGGTCCAGGGTGCCTCGGGCGGTGTCTCCACCGCCTTGGTACAGCTCGGCCGCGCCGCCGGGATGCGGGTCTGGGCCACCGGACGCAGCGAGGAGAAGCGGGCGCTGGCGGAGAAGCTGGGCGCCCATGCCACCTTCGAGCCCGGCGCACGGCTGCCCGCCAAAGTGGACGCGGTGTTCGAGTCCGTGGGCGACGCCACCTGGCAGCACTCGATGCGGGCGCTGCGGCCCGGGGGAGCCATCATCTGCTGCGGCTCCACAAGCGGTCCCAACCCAGGCGCGGACCTGCAACGGCTGTTCTTCCTTCAGCTGCGAGTCGAGGGATCGACCATGGGCACCCGCCAGGAGCTCCTCGACCTCCTCACCTTCGTGACAAACGCCGGCATCGTCCCGGAGATCGGTCTTGAAGTGCCGATGGCAGACGCGAAGGAGGCTTTCCGGGCGATGGAACACGGCGAGACGGCCGGGAAGATCGTTCTTACCCGGTGAGCAGGTGGACACGCCACCCGCGGCGCGTCACCCGCGCACCGCGGTCCCAACTCCCGCCACCATCACGGCGCATACGAAGAGCGGACACAAGGATATGACCCATTACGAGACGATCGAGACCAGTACCCCCGGCGGTGGAGTCGGGTTGATCCGACTGAACCGTCCGAAGGCGCTCAACGCTCTCAACCTGACGGTCATGCACGAACTCACCCGCGCGGCGGCGGAGTTCGACGCCGACACGAAGGTCGGGGCGATCGTGATCACCGGTTCGGAACGCGCCTTCGCCGCAGGGGCGGATATCTCCGAGATGGCCGTACTCGACTACCAGGACGTGGTCGAGGCGGATCTGTTCGCCGGTTGGGAGGCCCTCGCCCGGGTCCGTACCCCGCTGATCGCCGCGGTCTGCGGCTACGCCCTGGGTGGAGGGTGTGAGCTGGCCATGCTCTGTGACCTGCTCATCGCCTCCGACACCGCGGTCTTCGGCCAGCCCGAGATCAAACTCGGCATCATTCCGGGGATGGGCGGCTCGCAACGCCTGACCCGGGCAGTGGGGAAGGCGAAGGCAATGGATTTGTGCCTGACCGGCCGCACCATGCCGGTCGAGGAGGCCGAGCGCGCCGGGTTGGTCAGCCGGGTCGTCCCGGCCGACCAACTGCTCGATGAGGCACTCGAAGCCGGCCGGACCATCGCCACGATGTCGAGGCCGGCCGCCAGGGCGGCGAAGGAGGCCGTGAACCGCGCCTTGGAGACCACGCTCAGCGAAGGTGTGCGATTCGAGCGCAAGCTCTTCCACGCCGCCTTCGCGAGCACCGACCAAAAGGAGGGAATGTCCGCCTTCCTAGAGAAGCGGAAGCCGACGTTCAGCGGTGGGTAGATCCCTGCCGAGGGAGACGGTAGGCGATCATTGAGGTCACGCCGTGGGGCCCGGTATCGGCCGGCACCGGTGCCGGGTGTCCGCCTCGGGCAGACACCCCTCGTCAGAGGGACACGGCTCCGGAGGTCGGGGAGGACTGCGGGTGCCGAGAAATCATCCACGCAGGTCGGGAGCCTGATCACGGCTCTTCGGTTCTCCTCGACGTTCGCCCCAGGTACCTTCACCCGCTCAAGGCCCTGGCGGCATCATGCTCTGTTGTGCTGCTGCGCCTGGCCTACCTCGCCGCGACCAACACTCTGGCATTCCTACGTGTGCCGCTCGAAAGTCATCGCTGTATGTCATGCCGCGTATCTGTACTCGTTGATGAGGCCGCCGAGGATCCGGGTGCGCAGGACTTTGCCGGTGCTGAGGCTGTGCATCGCAGCGAATTGTTCGTGGGCGTCGGGTGGTAGCTGGTTGCGGGCCTGGTGGGGTCGGTGTTCGTTGTAGTGCTGCTCGTAGGCCGCGAGGACGTGGCGGGCGTGGGCCTCGTTCATGGTGAGGATGTGGTCGAGGGCTTCGTGTCGGATGCTGCCGATGATGCGTTCGCAGTGCGCGTTCATGCGGGGAGCCTGTGGCGCACTGTTGAGGATCTCCATTTCCTCGGCCTGGAAGACGGCGTCGAAGGCTTCGCCGTACTTGCCATCGCGGCCGCGTAACAAGAAGTGCAGGGAGTCGATGCGTATGCCCAAATCGGCGGTGAGATTCCGCGCCTGCTGCACCGCCCAGTCCGTGTCGGGCGGGCGGTGACCCCGGTGATGTGGTGCAGCCGCCGGGGGCCGTGAGCGAGGAACACCAGCGCGTACAACCGCCTGCCGAGTGCGGTGTCGATGTGAAAGAAGTCTGCCGCGATGATGCCCTCGGCTTGCGCGGTCAGGAACTCGCGCCAGGTGGGGCCTGAGCGACGTGACGCGGGGTCGACGCCGGCCGCGTTGAGGATCTCCCAGACCGTCGAGGCGGCGATCCGATGCCCGAGTCGGGCCAGCTCCCCTTGGATCCGCCTGTGCCCCCACCGCGGATTCTCCCTCGCCAGCCGCCGGGACGAGCTTCTTGACCGCTGCCGGGGTGGGCGGGCGGCCGCTGCCCCGGCGCGCGGTGTAGTCCCACTTCGCGGCGATGAACCTGCGGTGCCGGGCAAGGAAGACGCCGGGGGTGACAGGGAAGATCTCGCGCCAGTGGCGCCGGGATATCAGCCCGGACAGCGCTGCGAACCAGAACCGGTCGGCGGGCTCATAGCGGACCGGCCCGGCCAACTGGCGGCGCAGGACCGCGTTCTCGTGCCGCAGCACCAGCAGTTCCGCCTCCTTCGCCGTCCCGCGACGCACGAGCACGAACGGAACAGTCAGCAGCTTCCGGGTCACCTTGTACAACAAGGACACGATCACGGAGGACATGGTCCCAGCGGACTGACCGCACCCTGCTCACCTACGGCGATGACTTTTCGAGCGGCACAAGGTCTACCGGATCGGATGACGGACGAATCGGACACCGTTGACACGTCTGCGAGTTGGGAGCGCGAGGGCTCCCCATCGCTCCCACCCCGGAAACGGTTAAGGCCGCTTCCGCTACCTGCGGAAACGGCCTCCGACCTGCGAAAATGCTGGTCGGGACGACAGGATTTGAACCTGCGACCCCTTGACCCCCAGCAGGGCGGCAACTCTCCGCGACGAGCCGTATCACTCTGTAGCAGAGTGCCTCGGGGCCGTACACCGCCGTACGGAGCAAGAGGACACCGCTCCCGGCGCCCCTCCCGAGCCTGCCCACCCTGCTACCACACTCCTATATTCTGGCTCCTGTCGATTCCGGTGCCCGAAAGCGCTAAGGAGGATGAGCCATGAGGCCGGCCACCACCGCAAAGCTCCGCGCCAACGCCACGACCATCCGCCAACTCGGACGTCGCCATGGCCTGCACTCCTTCGCCCTGAGTACCGAGCCCGGGGAACTCGTAGCCACCCTGGACGCCGACCGCTCCTACTTCGACATCACCAGCTTCGAAACAGACCTCTCCAGCATCCTCGGCGCCCTCGTGGAAGTCGTCCCACGCGGCCCCGGAGTGGAAGTCGAAGAAACCGAACCCCTGAACGACCTGCGCGGGGCGGCGTGACCAACACACGCACTGACCGGGAGAACAGGGAGCTGCTACGCCTGACCGATGCAACGGCAGCGCTCGACCAAGCCCGCTCAATCCTCCGCGACGGACCACCCAAGCCAGGAAACGAGCGCCTCCTCGCCCTGGCCTACTGCATGCTCACCTTCGGCGAAATGCTCAAACAGGCATCTCACGGCACCGTGGCGCAGGCATACAGCGGCCCCATCGCACTGCGCGACAAACTCGCTCACGTACCACACCGCAAGCTCAACGCCGAAGTACTCGCCACCTCCGTCGAACGAGCCGCGAGCGAGATCCTTCCCCTGATACAAGCCCGCATCCAGGACCTGAGCAACGGACGTGTCAGTGTCTTTGTGTAAGTCCTTTGGGGGCTACGTAGTGTTGAGCCGGTCCTCGAAGAACAGTGAGAACTGGTTCAGCGCCTTCTTCCAGTGTGCCGCGACGTGGTTGATATCGCTGGCCTTGGGGGCGATCAGCTCGCGCACTGCGAGGTAGAGCACCTTCAGTGCGGCCTGCTCGGAGGGGAAATGGCCGCGGTTGCGGGTGGTCTTCCGCAGCCGGGCGTTGATCGACTCGATCAGGTTCGTCGAGTAGACGACCTTCCTTATCTCCGGTGGGAACGCCAGGTAGGGGGTGAACTCGCTCCAGGCGGCCTGCCAAATCCGCACGACTGCCGGATAGCGTTGGCCCAGTTCCGAGGCGGTGAACTCCTCCAGCGCCTGTTCGGCGGCCTGTTCGGTCGGCGCCGTGTAGATCGCTTTGAGCGCGGGGACGAGCTTGGGGTAGTCACGGCTGGAGGAGAGTCGCAGCGAGGCTCGGATCAGATGGATCACGCACGTTTGCACCGTGGTTCTGGGCCAGGTCGCGGTGACCGCCTCCGGGAGGCCTTTCAGGCCGTCGCAGGCGACGATGCACACGTCCTCCACGCCGCGGTTGCGCAGTTCGGTGAGCACGGTCATCCATGTCGTAGCGCCTTCGCCTCCGTCGCCGACCCATAGGCCCAGGACGTCTTTGCGGCCGTCCATGTCGACGCCGACGGCGAGGTAGACCGGCTTGGAGACCACTGATCCGGAGCGGATCTTGATCCATAGGGCGTCGATGTAGATGATCGGCCAGATCGCGTCCAGCGGCCGGTTCTGCCAGGTGGCCAGTTCGTCGGCGACAGCATCGGTGACCTTGCTGATCAGGTCCGGTGAAACCTCCACGTCGTACATGGCGGCCAAGTGGGAGCGGATGTCGCGCACGCTCATGCCGCGGGCGTACAGCGACAGGATCTGCTCGTTGAACCCGGCCAGCCGCCTGGCGTGCTTGGGTACCAGCCTCGGCGTGAAGGAGCCGTTGCGGTCTCGCGGAACGGCCACCGTGACCGCACCCGCATCGGTCAGCACGGTCTTCGGCGAGGTCCCATTGCGGCTGTTGCCCGACCCCCGGCCGGCCGGATCGTGTTTCTCATAGCCGAGGTGCTCGCTCATTTCGGCATCCAGAGCCCGCTCCAGAACCGCACGGGTGACCTCGGTCAAAAGCCCGCCCTCGCCCAGCAGGGCAGCTCCTGATGCGTCGGCGCGGTCCATCAGCCGCTCGACGACCTCGTTCACCAGCTTGTCCTCGACCGATGCGGCGGTCGGGGTGTCGTTGTCCGTCATGTTCTGTCCGTCCCGGCTGGCCAAGGCCCGAGGCCGGGCCTCGGCCAGCCTGTCACATCACGGACTTACACGATCTTTCAGACACGCTCCTGAGCAACACCACCTCCTGAGAACGGCTGTGCTTGCCGAGAATGTCATCCGCCCTGGTGGGAGGCCTGCACCCTGGACTGGCGGTCGTCGGCCTCGTCGCTCGAGTCGGCGCTCTCGCGTAGCCGTGAAGGGTGTCAATATTCCGATCAGGCTGCTGAGCTGGTCCTTTCCTGTGGATGGTGAGGCGGTCGGGATGGCGTGGTGTGGTACTCGTTGAGCAGTCCGCCAAGTACCTGTCGGCGTCTGACCGTGGCAGCGGGCAGGGGGATGACATTCAGGTCGTCGTCAGGTGCTCGTAGACCGAGGCTGCAGTGGGCCCGTCCCGCGTTGTAGTGCTCGGCATACCTGGTGAGGACCGCGCGCAGGTGTCGTTCGCCGGTGATGAGGAGTCGGTCGGTGCATTCTGCGCGGGCTGTGCGTATCCATCGTTCGACGAATGCGTTGGACCGTGGGCTTTGTGGCGGAGTCGGGATGACGGCTGTGCCGTTGCCGGCGAAGACGGCGTCGAATGCGGCGGTGAACTTGCTGTCCCGGTCGCGGATGAGGAACCGGAAGCACCCAGCCCTTTCCTCGAGGTCCATGAGCAGATTGCGGGCAAGTTGGGTGACCCATGCGCCGGTCGGATGGGCGGTGACGCCCAGGACGTGGACGTGCCGGGTGGCGATCTCCATGACGAAGAAGACATAGAGACGTCGGAGGAAGACGGTTGCCACGTGCATGAAGTCGCAGCCAAGCAGCGTGTGGGCCTGGGTGCGGAGGAAGGTGCGCCAGGTCTGCTGGGAGGCGCGCTGCGGTGCGGGCGGCAGACCGGAGCGGCGCAGAACGCGCCGGATGGTGGCGGCGGCGACCCGATGGCCAAGCCGTCGCAGTTCGCCCTGGATCCTGACGTACCCCCAGGTCGGGTTCTCTCTCGCCAGGCGCTGGATGAGCGCGACTGTCTCTTCCGGCAACGGCGGCCGGCCGGGCCTGGCTGGTGCCTGCCGCCATTTCCAGCGCACCAGACGGCGGTGCCAGGTCAGCAGGGTGCCCGGAGTGACCAGCCGATGGCGACGTAAGGCAGGTGGCAGGTGCCGGGCGAGAGCGGAGAGCACAGCACGGTCAGCCCATGAAGGCCGCGGCCGCTCGACCTGCCGACGAAGCACAGCCACCTCATGACGAAGGGCAAGGATCTCGGCGTTCTTCGCGGCGGCCGACCGGCCCAACAAGAGGAGGCAGCCCAGTAGTCGGCAGAAGATCAGATAGAGCAGTCGCAGACCCACGACCACTGATCATGCCCATACTCGGGCGATCGCAAAGCCCCAGGTCAACGACCGTACAGCAATAAAGACACCCTTCACGACCGGATCGGGTGACGGACGAATCGGGCACCGTTGCCCCGTCTGCGAGTTGGGAGCACGAGGGCCCCCAGAGGGCTCCCCGTCGCTCCCACCCCGGGAACGACAAAGGCCGCTTCCGCTACCCGCGGAAACGTCCTCCGACCTGCGAAAATGCTGGTCGGGACGACAGGATTTGAACCTGCGACCCCTTGACCCCCAGCAGTGTGGCAACTTTCTGTTATTACCCGTATCGCACCGTAGCGCGCTCCTGGGTGTCTTCCACAGTTCGTACCGCGCCCTGATGCGCTACAGAGAAAGGCCGCCTGTCATGTCATAGCCATAAACGGGCCACACAAGACCCGAGGGACTCTCTCTCGTAGGGCGTCTCATTTCTGCCCAGCAGCCTGCGGTCACGATTCCCCGATGCCATGGCGCCCACCACGCAGCCCGCTTGTCTACACGCCCACACCGCTGGACACCCGCACGGTATGGTACGAACAGCACTCCCCCGCATCGGAGGTCATCGTGAGCGCGCAGCCAGACGGCCCGCAGGGACCGCTGATCCCCATGCCCGACCTCACCCCTGATGCATTGCGTGCGGCTGTGGCCCGGATCGCTCCCAGCAGGATCCCTGCACTCACCCAGCATCTGTTCGAGGCGACTACAAACGCACAACAGACACAGAGCCTCGCTCCCCTTCGGGCTTTCATCCACTCGTGGGCTGTGTTCATCGCCATCGAGCGACACCCGGAACGTGCAGCCCGCCTCCGTGAACTCGAGCGAATCGTAGATACGGCCGAACAAGACCCCACGACGGTTATCGATGAAATTCAGCAGATCCGCAAGACAGCGGAGGCCGAGGCCGGGCTGTGACCGACTGGAACTGGGAGTACAATCCGAGCGAGGAGCACGTCGCTGGCGGACTTGCACCGGGCGTCGTGGCAGAGGTTGAGCGGCTGGCAGCCGAGCTCGCAGCCCTCGGAGTTGACGCGGCAAAGGTGGGCCGCCCCTTGGACCGGGAAGGCGGACTCCGGGAATTCGACATTCTCGGCGGACGCGGCTTTATCAGCTTCCTCGCAGTGGCGCGCCACCACTGCGTCTACGTCTGCAGTATCACCTGGTACGGCTGACGTCGCCCGCGTTGCGCTCAAGGCAGGAAGATCAATCAGCCTGTCCCGCTCGGACATACGATTCTGCCTCTGGCCTGCAGGTTGGGCTTGTAGGTGGCGGCCGCCTGTTCCTTCTCCGAGTGGCAGGTGATCCCGCTGGGAAGTTGTAGCGCACTGCGGGTCGCTGGCCCCCTCAGCCCGAGGCCAGCATGGTTCAGTGCTGCTGCGACTTCCGTACCTGGCTTTGACAAGAATGTTCACCCTGATACGGCTCCTGCCGATGAGCGACCGGGATATAAGGTGCCGAGATCCTGGCACTACGCCACGAACTGTTCGTGCTACAGCGGCAGATCGACAGACCTAACCTCGATCGTTCATGAGGGGTCGTCAGTTTGCTGGCGGACTCTTTGTGGTGGGGGTTTCGGCGTCTGGGCAGGCTGACGGCCCGGTTGTCGCGTCGGGTGGGCGCCGGGTTCCACGGCTCCGGTCGGGGGTGGTGCTGCTCGCAGGGACGGGAACGTGCCGGTCAGCCGGGGTTCGGGAGGACGCGGAGCCGGTCCAGGGCATCGCTGATCACGTCGGCCCAGGGCCAGTGCCTGGCCAGGCGGAGGTAGCGGCGGCGGCCGGTGGTGATGAGCTGCGCGGCGGCGGAGAACAGCCGAAGCCGAAGGCGGCGGGGCTCCCACAGGCGGGCCTTGCCGGTGAGAGCGAGCAGGGGCATCCAGGCCAGCAGGTCCAGGGCGATCTGGACGATCTCCAGCCAGATCTGGTTCTGTGCGGCGCCGTGGTGGGGAAGGTTGCGCAGGCCGGTGGCGCGGGCGGCGCGGATGCGGTCCTCAGCACGGGCACGCTGGCGGTGGCGCAGTTCAAGGGCGGCGATCGCCTCGCCCGCTGTGTTGGTGGCAAAGCAGGTCAACCGCATGCCGTCGGCGTCGGTGAAGCGCAACTGGGCACCGGGGTGCGGCCGTTCCTTCCGCACGATCAGCCGCAGCCCGTTGGGCCAGCCGGTCAGGCAGTCGCCGCCGAGTTCGGCAACCCAGGCGCCGTCGCGGATGTCGCCGTCGGGTTCGACGGCCGGTGTCCAGGCCGAGGCCGGGACCTTCAGGACGGCCTGGTGGATGGCGTCGGTGATGGTCATGCCGACCGAGTACGACAGCCACCTTCCGCGCCGGGCGAGCCAGGCGACGAACTCGTGGGTGCCTCCGCCGGAGTCGGTACGGATCAGCGTCTGCCGGCCGCGCCGGAGCCGTTTCGGCAACTGGGCCAGGGCCAGTCTGGTGGCCTCGATGTGGTCGGCGGCGGTGTTGGAGCCCGCGTTGCCGGGCCGCAGCAGGCCCACGACCGGCTCGCCGGACCCGCTGCGGCCGTGGTCGACGAATCCCATCAGCGGGTGGTGGCCGAACGTCTTCTTCCAGGTCGCGGCTGCGTCCTGCTTCTCGGAGTGGGCCAGGACGAGGACGCCGTCGATGTCCACGATCACCTGCCCGCCCGTGTCCGGCGCTGCTTCACCGGCCAACCGCCATACGCGTTCGCGTACTTCAGCACGGGCGGTGCGCAGTGCTGCCAGGACCCGCTGTCCGCCCGACGCCAGCGTGTTGATCAGCCGGGAGACCGTGGGGTCGGAGGCTACCGGCCCGAACACGGCCGGCTCAGCCCGCAGCAAGCCCACGTCGGCCAGGCAGTCCCCGCCGAGTGCCACCGCGAGCGCGACATCCAGCAGGATCTTGCCCGGATCGTGCACCGCCCGGGCCTTCCGCCACGGCTCAAGCGCCGCCGATATCGCCGTGTCGAGACCGGACTTGCGGATCGTCTCGACCAGCAGCACGGCCCCGGCCTGCGAGACGACCCCACGACCGCCGCCCTCGACGCGGACACGCGGGTAGGACCCGATACGCTTCTTCACCTGGAAAGTGCCTCCGGCGGTGGCGGGAACAAGGACCTCAGCAATCCTCATTCTCGCTGGTCAGAGGCACTTTCTGCTTTCTTGATCACCAGTCGGACAGCCCGCCTCGTGAAAGCGCGAGGCTAAGCTCACCCGGCTGGACCGTGCGCTGCTGGCTGCCCTCCTCCATGCTCTCCCGCCGGGCACGCCAGCTACCGCTCATCGTCTCGCCGGACACGGTCCTGCGCTGGCACCGCGACCCTGTGCCGCTCGAAAAGTCATCGCTGTATGTCATGCCGCGTATCTGTACTCGTTGATGAGGCCGCCGAGGATCCGGGTGCGCAGGACTTTGCCGGTGCTGAGGCTGTGCATCGCAGCGGGTTGTTCGTGGGCGTCGGGTGGTAGCTGGTTGCGGGCCTGGTGAGGTCGGTGTTCGTTGTAGTGCTGCTCGTAGGCCGCGAGGACGTGGCGGGCGTGGGCCTCGTTCATGATGAGGATGTGGTCGAGGGCTTCGTGTCGGATGCTGCCGATGATGCGTTCGCAGTGCGCGTTCATGCGGGGAGCCTGTGGCGCACTGTTGAGGATCTCCATTTCCTCGGCCTGGAAGACGGCGTCGAAGGCTTCGCCGTACTTGCCATCGCGGCCGCGTAACAAGAAGTGCAGGGAGTCGATGCGTATGCCCAAATCGGCGGTGAGATTCCGCGCCTGCTGCACCTGAAGGGTGTCAATATTCCGATCAGGCTGCTGAGCTGGTCCTTTCCTGTGGATTGAGCCGCTCAGCGTACGCGGCCAGTGTGTACGGCCGTCTGCCTTGCCAGATGTTGTCAGGGCAGAAGGCGAAGTGCTCAGCAGCGACCAGGAGGGCGTCCTCTTCAGCTGTGGGTGGGGCTGCAACGCTGAGGTGCAGGGGGGAGAAGCCGACCGCGACGACACGGGCACCGAACCGGTTCTCCCAGTCGCCGACGATCGCGGAGAACTTCGCCGTGTCGTTGTCGTAGTTGGCGGGACCGGACCATCCTGCCGCTGTGAGGGCTTCTGCGCCGGATGCGGCCGGCTGCGATGACTCCTCCGCAGCCATCGCCTCCTGCGGCGGCCGACCGGTGCACCGGCCTGGGAGATCTCGGCGAGCACCTCGGCGACCGTCTCCCAGGTCACCCGCAACCGCGACCACGCCTCCCGCTCCACCTCCAGCCTCCCCGTCAGCTCCGCGATCCGGGACTCCTACGAACCGAGCCGCACCCATCAACGTTCGCCACGACTGCTGCACGGCGAGCAGGACCCCCATCTCCCCCTCTCACGGAGCACAGGTGTATTCCGGCCGACCCGAGAGGTACGTCGCTCGCTCTTGTGCGGTGAAGTTTCGGTGGACGGCCCTACAGATTCTCCTGATGGCATCGGTCTGGCCGGGTAGAGCGACCTCCCACAGTCTTGCCCTGCGATCGATCCCGCCGGTGGCCAGGCCATGGCCACCGGGGCTGAACGCCACAGAGGTCACGTAGCCGACATGGCCTGTGAGAGTGGTGCGGGTGCCTCCGGCGGCGACATCCCACAGTTTCGCCGTGCCGTCGTTGCTCGCGGTGGCGAGGGTGTGGCCGTCGGGGCTGAACGCCACGGAGGTCACGCCGTCGCTGTGGCCGGTGAGTGTGGTGCGCAGGCGGCCGGTGCCGGTGTCCCACAGCTTCGCCGTACGGTCGATGCCGCCGGTGGCGAGGGTATGGCCGTCGGGGCTGAACGCCACGGAGGTCACGCCGTCGCTGTGGCCGGTGAGTGTGGTGCGCAGGCGGCCGGTGCCGGTGTCCCACAGCTTCGCCGTACGGTCTTCGCTTGCGGTGGCGAGGGTATGGCCGTCCGGGCTGAACGCCACCGACCACAGGCCGTCGCTGTGGCCGGTGAGTGTGGTGCGCAGGCGGCCGGTGCCGGTGTCCCACAGCTTCGCCGTACGGTCGATGCCGCCGGTGGCGAGGGTATGGCCGTCCGGGCTGAACGCCACCGACCACAGGCCGTCGCTGTGGCCGGTGAGTGTGGTGCGCAGGCGGCCGGTGCCGATGTCCCACAGCTTCGCCGTGCCGTCGTCGTTCGCGGTGGCGAGGGTATGGCCGTCCGGGCTGAACGCCACCGACAAGACGTACTTCACGTGGTCCGTGAGGACGGTGCGCAGGCGGCCGGTGGCGGTGTCCCACAGCCGAGCCGTGCCGTCCCAGCCGCCGGTGGCAACGGTGCGGCCGTCCGGACTGAACGCCACCGACATGACGGAGCCCGTGTGACCGGTGAGTGTGGTGCGTGTGTGACCTACTGCGATGTCCGAGAGGCGTGCTGTTCGGTCTTCGCTTGCGGTGGCGAGGGTGTGGCCGTCGGGGCTGAACACCACGGAGCTCACGCCGTCGCTGTGGCCCGTGACAGTGTTGCGAAGGACACCGGTCAGGGTGGTGTCGCCGGTTGCGGTGGAAAGGGCCCACAAGCGGACCCAATGGTCCTTGTCGCCGGTGGCGAGGGTGTGGCCGTCGGGGCTGAACACCACCGACGTCACGCCGTTGCTGTGGCTGGCCGGAGTGGTGCGCAGGTGGCCGGTGGCGGTGTTCCACAGTTTCGCCGAGCCGTCTTCGCTCCCGGTGGCGAGGGTGCGGCCGTCGGGGCTGTATGCCACCGAGGTCACACCGTCGTGGTGGCCCGTGAGTGTGGTGCGCAGGTGGCCGGTGGCGGCGTTCCACAGTTTCGCCGAGCCGTCTTCGCTCCCGGTGGCGAGGGTGCGGCCGTCGGGGCTGTATGCCACCGAGGTCACACCGTCGTGGTGGCCCGTGAGTGTGGTGCGCAGGTGGCCGGTGGCGGCGTTCCACAGTTTCGCCGAGCCGTCTTCGCTCCCGGTGGCGAGGGTGCGGCCGTCGGGGCTGTATGCCACCGAGGTCACACCGTCGTGGTGGCCCGTGAGTGTGGTGCGCAGGTGGCCGGTGGCGGCGTTCCACAGTTTCGCCGAGCCGTCTTCGCTCCCGGTGGCGAGGGTGCGGCCGTCGGGGTCGTATGCCACCGAGGTCACACCGTCGTGGTGGCCCGTGAGTGTGGTGCGCAGGTGGCCGGTGGCGGCGTTCCACAGTTTCGCCGAGCCGTCTTCGCTCCCGGTGGCGAGGGTGCGGCCGTCGGGGCTGTATGCCACCGAGGTCACACCGTCGTGGTGGCCCGTGAGGCGGTGCCGGAGGGGGAGGCTGGCTGCAGAGTAGAGGGCAAGGGCGGCGGCTGCCGTGGGGTGAGTCCGATATGCCTGTACGGCGAGCAGGGAGGCCAGATCGGGATCGGTGTCGGTGAGGCCCTGGGACTGAGCGGCGAGTTGTCGGGACAGGGCGATCTGCTGAGCAGCGACAGCGGTCTGACGTTGCCACAAGGCCAGACCCGTGGCGATCAGGGCCAGGACAAGGGCCCCGATCAGAATGAGGTTGATGCGCTTGGTACGACGCAGCGCCGCCTTCTGGTTGTGGTGGCTTGCTTCGAGGAAGTCCGCGACGGGGCCGGGCAGTCCGCGCTGGTGGGACCAGTCCAGGCCGTCGGCCAGGGCGGTGCCGTGCAGGAGGTCCTCAGGGTCGTGGCGTCGGGCCCAGCGGGCGCGTTGTTCCTCGGCTCGGTGCAGCCATGTGTGGAATTGCTGGTCTTCGGCCACCCAGTCACGCAACTCGCCCCAGTCCTGGGTCAAGGTGTCGTGGGCGAGTTCGGCCACCACGCCCACAGGTGGGGGCCCTGGGTCGCGGGCGTGGGTGGTGATGATCCTGTGCCGGGTGAGTGCAGCCAGGACCGCGTCCGTCGTCTGGTCGGCGGGCTCGGAGGCAGGCGGTCTTGGCGAGGTCCGGGAGGAGCCGGAGGCGAGGTCGCGCAACACGTCGAGTGGGACCTGCTGGCGGATGGCGGGGATGCGTCGGACGGGGTCTGCGGGCCGTACCAGGGCGGTGAGGAGACGACGTGCGGTGGTCCGTTGGGCGGTGGGCAACCGGTCGAGGGCGGTGTTGCACCAGGTGGTGAGAGTTCCGTTGATCTGTCCGATGTGCTCGTAGGCGGTGTGTGTGAGGCAGCCGTCGTCACGGCGCTCCCACAGCTGGCGCAGCGTCAGTTGCAGGGGGACGAGTGCGGTGACGGGTGCTGCCCGGGCGGGAGTGCCACGGAGGTCGGCGGCCAGGACGTCGGCGATGATCCGTTCGGTGAGTCCGGATTCGAGACGCAGGCCGGCCGCCCGGGCGGGGTGGGTGATGATGGCGTGCAGGTCCTGCTGACTCAGGGTGGCAGGCACGTTGACCAGGCCCGGCGAGGCGGCTTCCAGCAGTTGCGGGGCTTCGGCGGCCATACGAGGGTAGAAGTCGTCCCGCATGATGATGATCACCACGGCCGGTACAGGTGACCGGATCAGCTCGGTGATCTGCTCGGTCGCAGTCACGGACGCCTCCCCGCCGGATGGGGCCGTCTGGGCGGGAGGCAAGGGTGACGGGACGGCGGCCGGGCCGCTCAGGATCTCCTCGAACTGGTCGATGACCAGGACCAGACGATCACACAGGGTGTCTCCGTTGACCCGCTGCCGAGCAGCGGCGGTGATCCCGTCGGCCGCGGCACCGGGTAACCCATGGCGTTCCAGCGCAGTGGGCAGGTGTTCTCCGGGGCGGACGACGACGGGACGCCACCGGTCGCTCCCAGGCAACCGCCCACCGGCCAGAGCGGGGAGGACACCGGCTTGGACGAGGGAGGACTTACCCGATCCGGAGGGGCCCAGCAGCAGAAGTGCCCGCCGCTGCCCGGCCAACGCCGTGAGAACCGTGTCGACAGCGATGTCGCGGCCGTGGAACCACGCCGCTTGCTCGCTCGTGAACGGTTCCAGGCCGCGGTAGGGGGACACGGCATGCTCAACGGCCCCGGGCCGGATCCGGCGCAGGGCTTGGGTGGGCGTTGCGTAGGCGATGCCCTGGCCGCGAAGGTGCTCGTCGGCTGCGGTGATGGCGGTGACCATGCCGATCACCAGGCCGGTGACGTCGTCGACGACCGGACCCCCACTGAATCCCCGGGTCAGGTCATTGGCCCCGGTCAGCTGCAGCAGGCCGTCCGTGCCGTCGTCGGGCAGTAGGTCACCGGCCACCGCATAGCCGAAATGGCCCCCGGGGGGTGCCTGGCCGG
Organism: Streptomyces sp. NA02950; assembly: GCF_013364155.1. NCBI lineage: Bacteria > Bacillati > Actinomycetota > Actinomycetes > Kitasatosporales > Streptomycetaceae > Streptomyces > Streptomyces sp. NA02950. The sequence continues at coordinate 7,551,157 of NZ_CP054916.1, read as the reverse complement.
GAAAGCCGAACGAGCGCACCGCGTGTCCCCGGCAACCGGCAGCGGAACCGAGTTCCAGCACCTGCGCTGCGCCCGGGGTCTCCCTCAGCCGGACGACTGCGACGTCCTCGGCTTCCGGGTCGCGCCAGGATTCGGCCGGGACATCGCCTTCAACCCACGGTGCCCCTTGCGCATGAGGGAAGACGATCCGTACCCGGTCGCCCGGACCGTATCCGCCGGCCCTCAGCACGTGAGCGCAGGTGACCACCGCATCGTCACCGATCAGGAAACCGGCCCCGACCGTTTCACCCCGGCGGGACTGGATTCGGGCCACCCCCGACTTCATGCCTGACCTCCGTCCGCCCTGTGACCCGCATCCGTACTCACTGCCGCGGTATCCCGCTCGCCGCGGATCTCAGTGGGCGTTGTCGCCGGACGCGCTGCGCCAGGCTACGGTCACCTTCAGGTGGCAACCCACCTCACTCTTGGCGATCACAGCACCTGCCTGCGCCGCCAGATCCACCCCGAACTCGATCTCGACCTCGTCCGGACCCGCCTGCCGCAGCTGTTCCAGAGCCGTTCGCGCCAGGTCCGTCACCGGACGGAGCTTCTCCCGCACGGTCAGCGGCAGATCCTGGATCACCTCGCCGACCCGGCCCGCCTTCACAGGCCCGTCCGACACCTCAGGCGTCTCGGGAGTCTCGACCAGAATCGAGCCCCCGTCCTCCAACAGAAGTCGCGCGAGAACACGCACAGTTCCCCCTCCTCTCGCAGCCCCGCCCTTCACGGGATTGCGCAGATGGATCAACAAGCTAACCAACCAGCAGAGGCAGCGTCGGGCATTCGCAAAATTCGTCCTGCCCTCGACGCAGGCCGAAGACCTTCAGCCGTCGGACCCCACACCGGGGCGCACCCTGCCTCTGTGAGTTCTCAGAGGGCATTTGATCTAGGCGTATTGCCCTGTATGCCCTAGTAGGTTCCTCGCCAGGTTGGCGTGGTCTCGTCCGTTATGCGCCTGGCGAGGTTGTCGACCGATGCGATGTGGATCATGGCTTCGGAGCTGGCGGTAAGGGTCTCGTAGTCGCGGGCGAGGCGGCGGTGCATCATGATCCAACCGGTTGGGTCGGCCGCGCGGCGAGGTGCTCGCCGTGGGCGAGTCCTGTTCCGCGCGGCCTCCCGCCGAACCGGACATGACGGTTTCCCGGTCATCCGGCTCTCCAGTGACTACGGCGTGAGTGGTCTGGCTGGCCGTTCTGAGTGGATGCGGTCGTGGCAAACGTCGCAGGCCACGACGGTTTTGCGTCGTCGGTGAAGCATGACGCGCGCCCAATCGGAAGGCTGCCATCCGGCATGTGCGAGGTCGGCGAGAGCCCGGACGTGGTGCACTTGCACGTTGCCCTTACTGCCGCAGATCTCGCAGGTGTCCGCCAGGAGTCTCGCGATGAATTGCTTCTGCGGATAGTCCACCCGGACCGGCTCACGATCGGCGAGTTCGGCCGTTCGCTGCCGTTGGAGAGGAATTCCGTAGCCGAGAAATCTTGCCGCCCGGGTGCGGGCGTGAGTGATCAATGTCTTTTCCTGGGAAAGTTCCAGCTTGAGTTCATCACGCAGGAACTGGGCCAGGCGTTGCTTGATCCGCTCGGCCTCGGCTTTCGGTCCGGTGGAACCGAGGAGGTGATCATCTGCGTAGCGTATGTAGCGCAGCCTGCGGTAAGTCGGATCGTTGGGATCCGCGCTCGGCAGGCCGACCATCCGCTGACGCAGCGTACGGGCCTGGACCCGGTCGCCGCGTCGGCGGGCTTTCGCCAGCAGATTCTGCAACTCCAGATAGGCCGGGTTGCGGACCCGGCGCTTTCCTCGGGTGTACTCCGGAATCAGAACTGTCTCGACGAACTCGTCCAGTTTGTGCAGGTAGATGTTGGACAGGATCGGGGAGGCCACTCCGCCTTGCGGTGCTCCGGAGAGCGTGGCGCCCCATCTCCAGTCCTCCAGGTATCCGGCTGTCAGCATGTTGCGCACCAGCCGTAGAAACCGCTGGTCATGGATCTCCTCGCCGAGGATCGACAGCAGGACCTCATGGTCCAGGCTGCCGAAGCAGTCGGCGATGTCCCCTTCGATGAACCAGGACGTCCCGGTCCAGGTGTGGTCCACCTCCCGCAATGCGGTGTGGCAGCCCCGGCGGGGACGGAACCCATGAGAGCGGTCGGAGAACGTCGGCTCGTAATACGCCTCAAGTAACAGGCGGACCACTTCACCGACGAGCTTGTCCGACCAGGTCGGCAGCCCCAGCGGACGCGTCTTCCCATTCTTCTTCGGGATATGAACACGTCGGACCGGACGGAAGCGGTAACGCTCGTGGCGCATCGCCTCAATGATGCGGCCGATCTTCCGCTGCGACATGCCGTCCACAGTTTCCGACGTGACCCCGGGCGTCATCGCGCCATGGTTGGCATAGATGCGACCGTAGGCCAGCAGATACAACTGCGGGTTGAACAGCTGCCGATACAGCTCATCACACGGCAGGCCACGCCTGCCGCGTTCACGCAGGACACCCAGCACCGTTTTGGCATTCTGCATTCCGCATACCTCCCGGCTTCGAGTGTCCGAATCACCTGGCCCCCTTCGCCCGATGTGGACGGCTTTCCCGTCCTCCCTGGCCGGTCGTGACTCCGGCGACTACTACGGGGCCTCCGTCGCCATAGGATTCTCACCCCGTAGGCGATCCCACGTTCGTCTCTGTCTGTACGTTCTAGCGCGACACAGGCGTCCCACTCATCTCCTTGAATGCCCTCGCTGGACATCGCCCCGCGCTCCGGAAGTTGCTCCGGCCACAGCATCGAAGCCAGAGCAGAGCACGGCACCGGTTTCAGCTGTCCTTCCGGCGGATGGGGACTTGCATCATCTGGAGGTGAAGTAGGCCGCCGACGAGGTGCCTCTGGATGAGGTCCTTTTGGACGTGTCAGTGTCTTTGTGTAAGTCCTTTGGGGGCTACGTAGTGTTGAGCCGGTCCTCGAAGAACAGTGAGAACTGGTTCAGCGCCTTCTTCCAGTGTGCCGCGACGTGGTTGATATCGCTGGCCTTGGGGGTGATCAGCTCGCGCACTGCGAGGTAGAGCACCTTCAGTGCGGCCTGCTCGGAGGGGAAATGGCCGCGGTTGCGGGTGGTCTTCCGCAGCCGGGCGTTGATCGACTCGATCAGGTTCGTCGAGTAGACGACCTTCCTTATCTCCGGTGGGAACGCCAGGTAGGGGGTGAACTCGCTCCAGGCGGCCTGCCAAATCCGCACGACTGCCGGATAGCGTTGGCCCAGTTCCGAGGCGGTGAACTCCTCCAGCGCCTGTTCGGCGGCCTGTTCGGTCGGCGCCGTGTAGATCGCTTTGAGCGCGGGGACGAGCTTGGGGTGGTCACGGCTGGAGGAGAGTCGCAGCGAGGCTCGGATCAGATGGATCACGCACGTTTGCACCGTGGTTCTGGGCCAGGTCGCGGTGACCGCCTCCGGGAGGCCTTTCAGGCCGTCGCAGGCGACGATGCACACGTCCTCCACGCCGCGGTTGCGCAGTTCGGTGAGCACGGTCATCCATGTCGTAGCGCCTTCGCCTCCGTCGCCGACCCATAGGCCCAGGACGTCTTTGCGGCCGTCCATGTCGACGCCGACGGCGAGGTAGACCGGCTTGGAGACCACTGATCCGGAGCGGATCTTGATCCATAGGGCGTCGATGTAGATGATCGGCCAGATCGCGTCCAGCGGCCGGTTCTGCCAGGTGGCCAGTTCGTCGGCGACAGCATCGGTGACCTTGCTGATCAGGTCCGGTGAAACCTCCACGTCGTACATGGCGGCCAAGTGGGAGCGGATGTCGCGCACGCTCATGCCGCGGGCGTACAGCGACAGGATCTGCTCGTTGAACCCGGCCAGCCGCCTGGCGTGCTTGGGTACCAGCCTCGGCGTGAAGGAGCCGTTGCGGTCTCGCGGAACGGCCACCGTGACCGCACCCGCATCGGTCAGCACGGTCTTCGGCGAGGTCCCATTGCGGCTGTTGCCCGACCCCCGGCCGGCCGGATCGTGTTTCTCATAGCCGAGGTGCTCGCTCATTTCGGCATCCAGAGCCCGCTCCAGAACCGCACGGGTGACCTCGGTCAAAAGCCCGCCCTCGCCCAGCAGGGCAGCTCCTGATGCGTCGGCGCGGTCCATCAGCCGCTCGACGACCTCGTTCACCAGCTTGTCCTCGACCGATGCGGCGGTCGGGGTGTCGTTGTCCGTCATGTTCTGTCCGTCCCGGCTGGCCAAGGCCCGAGGCCGGGCCTCGGCCAGCCTGTCACATCACGGACTTACACGATCTTTCAGACACGCTCGGATGGCAAAGGCGATGAACGCCGCCCATCCTTGTGGCGACACGGTGAGGTTTGGTCCGCCGATGTCCTTTGAGTCCCGTACACGGATGCCGTTGGCTCGGGCTGCGATCTCAACGCACTGCCCGCCGTTACTGCCGCTGTAGCTGCTCTTGACCCAGATGAGGTCGTCACAGGCGTGCATCGTGGCCTGCTCGATGGTCATAGGTTCCCCGCCAGTTCTTCGATGAGCTTCACTGAGTCCTCCGCATTGAGAGCTTGGCCCCGGATGATTCCATACCGTCCTTCGAGCGATCGGACCTTGCCCGGAGCTGCGATCCAGTCGCTCCCCGCTTGTCCTTCTGAACCGCCCCGTGTCAGGTAGGGACTCGATTCCGTGAAAGGATTGAGTCATGGCACGACCCTCCCGTTACCCGCTTGAGCTGCGCCGTCGCGCGGTGCGCATGGTCGCCGAAGTGCGCGACGACTACCCGAACGAGACGGCCGCCTTGCAGGCGGTCGCGGACAAGCTCGGTATCGGTTCCCGCGAGACTCTGCGGAACTGGATGAAGCAGCAAGAGATCGACGCGGGGCAGCGTCCGGGGACGACGACGGAGGAGTCCGCCCAGCTCAAGGCGCTGAAGAAGGAGAACGCTGAGCTGAAGCGGGCGAACGAGATTCTGAAGGCCGCGGCGAGTTTCTTCGCGGCCGAGCTCGACCGGCCACACACGCGCTCGTAGCGTTCATCGACGAGTACCGGGACCGCTTCGGCGGGGTCGAGCCGATCTGCAGGACGCTCACCGCACACGACTGCAAGATCGCCCCTTCCACGTACTACGCCCACAAGAAACGCCTCCAAACGCCCTCCGCCCGTTCCGTGCGCGACGAGGCACTCAAGGAGCGGATCCAGGACGTCTATACGTCCAACTACCGTGTCTACGGGGCCCGGAAGATCTGGCGCGAGCTGAACCGGCAGGGACATGCGGTGGCCCGCTGTACTGTCGAGCGCCTGATGCGCGAGCTCGGTATCCAGGGCGCGGTGCGCGGCAAGCGCGTCATCACCACGATCCCCGGCGGACAGGTCCAGCGGGTCCCCGATCTGGTGGACCGCGACTTCGTCGCTGCCGCTCCGAACCGGTGCTGGGTGGCGGACTTCACCCATGTGAAGACGTGGTCCGCGACCGTCTATGTCGCGTTCGTCGTGGACACCTTCTCCCGCCGGATCGTCGGCTGGTCCGCGGCCACCGTGAAGGAGACCGTCTTCGTCCTGGACGCCCTGGAGATGGCCATCTGGCAACGCGATCGCGACCAACAGTACGTTCAGCCAGGAGAGTTGATCCATCACTCGGATGCCGGGTCGCAATACACATCGTTCAAGCTCGCCGAGCACCTGGACGCCGCCGGCATCGCGGCGAGCATCGGATCCGTCGGTGATGCGTACGACAACGCCCTGATGGAGTCCACGATCGGCCTGTTCAAGACCGAGTTGATCAAGCCCCAGCGGCCATGGAAGACGCTCTCCCAGGTCGAGTTGGCCACCGCCGAGTGGGTCGACTGGTACAACCACCGAAGACTCCACGGTGAGATAGGCCACGTCCCGCCCGTCGAATACGAAGCCAACTACTACACCGAACTCACGAAACCCCAGGTCACAACCACAATCTGAGATCTCTACCGAACCCGGGGCGGTTCAGTCTCCGACTGGCGGGCGGCGGGTGACGATCCGGGGCGAGATCGCTGGACTCGCCCGGAACGAGCGTGATCTCCGGGAGTTCTGCGCCGGGCCGGGGCCGAGGACATCCGGCTCGACGACCCCGAGCTGATCGAGTGGCGCGGCGGCGGCCCCGGGGTTTAGGCGACTCCGTGAATTAACACCGTGTCCTACATGGTGTAAGCGACGCTCAACCCCGTTTAGCGTCCACATAGGCTCTGCACCGGTCACCCCTGTTCGAGAGCACCTTCTCGGCTGGCGTCCTGACTCGACCGTTCATCGAAGCTATCCCCCCTCTGGATAGCCCGCGACGGTCCGGCGATGACGCCGGGCCGGACCGGGTCACGCTGGACCCGGAAGGACTGCATGCCGGCAGGCTGCCCCGTGCCCTTTCTCCACATCCCGCTCGGAAGTCCCACGTGTGTAAGGCCGTTTGCCAACTGGCTGTCTGCGGAGTAATAGGCTGAAGATTGTGTTGATCTAGGGAATGAGGCTGAGTCGGCAGTGGCTCGGCTCGGGACGGAGCCGCACGTGGCGTTCACACGCAAGTCCACCGATTCCAGCCTGCCCGATGATCCGTTGCATCTGTACCGGATGCTCGCGGTGACCAACCGCGGACCCGCGGCTGTATGGGGGCATCAGCAGGACGTGCTGCGTTCCTGGCACCAGGGCAAATCCGGGTCATCGGACGTGGCCATCGAGCTTCCCACCGGCGCTGGCAAGACCCTCGTCGGTGGCCTGATTGCAGAGTTCCGTCGGCGCACCTCCCATGACCGGACCGTCTACCTGTGTCCGACTCGGCAACTGGCCCAGCAGACCGCTACCGCGTTCGACGAGTACGGCATCCCGAACGCCTTGCTCATCGATCGCGTCACATCATGGAACCCCGCTGATCGTGCGCGGTACGAAGCAGCCGAAGCAGTCGCGGTCAGCGTCTACAGCCACGTTTTCAACTCCAACCCAGCGCTTGGGAACGCCGACCTGCTGGTACTGGATGACGCACACGCCGCCGAGGGATACGTGGCCAAGCCGTGGCGTCTCACGATCAGTCGTAAGGATGAGAGCGCCTACCTGGATCTGCTGTCCGCGCTCGAACCGACGCTCGATCCCCTCGTCGTCCCACGGCTGAAGAGAAGAGATGCCGACAGCACGTACTGGTCATACGTGTTTCTCGCCTCGCCTGTGGGAGTCGCCAACCGAGCAGCACAGCTCGAAGAGGTGATTGGCTCGGCTGTCAACGGCGGCAAGTTGGGAGGGAGGCGAGCGGAAGAGGCACGCCATGTCTGGAAGTGCCTCCAGGGGCATGTGGACCGCTGCTTGATCTACGTCGCGCATCGACAGATCGTGATCCGCCCCTTCATCCCGCCGGCCGCGCAGCATGCGCCCTTCAGTGATCCCGCACGCCGCATCTACATGAGCGCCACCTTGGGTGCCGGCGGCGAGCTTGAACGCGCGTTCGGTCGCAAGAAGATCGAGCGTATTCCGGTCCCCGACGGCTGGGAGAAGCAGGGAACCGGCCGCCGCTTCTTCATCTTCCCGGAGTTGGCTACAGACCTGGCTGCGGCCCCCGATCGCCTTCCCTCCGTCGTCTCCAGCGCAATCACCGAAGCAGGGCGCGCCATCGTCCTGACCCCCGACACACGCACCTACAGCTCGTTCGTCGACTCCATGGTCCCCGAGGGATGTCCCGTCCTTGAAACCGATGACGTCGAGGACGACCTGACCGCGTTCACGTCCCGCCCGAGCGCGGCACTCGTCTTGACCAACCGGTACGACGGGATCGACCTCCCCGACGAGGACTGCCGCCTGGTTATCCTCGATGGTCTCCCCGCACGTGGTGACCTGCAGGAGCGGTTCCTCCACGAATCTCTCGGCGCGGTAGAGGTACTCCAAGAGCGCATTCGGGCCCGGATTCTGCAGGGGTCCGGTCGTGCCACCCGCAACACGCGCGACTACGCCGCCGTGATGATCCTCGGGCAGTCACTGACCTCCTACCTGTCCGGACGCGACGTCCAGGCCGCCATGCATCCCGAAGTGCACGCAGAACTCGAGTTCGGCTGGGAGAACAGCCAGCGCTACGACTCCGACAACATGATCGAGAACCTTCGCATCTTTCTCCGGCACGACGACGAATGGGCTGAGGTCGACGGAGACATCGTCCGAGAACGCGAGAAGTACGCCCGCGCCATGGCTCCCAGCACACGGGAACTGCAGCGGTCCGTCCCACATGAAGTTGACGCCTGGCACGCAATCTGGAACAACCAGTGGGACTGGGCCCTGACCTCGATCCGCAGCGTTCTCGATCAGCTCCAGGGGGAGCGAACGCCTCGCCGCTACGCCGCCTTCTGGAGCTACCTCGGCTTCAGCATCACGCAGCGCCTTGCCCAGCAGACTGGTGAAGAGTCCTACCTCGCCGCCGGCGCGGACTACTTCCGCAGCGCCCAGCGGATGAGCACGGGAACGTCCTGGCTGTCCCATCTCGCTTCACCCAGCGACAAGGCCATCGCCCCAGCCGCTCCGCAGCTCGACGAGCTGGACGAAGCGGCCCTGCGCAGCATTGGGATACAGCAGCTCGCGAAGGGGACAGCATTCGACGAGGCCGTCGCCACCACCCGCGCAGGGCTCATGGGCACGGAATACCGGGCCTACGAAGCGGCACTTGTCACCCTCGGTCAGCTCGCTGGTGCTTCAGACAGCTACGGAAACGACGACGACGAGGACCCAGCGGCCCCCGACACCGTGTGGATCTTCAACGACGCGCGATGGGTCACTTGGGAAGCAAAGAGCGAAGCTCAGCCAAAGGGTTCGATCGGCCCCAATGATGTACGCCAAGCCGGGTCGCATCTTCGCACCACCGAGACCAAGCAGAGCATCTCCGCGCCGAGTGACTCGGTCGCTCTGCTCATGTCACCCAAGCCGGCCATAATGCCGGAAGCTCGTGCCCTGGCCGAGGAGCGCCTCTACCTCGTGCACCCACAGCGGGTCCTGGATGTTTTCGATCGACTGGTGCGTGCCTGGCGAACAGCACGTGGCCGCGTCATCTCCTCACTGACACTAGTCGAGCTGGCCGAGATCTTCCGGACCGAGAAGGCCCTTCCGTCGCAATGGCTCCCACTGCTGCGAAGCACGCCGATCAGGCAGCAGGAATAACGGAACCACCGAACCCCTTCAATCTTCGGTCCAGAAGGGCGTCCCGCTGGTGCGCGGCCGCAGCGTGGGGAGCGGCCGCAACCTGCGTCGGAAGAGCTCACTGAGCCACCGGCCGGATCACGGCCAAAGACCATCGGCAGTCGTCCTTCATGGTCCGCGGGAATGGCGCCCCGGCACCGCCACTTCCGCAGAACCGTCGGCGGAAGCCGTGGTTTCCGTCAACCTGCGATGCGGTGTCAGACTCAGCGCGCTGGGGCTGGGACTTGGTAGGTTCGGGCGTATGACGCTGCGTTCGGTGGATCTGCGCAAAGAGCCTGTGGAAGCCGTAGTGGACCGTGTGGAGCGGTCGCTGGGGGTGCGCCTGGATCACGGGACTGTGGTGCGTAAGCGCCGGTCTGTGGGGGCACGTACGGACCGCGGTACGTGGGTGCGCATCGAGCGGCGCGAGCTCGACCGGATCGGGGTCCAGGGCGGGGACGGCACTGCATCCGCGGAGGCCCTGCGCGGGATCGCTAAGCCGGCCTGGCTCGCCGGTGTCGCGTGGCGGGACGAGGTGGAGCCGGTGATGTGGCTGGCGGACGAGACCGGACTGCTGCCGGGTGCAGCAGTGGGCAGCGCCGTGGTGGCGGAGGACCCGAAAGTGACTGAGGAGTGGTGGGCTTCGCTGAATGCCTCACTAGATGCCCTCGCCGCGCAGCACACGAACCGCATCGCGACACCGGATACCGAGACCCTCACGCAGGAACTGGTCACGGGAACGATCCACAGCGTCTTCCCTGGCATCGATACGGCAGTGGTCGATTGGCGTCCGGCCCATGCGGATCTCAACTGGGCGAATGTGACGGCGCCGGTGTTCTGCGTGTTCGACTGGGAGGACTGGGGCATGGCCCCGTGCGGCCTGGATGCGGCCAATCTGTGGGGGGCCTCCCTCGCCGTCCCGGCTCTGGCCGACCGCGTCCGCAGCGAGCGGCGCAATGATCTGGCGAGCCGGGACGGCAAGCTGATGACGCTGTTCGTCGCCGCGAAAATCCTCGGCCCCTACGCTGATCCCGAGGACCCCCGCCTGGTCCCCGCGCGGAAAACGGCAGAGCAGCTGCTGCAGGAGCTTCAGGCGAGCTGACGGTGCGCTTGCCGAAAATGTCATCCGCCCTGGTGGGAGGTGGTGTGCGCGGTGTACGGGAGGTCGACCGGCGGAGTCGCCCGAGCGGGGTGCTATCGCGAGGCTGGCGCTCGCGGCGGCAAGGTGATCGACTGTGCTGCTGCGACTGGCTTACTGGGGCGTGACGAATGCGTTCGCCATGCTGCGCCTGCTACCGATGGGCGATCGAGACAAGGCTGTCGAAATACTCGCCTTGCGCCATCAGATCGTGGTGCTGGAGCGCCAACTCGGCCAGGGTCGGGTGCGGTTCACGCCGAGCGACCGGGCCTTTCTGGCGGCGCTGCTGCACCGGCTTCCCGTGGACGTGCTCCGCGGGGTGCGGCTGCTGGTGCGTCCGGACACGGTGCTGCGCTGGCATCGCGACCTTCTCGCCCGCCGCCATGCTGCCGCCTCGCGGCCCAGGCGCTCGGGACGGCCTCGGACCGTGCACTCTGTGCGGGCCCTGGTGCTGCGCCTGGCGCGGGAGAATCCTGGCTGGGGGTATCGGCGCCTGCACGGTGAACTGCTCGTCCTGGGCGTTAAGGTGGCCGCTTCCACCGTCTGGGAGATCTTGCAGGAGGCCGGCGTCGATCCGGCACCAGAGCGGTCCTCCAGCACGTGGGCGGACTTTCTGCGCTCCCAGGCCGATGCCCTGCTGGCCTGTGACTTCTTCGAAACGGTCACCCTGTCCGGGGCTCGGATGTACGTGCTGGCCGTCATCGAGCATGCCAGCCGACGGATCCGGGTGCTGGGTGCCACCGCGCACCCGACCTCAGCGTGGGTGGCACAAGCCGCGAAGAACCTCGCCATGGACCTTGAGGACGTAGGATGCCGAGCGCGTTACATAATCAGGGACCGGGACGGGAAGTTCCCCGCCCTGTTCGATGCCGTCCTGGCGGATGCGGGGATCGAGGTCGTGCTCAGCGGCGTTCGGATGCCGAGAATGAACTCGATCATGGAACGGTGGGTGCAGACCTGCCGACGGGAACTCCTGGACCGCATCTTGATCTGGAACCACCGGCACCTGCTCCACGCCCTACGAGAGTTCGAGCAGTTCTACAACGCACACCGACCACACCAGGGCATCGCCAACGCCCGCCCACTGCACCCATTACCTGCGCCGATCGACGACCCGGAGACGTTAGCCCGCCTCGACATACGACGACGTGATCGCCTCGGCGGCCTCCTCCACGAATACCAGCATGCCGCATGACCTGCACGGATGAAGTTATCGGCAAGCACAGGGCCAGTTCACCCGGCTCATGGCCCGTCCGCGACACCGGGTCCGCCGCCCGATAGACCGGCCGCAGTTCACGGACCCGTCGTTTGACGACTTCGTACGAATGCTGCCAGCCGATCCGCTCAGCGATCACCGTCGCCGGCATCTCCGGGAACCGCTGCAGAAGATCTCTGATCTGCGGTTCGACCGCGTCCACGATCGCCCCCTTCAGCTCCCGCTGGTACTTCGGCGGTGTGTTGCCCGCCAGGGCCCGGCGGACCGTGTTCCGTGAGATCCCCAGATGCCTCGCGATCGCCCTGATCGGCATCTGCTCAGAGCGGTGCAGCCGACGGATCTCCGCCCAGTCCTCCACGTCGATCGCCCATCCTCCCGGCCTGACTCAACGAGCCAGACCCCCGAAAGGGGTCAACTTTGGGAGACCGACAGTGGTCCACTTTTGAGGTTTCGCCGACAGGCCGCTTACTAAGAGGAGCTAACACAAACGGCAGACGCGCCGGTAGGTGATCACGCAGCAGGCCAGCTTGAGGAGCGCTTCGTGGATATCGTCACGGATCTCGTACCGGATGCGCAGGCGGCGGAAGCCGTGGATCCAGGCGTTCGTCCGCTCTACCACCCACCGCACAACGCCCAGCCCCGAACCGTGCGCCACGCCCCGGCGAGCGATGACGGGCTTGATCCCGCGTCTCCACAGCAGACGACGGTACTTGTCGTAGTCGTAGCCCCGGTCGGCGTACACCTGTTTGGGGCGGTGGCGGGGGCGTCCTGTCCGGCCGCGGATGCGGGGAATGGCGTCCAGCAGCGGCAGCAGCTGGGTGACGTCGTGCCGGTTGCCGCCAGTGGCCGTCACCGCCAACGGGGTGCCGTGCGCATCGGTGATCACGTGGTGCTTCGAGCCGGGTCGGGCACGGTCGACCGGGCTCGGGCCGGTTTTGGGCCGCCGCGCACCGCCCGCCGGTGCGAGCCGTCGACTACGGCCCGGCTCCAGTCCAACTGCCCAGCCTGGTGCAGCTCGGTCAGCAGCAGTTGGTGCAACCGGTCCCACACCCCGGCAGCGTTCCAGTCCCGCAGGCGCCGCCAGCACGTCATCCCGGATCCGAAGCCGAGTTCCTGCGGCAGCCATTCCCACTGGATGCCGGTGTGCAGCACGAACAGGATGCCCTGCAGACACCTGCGGTCATCCAGAGCCGGCCGGCCGCGACGGTCGGGCCGTTGCCGCCGCACCGGCAACAGCGGCTCCACCCGAGCCCACAGCTCGTCCGTCACGATCCACGGCGGCACCTTGCCCACGCGTACTCAACAGCGGCAGACCGATGCCAGACACGGCCCACCAACACCATCAGCCGTTTGTGTTAGCTCCTCTAAACGATCGCTGCCGACGACGGTTTGATCGCCTACCGGCGCGCGTTGGTCGCCGGCATTCCGCTCGACGGCACATGGCGCCCCACGGCCGGAAGCGGAGCAGGAGCATGTGGCTGCACGCCAGAACGGAGATCTGTCGTGGAGAGCAGTCACGGGTCGTTACTACGGTGCTCGGTTGTGCGCGGTGGAGGGCGGCGTCTGGTCTGGGGTGAGGTCGTCGCGCGGGCGGACGTAGCGGTCTCAGGCACGCCCTGACGACCGTCGCGGGCCCGGGCAACGGAGAGCAGGGTAGCAGTGACGGACGCGCCGTCCGTGTCGAAGCTCTCACGGCACACGGCTGAGTGACGTCCAGCCACATACCAGCCCCGCCATCGCCAATACGCGGAGCGAGGATGGTGCTGGTTGGGGGTGCCCGCCCATTTGTGGGCACCCCCAACCAGCCTTTCACCTACTCGGTCGGCGTGCTGCCCGGCTCACAGCAGCCAGGATCAGCGTCAGAGGCCGGCCGGCCATCTCCTGCGTTGTCACGAGCATCGCTCTGTCGACGCCGCCCCTCGATGATCTGGAGCGCCAGCGAACCGACACCCGCGATGGCAGAGATGGCGTTGACAATGTCGTCGAGATTCAACCTCGGTCCTCAGGGTCGAGCAGGACCGTCCCGCCGCTACGCGGTCAGGCGCCCTCCACACCCTCCGGCTCGATGCAGCCGGCGGCGGCCCTGCACGGTGACTGAACGAGGGATCGCAGGACCTGGTGCTCGCGGCGCACGCGGTTCCGCACGCAATAGCTGCCCCGGCGGACGACATAGCCGAGGCAGCACATCCCGCTTCGCGGTACACGACGCCTGAATCTCCGCTTCAGCTTCAAGACAGGCCGTGAGTATGTCCAGCAGCGTGTTCCATGCCGCTGGTTCGACACCGAGCAAGGCGAGGATGCGCAGGCTGTCGAGCACGCGCGCCGCCTCGGTGAGGAAGCCTTCGCTGCGGCCGGCCCGGCTGACCAGGTCTCTGGGGGTCATCGAGCGGAGGTCGTCGAGGGGGATTTCGTCCAGTGCGGCCACGACCCACAGCGGGATGCGGGCAGACTTCAACGCGCGCGCGATGCGGTGGTGGTTCTCCCCCCAAGCCTTCTGCCGGGCGCGGAGTTCGCTCATGACATCCGCGAGCCGCCAGAGTTGGACCATCCACTCCATGGGCATGCCGAGCGCCAGAGCCCGAACCGTGATCGCCTCGTCGGTTTTGCCTTCTTCCGTCAGTCTGTCTTCGGCCACAACCAGATGGTCAGCGTGATCGCGGCACATCTCGGCGAACCTAGCGTCTTGCACGCACCTCGCCATGGACCGCAGCAACCGTGCCTGCTCCTGAGGAGCCCTGTGGACTACCGGGTGCTTACTAAAGCTGTCGTAGCCGTCCCTGAAGTGGCCGTGCATGACGGTGCATCTCGCCCGCCAGACGTTGACGGCTACGCCTTCTGGCACGGCGGCCATCAGCCGCATGGCCTCGGTCACCGAAAAGGACAGCGCGAGACCTGCTCTCAGCGCGAGATTGCCCCCGATCAGCCCCACGCTGACACTCTATCGGCTGACGCGGCACACGCCTTGCTTCCCACCGGAGGCCGGATTGCCCTCAGCAGGAAGACCCACCACGTCTACGCGTCCTCGTCCGATTCACTGCCGGGCGGAAGCTGGGACAGCTCGCCGGACACCTCGATGAGTCCATAACGCCGCCGGCTTCGTTCGCCCGCACCGGGAACACGCTGCCCGTCGGAGTCGGTCCCGAGCGCGCCCCGGCGTGACAGCCGCGATCGCGGCCTTCTGGGATCCGAGTTGGCCCGACGGGCCGCGGAGAAGGGGCCAAGACCGTGCCCCGTTCTCTTCGCCTCCCCCGCACCGGTTCGGGGTCACGCACTCATCGTGGACACACAACGCGACTTGAGCAGACACCGTCAAGAGTTATCCACAGCATCGCGGGCGGTTGTACACGAAGCCGTACCGTGCTGCACAGATGCTCACGAGCACGGGGGCGTGCAATGCGTTATGGCGTGGTGGTGGAGGAACTGGCCTCCGACGTGATGGGCGAATTGCCGGCGGACGCGCGGCGCGAGGTCCTGGAGCTCGTCGAGCTCGTGCGTGCCACTCCAAGGGAGTGGCCGGATGTACGGGACCCAGGCAGTGTCGAGGAGATCCGTGAAGCGTTCGGGGCGCACTGCTGGATCCAGTACATGCCGCACGACGGGGCCATCGAGGTACGCGAGATCGGTTGGGCCGGGTAGCTGCCTATGGCGCTCACGTGGCTGGCGTGGCTCACTCTGGCCGCGTTACGGGTGTTGCCGCGGGCAAGGCCCGCGACGACTTTGATCGTACGAGCCCGGAGATCACATGATTTCGATACCCTCTTCGGCGCGGTATCGCCGCCCATGACATCGTTGTATCGGAAAGTGACGAATGTTCATCGAGAAGCTCGTGCTGGAGAACTTCAAGTGCTTCGGGCCGGGGCGCACTTCCCTTCGGCTGCACTCAGGCATGACCGCCTTTATCGGCGCCAATGGCTCGGGCAAGACCGCGGCGTGCGAGGCGCTGCTGCGGTTGTTCGGGATATCCGGGCAGGAGCGGTCCGTACGCGTGGACGACTTCCACGTGCCCGCTGGCGAGACCGACGTTCCCGCCAGCCGTGAGTTGACGATCGAAGCGGTACTCGCCTTCCCCGAACTCGACGACCCCGGAGAGGACGACGAGGTCGGGGATGCAGATGATGACGCCGCGGAGGGCGATGAACACCAGGAGCGGGCGGAAGTGCTCCGAGCGGTACCGGAGTTCTTCCGTCGCATGGCCGCCACGGAGGATGGCGAGCTGAAGGTGCGGTTGGCACTCCTGGCGGAATGGGTCGACGACGGCACGGTGGAGGGTGCCATCACCGAGACACGTGTGATCGTCAACACCCTCGCCGAGGAGTACAGCGAGGACGACTACGTGCCGTTGACGGCTCGGGAGCGCAGCCGCATCCAGATGATCTACATTCCGGCCTCACGCGACGGCGTGCGCCAGGTGACGGCCTTCCTCCGCAGTCGGCTCTGGCGGGCAGCGCAGTGGTCATCTGATTTGCGCGACCTCGTCACTGACCACGCGGCGGAAGTCGCCGATCAGTTCGCCGACGAGCCCGTTGTCCGGGCGGTCGAGGGCGCGCTGAGCGCGCGGTGGCAGGAGCTGCACGACGCGGGTCTGCACTCGGAACCCAAACTACGTCTCCTCGACGGCGACTTCACCCAGCTGATCCGCAACTCCGAGCTTGTCTTCGAGCCCGATCACCACAGCCGCCCCAGGCCGGCACGCATGCTGAGCGACGGGCAACGGTCGCTGTTGCACCTCGCTCTGGTGGCAGCGGCCCTCGACGTCGAAGCTGCGGTCTACGGCGGCCAGCACAGCGACGACTTCACGCTGGAGGCCGCGCATCTGCCGAACCTGACCCTGATCGCGGTCGAGGAACCGGAGAACAGCCTTGCGCCGTTCTTCCTGTCCCGGATCGTCGGTCAATTGCAGGCGCTGAGCGGCTCCACGGCGACGCAGGCGGTCCTCTCCAGCCACTCCGCCAGCGTCATGCCCCGTATCCGCCCGGAGGACGTTCGGTACTTCCGTACGGAGCCGGTCACAGCGACCGCATCGGTCCGAGAGATCACTCTCCCCGACGACACCACCGAGGCGGGGAAGTATGTGCGTGAGGCGGTGCGAGCCCACCCGGAACTGTACTTTGCCAAGTTCGTGGTGCTCGGCGAAGGTGATACTGAGCAGCTCGTCATCCCCCGGGTCGCCCGGGCCCACGGTGTACACCTGGACCCGTCGTTCGTAGCGATGGTGCCGCTCGACGGCCGGCACACCAACCACATGTGGAAGCTGCTCAACGACCTGGACGTCCCCCATGCCACCCTGCTGGATCTCGACTACGGCAAGGCCGGTTCCGGCCCGGCCCGGCTCCGAGACGCGTGCAACCGTCTCATGGACAACGGGCTGGACCCGTTGGAAGGGCTGAACGGCTACGACGAGGTCGAAGAGATCCACGACGGCCTCCTCCTCAAGCACATCCGTCCGATCCTGCAGCATCTGCGCACCTTCGCCGTCTTCTACTCCGAGCCGCTCGACCTTGACTACGCCATGTTGTGCGCGTTCGAGAACGCCTACACCCACCTCGAAGGCAACCAACACGGGCCGGACTCCAGTGACCCCACCACCACGGTCCTGGGAGCGAAGGGAACCAGGCCGCGCTACTGGGAGAACAAGACCGAGTGGCTGGGCTGGTACCGCTACCTGTTCCTGTCACGGTCGAAACCAAGCACTCACATGAGCGCGCTCGGCCGCCTCAGCGACAAAGAGATCAGACTGAATGTCCCGGAGGTCCTCACCGCCCTCGTGGAGCACATCCGGAAGGCGATCTCGCTGTGAGCACCCCCGGCCCTCTCATCCCAACGCCCCCGGCGGCACCACGCCGGACTGCGCTAATCCCGGCGGACGGTTGGCGCCCGGCGGGCATCGAGGACTTGGAGCCATCTGCGTGGGAGGCTCTGCGGGACGTCGGCAACGTGGCAGTAGTGGCCGGGCCTGGCGCGGGCAAAACGGAGTTCCTCGCTCAGCGCGCCGCGTACCTCTTGCAGACCGGGCTCTGCCCGTGGCCACAGCACATTCTGGCGATCTCCTTCAAGCGGGACGCTGCTGCCAACCTCGGCCGCCGTGTCGCTGCCCGTGTCCCGGAACACGCCGGTCGATTCGCGTCGATGACCTTCGATGCGTTCACCAAGGGACTGGTGGATCGGTTCGCGCCGGCTCTACCGCCAGACTGGCGCATGGTTGATGGGTACGACATCAGCACGGCCTCCAACGCGGAGGTGGGAGCGTTCCTCAACGGCATCGCTCACGCTGCCCCCGAGTCACTGCGGTGGGAGGTCGCCCGATTCCAGACGAACCGCTTCGTCCCCGGTGTCGTCGGCAATTACGACCTGCCAGAGATCGTGCCCGCCGATGACGAAATCGACGCCATCTCGTACGCCGTGCGCGAGTGGTGGCACGCCCGCTACCTACGGTCGGGAAAGGCCCAACTCGACTTCGTCATGCTGAACCGGCTCGCGGAGCTGCTGGTCCGCGCGGTGGCGGGACTCAGACGCGCCCTGCGCATGACCTACCCCGTGGTGTTCGTCGACGAATTCCAGGACACGACCAGCGCGCAGTTTTCCTTCCTCACGTCCGTGTTCGGGGAGGAGACCGCCGTGACCGCGGTCGGCGACAGCAAGCAGCGGATCATGGGCTGGGCCGGCGCCCTGCCCAACGCTGTCCAACGCTTCACCGACGCATTTGACGCCACCACTTACTCGCTGGCCTGGAATTTCCGTTCCAGCGACGCGCTAGTCGCGCTGCAGCACGTCATCGCTCGTCGGCTGGGCCCCACCGCCGTACGGGCCACCTCGAAGGCAACCGCCGAAGACGGACACGATCCAGCCGTACTGTGGACGTTCTCCACCGCCCAGGCAGAGGCACAGCTCATTGCCGACTGGATTGCCCGCGACATCGCCAGATCGAACCGCACCCCGGCGGACTTCGCGTTCATCGCACGGCAGAAAATCAAGGACTTCGAGCCGCTGTTCCGGGCGCACCTTGCCCAGCACGGGATCAGAGTCCGCAACGACGACGCACGGGTCGGCAAAATGGCCCTCCAAGACCTGCTGAAGAGCGAGACCACCCACCTGCTCATCGGGCTGCTCCGGCTGGCGCACGAGCCCCATGGCCTGCCCACCATCTGGCAGGACGTATCGACGACTCTGGAGCGTGTGCACGGCGCGACCGACGACGAAGTCGACCAGCACCGAGTCGGCGAGAACCTTACCGGGATGACTCTCCGGCTACGGGCCTGGCTCGAATCCCACCCTCCGTCGACTGTGTCCGCCGCCGACACCGTCCAGCAGGTACTCGCTCTCGTCGACGGCACCGCCCTCCGTCGCTACGTCAAGGCGACGACGCCCGGCGAGGACTTCGACCTCATCAGGGGCGCGTTCGAGGCACGCCTTGAGACCTCAATTGCCCCGGCTGCTGACTGGGGGGAGGTACTCAATGAGTTCGAGTGCACCGAAGCCGTCGTCCTGCTCACGGCTCACCGCAGCAAGGGCCTTGAATACCACACGGTATTCTTCCTGGGCATTCACGACAGACAGTGGTGGGCTCTCGGCAGGGACCTCCCCGAAGGAACTGCAACTTTCTTCGTAGGTCTGTCCAGAGCTGCTCATCGGTTGATCCTCACCACAGACCGAACCAACCGTGCCGGTCCCATCGCCAGCCTCTTCACGATGCTCACCGAGGCAGGCGTGCCCGAGATCGACTGCGGGTAACCGCGGCTTCCGGGCCCTTCACCGCCGCCCGAGACTACGAAGGGCCCGGATGTCAGGGGCTCCCGGGCCCCGAGGCCGTTGTACAGCAAGGCAACGATCACGCGGACATGCTCCCAGCCGCCTGGCCACACCTCGCCCGTCTGCGGCGATGACTTTTCGAGCGGCACAGGATGGCACACGGCAGGGACGGCCTGCACCCCGGCCGCATCGCACACAGGGACTGCGGAAGCGAGTACACGTCAGCTGAATTCCGCGCGGAAGTATGCGTGTTGGGGCGTCGCCAGAGTACCGGGGAGGACTGGCTCCTGTTTTGACGACACCGCGGCAGAGAGCTTCTGGGCCGTGCTCAAAGAGGAGACCCGCACCCGGATCTGGCCCAACCGGGCCTCCGCCCGCGCCGACGTGTTCGCATTCATCGAGACCTTCTACAACCGGCGGCCGCCTACGCAAACACGCTGTCTTCGGGTACCTCACGCCCCACGAGACGCGTCAGCGGCTCCGTAACGACCAAACGCTCGCAGCGTAGAAGAAGAGTGTCCAGGATCATGGGGAAACTTCAGACACCAGCCGCATCGATCCCTTGGACAACGGGCGCCGGACCGATACACCAAGCCCAAACCACTCATCGCCACCGACAACACTCGCATCCATCGACGCGATCGACTCGGCAGCCTCATCCACGAATACACGCAAGTCGCATAGGGTGACACCGTTTCCGGCACCCACACGCCCGAGGGGTGGCCGACAGGTCCCCGGCCAGCCCGATGGCGCGCTCGTAGCTGTCGACATCGATCACCATCCAGCCTGCGATGAGGTCCTTGGTCTCGGCGAATGGGCCGTCGGTGACCGGCGGGCGGCCCTCGCCGTCGTAGCGGACCCACGCTCCCTCGGGGGCGAGCGCCTAACCGTCGACGAACTCGCCCGTCTTCTCCAGCCGGGCCGCGAGCGGTGCGGTCACCTACCCGTGCCTTCTCGAGAGGTAGGCCCCAGGGGCAGTCGCATGCGGTTCTTGCCCCGCTTGGATCGGGCGGTCTGCTGGAAACCCAGACCCAGGCCGTTCTCGCGCCGCAGCCATACGTACGGTCCCGTGCGGCCCACGACCGTCCTGCCGAGTAGCTCGGACCAGAACGCGGCAAGCCGCTCGGAGCCGGTGGCATCGACGATGAGGGCATTGATCTGCAGAGGTGAGTCCGCCATGCTCTGATCCTCTCAGGGCGCGTAAGGCCACTCAGCTGCTCCGCGCGCGGCTGAAGAGACAGCCAAACCACCACGGAAAGTTGACTACCCTCCCTACAATTGGCCTGGCCCGTGAGCGGACCACCCCTACTCCCCGGAGGCGCAGTATGGCGGCAGTCGGCACGGCCTGCGGACCCTATTCCTGATGCATGAGCCGGACGCGCGGGGGGCACTGAGCGAACTGACCGAGATCCTGATCGCCTTGGACGGGTTTCGTGACGACCCCACGCGCGCGGTGATCATCGACGAACTCGAGCCGCAGATCTCGGCGCGGATCCCGCGCCACACCTCCGTTCGGCGGGAAGTCCTCGCGATCGTGCAGGAGTGTCTGCGCGTGCCCGGCGGGCTGGCCGCGCTGATCGAGGTACTCACGGCGTTCCACGGCGACAACCGCGAGGTGGAGCGGTTCCGGCGACTGGCCGAGGTGCTCACCGTTCCCCTGGCGTTGCGGGAGGGCGAGCGGCGCGAACTGGTCGCCGTCCTCGGCTCCCAGCCGGGCAGGCCCTGGCTGGCGGCCTACCTCGAAGCGGCAAGCCCGGTGGTCGAACGCCTGCCGACCGATCCGGGCGAGGCCGTCGCCGTGCTGGAGGACCTGCCCGCACCGCAGGGCATGACTCCCCGCGTACTGCGGTTCACCCAGGCGCTAGTGGCGAGCCGCCGCGCGCCGGAGCACATGCGGGAGGCGGTGGACCGGTGGAACACGAGGCTCACCCGCCGCCTCGGGCTTCCTCACCCGTCGCCCCCGCCGGAGCGCGAACTCGGCAGGCCCGCCGACGAGGACGCTCTGCTCGTGCTCAGTCTCCAGCCCTATCTGCCTCTCGGTGACTCCTGCCTGCTGTCGGCCTGGCTGGGGTACGGGGAGGACGGATGGCTGACGCTGCTCCAGGAGGACGAGCCCCGGCTGCTGTCCCAAGTCCCGTACATGATCGATGACTTCATGACGGTAGTCAGGGACTACACGGGTGGCCGCCCGCCCGGACGCGTCGAGTTCCTGCTGCCACGGTCCCTGCTGGACCTGCCCGTGGACCAGTGGGTGACGAACGGCCGGGACCCCGTCGGCGGGACACTGGAGTCCGCCCTGGGCGTCCGCTGCCCCGTCGTCGTCCGCGACCTCGAACGCGCCACCGACCAGCTCGCGTACCACGAGTGGGCACGGCGCTGGGACGCCTTCACCGGTGGCGGCGCCCTGCCGGAGGACGAGGTGCTGTGGCTGGGTCCGGGCCGCCGGGCCGGCGGGCACGGCCCGCGAGCCGTCCCGGACTCCGTCTGCGCGGTGGTCGTCGAGCCGCCGGACCCCGAGGACCGGTCCAGCGCCGCCACGGCGGACGCGCTCGCCACGGCACTCGACGCGGGTGTGCCGGTGGTGCTCTGGGAGAGGCGGACGGGGCCGGCCGACCGCACACCGCGAGGCGCCTTCCGCTGGACCGCGCGGGAACTGATGCACGGCGGAGGATCCGAGCAACTGCCGGAACGAGTACGGTCGTTTCGCGCGGACGCGCTACGGTCGGCGGAACTGGAATGGGGGCGGCACATCGCGCTCCTCTGGGACGATCCGACCCGCACCGTCGGAGCCGGAGGCGCATTGCGATGGCCGTAGTGCCCGACGGCGGGCCGGGAGGAGCAGGACGACGTGCAGGACTGGCGTATCTACCGGGGCCACGGCGAGCCCCACGAAGGAATCAGGCGGCTGCCCGCGCCGCCGCCGTGGCGCGACATGACCCGGGGCGGGGAGGCAGACCACGCCGCGGACCGCTCCGTCCTGCGGGCCCACGCGTACCAGTCGGATCCGCAGACGGTCGACGCCGTCAACGCGGCGCTCCTGCTGCGCCGTCCGCTGCTGGTGACGGGCCGGCCAGGCACCGGCAAGTCCAGCCTCGCCTATCACGTCGCCCTTGAGCTCGGGCTCGGCCGGATGCTCACCTGGCCGGTCACAAGCCGCACGACGCTCAAGGATGGCCTGTACACATACGACGCCGTCGGACGGCTGCGCGAAGCCGGTCGGGTCGCCGCCGCGCGCCCTCGGCCGGAGAATGAGCCGCCCCCGATCGTCGAGGAGCGCTCGGACATCGGGACGTATCTGCGGCTGGGACCGCTCGGCACGGCGTTGCTGCCCTCCCCCTGTCCGCGGGTTCTGCTCATCGACGAACTCGACAAGAGCGACATGGACCTTCCCAACGACCTTCTCCACGTCTTCGAGGAAGGGGAGTTCGAGATCCCCGAACTCGTGCGACTGACGAAGGAGCGCACCGTGGAAGTCCACACTCACGATCCCGGCAGTGTCGCGGCCGTCACCGAAGGCCGCGTGCAGTGCACCAACTTTCCGTTCGTGGTGCTCACCAGCAACGGCGAGCGTGAGTTCCCCCCAGCGTTCCTGCGCCGCTGCATCCGGCTCGAACTGCCCGAACCGGACGTGGAGAAGCTCACCCGTATCGTCGAGGCACATCTGGGGTGGGACGCCACCGACCGCGCCCGGCACCTCATCGACACCTTCCTGCGCAACCGCGAAGAGGGACTGCTCTCCACCGACCAGCTTCTCAACGCCATCTACCTGTCCCTCGGAGGCGGCACCACCGAAGGGCGCGAGGAGCTGGTGCGGATGCTGCTCAGGCCTCTCGGGCCGGGCACGTGATCAGGGAACTGGCCGAGCTGCTGCGGCTTTTCGGAGAAGCGCCCGAGGCCGAGCAGCTGGCGGACGCGTTGTGGTTGGCGGACCGCCTGGGGCCGCCGGCCTCCCCGGCCGGCCCGGCCCGTGGCAGCCCGGCCGCCGTCGCCGGGCCGGACGGCGGGCCGCAGGCCACGGAGCAGCCGCCGTGGGAGGCTCCGGCGCACGCGGCCCCCGTCGCGGCGCCTGAGGAGCATTGGTCCGGCGCCGGACCGGGCTCCCGGAGGGTGCTGTACCCGCCGCAGACGGGGCCCGCACGGGGAGGCGCCGGGAGCGAACAGATACGGCTGCGGGTGCCGGCCGCCCTGCCGCGGCGCGCGTCGCTCGCCCGCGCGCTGCGCCCGCTGACCCGCCGGGTCCCGTCGCGGGACGTGACCGTGCTGGACGAGGAGGCCACGGTGGAGGGCATCGTCGACACCGCCCAGTGGTCCCCCGTGCTGCGCCCGGCGCCCAGCCGCTGGCTGGACCTGGTGCTGGTCGTGGACGACTCGGTGTCCATGACGGTCTGGCGCGACACGGTCCGGGAATTCCTGTCCGTGCTGGGCAGCGTCGGGGCGTTCCGTTCCGTGCAGCACTGGCTGCTGCCGACCGAGGAGATCCCCTCTCACGGCATCGTGCTGCGCCCGCCCACCGTCGGCCCGGGCGAGCGCCGTGGGGACCGAAGCCCCCTGGAGATCGTCGACCCCACCGGGAGGCGCATCGTGCTGGTGGCCTCCGACTGCGTCAGCCCGTCCTGGGCGGACGGCACGCTGGGCCGGCTGCTGCGCACCTGGGGGCAGTCCGGCCCGGTCGCGCTGGTGCAGTTGCTGCCACGCCGCATGTGGGAGCAGAGCGCGCTGAGCGTCCACGACGTACGGCTCGGCACGGAGGCGCCCGGCGTGCCCAACGCCCGCCTCGCCGTTACGCCGTTGGACAGCCACCGGCCCGCGGAGCGCGCCATAGTCGTACCCGTGCTGGAACTCGACCCGCGCTGGCTCGGGCCGTGGGCCGCCCTGGTCAGCGGCGAGATCACCGTGTGGGACACCGTGGCCACACTGGTCCCGGAATCCCCCGTCGCCGTCGAGGCGCCCGGTCCGGCACTGGCGGCCGATTCCGTGGCGGCTACCCCTGAGAAACTCGTCCGCGACTTCGGCAAGCGTGCCAGCCCGGCGGCACTACGGCTCGCGTCGCATCTGGCGGGGGTGCCGCTGAGTCTGCCGGTAATGCGCTTGGTGCAGCAAGCGGTGTGCGGGGACACCCGCCCGTCCGTGCTCACCGAGGTCCTCTTCACGGGCCTGGTCACCCGCGCCAGCGAGGATGCCGCCGACGCCGCGGACACCGCCGGGCACGAGGTGCTGTCCGTGCCGTTCGACTTCCGTCCCGGCGTCCGCGAGGTCCTGCTGGGCATGGCGCGGCGCACCCAGGTTCTGCAGACGCTGTCCCTCGTCACGGAGTGGCTGTTCGATCGCCTCCAGCGCTCGGGCACCCCCACCACCGACTTCACGGCCCTGCTGAGCGGGGAGGCGACCGCGGTCGGCGCCGCCCGCTCGGTGCAACCCTTCGCCACCGTCACCGCGCAGGCCCTGCGCCACCTGAGCGGACAGTACGAGACGCTGGCCCGGCAGCTGGAGGAGCCGGCCCCGGCCGAGGCGCGCGGCACGCCGTCGGCCGTCACCGGGCCAGTGGCGGGAACTAAGACGCCCGCCGTCTCCGGGGCCGTGCCCCCGGTCGGCGCGCTCCTGGAGCGGGACGAACTGCTGGCCGAGGTGCACGCGGGCGCTTTCGGCGGGCGCGGAGCGGGCCTGGTGCTGACGGCCCGTGAGGGTGGCGGCGCCACCGCGACGGCCGCGCGGTACGTGGCGCTGTACGGCCAGGCCTACGACCACGTGGCGTGGGTGACGGCCGGACGGCCCACAACCGGACCCGAACTGCCCGCACTGTTGCGGACCACCGGCGGGCAGGACGCTGCAACGTGGCTGCTGGTGGTCGACGGCGCCCGGCCGGAGGACCTCCCCGCGCCGCTGCCCGACGGGCCCGGCACCGTCCTGGTCACCTCCGTCGAGAGCGACTGGCCGAACGGGTTCGTGCCGCGTCCCGTCCCCTCGTTCAAGCGGGCCACCAGCATCCGCTTCCTGCTCGACCGGGTGCCGGGGCTGGCCGCTCCCGTGGCGCTGCGCATCGCGGCCAGACTCGACGACGTGCCCCTGGCCTTGACGATGGCGGCCGGGCTGCTGCCTCGGCTGGTCCCGGACGCCCTGCTCACCGCGCTCGGCGCGGACGCGGCCCCCGGAGCCCGGCCCGCCGCCCCTCTCGACGACCCGGTGGCCGAGGTGTGCGCGCTCGCCCAGGACCAGGCCGTACGGGATTGCCCGGCAGCCGCGCCACTTCTGGACCTGTGTGCGGTGCTCGCCAGGGGCCCAGTGCCAACCGGGTTCTTCTCGCGGGCCCTGCCGCGGACGTACGGCGCGGCGCTGGCCGCCCTCACGGACACGGCGCTGGTCACGGCCGCCGACGACGGGGCGGCCGTGTTTCTGGCGTCTGTGGTGGGGCGGGTACGCAGGGAGCGCATGGATCCGGTGGACGTGCGTGCCGCGGAACGTCTGGCCCGGGCCGCGTTCACCTCCTGGCACGCCGCCGTCGCCTCGGCGCTGGCCGGGGACGGCGACGGCCTCCTGGGGCTGACCCGGCATCTGGAGCCCATGGGCGCCCTCGGCGACGACGACCCAGCCGTGCGTGAGGCCGTGCGCGACCAGGTACGTCTCCTCGCCGACTGCGGCGATGTTCCGGGTGCCCTCGCCTGGGGCGCGCTGGCCTTGGAGCGGCTCAGGGCGCGGGTCGGCGCGGACGGGCCCGGCACCGCGGAGCTCGCCCTGCTCCTGGCCCGGATGGCAGCCGAGGCTGCGAAGGACGAGGGACCGCACCGGTCATGACCGCCGCCCTGGGCGCGGGCCCGCCGACGGATCCTGCTCCCGACCCGACCTGTACCGTCCCCGTCTCGACCGGTCCAGCTCCCGTCCCGACCGATCCCGCCCCGACCGAGACGCCGGGAGACGGGCTGGTGCGCAGCGCTCTGAGTGTGGGCGTGGGCTGGTTCGCGCCCGATGCGGAGTTCGGACTCGACGATGAGGGGCCCGATCCCCTGGTGTTCGCCACCGAGCGGGTGTCCGCGTTGACCTCGGCGCTGGAACTGCCCTGCTTCGGCTACCGATGCGAACGGATGGCCCCCGAGGACGGGTCGGACGGCCCGACGGCCGACAGGCTCGGCGACGCCGTGCACGAGCGGATCGCCGCGCCCGGACCGGATGGCGTCCTCATCGTCCATGTCGTCAGCCACGGGGCGCTCAAGCCCACCGGGTTGTACGTCCTCGGCTCCGACAGTGTCCACACCGCGCGCACCTCGGTGGGGGGCTGGCTGTCCGCGGTGGAGGACTTCCCCGGCCGGCCCCTGGTGCTGTTCCTGCTCGATCTGTGCCACTCCGGAGCCGCCGCCCGCCTGGAGTGGCAGCTGCGCCGGATGCTCGACGGGTCCAACCGGGCCTGGGTGATGGCCGCTTCGGCCGAGGCCGAGATGGCGGTGGACGGCCGGTTCAGCAAGGCCGTGGCCGAGGTGCTGACCGCGCTGGCGGAGCGGCGGTTGCAATTCGATCCGGGCAGCCGGTACATCAGCTTCCACTGGTTCGCCGACGAGGTGCGCAAGCGGCTGGGAGAGATGACCGAGGCACAGGACGGGCTGGCCCAGCGCATCACCGTCAGCGCGCTAGACGGCGTGGGCCCCGATCTGCCGTTCCTGCCCAACCCCGGCTACTGGACGGCGTACGCGGGGCCGGCGCCGTTCCCGGCCGCGCCCGGGGCGTTTGACCCGGTGCTCGACGAGGTGGCCGACCCCGACCACTTCCGCCGCCACGCCCAGGGCGGCGCGGGCTTCCCGGTCGCCCCGGCCGAACGGCAGGGACTGTTCACCGGCCGTGCGGCAGAGGTCGAGCGGGTGGCGCTGTGGCTCGCTGGCGGCACCGGCGTGAGCCGGCTGATGGTGGTCACCGGCAGTCCTGGCGCGGGCAAGTCCGCGCTCCTGGGCGTGCTGCTGTGCGCCGCGCAACCCGAGCTGCGGGAGGGGACAAGGGCGTTGTGGGAGCCGTTGGGCCGTGAGGTGACCGCACGGCCGACGCCGCTGCCCGTCCACGCGCGCCAGCGCACCCTCGCCGAAGTGGTGCGGTCCCTGGTGCGCCGCACGGGAGCCCACGGGCAGGAGTGGTCCAGGTCACCGGAAGGCCCGGAGACCGACCCGCGCCGCCTGATCGAGGCACTCAGCCGCCGCATGGGCCCGCCGCCCGTCGTCGTGCTCGACGCGCTCGACGAGGCACGGGACCCGGTGGAGCTGGTGCGCGACCTGCTCCTGCCGCTGACCACCCTGGACCGCCCCGACGGGCTGCCGCTGTGCCGGATGCTGCTGGGGGCGCGCGAGGAGGAGCCCTGCCTGGCGCTGATCTCCGGCGCCCGGACCGTCGGCGACCTGGTCGACCTCGACGCCGTGGGACACGAAGCGCTGGAGGCGGACCTGCGGGCGTACGTCGAACGGCTCCTGGGGCCGGAACGGGGCAAGCACGCCTTACAGTTCGCAGCCGCCACCGCGCACGCCCTGGCCGACCCGGAGCCCTCCCCTGCTACCGGCCCGCACCTCATCGCCGCCCTCTACACCTCGTACGCCCTCCAGAACGGCGTGGCCCACGCCCTGGAGGACTCCGAGACAGCACGCCGGCTGGGCGAACGGGTCCCCCGAGACCTGCCGGGCCTGCTGGACCTCCAGTTCGCCGGTGACCACGCCCACCATCTGCTGCGCCCGGTGCTCACGACCCTCGCGTTCGCGCAGGGCGACGGTCTGCCGGTCGGACTCGTGGCCGCCGTCGCCCGTGCCTTCGACTCCCCGCGCGGGGCGACGGAGGGGGACGGCGAGGGGACGGCGGAGATACCGCCCCAGACCGATGCCCCCGATGCCCCCGACGGCACCGCCGAGCCGACGGACCCCGACCCCGACGACGTCAGCTCCCCCGACCCCGATTCCGGCACCGAAGCCGATCCTGCTTCCGGACCCGACGACCAGACCACGGAAGTTGTACGGCTCCTGGACGAACTCCGCGCCTTCCTGCGCACCGTGCCCGACGGTCGGGGCACTGTCCTGTACCGGCTGCTGCACCAGAGCATCGCGAACGAGCTGCGCGGCCAGGCCGCGCCGGGCCCCCGCACGGCGCCGGGATCGACGGCCGAGCAGGCGGTGTACGCGGCCCTCCTGGGCACCCTGCGTGGACCTGGTGCCGCAGAGGACCCGCGCTGGGCCGGGCTCGATGACTACCTGCGCCGTCACCTCGCCCAGCACGCCGTCGACGCGGGCTGCTTCGACGCCCTGTGCGCCGACCCCGGCTTCCTGGTCCACGCCGACCCCGACCGGATCGACCCCGAACTGGGCCATGCCGAGTCGGAGTCGGCCCGCAGCGCCGCCACCGTCTACCGCACCAGCGCGCACGTCCACCGCAGGACCTCCGACGAGGGCCGCCGGCACATTCTGGCCATCGACGCCGTACGGCAGGGCGCCCGCACGCTCGCCGACCGGCTGGCCCGTCCGGGCCCGGGCCAGGGCATCCCGATGGCGTGGCCGCCGCAGTGGGCGACCGCCAGCAGGATCAGCGCGGCCCACGCCTTTACCCTTCCCCTGCCCGAGGACCGGGTCACAGCGCTCGCCGCGCCCGCGACCGGCCCGTCCGACGTGGTGACCGGAACGCGGGGCGGGCGCCTGCGAGTGTGGGACGCCCGTCACGGCCAAGTGCGCGCCTCGGCCGATCCCGGCCGGGGCGAAATTCGGGCGCTTGCTTGCACGGAACTCGCCGACCGGCCCGGTGTGCTGGTGGTAGCGGCCGACGGGGTCCCGGAAGTGCGGGCTCTGCCCGGCCTGGAGCCGCTGCGGACGGCGGCCCCGCTGTTCCCCGGTGCGCGCGGTGTGCGCGCCCTCGTTTGCGTGGACATGGTGGGGCGGCGGATGGCCGTGACGGCGGACGTGGATGGGCGCCTGCTGCTGTGGGACCTACTGGGCGAACTGCCCGTCGAGGAACTGCGCACCCGCCTGGGCCGCACCACCGCCCTGGTGTGCATGCCGGGCGAGGACGGGCCGCTCGTGGCAGTGGCCGACGACGAGGGAACAGTCCGCTTCTGCGCGCCGCTGGGCGAGGCGGACGGTCCGGACCTGCGCCACCCGTGCCGGGTGACCGCCCTCGCCGCCGTCGGGGACCGCCGGTGCGTGGTGACCGGTGGCAAGGACGGTCACGTCCGCCTCTGGGACGCCGTCTCCCATGCGCTGCTGGCGACTTCGGCCACCGCACACGACGGCCCGGTCTACGCCCTCTCCCACGTGGACGACTCCAGGGACGGGCGACAGGCACCCGGCGACGCCGAGGGCTTCGGACCGTGGGTGCTGAGCGGAAGCAGTGACGGCACGATCCGGATCTGGGATCCCGCGCGGGGCACCGAACAGGGCCGTTTCGTCGGGCACATGGGAGCGGTGACCGCCCTCGCCCGCCCCCCGGCCGAGCCACCCGTCCTGGTCTCGGCAGGTCTGGACCCGGCGCTTCGGGTGTGGCACGTACCGCCCAACCGGCCGCGCACCGCCCCCGCGCCCGGCCACACCTCCTGGGTCACCGCCCTCGCCCGCGCCGAACTCGACGGGCGCACCCTGCTCGTCTCGGCCGGTGCCGACGGCCTGCTGCACCGCTGGGACCTGGAGCAGGGCACGCCGTACGGCACGCCCTTCGCGACCGGCCCCGCCGATGCGATGGCCGGACGGCCCGCCTCCGTGCACGACGTGGCCGTCGTCGGCGTGCGGGAGCGCCCACTGGTGGTCACGGCGGGCGCCGACGGCCAGCCGCGCGCCTGGGATCTGCGCGAGGGCATCCCGTACGGGCCCGCGTTCACCCCCGCGACCACACCGGTGCAGGCGCTGGCGGCCACGTTCCTCGAGCGACGACCGGTACTGGTGTCCGCGGGCACCGACGGCCTGCTGCACCTGTGGGACGTGGAGACCGGCTCCCGCCGGGGCTTGCCGCTGGCCGGGCACGTCGGCGGTGTCAACGCGCTGGCCTGCCTGGACGTGGACGACCAGCCAGCCGTGCTGTCCTGCGGCGACGACGGGACCCTGCGCCTGTGGGACCTGGCGACGGGGCTGCCGCTCGTTCCGCCCGTGCAGGCCCATCAGGGCTGGGCCACCGCACTGGCCTGCACCGTGACGGACGACGGCGTTCCGCTCGCCGTCACCGGGGGCCAGGACGGCACCGTACGGCTGTGGGACCTGTCGGGCGCTCAGCGGGTACGGCCGTGCGGGGAAACCCTGCCCGTCGTCGGCGGGGTGAACGCGGTCGCTTGCGGCACGGGGCCGGATGGTCCGCTGGTGGTCGCCGCGGACGACGGCGCCATCCGCGTCTGGAACCCGTTCGCGGACGGCGCCGTCGCCAGCCTGGGCGTGCCCGGCGCGGTGCAGTCGCTGCTGGTGTCCGGCGACCGGATGGTCCTGGGATGCGAATGGGAGATCGTCGTCCTGCGCCGCGCCGACTGACTCCTGGCGCCCTGAGGGGGCGGTCAGCGCAGGCGGGCCAACTCGGCGGCCACCTCGGGCACCGCCAAGTAGCGCGTCGCCTTGTGGGAGGCGACCGCGCCCAGGCTCACCTCGTGGTGGGCGTCGATGCCCGGGAAGGAGGCGGGCAGGTCGCGGGGGATCGCCACGACGTCCCCGATGTCGGCGATGTTCACCCACCGCCGCACGCCCGGCGGTCGCTGCCCGATCCGCTCCTCGTTGCCCGGTCCCATGGACAGCCGGTCACGGATCGCCCCCGGCAGTCCCAGCGGCGAGCCCAGCGTGATCAGAACGTCCAGTTCCACGGGACGGTGCCACAGGGTCTCGTAGGCGACCACGCTGCCCAACGAATGCGCGATGAGCACTCGCGGGCGCCGGCGCTCCAGTACTCCGCTCAGCTCGTCCCGTACCCCCGCACGCCGCTGCGAGGCGGGGTCGCCGAGATAGGTGTCGGCCTCCCGGCAGAACAGCACCACTACCCGCCTGGCCAGGTCACCGTGGCGACGGGCGATCCACTCGGCGATCTGGCGCACCGGCAGCCCGGCCCGGCCCATGAGAACCTCATCGGGAGCGCCGAGCTCCGCTGCCCAGTCCGCGAGCATCCGCTGTCCAGTCGCCCCGAGGAGTTCCGGGTCCTCGGCCGCCGCCCCCTGGGCCGTCCCCAGATGCAGCAGATGCGCGTAGTAGGCCGCGTCAAGGCCCCCCTGCTCGTAGGAGACGCCGTCGTAGCCAGCGCCCAACGCCGCGCCCCATTCGGCGGCCAGCGCCCGCGCGGCCCCTTCCGCGCTGCCGGCCCGTGCCAGATAGCGGTAGCAACGGATCCCGTGAATGCCTATGATCATGGCCCCCCCGGTGACGGTCGAACGGCTCAGTGTAGGGCAGCAGCCGCCCGGCCCCCGCGGGAACGTGACATTGTGGGTGCCGAAAACGGTGCAGTCGAGACTGAACCGCCCCGGGTTCGGTAGAGATCTCAGATTGTGGTTGTGACCTGGGGTTTCGTGAGTTCGGTGTAGTAGTTGGCTTCGTATTCGACGGGCGGGACGTGGCCTATCTCACCGTGGAGTCTTCGGTGGTTGTACCAGTCGACCCACTCGGCGGTGGCCAACTCGACCTGGGAGAGCGTCTTCCATGGCCGCTGGGGCTTGATCAACTGGGTCTTGAACAGGCCGATCGTGGACTCCATCAGGGCGTTGTCGTACGCATCACCGACGGATCCGATGCTCGCCGCGATGCCGGCGGCGTCCAGGTGCTCGGCGAGCTTGAACGATGTGTATTGCGACCCGGCATCCGAGTGATGGATCAACTCTCCTGGCTGAACGTACTGTTGGTCGCGATCGCGTTGCCAGATGGCCATCTCCAGGGCGTCCAGGACGAAGACGGTCTCCTTCACGGTGGCCGCGGACCAGCCGACGATCCGGCGGGAGAAGGTGTCCACGACGAACGCGACATAGACGGTCGCGGACCACGTCTTCACATGGGTGAAGTCCGCCACCCAGCACCGGTTCGGAGCGGCAGCGACGAAGTCGCGGTCCACCAGATCGGGGACCCGCTGGACCTGTCCGCCGGGGATCGTGGTGATGACGCGCTTGCCGCGCACCGCGCCCTGGATACCGAGCTCGCGCATCAGGCGCTCGACAGTACAGCGGGCCACCGCATGTCCCTGCCGGTTCAGCTCGCGCCAGATCTTCCGGGCCCCGTAGACACGGTAGTTGGACGTATAGACGTCCTGGATCCGCTCCTTGAGTGCCTCGTCGCGCACGGAACGGGCGGAGGGCGTTTGGAGGCGTTTCTTGTGGGCGTAGTACGTGGAAGGGGCGATCTTGCAGTCGTGTGCGGTGAGCGTCCTGCAGATCGGCTCGACCCCGCCGAAGCGGTCCCGGTACTCGTCGATGAACGCTACGAGCGCGTGTGTGGCCGGTCGAGCTCGGCCGCGAAGAAACTCGCCGCGGCCTTCAGAATCTCGTTCGCCCGCTTCAGCTCAGCGTTCTCCTTCTTCAGCGCCTTGAGCTGGGCGGACTCCTCCGTCGTCGTCCCCGGACGCTGCCCCGCGTCGATCTCTTGCTGCTTCATCCAGTTCCGCAGAGTCTCGCGGGAACCGATACCGAGCTTGTCCGCGACCGCCTGCAAGGCGGCCGTCTCGTTCGGGTAGTCGTCGCGCACTTCGGCGACCATGCGCACCGCGCGACGGCGCAGCCCAAGCGGGTAACGGGAGGGTCGTGCCATGACTCAATCCTTTCACGGAATCGAGTCCCTACCTGACACGGGGCGGTTCAATGAGTCAGCTGCAGTTCACTCACGGCGGCCCTCGAATGGCGTGGATGCGGACAGGGAGCCGCCCAGGAGTTCCGCGGTGGCCTGGCGTACGTCGGTGTCGGGGGCCCAGTGGTGCACGGCCCATTCGGCGCGCTCGCGCAGCCGCTCCACGTAGGGGGCCTCGAGGATGTCGACGAAAGCGGGCCCGCGTTCCCGGTAGACCAGTCCTGTCTCGTCGGCTTCGACGTCGGCGAGCCCTGCACGGATGAGGACCAGCAGCGCTTGTTCCAGCACGGTGCGCTTCATGCCCAATTCACCGGAGTGCCCGGGCAAGGAAGGGTGCAGGGAGGGCGGGCCGTCAAGGTCGCCGCTGTGAAGGACGGCGTGGTCGAGGACGGCCAGCTGTGCCAGGTCGAGGGGCTGGGGGTGGCTCTCGGCCAGCAGCACCAGTGCCCGCACACCGATCTCCAGCGGGCTGTTGAGCGGGTTCACGCGGCTCCCCCTTCCTCACACCATTTCAGTCGGCCGTCGTTCGCCAGGTGATGGCATACCCCCTTGCGGTCCAGGGGCCTCACATACCGGGTGAGAACTGTCTCCGTCAGCGCCACGGCACCGGCCGCTTCCAGGACCGCCTGCAGCCGGTCCCAGCCAAGTTCGAAACGCTTGTCGGCCACCTCTACCGCATGGGCGTGGACGTCGTCCATGACCGCTTTGAAGTGTCCGTCGGGATAGGCGTCCCGGGCGAAGCGTGTCGGCGTCGGCCTTCCACTGCTCGGCATAGACCCGCACGAGCTGCTGAACGTATTGGGCCTCCTCGGGATTGTGCTCGTCCGGAGGCAGCATGACGGCGGGGCGTTCGCGCGGTTCGTCGGGGAACCGGGTGGCCCAATGCGGGGTGGTTTTGTGCTGTTCGAGCATCAGGTCCATGTCGACGGGCACGAACATTGCGAAGTCCGTCTGCTCGGCCAGCTGGGCCACTTCCTGCTGCTGATCGGCCGTCAGGCGAGTGATGACCTCATCACGCGTCTCGGCCAGCTCCTCAAGGAATTTCGTACGGGTCTGAGCCGGTTTCGCCAGCGCCGTGCGCAGATTGCGGGCGAACGCCGGGGCGACAAAGACGTACTGGGCGGGCAGGACGAAATGCCCCAGCACCACCCCGACGAACATCTTGCGGATCTCACCTGCGGCTGTACTCCAGTTCAAGGCACTCTTGTAGCGCTTGCACTGGTAGTTGTCCCACGGCCCTTCCAAACCCTGCGCACTGCGGTACGCGGCCACATCGATGCCGTGGTCTCCGCTGCCGCCCTGCCGCTCCACCCGCACATACTCCGGATGAAGGGCCGGAACCCACTCCTTGACGAACTCCTCGAACTCGTCCGGGTCGTACCCAAAGACGAGCTTCTTGGGGCTCGGCATGTACGGAAACTGCATCGCCGGGCCCTTGAGCACCAGCGGCGGTTCGGCGGGATCGCCTTGTGGCGCACGCGTCTGATCCGACACGTTCCCCCCTCGTACAGCCCGGTCGGTGGCCGTTACAACGGCTGTGACTAGGGATATCACTGATCGATCGCTCACAAAAGAGCTACCGTCGAGACACCGACCGTGACGATGCAGCGTCCCAGCTCACGGGCCAAAGCACAGAGCAGGTCGAGAGCCTGCGCGTGAGCTAACGCCCTTCACGCAGCAGCTGCTCGAAGGAACGGCGACCATGGTCACGGAGATCGAGCCCATGACAACGGCCTTACGTAAGGTGTCTCCGGCCCCGGTACTGGTGGGCTCGCCTATTCAAGTGTCGCCAGTTTCCCGCATAACCCACCCTGCCGGTGACCGTGTGTGGTCACCGGAGGCGTATCGGCTCCAGGTCCCACCAGCCTCCGAGGCAAGGCGAGTTGTGGTGACGTGGTGGTAGCCGAGGGCGTAGGCATGCCTGTTGAGTACCTGTCTGCTGAGCAAAAGGCCCGCTATAGGCGGTTCGCCACGGAGCCGTCGCCCGGGGAGCTGGAACAGTTCTTCCGCCTGGACACCAAGGCTCTGGGTCTGACGCGGGCGAAGCGCCGTCCGGCGTCGAGGTTGGGATGGGCGGTGCAGGCCCTGTCCGGCGGTGGTCGGGGCCGCGAGGACGGCCACGGCCGCCGTCAGCGCGGTGACGGCGGGGATCAGATTTCGCATGCCCCGATCAACGCCCCCGCACCATCGCGGTGATGCCGGCCGCCCGGCCTAGCGGCCCGGGGCGGCGCGTCGTCGGGCAGCTCTCACCGATGGTCAAGCGGTGGTACGACCGCCACGCTGCGAGGTGGACATTCGGTGTGGATCGCTCAGTCTTCGCTGCGAGAGATTCGGCGGGAGCGGACGGTCTACGCACGCGCCCAGCGCCGGACCATCGGAACCGCCACGGCGGCACCAACGAGGGCCCCGACTCCTGCCCCACCGAGAAAGCCGAAGGCCGACGCCGACAGAGCCCCGTCACCCCAGGCCGCGACGATGGGCAGGCCTTGCGGGAGGCAAGCGGGCGATGCGTCGCAGGCGGATCGCGAGTTGCCGGGAGGGATGACCGGGGGGAACCTGAACGGAGGGGGCGGCGTCGAGCGGAACGTGGAGCGCGTGATGACGAAGATCAAGTTCGAGAGCGTGTTCGCGCTGGCCATGGAGGGCCACGGTCAGCGATCGATCATCCTCCGTGTGGACGGGGAGGAGGTCTGGGAGGGGCACATCGGCCAGGGAGAAATCGTCAACATCAACGTGACGTTGCCGATCCAGACGCTGTCGGTCGAGTTGGGGACCAGGAGATTCGACGAACACGGAAATCCCGACGGCTTCCTCAACTACAAGCACCTCGTCGAGATTCCGCACCCCTCGGAGGAGGACGTCTGGAAGGTCACGCTCTTCGACGACAACATGACCCGGGCCCTCTTCCGGAGCCGTATCGACGGCCTCGGAGGAAAATTCGAACTCGAAGTCTCCTTCCACGGCTGACCGGGACGACGGCCTTGGTACTGGTGAGCTGGCGTATTCAACTATCGCGGATTCCCTTGGGAGCCCAGCCCGCTGGTGACCGGCTGTGATCACCAGCGGCGTATCGGCTCCAGGTCCCGCCGCTTTCTCTGAGGATGCGGCTGGTGGTCTTGTCGTGGTAGCCGAGGGCATCCGCGACGACGGGGGCGGGTAGTTCGAGGAGTTGTTGTCGGATGGCGGCGCCGCGGGCGGCGGCGACCGGGATGCCGATCTCCCGCAGTCGTGAGGACATGTGGTCGGGACGGGCCGGCCGTCCGGCCCGGCGGCCGGGGAAGAGCCAGCGGGATGCATGGTTGGTGGCGGTGTTCATGTTGTCGCGGTCTGCGAGGTAGGCCAGTAGCAGGGCTGCCGCTGGTTCGGGGACGGGAGAGGCGGGCTCCCCGAGCCGCAGGAGCGTGGTCTCTCCGTCGTGGAGCACGTCGTCGACCGTGAGCTGGACAATCCGGGTCAGGGGCTGCGCGTAGAGGAGAAAGATGAGGCCGGCGACACGGAGGCGCATCGGTGTGTCTGCGTCGGTCAGCAGTCGGCCAAGTGCGGCCAGGCGCTCGTCCTCGCTCAGCGCGGGTCGTCTGGAGATCTTCATGGTGGGGATGGACAGGGCCTGTGGACATCGGCGGCTCTTCCTGGCCCAGTTGAGGAAGGGCCTCAGGCAGGTGCGGCTGTGTTCGGTGTTGTCCGCGAACCAGGCGTCGATGTCGAGTTGGCCGCAGGACGAGAGGGTGCTGTCACGGGTACCGAGCCACTGCAGGAAGGTGGTCGCGTGCTTGATCTGCTCGGCTGCGAAGCGGCGGATGCTGTGCCGCTCGAAAAGTCATCGCGGCACGTCATGCCGCATGTCTGTACTCGTTGATGAGGCCGCCGAGGATCCGGGCGCGCTCAACTTTGTGGGTGCTGAGGTCATGTGCTGCGGCGGGTTGTTCGTGAGCGTCGGGTGGTAGCTGGTTGCGGGCTTGGTGGGGTCGGTGCTCGTTGTAGTGCCGCTCGTAGGATGCAAGGACGTGGCGGGCGTGGGCCTCGTTCATGATCAGGACGTGGTCGAGGGCTTCGCGTCGGATGCTGCCGATGATGCGTTCGCAGTGCGCGTTCATCCGGGGAGCTTGTGGCGCACTTTTGAGGATCTCCATGTCCTCGGCTTGGAAGACCGCGTCGAATGCCTGGCTGAACTTGCCATCGCGGTCGCGCAGCAAGAAGTGCAGGGAATCGATGCGTGTGCCCAGGCCAATCGTGAGATTCCTTGCCTGCTGCACTGCCCAGTCCTGTGTCGGGCGGGCGGTGACCCCGGTGATGTGCAGTGCCGGGTGCCGTGCTCGAGGAACACCAGCGCGTACAGTCGCTTGCCGAGCGCCGTGTCGATATGGAAGAAGTCTGCCGCGATGATGCCCTCGGCTTGCGTGGTCAGGAACTCGCGCCAGGTGGGGCCTGCGC
Source organism: Streptomyces sp. NA02950 (assembly GCF_013364155.1). NCBI lineage: Bacteria > Bacillati > Actinomycetota > Actinomycetes > Kitasatosporales > Streptomycetaceae > Streptomyces > Streptomyces sp. NA02950. The sequence continues at coordinate 7,513,713 of NZ_CP054916.1, read as the reverse complement.
CGTGCGGTGCCGGATCCATGCCCGCGGCATGCAGGATCTCCCAGACCGTCGACGCAGCCATCCGATGCCCGAGCCGGGTCAGCTCCCCCTGGATCCGCCGGTGCCCCCACCTCGGATTCTCCCGGGCCAGCCGTAGGACGAGCCTCTTGATCGCTGCCGTGGTGGGTGGGCGTCCGGTGCGCCTGCGCGCGGTGTAGTCCCACTTCGCGGCGATGAACCTGCGATGCCAGGCCAGCAGGGTGTCGGGGGCGACAGGGAAGACCTGGTGCCAGTGGCGCCGGGGTATCAGCCCGGACAGGGCGGCGAACCAGAACCGGTCGGCGGGCTCGTAGCGCATCGGTCTGGCCAACTGGCGGCGCAGGACCGCGTTCTCGTGCCGCAGCACCAGCAGTTCCGCGTCCTTCGCCGCCCCGTGACGCAGGAGCACCGATGGAACAGTCAGCAGCTTTCGGGTCACCTTGTACAGCAAGGGCACGATCACGGAGGACATGATCCCAGCGGACTGGCCGTACCACTCCCACCTGCGACGACAACTTTTCGAGCGGCACAGGGGGAAGTTGCCGGGAGTGGTGCTCACCAGCCAGTGGGGGTTCGTCTGTACCACCCACACCGCCTCCCACCAAGTCGGTTGGGCTGTTCGCAGGCGCAGGGTTAGTCCCTTCTTCCGAGTACGCCCGACCGCCGAGGTAGGCTGCTCCCCGCGCCCGCGGGGGGCTCCGATCAGGGGGCAGACGGGCAACCGCCGCCTACTCCCCACGCTTGCGGGGTTGGTCCCGGCCTGGCCGAGATTCCCGGCGGGCTCGTGGACTGGTCCCCGCACCCGCGGGGTTGGTTGCTCATCACCGGCGGAACCGGCGGCGACCGACTCTGGGACACAACCACCGGTCGGCTGCTGGCTCTGGAAGCTTCCGTGACGTCCGGCTGCCGTCAGCGAGATAGGGCCTGCGAAGGTGGTGGCCGCACTGCTGATTGTGGGCCCACCTTCGCGTTGCCTGAATCGGGCGCGACGACACGCCCCCTCATCGGCCTCGGGAATGGCGAGGGGGCGCGTAGCGCAGGGCGTCAGCGAGCCAGTACCACGGTGATCTCCTCATCCGGGCATCTGACTGCGATCCGCTGGAGCGCTGCCACCTCGTCCGGGTCCGCTGAGAGACGCCACCTGGTCTTCACCGCGGCCCAGTCGGCAATGTACCGGCAGTGCGCGCTGGGGTCCGATGGCATCCAAGTTGTCGGATCCTGGTCGGCTTTCTGCCTGTTCTGCTGCGCGCTCACCGCGTCCAACGCTCGCGGTTCACCCAGGTCGTTCGCATAGTCCTGCCGCTCCTGCGCCGTCCATGCCGACGCTCCCGAATCCCAAGCCTCGGCGAGTGGCACCTTGTGATCAATATCCAGGCTCGTCGGCCCGTCCACTAGCCGGCCGTCGTACCACGAGAACCAGCTTCCCCCGGTGATCTTGCATCGGGGGCCGACATCGGGCGGCTCGACGGCCTCCTCTTCGAGCACCTCTGCCCTTGTGGCGCAGCCATCATGATCAACGTCCACCCAATGCCGGAACTTGCTGCGCTCGTATCCGTCACGGGACTCTGCCGTGACGGGCAAATCGGCGATCGCCTGTGTGAGCGTGGTCGTCACCATGTCGCCTGGGGTCGCCGACGCAGGGGTGAGCGGGAGGACGAGGGCCGCGAGTGCCGCGCCGCCGACGCATAGTGCCTTGAGTCTCATGCCACTCCTCAGTAGGGGTCGGCAAAGTAGTAGCGGTCGCCACCTGAAGATCACTCGACAGCACCGACTGAGGGTCCGCAGGACGCGGCATCTTCGGTGATTAACCAGTGCGGGACGGAGGCGACCAGGGCAACCGCGCTACACCTCTCGAACCCGGCGCTCCCAAACGCCGGGTGAGCGGGCCTTCGCACATGAGCACAGCTGGTTCGAATATGCCTGGCGGGAGGTGGCGGCTCTCGGAAGAGCCCTGCTGCGCCGACTGCTGATCTTTCGCTCTGGAGCCGATTGGCTGGACATGGCGAGCTTCACCAAGCACACCAACATCTATGGGTTGTCTGACTTTCGCCGGAGCACGCTGGACGGACCACGACGTACTTATCGAGTACCTCACACACGATCTGCGGGATCGCACTCAAGAAGGTCAGCGCACCTGCTCCTGCTCGCGTGGGGAGCCAGGGGCGCCGACTCTGGTTCGCCGGGTCCCGAGCAGACACCCGGAGGACTCGACCTGCAGATGCACGAGGCCGACGCGGACTGCGAGGTCGGCGAGGACAACCAGGCGATCACCTTCCCGGGCAGCCTGAGCGATGAGATCACACAAGTTACCGGCAACCCGCCGGGGTATGGCCGCCGAGTGTGCCCCGAACTGCCACCAGCGCCACGACACCGTCGCGCATCTTCGCCGGGTGGCCGAGGCCCGCCGGAAGGAGTACGACTGCCTCCGGCAAAGGGTTCTCTGACACCGTCGCGGAAGCTCAAGCACAGGGCTTGGCCAGCAATCCGAAGTGGAGATGTGGACCCGGCGGGCTTCAACCGCGTGCGTAGACGGAGGAATTCGACGAGTGCGGACCAAGAGGCCGCCCTGGGGAGGCGACACGATTTCCGGTGGTGGATCCGCTGTTTGCAGGAGTCGAAGTGACTGAGGCCATCGATTCACCCGAAAGGGTGGCAGGCCTCGGGTGACGCGCGAGGGATTTTCAGGCCCACCTGACCATTTCTGACCGTAATTGCCAGGTGTGCTTCGCTCGTTGTTCACGCGAGTGGTCTGCTGTGTCGGAAATCGGTCAACGCCAGGGGGCGCCACCGCTCTATTGGGAATGTCCGATTCCATTTTCATGTGGATCAAGTGCCCGCCGCAAGCAGGTAATGCGACTAGCGTCCGACTGGGCACGGAAAGAGTCCCGAGGCTGACGTCAACCAACTCGGGACCCCTCCCTCGTGCCATCTCAACTACGCACCGAGGAGCGCGAAAATTGATTCAGCACGTCCGCTGGAAGCTCGCAAGCATCCTTCCAGCAGCGCCAGAGATTAGCATTCCGCTGTCGGCCTTACTGCAAACCGCTAGTTCCAGCGTCTTGATGCTCACTCTGCGCTTCAGTTCTCTGCTCTTGATCGGCGTCCTCGCCGCAGCGGCCGTCCGTAAGGAGCCCTTCCCGGTGGAGGTGCTGGTGGGCATGACGGCTGCCTCCGTGTCGGACCGCAGCTGCTTCATCTATGTGAAGCTCCGCCGTACCGCCTGACACTGCGACCTGCGTGAAGAAGCCCTCGCCCGTTCGACGGGCGAGGGCGCACCGCCACCAACACGGCGAAGTGGCCAACGAGCCGACGTGCTTGATCCCTCTGCCGTCCTGACCCGACGGCCTCCGTGTCCTGCGCGCCGTCGCGCTTGCGTGCCGGGCTTCGCTCCGTCCTGCCCAGCAACCCCTTGTGAGGTGAAACGTCATGCTGATGCGCTCCAGCCCGCCGGGGTTGCGCGCTGACACCGAACTCAACGACTGGCACCTCGCATGGACGGACCCGTCAATCGTCCAGCGACTTCCGGTCTCCTACAACGCCTTCTGCTGCGACCGCTGGACGGTCTACCGGCGTTTCGGCACCGCAACCGCAGGATCCCGCCACGGAGGTGTCAGCATCGCCCGCGCCGCCCTGCGCGATCTCGGCGAGCAATGGGAGAGGGCGCTTCGCAGCTCCTCGCCAGCCGCACACGCCTGGGATCTGCTCTCCCGCAGAGCCTCCGAGCGTCGAACCACTTCACCACTCGGACTTCATCACCTACTCGACCGCGACGAAGCGGACGCCCTGGTTCTCCGCTACAAGCTTGGCCTGTCTCCCCTCCACGCCGGCTACGCGATGGGCCTGTCCAAGGCCGACTTCGAGCTACTGCGCCACCGTGCCCTGCGGAGTCTGCTCCCCAGCCGAGCGCAATGAAATATGCCTGCGTCGTATTCCCTGATGAGGCGGTTGGCGTGCGCCGGAGCCGTGGTGAGTCAAGTCTCGACTGAAATGCCATCAAATGACGTGCTCCGTTGATGGATGCGGGTAGCCCAGCCTCGGCTCATCCTTCTAGCATGGGACCTCTGCCTTCGGAGACCGGCAGCGTCTAAGGGGGACGTGTGCCTTCCGAGAGCGTGGGGAGCGGATCATCATCGATGTAAGCAGGCCAAGTGTTGCCAGAATGTACGACCACCTTCTGGGCGGCACGGACAATTATCAGGTCGACCGTGAAGCCTGTGACGAATTACTTCGCATAGCTCCCAGTACCCGTGAATTGGCGCTGGTCAACCGGGCCTTTCTCATCAGGGCCGTTCGCTATCTCGCCCGGGAACAGGGTGTGCGCAGATTCCTCGACCACGGCTCCGGACTTCCGACACGACCAAACGTGCACCAGGTCGCCCAGGACATCGATCCGGCCAGTGAAGTCGTCTACATCGACAATGACCCCGTGGTCCTCGTCCATGGGGAAATTATGCTGGCGGAGGATCCGACAACCACGGCCGTCCTCAACGCCGACATGCGCGATACCACAAAGATCTTCGAGAGCAGCGCGGTACGACGACTGCTGCGCGACGAGCAGCAGCCGGTCGGCGCTCTGTTCGTCTCTGTTCTCCACTGCATCCCCGACGATGACGACCCCTGGGGGCTGGTGCGCAAAGTCGCCCAGCAGTTGCCGCCCGGCAGCTACCTGGTGATCTCGCAGCTGGCCAGTGATGATCCGGAACTCCGCCACAGCATCACCGATTTCATGCAGGAGATCACCCATAACTCCTGGGGACAGGTCCGCTCTATCAGCGAGGTCAACCGGTTCTTCGAGGGCCTCGACCTTCTGGAGGCCCCCGAGCCCGTCGAAGTATCGCGCTGGCTGCCGGACAGCGATCTCGCTCCGCGGCAGCGAAGCGAGGAGTGGATCGAGTACGGCGGGGTCGCCCGCATCGGATGACGTGGACTACTCCTGGGGCTCGTCGGCCAGCCGGTCGATGTAGTGCTGGAGCCGACGCAGAGTCTCCGTCTTCGACAGCGCGTGTTGCCACCAGTAGTCCATGGACGCCATAAAGGTCTCGATCTGCGCGCTGTCGGTGAGGAACTGGCCGCTGACGTTCTTGTCCTCCAGGTAGACGGATCGGCCGGCGTTCCCCTCATGAGGCTTGCACAGGGTTATGGCGGGGTGCAGCGGAGAGCCGTGCCGCATAGCTGACCCGGGCAGAATGCGCAGATGCACGTTGGGCTTGTTCTCCGCGACGGTGAACAAGTGGCGCAGCTGCTCCCGCATGACCAGCACGCCGCCCAGTTCCTTGTCCAGCACATACTCCGCAATGACGGCCCTGAACATGGGCGCGTTGGGCTGGTCCAGCAGATGCTGCAGACGAAGCCGCATCTCCAAACGGCGTTCGATGGCCGCGAGATACTTGCGACGTGTCTCGGGGTCGAACTGTGCCTGGGCGAAGTCCGCCATCAAGGCGCGGGCGTAGCCCGCGGTCTGGAGCATCCCGGGGACATTGTTCTCCTGGTACACCTGGACCACCTTCGACGTGGACTCCAGAGCGAACAGGGACATGAGCGTGGAGTTCGCAATGTCCGCGAAGGAGGACCACCACGTCTGCTCGTGAGGCCACTGCAGGAGCATCTCCGCTTCCCTGACGCAGTCCTCCGGCGCCTGATAGAAGCGCAGCAGCGCGAAGACGTGTTCCGCCTTGAGCGTGACGGTGGCGTTCTCGTAGCGACTGAGCTTGGGCACAGACCCGAACCCCGAGACGGACCGCACGACCTCGTTCTGGTTCATCCTGCGCTCCTGACGCAGGTGCTGCAGTAGAGCGCCGACGAGTTTCGCCGCTGCTTTCGGTGTGGTCGGCGGTGGCTCCCCCTGCCGCCCGACCAAGGCCAGAATCTGACCCGACATGTGCACTCCTCGCGCGGGCGGGACTCTCCCACCCGCGCTAAGAATGAACAGCCCCCTGGCCAAAGGCAACCTATGGCCGACACTTTTTAGACAGTCATAGCCTTGAACTCGCCCTTCGTCACACCCTCGAAGAAGGCCGCGATCTCGTCGCGCGTAAAGACGAGTGCGGGACCATCCGGGAATCGCGAGTTGTGCATCGCGATCTCGTTTTCACCGACCCTTGCAACCTCCACGCAGGAGTTGATCGCGTCGCATGCGGACGCCTTCACCCACTGTGCTCCGGTCATCGTGCCGGCAGCCATGCCGTTGTGGATCCTGCTCACCGCAAACCACCTTCCACTTGCTGACCAGCATCGATCGACTGTCACTGGTCATCCTCATCCCGACACCCCGCCCGTTTTCACTCTGGCGCGCAACTTTCACGGGCCAGCGAGAACAGATGATATCCTAGACGGTACGAGGAGTAGCCGCCGTCCCCCGAAAGGGCGCTCTTGACAGTATGGAAACCATTAGTGTGATTAATGACTGAGTCGCGAAACAGCCTGGAAATGGCCGGAGATGCACTGCGCGAATCCTGGGCCCGAGCTTCCCGGGAGTGGCCTCGAATTCCCTCGCTCACGCCGTTTCCCCAACGCGTGGCAGGGCGGCATCGACGATGACGACGGCAGCCGTGAATCCCTGCTCGCCCGACAACTGCTGTACTACTGTGCGTCGCAGGTGGACAGGCAGTTCCTCGCCCTCGGGTGCATGCGGCGCGGGGACGGGCTGCCCGCTCAGGTCGCGTCGGCGGAGTGCCGCATGACGGCACGCTTCAATCGCGCGTGGTACGGCCGCGAACAGGCTGTCTGCCACCTCGGGATCGACGCGACGGCGACCAGGCAGGGTCTCCGCGGCCAGCTGGATGACTGCCTGAGGTACATCCTGGGGGTCTCTCCCCGCGCTCCATGTATGAGCGCCACCGGCTGTGGTCGGCGGACAGCACCTGGAAACGAGTGCTCAGCACGCTCAGGCCGCATGACGCGGTCAGCGGGATCGACAGGGACACGAGCGAGCATCCACCGTCGAAGGCGCTCACCAGCACGCGGCGGGGCGTCCGCACCACGGTCCGAACACAGGAGCGGAGGGTTGTGTGCGGCGGATGTACGGTGTGCCACTGCGGTCCGGGGCGGTTCGGTGTTGGTGCCCCGGCCGCGAGCGGCAGGGGCACCGTTACGCTCAGCGCTTCTTCTGCTTCTTCACCTGCGGTTTGTTCCATTTCCCACGGTGATCTTGGCATCGGGAGTAGCCCACCATGGCTAGCTTTCGGCAAGGCTTCCCCGTTGTGGTGTCAGTCGACCCGCACCTACTCTGCTTCCCCAACGCTCTCCCCTTCCCTTGGTCTCGGCGCGCCAAGAGATGCTGGTTCAACGGTGCTGGCCTGCAAGGTGCAGCGTGTTGTCCATTTGATTGAGCGACCGAAATCGGACTGCTTGCGGCTGGTTCCGCTCGCTCCCGACTCCGACAGGTGCGGCAACCGAAGGGGTCTTCTGCGCCCGGAAGGATGAGCTGGAACTGGTGGTGTTGGGCGGGCCAACGATTGCGTCCCCTGCGGCTCCTCGAGGCTATGGCCTGGCCGTGTGGTCAGCCCGCGATTCCCGTGGCCTCGGGCTTGGTCAGCCGCATCGCGGTGTCCTCCAGGCCGACGCCGTGGCTTCCCTTGACCAGCACCACGTCTCCGAGCTGGAAATAGGTAAGCAGCAATTCGAGGGTGGCATCCCGGTCTGGCACCAGTGCGGTCGTAACGCCGCCCTCAACAGCGGCCGCATACACGAGGGCGGCCTCCGCCTGGCCGACCGCGATCAGGTCCGTGACACCGGTCCGAGCAACGAGCTGGCCCAGCTCTGTGTGATAGGCCGCGGATTCCGCACCCAGTTCCCGCATCTCGCCCAGAACCGCAACAGTCCTGCGTCCGCCGCCTGCCATGGCAGCCAGCGCAGCCAGGGCGACCGCCATCGAGTCGGGGTTCGCGTTGAAGGCATCGTTGATCACCGTCACCCCATCCGGACGCTCGGCGACTTCCATCCGTCCCGGCGTCAGCCGCTGCGCACCGCTCAGCGCCTCGGCCGCCTGCCGCACCCTCGCCCCGAGGCCGATCGCCACGGCAGCGGCGGCGGTCGCGTTGGCGACGTGATGGGCGCCGTGCAGCGCGAGCGTCAGGCGAGCCTTCTCGCCCTGGTGAGCCAGAGTGAACGAAGGCCTGCCCGCGACGTCCAGCTCGACCCCGATGGCCCGGACCTCCCCGGCTTCGCGGCCGAACGTGAGGACCGGCGCGATCGTGCGCGGTGCCATCGACATCACGTACGGGTCGTCGGCATTCAGCACCGCCAGGCCACCGGCCGACAGGGCCTCGACGAGCTCGCCCTTCGCGGCGGCGATCGACTCCTTCCCGCCACCGAACTCGCCGCCGTGCCCCCGTTCCGACGTTCAACACCAAGCCGACCTTCGGCGGGACGACCGTCAGATACGCGATGTGTCCCTTGCCACGCGCGCCCATCTCCAACACCAGCAGGCGGGTGTTCTCATCCGCCCGCAAGACGGTCAGCGGCATGCCGATCTCACCGTTGAACGACAACCGGGTCATCACCGTCATGTCCATGGTCTGCAGCACCTGGGCCAGCAGGTCCTTGGTGCTGGTCGTCCCGGCCGAGCCGGTCAGGGCGATCACCATCGGCGAGTTCAGGCGTGCCAGCACCGCGCGCGCCAGTGCGCCCAGTGCGTCCTGCACGTCCGGAACGACGATCGACTGTACCCCGACCGGTCGCGCGGCCAGCACCACCCTCGCCCCGCCGCTACAGCGGCCTCGGCGAAGTGGTGTCCGTCGGTGCGCTCACCGGGCAGCGCGATGAACAGTGCTCCAGGTTCCACCAGCCGCGAACCGATGATGGCCAGAGCGACCATGGCAGCCAAGCACCCGCCTGCCACGGTTCGCATTCTTGGCGTTCTGGTGGTGAGGCTGCGGGCACGGGAGGTGCTGACGAACCAGATGCCCAGGAATAAGGAGTTGCGGGGCGGGGGATGCGGCGTGGGCGGCGGCCTGGCTAACCGAGGCGCTTGGAGAGCCGTTTCCGCGTTGCAGGCCGTTAGCCTGTCGGCATGTCAGAGCGTATCATGCCCGGTCGCACGGACGACCTGATCACCCTGGGTGCCGCAGACGCTCTGTGGGTCGATTTGACGGCCGACAGTGCTGTGCCGACGGCTTCTGGGGCATTCACCTGCTCTCCTGCCCGTGCCCGGGTGGGGTACGTCCTGCTTGGCGGCCATGCGGTGGCGACGGTGAGGGCGAGCGGCGGTCAGTGGAGTGTTCCGGAGGTTGAGGTGCGCCGGGCGGCCGCGGAACTGAACGCGGTTGGGATGGATCGGCAGGACCTGGTCCGCATCGGCCCGTTTCGTGGGGCGCCGAGGCAGGAGTGCAACGAGGAAACGCGGCTGCGTTGGCGCCAGCGCATCACGGGGGAACTGCACGAGCTGGGCGGCCCCGAGCGGGCAGCACGACGTGAAGTCGGCCGGCCGTACCATCTGGCGGGGATTGACTGGCGACAGATACTCGTGGAGCAGACCCGCGACGGGACGCAGCGCACGTGGTGGCTGCCGCGCGCTGTGGTCAGGCTGCTCGATGCGGCCGAGCACACCGAAACGCAGTGGGTGCAAGCCGCGCGGACCCGCCAGGCAAGCGCAGCCGTCACCCAGCCGACCTCCCATCCCCGGCAGGCCCGAGCCTCCGACGGTCGGCAGACGACGAGCCCCGAGGGCCCCACCGCCTCACTGCGCCCGTACAACGGAGAGCTGGAAGGCCAGCTGTACTCGGTGCTCAGCAGGAAGCCCGGTACCTCCCGCAGGATGGCCGGGTGGGCGTGCGCCGTCTGCCGCACTGCGCCCGCAGCCGTCCTCGACCACTGCCACGAACACGGCTACGTCCGCGCCCCCGTCTGCCAGTCCTGCAACACACAGGAACGCCCCGACCACCTGTACAGCAACGACATCCGCGTGGCGCACCGCTACACACGCCTCTTCCACACCGACACCGACGACTGGCTCCGCCACTGGCACCGCTGCCCCGGCTGCCGCGCACGCACCACCCTGCCCCTGCCGCACCTCGCCGCATGGACCGCCCACATAGCCTGCCGATCGCTGCGCCCGACCCACCGCGCCCCCCGTGGGCGCAAGCCCTGCGGTGTCTTGCGCGTGTCCTGGGCGGGCAGTCAGAACGCGCCCCGTTCCTGCCTGCTCACTGTCGCCGTCGACTTCTGCCCCTCCGGCGAGCACCGTGTCCTGGCGCGAGTCCCCTACCGCGAAGCCGCCGAGCGGTTTCGTGTCTGGCTGGCCGAGACGGCACCTGCCGTGGCCGCCGCGGCCGGTCCTGACCGCTTGGACGGCCTCCCCACCCAGTTCCGGCCAGTCATCGCGGACACCAGCGGCGAGGGCCTGGCACTGTTCTAGCGAGCACCGGGAGACCTGACACCCCAACGTCCCCTCGCAGCTGCTGACCCCCGACACGCTCACCCCGCTCGCCCAGCGAAATCCGCAGCAGAGTTGCGGGTGCCGTGATCGTCAGGCTCGCGGGCTCGGCAGCAGCGAGCTGGGCGTAGACACAGGCCCGTGTAGGGCAGGTGACAGATTCCGCGCCCAGGTGACAATTTTCACGCTCAGTCACAGTCGACCATGCTCCGGCTGGCCATGCCGACGCCGTTGATGGGGATCTCTGAAATCGGCTCTGGCCGCAGTTCCGGATGCTGTTGGTGATCTTCGCTCGGTGGGGTGAAGCTGTGTGGTCTTCCGTCCTTGCTTGGTTCGGGTGTGCTGCTCTTGTCTGAGCGGGGCGGATCGAGCGGTCGGAGGGCCGCGATGGCGATGGGCTCGGGTGTGGGGCGGATGGTTCCGCCGTTGACGGTGCGGATGGCTCGGGCGAGCAATCCGCGAGGCACGGCCGCGATGTGGGTGCGGGACCGGCTGGATGAACTGTTCGTCGATGAGGACTTCGCGGACTGGTATCCGGCTGACGGGAGAAAGGGGCTGTCACCGGCCCGGCTCGCGTTGGTGTCCGTGCTGCAGTACGCCGAGGGTCTGACCGACCGACAGGCCGCTGAGGCCGTGCGGTGCCGTCTCGATTGGAAGTACTGCCTGGGCCTGGAGCTGGACGATCCGGGGTTCGACTTCTCAGTACTCAGTGAGTTCAGGGACCGGATGGCCCAGGGCGACCGGGCCGACCGCCTGCTGGCTGTGATGGTCGAGCATCTTCTGGCGGCTGGGCTGGTCAAACGCCGCGGCCGGGTGCGGACGGACTCCACCCATGTGCTCGCTGCGGTCCGTCGCCTGAACCGGGGAGAGTTGGTCGCCGAGACCTTACGGACCGCGCTGGAGGAGCTCTCGGAGCACGGTGAGGAATGGCTGGCCCGGCTCGTCACCCAGGACTGGGCAGACCGCTATGGCCGGCCGGTGCGTTATGACCGGCTGCCTCGCGGTGGGGACGCGCTGATCGCCTACGTCCTGAAGGTCGGCGCGGCAGGTCTGGGTTCAGCAGTACTGGTACGACGGCGATGGCCAGCTGCGCTGGCGTGGACCGAAGTCCACTCGCGACCGGGCCAGCCGACGGGCTACCGAGCAGAGGAACACCGGCAAGACCAAGGCCGACGGTCGGCCTGATCCCGCCTCGGCACGAGTGCCATGGTCCAGTATGGAGATCGTTACCCCGCATGATCCCGAGGCCCGTTACAGCCAGAAGGTCACAGCAGCCGGACAGCGCGACTGGATCGGCTACCGCGACCACCAGAGCGAAACCTGCGACAGCCCCGGCCCGAACGTGATCGTGCAGGTCGTCACCCGGCCGGCGCCGGAACAGGACATCGATGCTCTCGACCGCATCCACCAGGGCCTGACCGCGCAGGGCTTCCAGCCCACAGAGCACGTCGTTGACGGCGGCTACGTCACTCCGGACAGTATCCACCGCACCGAACAGCGATGGGGCATCAGACTGCTCGGTCCGGTCCGCGACGATCCCCGTGCCTGCCAACGGCCGGGTTTTGCCAAAGAGGACTTCCGCATCGACTGGCAGGCCCGCACCCTGACCTGTCCGCGCGGTGTGACCAGCCCACCGTGGAAAACCACTCTCGGCGATGGACACCCCCGGCTGTCGGTTCTCTTCCCCCGTAAAGCCTGTAGAGAGTGCGAGGACAGGCTTCAGTGCACCGGCAACGTCGACGGCAAAGGACGCCACATTTTCCTTCTGCCAGAGCCCCAGCAGAAGCTCCAGACGAAGGTCCGGAAGGAACAGAAAACCGATCAGTGGCGTCGGCGCTATGCCATCCGCGCGGGTTGCGAGGCCACTGTCTCCGAGACTGTCCACGCTCATGGACTCCGCCGCTGCCGCTACCGAGGCTTGGCCAAGGCTCATGTCCAGCACGTGCTGACAGCCGCCGGAGCCAACATCATCCGCCTCAGCGAGTGCTTCCCACCCGGCACGGCACCATCGCGCCCGCCTCGACCGACGAGCCACTTCCAGCGAATCTGCCAAAGACTCACGACCTAGAGATCGCCAACAGCATCCAGAACCGCGGTCAGAGCCGCTTTCAAAGAGCGCCATCACCGTTGTCAGTGGTGGATGCCGATACACCGGTCGCGGCAGGAGCGGTTGCGCTGTGACCGGCGTGGCTTTGTTCGTGAGATGGGCAGCAGACTTTCACCCTTGAACAGCGGTGAGCCAGGACGTTGTTTTATTTGGCGCTGGGTGGCTGCTGAGCTATTGGGATGTGGTGCGGCGGGCGTAGGCGCGGGCCGCGCGGGCGCGGTCGCCGCAGCGGGTGGAGCACCAGTGACGGCGGCCGTGGCGGAGCAGGTAGCGGGTGCAGGGGGGAGAGCCGCAGGCGGTGAGGCGGTCCGCGTCAGGGCCCGTGAGCAGGTCCGCGGCATCGGCGGCGAGAGTGGCCAGGGCGTGGTCCACGATCGCGGTGGTGGGGTGGGGGGTGGCGCGGTAGGGACCGGTCTTGTCGTCCCACCGCAGCAGCGGGGCGGTGGGGACGCGGGTCATCGCGTCGTTGATGGCCCTGACCGCGGCGGGGAGGGCGGGCAGGCCTTCGGCTCGGGAGGCGAACAGCGACCGGATCTGTTCGCGCAGCGAGCGCAGTTGCGTCGCGCACATCTCCCGCATGCCGGCGTCGATCGGGGCGAGACCGCGTTCCGTGCTGACTGGCGAGGACCTGCCCACCGTCTATGTCAGCGGCGACAACGCCTCCCTCGACGCGGTCCGGGAGATCGCCGACCGGTTCGCCCCCATCGACACCGCCCTCCTCTTCGCCGGTGCCCCCCGCTTCCCTGTCCTCTTCGACAACCAGCTGCTCGTCCTCAACAGCGCTCAGGCCGCCGAGGCGGCCCAGATCCTCGGCGCCCGCCGCGTGGTCCCCGTCCACTACGACAGCTGGGCTCATTTCACCGAAGGCCGCGACGAACTGGAAGCTGCCTTCACCGCCGCCGGACTGGCCGACCGCCTGGACTGGGGTCAGCGAGACTGGCCTCTGGCGGCTTAAGGGCTAACGGCAAACGGCCTCCACGCCGCTCACAGCCGGGGCTCGGCCACCCGCCGGGCCCCCGTCCCATCGGAGCTGTCAGTACTGCGCCACCGGCGAGCAGTTCGGTTACTGCGGCCCCCTCAGCGGCTCCTGAACATCTGCTGGCGTCCTCGTGAACAAGCCAACCGGCGTACCACTACCGAGCCACTGGCGCGCCACCCGGGAGCCAGTGGCGAGCCAGCCTGGCCCCGGCTCGGCGGGAGCGTGTCTGAAAGATCGTGTAAGTCCGTGATGTGACAGGCTGGCCGAGGCCCGGCCTCGGGCCTTGGCCAGCCGGGACGGACAGAACATGACGGACAACGACACCCCGACCGCCGCATCGGTCGAGGACAAGCTGGTGAACGAGGTCGTCGAGCGGCTGATGGACCGCGCCGACGCATCAGGAGCTGCCCTGCTGGGCGAGGGCGGGCTTTTGACCGAGGTCACCCGTGCGGTTCTGGAGCGGGCTCTGGATGCCGAAATGAGCGAGCACCTCGGCTATGAGAAACACGATCCGGCCGGCCGGGGGTCGGGCAACAGCCGCAATGGGACCTCGCCGAAGACCGTGCTGACCGATGCGGGTGCGGTCACGGTGGCCGTTCCGCGAGACCGCAACGGCTCCTTCACGCCGAGGCTGGTACCCAAGCACGCCAGGCGGCTGGCCGGGTTCAACGAGCAGATCCTGTCGCTGTACGCCCGCGGCATGAGCGTGCGCGACATCCGCTCCCACTTGGCCGCCATGTACGACGTGGAGGTTTCACCGGACCTGATCAGCAAGGTCACCGATGCTGTCGCCGACGAACTGGCCACCTGGCAGAACCGGCCGCTGGACGCGATCTGGCCGATCATCTACATCGACGCCCTATGGATCAAGATCCGCTCCGGATCAGTGGTCTCCAAGCCGGTCTACCTCGCCGTCGGCGTCGACATGGACGGCCGCAAAGACGTCCTGGGCCTATGGGTCGGCGACGGAGGCGAAGGCGCTACGACATGGATGACCGTGCTCACCGAACTGCGCAACCGCGGCGTGGAGGACGTGTGCATCGTCGCCTGCGACGGCCTGAAAGGCCTCCCGGAGGCGGTCACCGCGACCTGGCCCAGAACCACGGTGCAAACGTGCGTGATCCATCTGATCCGAGCCTCGCTGCGACTCTCCTCCAGCCGTGACTACCCCAAGCTCGTCCCCGCGCTCAAAGCGATCTACACGGCGCCGACCGAACAGGCCGCCGAACAGGCGCTGGAGGAGTTCACCGCCTCGGAACTGGGCCAACGCTATCCGGCAGTCGTGCGGATTTGGCAGGCCGCCTGGAGCGAGTTCACCCCCTACCTGGCGTTCCCACCGGAGATAAGGAAGGTCGTCTACTCGACGAACCTGATCGAGTCGATCAACGCCCGGCTGCGGAAGACCACCCGCAACCGCGGCCATTTCCCCTCCGAGCAGGCCGCACTGAAGGTGCTCTACCTCGCAGTGCGCGAGCTGATCACCCCCAAGGCCAGCGATATCAACCACGTCGCGGCACACTGGAAGAAGGCGCTGAACCAGTTCTCACTGTTCTTCGAGGACCGGCTCAACACTACGTAGCCCCCAAAGGACTTACACAAAGACACTGACACGTCCTATCGGTCGCGGCAGGAGCGGTTGCGCTACTTCGCTACCGGCCTCCACCGCATCCGGCGTGCCCGCAGCCGCCGCAGGAACCGCCGTTGTTACATGCGCAGGGGCACGGTCCTACCCGTCTGGGGCGCGGTGCGCCGTCTGCCGTGCGCTGGTGGGGCATGGAAGCCGTGACGGGGGCGGTGGGGCGGTCGGGGTTGGTGCGGTAGGCGGCGGTCTCCAGCAGGCGCAGCCGGGCGGGGTGGGGGCGTTGGTCGAGGCGGGTGAGGAGGTGCGGGAGGGCAGGATCGGTCAGGCCGGTGGTGTGCCATCCGGCGGCTGTGACGATGTGTGAGGCGGCTTCTGCTTCGAGCCACGCCGCGTGGTGGGGTGAGAGGTGGCTGGCGTGCTGGTTGCAGATCTTCTCTGTTGCGGTGTGCAGGATGTCAGCGAAGGGGGCGGGGGTGTTGGTGCTGACGCGCTGGAGCAGGCGGTGGCTGCGGGCGAGGATCTGGTGGACGAGGACGCGGTGGTCCTTCAGGCCGAGAGTCGACATGATTCTACCTTTCGGGGAATTGTTTGGGGAATTGCCAGGCGCTTTGCATGGCGCGCCGGATGAGGGCCATGAGGGGTGGCGGGTCACGGGCAGGCGTGCGGAGCTTTGCCGTGCCGTCGGCTTGGAGCTGCCGGGTTCTGTCGCTGAGGGTCAGACAGCCAGGAGGGCGGTCCGGTAGGCGTCGAGGACTAGGTCGAGCTGGTGCATCTGTTGCGCGTAGCGGGCTGCGTGGAGTTCGGTGGCGCGGCTGGAGTAGAGGATGGCGGTCGCGTCGGCGTGGGGTGGACCCTGGTCGGTCAGTGCGTCGTTGAGGTGGTCGCGGGCGTTGGTGGCGTGGCGGCGGAGTGTGGTGTGGAGGCGGTCGGTTTCGCGGGCGGTGTCGCACAGGAGTTGGGCGAGTGTGCCGAGGGCGGTGTGGGTGGCCTGGCGGTGGCGGCGCAGGGCGATGTAGCCGTCGTCGCCGAGGGTGGTGCGCAAGGCTGCTTCACCCGGCCCGGCCGGGCTTGGGAACGGTGCGCTCATGTGGGGTGGGGAGGTCTTCGCGGTGCCGCGAAGGCGGCTGGCGGGGCTGTTCATGGCGGGTGGTTTGCCTTCCGGTGGTGTGGGTGCGGGCTATGAGGTCGCGCCGTAGGAGCAGGTGGGGGTGTGGGCTTCGTCGTTGGCGAAGGTGGTGGGGTAGGTGGGCGGGATGGGTCCGCCGCCCACGGGTGCGGGGCCGGTGGCCAAGAAGGTGCCGAGGTCGGCAAGGTGACGGATATCGGCCAGGGGCACCCGGGCTTTGCACATCGGGCAGGGGCCGAGGAGTTCGAAGGCGTCGTCCTCGTGGAGAGGTTGGCGGGCCAGGAATTCGTAGCGGGTGCCGGTGGCCCGGCAGATGGCGGTGGCCAGGAGGGGTTCGCCGGGTGTGGTGCGGCGCCGCAGCCAGTCCGGGGAAACCGTGATGCGGTCCAAGGTCAGGGCCAGTGCACTGGCCAGGCGTACGGCGGTGCGAGCGAGGTCGGCACCCCGGTACGGGCCGTAGGCGCTTGCGGCGGCTGTCTGCCGGATGAATACGGCGGCCTCCTGAGCGGATTCGGCGATGGACATCATGACCCCTGCCCGTCCTTCAGCAAGGTGGCCGCAGTGCGCCGGGGTGAGGTGGTGGAGGGGGTCGGCACCGGGTGCCTGGCCGACAGTTCCTCACGGGGCCTGCCGGTACTGAGGCGACGGGCCGGGCGGGTGCCAAGGTGCGTCTCGGGCTGGCTGTGCTGCATCGCGATGTACTCCTTGTCTGCGGCGATACGGGGCCCCGTCCTGTGCCGCCCGGGGGTTGTTGGGGGCGGCACCGGCCGGGGAGCAGTGCGGCATGGTGGGGGCGCAGGCGTTGGCGCTGCGAGACCGTGGGCGGTCAGGCCGGGTGAGTGATGGTGAGTGCCCCGGCCTCTGGGTTGGGCAGGGTGCGTCGTGGGACCGGGGTCGGATCGGTGATGGCCCGGCAGAGGGCGGCGACCAGGTGGGTTGGGGTGTGGGGGCAGGCGAGAACGAGCCACAGCACGGTCAGATCGGTCGCGCGGCGGGCTGCGCACAACCAGCTCGCCGCGCCTCCGTGGCTCGTGTGCGGGAAGCGTGGGGTGACGACGGTTGCCTGCTGATGGGGGCCGTACCAGGCGGTTTCGCCGTTCCCGAGGTCGCGCGTCCATCCGGCTGCCGCCAGCGGGGTCGTCGCATGTTCGGGGGAGGTGGGTGGCTGGAGGTAGTGCGGACCCGTGCCCGGGGTGGGAAGGGGGGTGTCATCGGCGAGGGCGGCAGCGAAGGCAGCGATGATCTCCGGCGGGGTGTCCCGGCAGAACCATGCCGTCCAGGCCGCGGGCCCATCGTGCACCGGGCTGGCGGTGAACTCCCAGTTCATCAGGGGCTGCTCGGGGCGCTTCGGGTCGGTGATATCGGCGAGGTGGCGTGCCTGGCACAGGCCGCTGGGGTCGCTGTAGTCGGTGTGGTGGGGTGTGTGCTCAGTGCGCCAACCGGCGGCTTGCAGGACGTGTGCGGCGGTGGTCGTGGCTTCGGGGTCCGGGCCCGCGAGGTAGCGGGGCACGATCAGATACGGCTGCCTGCTTCGGGGGTGGTGTGTCACGAGGGTCGTCTCCGTTTGTTCGGGGGTTGGCTGGGTGGGTGGTCGGGGTGCCGCCCCGGCCCGGGGTGTGCGGGGCGGCACCCTGCCTGCGAGGTGCTCAGGAGCCGTTGATCAGGTGGCGGGCCTGGGGCGGGAGGGTGTTCCCCATACGCCGCAGCGGCTGCGGGGATGCCAGGGCCGTGGTGAAGCTGGTGATCAGGTGGGCCGGGGTGGCGTTGTGGAATTCGGCCCACCACGGCGCCTCGTCTCCATCGCTGGTCCGTACCTCGACCTGCCACGCCTCCTCGCGGGCCTGGTCCAAGGCGGGGCCCGGGCGTGGCGGGGTGTGGGTGACTTCGGCGAGCAGATCCGGTGCCAGGGCGCGGGCCCCGAAGTCGCTGGTGCTGTACCGCCATCCGGCCTCGGTCAGGGGGTGCCAGACGGTGTCCGGGTGGCCGGTGTTGTGGAGGTAGGGCGGGCGGTCGCTGCCACTGTCGACGTCGGCGGCCAGTGCGGTGGTGAGGGCGGCGATGATCTCGGGCGGGGTGTGATGGCTCATCGCCGCGCGCCACACCGTGGGGGCGTGGCGGTGGGGGCGGGCTTCGATGTGCCACAGGCCGATGGGTTCGGCCAGTTCGCAGTATTCCGGGATGAGCCCGATGTGGAGGCGACTGTGATCGCCGAAGGCGTGGTAGTTGCCCCACTCGTCTTGCCGCTTGTGCCATTTGGGCCCGATAAGCGGGGCGAAGGCGGCGTCGGTGCGCCCGTCGCTGGCGGTCAGATAGCAGGGGTTGGGGTGCAGCGGAATGCGGGCACCGGCGGTGGAGTGTTTCATGATGCGGGCTCCTTCCTAGAGGAATAGAGAAACGAGGTGTGGTTCTTTGCCATGGCGCGCGGGCGCCGGGCGGGGCTTGGGGCCGTGGCAGGCGCGGTCAGTGCCTGGTTGAACGCATCTCGCCTGGCATCCCGCCAGGGAAGCCCGTGTGCCCGAGGGTGCTGGATCGTCGAGTTCGCATTCGACTGCAAGATCCGGCACCTCCTTTTAGGCAAAACCGTCCTACGGTCGGAATTCGCTGGAGTAATTCGATAATTGACTTCCCGGGATTTCCGGGGAATGCGACCACCATAGCTCGACCCATGGGACAAGCAAGCCTGAATTCGGGCCCTGAATTGCTAGAATTCGCGGGGCTTTGCGACGGGAACTAAGGCGTATTGGTGAGCGTGCGACGCAATGCGTCGAGCATCGCCCGGCGTACGACACTTTCCCTGGTCACCGCGGGTCCGGCGGCGCGTGTTTCGGATATGCGACCGATTCGCGGTCCCCGGGCCCCGGCCCGGTGCTGGGCCGGGGGCGGTAGTTGTGGGCGTTTGCTGTTGTGGCTGTGGTGCGGGCCGGGTCGGCAGGTTGAGGTGTTATGGGGCGGTGGTGAGGGCTGCGGTTGCGGCCTTGGCGATCGCGGCGGTTGCGCGGGCCGGATCGGTCAGTTCCAACAGGGTGGCGCCGGGCAGCGGGTAGGGGTCGGGGGCGAAGGCGAGCCATAGCACCGCGCAACCGGCCTTGTGCAGGGCGGTGACGCGTACGCTGGCCCGGGCGGCTTCACCCGTTGAGTAGTAGCCGTCGGAGGCGATCACCAGCAGGCGGCCCGCGCCTGGTTGGGTGAGGACGAGCCCGGCGGACAGGGCGTCGATGGCTTCGGCGAGGCTGTGGCCGACACCGCCTGCCTTGAACTGGGTGACCTGTGTTGGGGTGCGACCGGGGGCGGTGATGGCGGTCAGGGACCGGTTGTAGGCCACGGTCGCGGTGCGCGAGTCGGGGTCGGTCAGTGCGGTGGCCTTGGCGAGGATCCATGCGGCCGAGGAGATGGGATCGGCGGCGGCGCCCATCGACCCGGATACGTCCACGGCGATGCCGACCCGCAGTGGTGGAGTTGGGCTGGGCCGGTGTGCGGTACGCACCCAGGGTGTGGCAGTCGGGGTAGCGCCTGCGGCCCTTTGAGCGTCCCGGGCCAGGGCCTGGCGCATGTTGAGGCGACCGGGCGGGGCAGCCGAGGCGGTCACGGTGGTGATGCGTTCCCGGTAGGCGGCAGTCCGCAGCGCCCTGGCCATCTGTCCGGCGGCCGACTTCTCGGCCCCGGTCGGTGGCCGCGTGCCGGTCACCGGCGAACTGCTGCCTCCTCTGCCCGGTCTGCCTGGGGTGAACGGGCGCGTCGGGTGTGCAAATACGCGGTCCGCTGTTCGAGCGGCCTGCCGTGCGCGGGCCGCCTCGGCAGCCTTCGCCCGGGCCCGGACAGCTCGCGCGGCAGCGGCCTGGGCCTGGGCTGCGGCCTGAGCAGCCTCGTTCGCCTGGACCCGTCCGACGACTTTCCCGACCGCCTCGGCCAGCTCGCCTGGCCGTCCGACGCCTACCGGTTCCGGCCCGGTGGGTTCGGTGCCCAGCGCCTGGCACCAGGCGCGTGCGTGCTCGAGCATTCCGGGCCCGTCGTCGTCACCGGTGGCGTGTGCGGCCGTCCAGATGGCCGTCAGTGTGTTTAGGAGGTCGGGGCCGAGAATGCCGGTGACGGTCTGTTCCAGGGGTTCGGTCTCGTCGGGGTCGAGGATTCCGGCGTCGCGGCGGGCGAGGACCAGACCGGCGGCGAAGGCGGCCTGCCACCGGTCGCTGGGCGTTTGGGCGTTGATGTCCGCCAGGATCAGGGTGTGGGTACAGGCTCTCAGGAACCGGCGGTCGGCGGCGCGGCAGGCAAGGTGGGCGCCTTCAGCGCGCGCCTCTTCCAGGAGTGCGGCTGCCGAGTCGAAGGCTGTGCCGCGTAGTTCGGGTGGGGTGGTCCAGAGGCTGTGGGCGGCGTGTGCGGCCTCGTGCACCAGCGCGCCCCAGGCCACCGGATAGCGCTCCTCGTCCCCGGCCCGTCTCGGGTTGATGGTGACCGGGTTCAGAGGGGCGAAGAGCGCGGTGTCGATTTCCAGGGAGGCTGTGGCGGGATAGAAGGCGGCTGGGGCGCCGGACCGGGTGCCCAGCTCACAGGTGACGATCACATCCTCGCGCCCCGCCAGTTCCGGCAACCGGTGTGTCAGGGCGGCGGAGATCCGCAGCCACTGCCTGGCCTGGTGTGCGGGGCTCGGCTCGAAGGGTGGTCCGCCGTCGTCCTCCCAACGGGCCTGGGCCCATTCGGACTCGGACAAGGCGGGTGGCTGGTGCTGTACATGGGCCTGGGTCTGCGTGGGCATGGCTGATCGGTCCCTTCCTTAAGGTGTCCTGGGGGTCGGCTGGTGGCCGGAAGCGGCGGGGCGAGGGCGGCGGGGCGAGGAATGGGATCAGAGTTGGCGGCCGAGGGCCAGGGCGGTGACGGGCCTGCCCAGGGCCTTGGTGACGATTTCAGCGACCGTGTCACGGTCTTCCAGGGGGGCGATGCCGACCAGGTTGGCGAAGGCAGCATCGGCGCCCAGGACATCAGCGATCTTCTGGAAGGCGATCAACTCCCGTAGCTGCGGGGCCCATCCCACCTCGCCCGCCTGCTGGCTGGTGGCCAGGTGACGGGCGATCCGCACCGCCGTCCTGTTGATCTTCAAGGCGGCGGCAAGGTCGTAGTCGGAACCCACCTGGACCTGCACCGAAAACCTGCTCGCCAGAGCCTCGGTCAGGACCGCGCCATGGACTCCGGGGTTGTGACCGGCGATCACATAGAACCCGTCAGCGGCGGTCACCGTCTCGCCTTTGTGCGCCTTGACCTGGATCTGACGCCGCCCGTCCATCGCCGGATACAACGCTGCCAGCACCTTCGGGGAGATCAGCGTCGCGTCATCCAGCAACAGGGCGTGCCCCTCCTGCATCGCCGTCACCAGCGGGCCGTAGACGAACTGGTAGCCGCCGTTCTCGTCCTGGGTGTACTCGCCGATCAGGTCACCGACCGTCGTATCACCGTCCCCGGCAACCGTGATCAGATCTGGGAAGGCTGCCTCGATCAGCGACGTCTTCCCGGTGCCCGGTGGTCCGTACAGCAACACCGGCACGCTTGCCTCACGCAGCCGCCGCAGCGCCTCGACATCGGGCAGTTTGGCCAGTGCCCTGGGGTGATAGCGCTGCCCGTTGGGCCGGGTGACCGGGTCGGGCTTCCCGCCCGGCGGCGGGGTGGCCGGTCGTGGCGCCGGAGGCATACCGCCTGGACTGGGCGCCATGGTCACCGTGTGCTGTACAGCACCGGCGGTAAGGCCCGTGGCCCGGTACATACGGGGTTTGGAGCCGACCCTCTCCGCCTCGCCCCGGGCCACCAGGGTCTCGCAGGCGTTACCGACCGCGCCGCCCGAATGCCCGAGCGTGTGTGCCAGTTCCGTGACACTGAACTGCGCACCCGATGGGCTAGTGGCCAGGATTTTCGCGATCCAGGCCCGCAACTCACCCGGGCGCGCCCTGCTGCTCGCCGTGGCCGCCGAAGGCACTGGTCCTGTCAATGAGTTCGGTCCAGGCGTGGCAGGCGTCGTGGGCGGGGTGGGCGGGGTGGGCGGGGTGGGCGGCTGGGCGGTGCTGGTCATCACATGGCCTTTCGTTCGTCACAGGGCGCGGAAACGGGGCGGGCGGTCAAAGGTGGCGGTGCCGGACTGGCCGGCCTCGGGGCCAGGCAGAATGCGCATGTCGGCATTCACGCCCATTGCGCATCTCTCCTTTCCTTTCACGGCTGCCCGCCACCTTTCGGGCACACTCCACCCGTCATCCGTATTCGGGCGGGCCCCATTAACGGGAATTTCTTCCCGGGATTCCCCGGGAACACAACTAATATAGCTCGACTCGCGGGGCGCTTCGGTATTAATTCAGGCTTGGAATTGCTGGAATTCTCGCGAATTCACGACGCTAGTTAATGGCAAAATGCAGGCGTGCGACGCAATGCGTCGTGCAGGTCGGGATGGACGACGCTTCCCCAGGCGGCACCGGCACGGCGGCACCGGCACGGCGGCACCGGCACGGCGGCACCGGCACGGCGGCACCGGCACGGCGGCACCGGCACGGCGGCACCGGCACGGCGGCACCTTCGGCTGACGCCTGGGTGCCGCCGCGCCTCAGATCTGGCCCAGGCTGACGGCCGGCAGGGAATGAAAAGTGCTGGTGACGGGGCAACACGCCAGAGGCCAGGGACAGTGCAATGGCCTGTGTTCATGAGGCCGAGGGGCCGGGGCGGCCGGTCAGGTAGATCGGGGTGCGTTGCTGTACCGATATACAGTCGCCCTCGCTGGCTCCCGGCTCGCAGGAGCTGTGACCTGCGGCGATCCGGTGCCTGGGGTGTCGCATCCAAGGCCGGGCCCCGAATCGGCCCCCGGAACGAACCCCGGATCGACGGGGGGTACGCCACCCGAGCTGGCCGAGCCACACGGCAAGTACCAGTGACCTGTGGAGATGTCAGGAGTCCCGGCGCCTGGCGGGAGGGAGCTGGTTATCCCAGGTGGTGGGCGGAGCGGGTGCGAGTGGTGAGCAGTGCGCGGGTGGCGGGGTCTGGTTCGAGGCCGAGTTCTTTGAGGTTGCGTTCGAGGAGGGTGAAGGTGTGGCGCGCTGTGTCGTGTCGTCCGGCGGCTTGGTGCAGGCGGATGGCGTGCTGGTAGAGCAGTTCGTGGGTGGGGGTGAGGGTGATGGCCCTTTCCAGCAGGGCGAGTGCGTCGTCGGCATCCTGGCGGGTGCCGGTGTGTTCCGCGTGGTGGGCGAGGACCGCGACCGCGTCGGCGGCTTTGCTCGCGAGTGACTCGCGGACGCTGTCGCTCCAGGGATAGTCGCCGCCGTGGGCGAAGGGGCCGTGATAGTGCTCGACGGCCCGGCGCAGTGCGGACAGTCGCTGGGGCGTGTGGGTGGTGGTCGCTGCCTCGTGGAGCGCTTGGGCAAAGGCGGCGAGATCGGTTTCGACCATGCTGGGGTGGAGTTTGTGTAGTTCTCCGTGCAGCTGGATGAATTCAGCCCGGCTCTGCCCGGTGGCGGCGCGCAGCACGCGTCGTACAGCGCGGCGGAGGTTTTTCAATTCTCTTGCGATGTGGTCGGGGTCGTCGCTGAGGCGCAGGCTTCGGGCGATGTCGTCGGCGATCAGTCCAGTGGGGTGGGCTGCGAGGAGGGCGAGGAATTCGCGTACTTCGTCGCGCAGTCCTCCTCCGACGGGTTCGGGATTTCCCTGTACGTAGAGCGTTACTGGGCCGAGGACATTCAAGTGGACCGGCTTGGTCTGTTGTGGTTCCTCGGGTTTTACGGGCTCTGCGGGTTCTGGTCCGGCCGCCGGTGGCTCGTCTTTGGGCTCCTCGGCAGTGCCCTGCTCCAGGTTGTCAGGGCAGGGCGTGGCTGCTCGGGCGCCCGGGACCATGCGCAGGCGGGGTCGCTCGTCATGCGCCGTGAGCAGGACTTCCAGGACGTCGCGGCCGGCATGTGGGGCAAGGTGGAACAGCTGGAGGTCATCGAGTTGTCCGCCGGTTGCTGTCTGTTGTGTGGCGGTGCCGTCATGGGCAATGTGCCAGCTTGTGGCGCCGGGCAGGGTGCCGAGGGTGAGGACGATGAGGGTCCCATGCTTGGTGCGGTCGGCCAGAGCGGTCAGGCGTCCGGCGTGCGCGGCATCCGGCTGGGCGAAAAGGACGAGAGAGCCCGGTGCGCGGCGCTCTTCCTCCCCGGTCTTTGTCGTCGCCTGCTCGTCTTCGGTGTCTTGAGTGTCTCGTTGGTGGTGGGCGTGGGCGATGAGGTGTTCTTCCGCGCAGTGGATAGCGTGTTCGAGATCGTCGGTCACGGTCAAGGCGCTGAAGTTCGGTGGCATGCCTGGTAGCAGACGATCGGCTAGCTCTTGGGGGAGGACGCCTCTCACCTGGGGCGTGCCAGGTCGTTGGCGTTCGGCCGCGGTGAGGATGCCGGTCAGCAGCGCACGGGCGGCCCCCTCAGCGCCGGGCCCAGTCCAGCAGCAGCCGCCGACCCGGGCAAGAGTGGCCAGCGGGACTTCGGCGGCGTTGGCACTCCCGATCGTCACGGTGGAGGCGGGCTGGGGTGGTGCGGGCGGAGTGCGGCGCGTGATCAGCGTCATCGGATCGGTGTGCGCAGTACGGGGCAAGGCAGCCTCGCCCGCCGCCATGACAGCCCTCTCAACCACAGGGCTCAGGGGTGGGGCCTGTGCATCGAGGCCACGGCGGCGGGAGCGGTTCCGGTAGAAGCGGAAGAAACGCAGTGCGGCAAGGATACCGGCGGCACTGGTGATGCCGATGATGCTCGCCGTCCCGACGCTGATCGCGACCGGCCCTGGCCGCTCATGACTCGTGGCATGGGCGGGGGTGGCTCGGCTCTCTGTCTCACGCTGCGGGCTGATGCCGCGAGTTGCCGGGGCGGGGGCGTCTTCTGCTGATGTGGAGGGAGCGGAAGGCTTCGCCGGTGCGGTAGGCGGCGTTGGCGAAGTAGGCGGCCGTGGCGATGAGGCGGATGGGGTGACGGGGATGGTGAGTTGCCAGCCCGGCGTGAGCCGATCCGGGTCGCTCAGTCGGCCGCCGTCGGTCTGGATGCGCGTCTTGTTCAGGCCGTAGATGCGCGGCCATTTCAGCGCATCGCCCAGGTGCACCTCGGCGATGGCCCACAGGGTGTCGCCTTCAGCCACGGTGTACTCCACATCCCGGCTCTCAGCGGCCCTCGCTTCATTTGTCGAAGGGCGCTTGGTTTCCGACGATACCGCCGGGTTGACAGGAGCCGTGGAAGCTACATGAACGCGAAGATCTCCTGAGGAAGCATGGGGGTGAGCGTTCGCGGCGTAGGGCCGCCACAGGCTGACCAGGGCCAGGACGAGTGTGCCGATACACAGCGCGGCCAGCGTCCGCTGCGCCGACAGGGTTTCCAGGTGGACTGTGTGGGCCGTGCGGTCGCGTAGCAGCTGCGGCACATGGCCCGCGTACCAGGCGACTTCTTTGAGGATGGAGCAGGCGAAGGCGGCCCAGCACACCCAGCCGACCATGGCCAGCAGGTCGACGATGACCGGGTCAGTGATGGGCTCCATGACCCATCCGCCCAGGTCCCGCCAAGAGCCGAACTGGTCGAGCCACGGCATGCCAGTTGCCTGCCAGAGCACGTACGGCATGCCGGCCAGCAGGGCAAGGGCGACAGCGGCCGTGCCGATAGCCGTAATGGCGGCGCGCAGCCGGGCCCGCGATGAGGATCGGGAGGCCATGAGCGTATTCGCCCCTCTTCTGCTTCGCTGGTGCGCTACGGGTTGGTGCGTTCGGCGCGCACGGTGGCGTGGGCGGTGACAGTCAGGGCGCGTACGCCGATCAGTTGCAGGATCTGGGCGGGCTGATGGTGGGTGACCTGGACGGTGACCTCCTGGCCACGCACCGTCGTCTTGGCGGTGTCTCCTGTGGCGGTGACGTAGGCGGTGGCGGCGTGGGCCGCTTTGCCTTTGAGGAGTCGAATGTCTTCGGTGCTGCGCAGTCGGCCGATGTCGAGTTGCTGGGCTCCGGTGCGGGCGGCCTCCTGCGCGACATCCAGGGCGCGTACCTTGCCGGCCAGGGCCAGTCCGCCGTCGACGACGATCCCGGCGAACAGCCACAGTGCTGCCACGATGCCGACCACGAAAGCGGTGACCTGCCCGCGGTCCTGGTTGTTCGCCGCCTGCTCGCGGAGGCGTTGGATGTGTGCTGGTCGTTTCACCGGGTGCTCCGATGCACATCCACCGGGGAGTGGGCGGTTTGGTGGAGGGTGATCCGGCCCGGCATGCGGATGCGGGTGAGGTCGGTCAGCGTGACGGTGCAGCTGATGTATGCGGTCACAGTGCTGCCCGGCTGGAGACCGCTGGTGGTGAGGGTGACCTTGGGCTGTGAGCATGCGGTGCCAGCGTGGTCAAGGGAGGCGTGCGCGGTGCGTCGTGCGGTGGTGAGGGCTTGGCCTTGGGTGCGGGCGAGGGAGGCTGCGCGGGCTGCCTGGTGGACTGTGTCCGCCACGACGAGCCGGGCGTCGGTCAGGCGTCCCAGCGCGACAACGGTCATCAGAATGAGCAGGAGCAGGGGTGTGACCAGGACGAGTTCGACTGCTGCCGAGCCACGGTCCACTGTCGTTCCGGCGTGGCGCGGTGTGTTGCTCACGACGGTCCTCCGGCGGGGGTGGTGATCCGCTCGACCGCGCCGGAGGCAGTGCCGTGCACCCGCACGGTGGCCTGGGTGGGGGTGCGGCGGACCGTCACAGAGGGGGAGGTGAGGACGCGGCTTCCGAGTTGGGCCAGGCTGCGTAAGCCCCGGGCTTGGCCTTGTGCTGCGGTGCCGTGCTGGACCCGGGCGGCGGCCAGGGCGCGTTCGGCCGTGTAGTGGGCGAGGTGCCGGGCGTGCCAGGCCAGAGCGAATTGGACGATCAGCAGGGCGAGTATCAGGAGGGCGGGGACGGTCAGGACCAGCTGGGTGGTGGCGGCGCCGCGGTCGTCGTGGCCTGGTCGCGGTGTGCGCAGCAGGTGGTGCACCGGTTATCCCAGGTCGATGGAGTTGGCCTTGGCGAGGACCTTGGCGGTGATGATGCCGATCACCGTGATGGTAAGGATGGCCAGGAGTGCGGTGACGATGATGGTTTCGGTGGTGTAGCCCGCGTCCCGGCGGGCGTGGCGGCGTACGAGGCCAGCGTGGTGGCGCAGGGCGGCAGCGAAGGCCTTCAGGTGCGGGTGGAGCATCGAGATCGTTCTCCGTAATGCGTAGCGGCAGCGCTTTTTTTGGGGGGTGGTGGTCAGGTGACGGCGAGGACGTGTGCGAGGGCTGGGTAGCCGATGAGGAGCAGGAAGGCGGCGAAGAGGAGGACCACTGGCAGGGACATCTGTTCGGTGGCTGCTTGGGCTGCTCCGTCGGCCTCGGACAGGCGACGGCGTCGCATGGCGCGGGCCTTCGCGGTCAAGGAGGCGCGGACTTTGGCGCCTTCGGTGCCGGCCAGATTGAGGGTGGCAGCGAGTTCCGTCAGGTCGCTGACCCCGAGGTGCTGTCCGAGGTCGCCCAGGTGCTGCCAGGGGCTGGTGCGGGTGACCTGGGCGAGGTGCAGGGCGTGGCGGAGTTTGGATGCTGCCCACCCCTGAGGGGCTTGGACGGCGTCGGCCAGGGCCTGGTGTACGCCTGCTCCGCCCGCCAGGGAGATCACGGTCAGGTCCAGGACCAGTGTGAGTGTGTGCCGCATCTGGCGTCGGCGTTCAGCAGCTGCCTTACGGACGGTGATGTCCGGGAGGAAGAACAACGTCACCGCGAGGGTCAGGGAGCTGGCCAGGGGCATCCACCAGCCGATGTCGAGACCGGCGCCGAAGCGTGCCAGTGCGCCTGCGGCCCATGGTGTCAGCAGCCCGGCGGCGGCGCAGGTTGCCTTACCTGCCAGGTGTTTGTCCACATCCGTCCCGCACGCAGCAAGGTCCGCGCGCAGGGAAACGGTGGGGAAGCCCAGAGCCCGCACCAGCGGCACAGCTTTACGGCCCAGGCGCGTTGCCCACTCCGGGTCCTCTTCCCTCGTGCCGGTCGCCGATTTCGGCGGTGGTGCGTCGAGGGCGGCGAGCACGTCCGCGAGCGCGGGCCGTGGCGGGCGCAGCCCATAGGCGGTGACCACGAGTCCGGCGCCGAATACCGCGCCCAGCACGATCGTGATCATCGTGTTCTCCCCGTGGCGTGTGTGGTCTTGGCAGGGGTGGAGTCGAGGAGGCGTACCGGCTCCTCCAGGCGGCCGATGGCGGTCAGCCAGGTGAAGGAGGCTGCGAACAGGACACCGACGACGCCTAGGACCAGCTGGCCGGCCACGGTGTTGAACGGGTTCAGGTAGGGCCGGTTGAAGACGGTCAGGCCGACGGCCATGCCGAGGGTGACGGTTACGGTGACTCTCACTCCGGTGCGGATGCTGGCGCGGCCTGCGTCGATCCGCTGGCGCATGGCTACCTGTTCGCGCACCGAGTCGGCCAGTTCCCCCAGGAGTGCGGCGAGCTGGCTGGCTTGGCGTTCGGCTGCCATCACCAAGGCGGCGACCACCACGTCAGCGAGCGGGTCATCGACCTCGTCGGCGAAGGTCCGCAACGCGGCGGGCAGGGGCTGACCGGAGCGGATCGAGGCGACCAAGGTCCTCAGCTCGCGCTGCACCGCGGCAGGGGCGATGTCGGCGGTGGACAGGATGGCCTGTTCCAGCCCGGCAGCGGCGGAGAGCGTGTCGCGCAGCATCTCCGTCCACAGCGCGAGTGCTTCCATCCGTTCCGTCCGCCGAGCGGCCGCCCGGTCCGGGCTCAGGAGTCCAGGCAGTGTGAGCAGGGCCGCGGTGGTCAGCACGGCCGCTACCGGCCACCGCGTCAACGCTCCTGCCGCCACTCCAACGACCAGGGCGGCAACGAGGCGGCGCCGGTTCCAATGCGCGGGCAGGCGGCCACATACCCGCTGCCACCAGCCAGCCTTGGCGGTATCGCGGGCGGGTCGGCGTAGTGCACCGGTGATGATCAGCAGGAGGCCGGTGCCGAAGGCGGCACCCAGGATCGTGGCGACGACGGTGGCCGCCTCACCCAGTCGTGGGCCGGTCATTGGCCAGCTCCCCACCAGGTGAAGCCCGCAGCTTGAGCGTCCATGCCTGCCGCGATCAGCTCCTGAAGTGTCTCCGTTCGCAAGGGCGTGGCGGGGACCGCGCGGCCGTCAGGGCCGGGGCGGTAGACCTCGTTGGAGACCAGTTGGGCTCCGTCGGCGTCGACGACCTCGCGCACCGAGTCGATCACGCGCCTCCCCTCGGCGTCCCACCCGAGGTGCACCACGAAGTGGACGGCGGATGCCACAAGCAGATTGGTGGCCTCAAGCGACAGGCGCTCGGGCGCTTGAGCTGCGTAGGCGGCGAGCTTGGTGAAGACCCCGCGGGAAGTGGAGGAGTGGATCGTGGACAGTGAGCCGTCGTTGCCTTGGCTCATCGCGTTGCACATCGGGATGACCTCGCTGCCGCGGATCTCGCCGACGATGACACGGTCGGGCGACATGCGCAGGCCCCAGCGCACCAGCTCCGCCTGGTCGATGGCGCCCTGGCCCTCGATATTGGGCTCCCGGGCCTGCATCGCCACCACGTTGGGGTGCGCTGCCCGATCGTTGCCGAGTCCGAGTTCGAAAGTGTCCTCGATGGTGATCAGCCGCTCGGTCAGAGGAATCTGGGAGGCGAAAGCGCGCAGCACCGTGGTCTTCCCCAGATTGGTGCCGCCGCCGATGATGATGTTCTTCCGTGCCCGCACCAGCGCCGTGAGGAAGGCGGCCATGGGCTGGTCACACACCCCAAGGCGCACCAGATCGTCCATCGATGCTGCCGGAAACCGGTGGCGGCGTACCGACAATGAGACGCGCCCGGTGACGGCCATCACCGCGAACAGCCGTGAACCGTCCGGCAGCTGCAGGTTGAGCCGGGGCATCCCTCGGTCGAAACGTCGCTCTTCGCCATCCACACTCGCCGCCAGGGCGCGCACCAGGTCGACCAGCTCGCCATCGGAGGCCGCTACCGGTGCCCCTTGACGCCAGAGGCCATCTGCGGAGCGGATCCAGACCACGTCGCACCCGTTGACGCAGATGTTCTCCACTGCCTCATCCGCCAGCAGCCGCTCCAGCGTGCCGGTCCCGAGCAACGCGTCAGTGACCGCCTGCGCGACGCGTTCTTCCGCCGCGCGGTCCAGGGCGCCCCCGCCACGGACCAGCGCCTCGCGGGCCCGCGCCCCAAGCTCCTCATCGACCAACCGCTGGACTGTCACCCGACGTTGCGACTCGGCCTCTGGCGGCAGGCCCGCAGCTTCTCGTTCATTCGCATACTGCGCCAGGCGCGCCACGACCCGCCCGCGCACTGCGGCGGCCAGCTCCCGCTCGTCGGAGCGCTCCGTCACCGTGCTCACGAACCGGTCTCCTTCGTTGCCAGACCCGCCAAGCCGCGACGCAAGGAACTGCTGGCAGATGGAACAGCGCCCGCCCTTGCGAGATGACCGCCAAGGCCTTTCACTCCGACCTCGCCGGTCCCGGTCAGCATCTGGGCGACCTCACGGGCCGCTGCCATCAACCGCCCCGTCCGCCAGCCACTGGTCCGCAACGCCGAACGAGAACGCCCAGCCAGGACATCGGCCACCTTCGGATCCCAGGGCAGGAAGACGACGCGGCCCACACCAAGCGTTGCTGTGATCTCCCCCGGGCTGTAAGGACACGGACCGACCACGACCAGCACGTACTGCTCCACCAGAGGGCCTGCCTCCGCCAGGTGCGCATACGCGTGCGCCAGCGCATCCGCTCCACCTCGGGAAACCAGCACCACGGCACCGGAGGCACCCAGCAGACCCTCTACACACTCCCCCACACGGCCCACATCCAGCAGGACCGTGCCCTGCTCGGACCCTTCCCCCAACAGCACCCGCTGCCCGGACTCAGCAACCAAACGGACAGCCTCCGCGCACGCCCTGCCACCCGCTGGAGAGGCCACCGCACGAACACCGAAGGGCAGATCCGCTGTCGCTGCCAGCAAAGAACCTGGCTGTTCCTTCCGCGCCGCGGTGGCAAGGTCGAGTAACCCAGGCGTATGCGGACACCCGAACCGGACCGCCAGATCACCGCCAGAGACATCCGCCTCCACCACCACCGGCCGCAGATGGTCATCCGCCTGCTCCGGCCATGCCGCGGCCACAGCCAGCGCAGTTGTCGTCACCCCGGGCGCGCCCTTGACCGATCCCAGGGTGATCAAACGCCTCACGGTGCTTCCCGCCCTTCAGCAGGAAGCACCACCACACGGGGGTGCTCGATCCCCGCAGCGCGCCGCACCGCACCGGTCTCCATCAAGACCGTCACCGCCCGCGCACCGCCCGGGGACTCAGGAGCCTTCGCCTCCGCCACTGTGCCGACAACGGGAGCCGCAGTCTCCTCCTCATCGCTTGCCGGTGTACCTGCGCCGTCCGGGCCCTCGAGGACAGCGACCCGGTCGCCACGCGTCACATACGGCGAAGCGTTTCCCGCTTCGATCGCGAACGCCACTTCCGACTGCCCCTTGGGCGGATAGGCCCGCTGACCACCGAACTGCCCTGGTGCCAGCAACGACCCAGCCACCAGCGGCACCCGTGTCCGCCGACCCAGCACCTCGGCGCTGTCGGCCACTGGCACGACCCCAGTCTCCGACGCGGCCTCAGTCTGCCGCAGATCACGCGCCTCAAGGGAATGTCCCGCCGGCACATCCCGCGTCAGCACCAGCACCTTCTCCCGCTCGCCTGCCATCGACGCGACGAGCGAGAACCCGACCGCCGAGACGACCACAGTCCCCACACCGGCCCAAATCCAGCCCGGCCTGCGCCGTCCCACGGCCGCCGTCGGCCGCTGCGCGGGATCAGGGCGACGCGCCCCCGGCAACCTGGCACCCTCTCTCGGGCGCAAAGGTGACATGGAGGTACCCACAATTCACTCCACAGGAAGAGAAAACTCGCTGATCTCATAGGCCCCGCATCCCGCGGAGCGGTGCGTCCCCAGCGCGTTCAGCGCACGACGACTGCCTGAACCTCATCAACGACAAGCGGCCTCTCGGCTGCTATCGCCAGCCCCGGCACCCGCCCGGCCTGGCCCCCGCCATGCCATTCCACATCCCAGGTGACCCGAACCGAGACCGTGAACGTCCGACCGGGCTCACCCAGCGACGACATCCGGTAGGTGTAGCCACAATCCGGTGACGCTCCCTGCGGCGGCAACCTGGCCGAGTACTCAGTCCCGGGCCCAGAGCAAGTCACCACGCCACCCTCACCCATCGACCACACCGCCTCACGCGGCCGAGCCGTCGCAGTCACCCTCAGACCGGGCACCTTGACAGTCTCGGCAACCAGCCGCCATGAGCCGTGCTCTACCCACATCCAGGTCGGAACCCGTACCACCTGCACGAAATCCTCATCCGGACTCGTACGGATGACTGGCCTCGGCAACTTCAAGTTCTTCACAGCTCGCCGTGCGACAACCTCCACCGGCACCTTCTGCCGACGCTTCGGCTTGGACTTCTTCTGCTTCTCACCGTCAAAGCGCGGCAAGATCCCCAAACCGTCCCCAAGCCCGTACTCCCAGCCGTCCGACCTGACTGTCGGTGGCGCAGAAGAGACGTCCTTCATATGCGCCCGGGAGCCTCGCCGGGAAGGAGCCCTACGTTCCCCCGCGGCATCCGCAGTGCGTTTGCCATGGGCCTCAGCCCGTACTTGGCATCCGCCAGCCGCACAGCTGACGCCCCCGATGAGGTCTCGTCCCTCGTCAGCCTGCGCGGGAGTCACGACCGCCATCACGTCCAAAGATCCAAGCAACGAAACGACGGTCCAAATACCAACACGCCTCACCGTCAGCACGTGCCAGCCTCATGGATATAAAGATACGAGACCTTCCATACAGTCCCGTTACGCAGCACACGGGCGTCCGCCTTGAAATGGCTCCCCGGAACATCGTTCTTCAGCGTTCCGTTCAGCTTGTACTGCAGCCAGCCTGTGCCGTCCACGCAGTCCCGCAGTTTCACCTCTTTAGGGGTTGCCGTGACCACCTGCGGATTGACATACAGCTCCCCTTTAGTGACGACCTTTTCTCTCTGCGCCTCCTTCAAGCCGTACTTCATCAGCTCCAAGGCACCATCTCTCGCGTGGTCGTCCAACAGAGGAGAGGACGCATCGGAGTTGGCCGAGGCCACAGTCAGATCCTGCCACATAGCCCTGTACGCGCTCAGTGCCCTCCTGTGCCCCTGAGTAGACCTCTCATGCGATGAACTCGACTCCGCCCCCCTCACCAACGGCTTAGCGTCCGATGGAATCTCTGAGCAGCCGCATAGAGTCGCTCCCGCAACCGGGACGAGCACCAAGGCTAATCTTGTAAGCTTATTGGCATTCATTCCCCGATTTCACCACCCTCCAAAGCCAAAGCAGAATCTATAGGCGATCACGTGCTTGGAGTTCCCAACGAGACGTCAACTAAACCACTCCGACAGTCACTCGATCTGCTACAGGTTCGTTCATCTCTGCCCGGACAGGAGCGGTACTTGGCGCCGAATGAATGGTAATCACGCAGCAGCGGCTACTTGCTGATGCGGCGCGCGGCCGCCAGAAGCATCCGAGGTGGAAGGATCATCCTTTCGGGGGGTCAGAGATCACCATCCAGGCGGCCTTTATACCTGACCTTGAGGGACGGAACCCCCATTGGCCACCTGTAATTTGATCCACGATACGCAGTCCCCGCCCATCCTCGGATAGACTAGCAATCAGACTGTCGAGATCATCTCCATCTACTTCAAACTCCCCTCCGGAAGGGACAGCAGGAGGAGTGGCCGGGATGCGTGGGTCCCCGTCTTCAATTTCGAACACGAGCGATGCGCCTTTTCGTTGCAGCCGCATCTCGTATGGCCCACACGCGTGCTCCATGGCATTGGCAGTCAACTCCCAGGCCGCCCGTGTCACATCACATACCGCTCCGTCAGGTAGCCCCAGCTGGGCCAAAGCGCTCCGCAGGGCTACTCGGGCAGACACCGCGGCATCGCCGCTACGGCTGTTCCACCGCCACACCGAGGCTTGCCCTTCTCCCGCAGCGCCAATCATCGCCGCACCCCTCGTCCCGCGTGGTGGCGAGTGACACGTCGGTGACGACCGCGCCCAGTCTGTCCCCATGCGCGGGCCACACTCAATACGATCGGTGCATTCGTGAGGGAAATCGGTAGAAGAAGTACAGCCGTGAAACTGACGGGCACCATGGAAGACCTCCACCGTTCGCGGTTGGGATGCGACCACAACACCGCAAAGCTCACCCAGAGCGGAATCACACCTACGGGTGAAATCGCACCACCCCACTCAATGCCCAGCTCCCTTTCACAACCAGGCGCGCAGGGGAATCCCCAAACTCCTGCAGCTCACTCTGATTCAACTGCTCAGCCTACGCCCCCAATTGTCACCTATCGCAAAGTCCGCTTGCCCTCCACGCCAGTCCATGTGACGTAGGAGGAAACCGGGGTTCCGCTCTTCACGGTTGCCGGGTGTCGTATGGGTGCCCCAATCCACCCGCGACGGAGGCCAAGGTGTCGTCTTGTGTAGCCAAGCTATGCAGCTCATGCCGCCACCAGCTACTTGCCGTTGCATCAGCCGTGAACTGTCTCAACAATGAAGAGAATTCTCAATTCTTCGGACAATGTCGTGGAAGATATGCTCTCCGGGATTTCTGAAGCCCACTCCGACATCGTGCGCGTCGATCTCACCCAGCGGCTGTGTCTCCATCGCGCGCCACTGCCCGCGGGGCAAGTAGCTGTGATCTCCGGAGGCGACTCAGGTCATAAGTCATTGCACGCCGGATTCGTCGGAGAAGACATGCTCACCGCAGCTGTGCTCGGCGACATCTTCGCCTCCCCCAGCGCATACCAGACCGGCGGCGTGCTGAACGATGCCGAGGTTGCGCATCTGCTCGCTGGGCCGCACCTCGATCATCTGAACTCCTCTTACATCGCATCCTGCGGTGGCTCAGGACAGCCTTGGTCAACGTCCGAGGCAGCACATTGGTTGATCAGGCGAATTACGCGTTGCACGTCGGTTAGGTCAGGGACGACGTGACAGGCGCCGGCGGCAGCGAGTTTCTCGGCTGAGGCGGTACCGGAAGCGACGCCGACCACGGTGGCGCCTCCCTCCCGTCCAGTGCGGACGTCTTCGAGAGAGTCGCCGATGATCACGGTCGTATCCCGTGTGAAGGTATACGCGTGGCGTGTGCCGGCTCGCTGCTGTGCCACGCGCACGAGGGCAGGGCGGTGGGCGTCGTCGGAGGCGTATCCGCCGATGCTGAGGTCGAGATACTCGTCCAGGCCCAGAGCCTTGAGCTTGATCTCGGCGCTGCCTCGCAGGTTGCCAGTGACCACAGTGGGAACCAGCCCGGGCTCCAGTTGCACGGCGGCAAGGGCAGCGGGTGCACTGGGCATGACTTGCCCCGTGCGAGAAAGTTCGTCACGGTGACGTTCTAGTTGCGCGGGCATACGCTGCACGATGCGCTGCGCGAGTTCCTCGATCAGCTCGGGTTCCACTGCATTCACGCGCAGCAGCTCCCGGACAGCGAGGGGCATCGTCACCCCGGTTCCCCGAGCGGGCAAACTCTCGGCAGGCCGGCCCACTACCTCCTCGAAAAGTTCCCGATAGACCAGCCGGTCGGTGTCGCCGGTGTAGAGGAGGGTGCGGTCAATGTCCCAGAGAACCAGGATCATGCGGCGGCTCGCTGACGCATGATGCTTGCCCCGCGTTCCAACAGATCCCGGGCGAGTGAGGAGGCGCCGTAGGAACGCGCCTCGTTGAGCATGCTGCGCAGGTGGTCGTCAAGGCGGGCGGATTGAATGCCTTCGGCGAGGGTCAGGACGTCATGAGCAGTGGCGCAGCCAGCGTCGGCGTCGGCGGCGCGCATCTGTGCGGTGGCGGCTCGGGAGAGGAACTGGGCGGTGGTTCGGGTCTCATCCCGACTAAGCACGTCGCGGGCCGCGGCGAAGGATTGGGCTGCACGAGCTGGCTGGCCCAGGTCGAGGTAGCAGCTACCGGTCTGTCCGAGGATCTCCCCCGAGTTGATCCAGTACAGCCAGTGAGGATCGTCCGCACCCCGGCCGCGGGCGCAGAGTTCTTCGGCTTCGGCAAGTGCGGCCAGGGCGTAGCGCTCTTCACGGAGTCGGGCGTGGCCGCGAGCCTGGCGGGTGAGGAGCATGGCGTTCAGGGCAGGGGCGTCGTGATCGGTGATTGCCTGGCGCGCTGTGCGAGCGGCGGTGACAGCGTCGCGCGGGTCGCCGACGGAGTAACCGTGGATAGCGAGGAAGCCGAGGGCGCCGGCGTGCAGGCGGGAGTCGCCTGAAGCGTGGGCTGCGCGCAGAGCGCCGAGGAAGAAGTGCTGGGCGGTGTCGTGGTCGCCGCTGTCGAAGGTGTACCAGCCAGTCTGGGCTGCCGTGTCGGCGGTGACGGCAGCCAGGCGGCGCCCGTGATTCTCCGTATAGGAGCCTTGCTTGAGCAGGTTCAGGAGCATCCGCAGGTGAGTCTTCGCCGTGTAGGCGAGGCTTCCGCTCCCGCTGGTGGCGTCGACCTGACGGAGTGCGTCGGTGGTGCCTTGAAGCGAGTCGATCAGGGCGTCGGTGACAGTCGTGGTCCCGGAAGAAGCGGCCATGGCTTCCGCGGGGGCGATGGCGGACTGCATGACGTACTGGGTGAGTGCGGCTCCGCTCAGGGCGGTTAGCACGCGGCGGCGCTTCATAGCGGTACCTCCGATAGCCACTTCAAGTGACGTCACCATACGGTCCGCCGTCCAGGGCAGTACGGCCTCTGCGGATCGGCTGTGACCAGGCTTCGGCGCATCACCGCGTAGGGGTGTCAGCAGCAAAGGCTGCAGGTCGGAGGGCAGGCCGAGGCCGTTGAGAAGGTCGAGAAGGGTGGCAGGGCTCCCGATCTGCTTCTGACCGCGTTCTAGACCGGAAATGAAGGACTGAGGTAGCGCCGTCAGCTCACGCACGGCCATCTGAGATAAGCCAGACCGCTTGCGCACCAGGCGCAGCACATCGCCGAAATCCCAAGCGGCCAGGGCCCGGTAAACAGCTTCGTCGCGCCAAGCTCGATCGGGAACTCCCGGCGCCGTTCCCGCCTTTGCGCATAGGGCGCACAGGGCATCGGGGTTGTACTGACTCAGCTCGGTGGCACACCTCTCGCATACGCGGCTCGGCGGTCTCATAGCGCGGCCCCCTGGGTCGAACTTCCCGACGGTCCACACGATATGCGGGATTCCTTATCTCTACAGAGATATCGCCGCAGAGATCAGCACGGGTGCCTCCTGGCCCCACACTCATGTCCACTGCGCTGACCACTCGGTCAGATGCGGTGATCACGTTGTCGCTGCGGAGAAGGGAAGGACATGCGCGGCACCACGACGCCTCTGTTTGGCCCATGCCCGTCCCGTCTCCGCCCTGACAACGAGCGGACCACTCCTCGTAGGGCGACATCCGCCGCCCGATCGGTCCTCCGTGCCCCCAAGAGGACGTGATGACAACGACTGCCGAACGACCGCTTCGCTCTCCCATGACCGACGCTGACCTGTTGAGTCGCACCTTTCAGATCGCTGAGCGCAGGCCAGGCCAACCCCTTACACAGATTGACGCGTTGCAGGTCCGAGAGATGCGAAGCCTGACCAGGACTCGCCTGAACCAAAGCGGCCTGTCCTCCTTGGCGGATGACGCCGCGCTTGTCGTATCCGAGCTGGTCACCAACGCGGTGCAGCACAGCCACGGTCGCGAGATCACCCTTACTCTCTCCCTCCGGGACGGCCACTTGCACATTCGGGTGCACGACGGGATGAACAGCCGTCTACCCATCGTCTCCAAGCCGGACGCTCACGCGGAGAACGGCCGCGGATTGTGGGTCGTCGAGTCCATCGCCAACCAGCGACACGGCTCCTGGGGGAACAGCGACAACGACGCGATCTGGTGCGACCTGACCCTGGAGGTGAGCTGATGACCACGGCCTCCAGGCACCACTTGCTAGACCGCGCAATAGGGTGTGGCTTAAGGGCAATCGCACGCATCCGATCGCCCTGGCCGTCGCTTCCTCGCTCGCGCATGCGTGGCGGCCGGACATCGGCTCTCGGCCTTCCGCGGTGCGAAGCCGCAGGAGTGATGTCTGTGGGCCCCGTCCCTGATCAAGGTGATCACCGGTGCGATGGGCTGGCTCGGCGCTCGGGGCGCTCGCGGGTTCTCGCCCCCGCTCCCGGAACAGCAGGGGCAGATGACGAGCCCGCGCGGCCGAGCACCCGGCGGACTCCTCACCCCTCGCCCACCGCCGAAAGCCTCATCCACCCTCAGACCGCCTCGGGGCCAACAGACCCCGGAAATCCCGGGCCCCACGGAGTACAGACACGATGGAACGCCACCCCCACCCCCCAACGGCCGGCCCCGAGAGTCTCCCGCACTCCGCTTTACCGGGCGACCGCATCGGTGAGCTGCCTCAACGCCAGCGCTGGCACTTGGACGTAGAGCCCGCCCGGCTCACTCCAGTCACGGCCCTTCACACGTGCATGGCCGCCCTGCACAACTCGTTCATCCACGAAGAAGGAATCGACGACGACCTGGACACGGCCTTCGGCTTGCAGTCCGCCCTGCTCACCGTTGAGGACGTGCACGAGCTGGCGCCCCGCATCCGTCGCCACCTGCGCCAGTTGCTGAACATCGCAGTCCAGCGTGCCGCTGGAGTCCCGATTCCGGAACTCACGGTGATCGTGAGCCGAGCCCAGCAACTCGAAGTCTCGCCCCCACCTGCCGACCTCGCGGCAGGCCGAGGCTATGTGCGTCGGCTAGCACTGGCCGCCGAAGACGTCCTTGATGTGCTGACAGCCAAGGTGACCGACATCACTGGCCCCGTGTATGTCGAGGAGCGGTCGTCAGCATGACGCTGCCCCGTGGCTACTGGTGCCAGGTGATCTACACGGAACCGAATCGGTCCGACGCCGTAGTGCTGAGCATGACGACCGGGTTCCCCGGCCGCGCGATCACCTGGCTCAGGACGACCGCACCGAACATCGCCGTCGACATGGATCGCGAAGCCTTCGGCACCGTTTGGGCATGGCTCGGCGACCACCAAGGCGCCAGCAAGGCCGTCCGAGAGCTGCACAGCGGACGCCCGTACACCGTCGGCTTGGGCCGTAGCGAACGCCCAGTGTGGCTCCTCGCTCACCCCGTCCCGTGCCTTCCGCTCGCCAGCACCTGCATCGGTGTGTATCAACACGACTCATCCGATCTCAGCCGGGCCCCTGCGCTCCGAGGCCGGGTGGTAAGCCCGTCGCGCTGTCCTATGACCGGAGGTCCGCATGACCACCCCGACCACTACGCTCCCGTCGAGTGACCGAGCGGCCCCCGTCCGTTCGTTCGCGAGATCCCAGCCGGTCTATCAAGGCGGCGCCGATGTTGCGGCCCTAGGTGACTTGTGCTGGTCATGTAATCCGCCGCCGGGCGGCTCGGCTCACCCGGCAGGCAACAGCCCGGGCGGGGCTGACTGCTCGGCATGCCGCCCCTTCGTGCACCGGCAACGCCCCCGTCGGGGCCCAGGACGACCGGAGTGCACTACCGCATCCGCATGGCCCAGGAGCGCACCCCTCCAAACATCCGGCGTGCGGCGCGGGCCAGCCGTACGCGCTCACTAGACCACGCACGCAACTCACGGAGGACAGCAGTGACCCAGGCCGTCACGAACCCGGCCGCACGCCTATCGCCCAGGGAACAGCAGATCTTCGAGTACCTGGCCGACGGAAGCTCCCTCGCCGAGGTCGGGCTGCGGCTCGGCATCCGGCAGAACACCGTTCAGAGCTACCTCAGCCTGGCCAAGCTGAAATTGGGTGCCAAGAGCGAGAACGCGGCGGCTCTCGCTGCCGCCTACGCCCTCGGAGGCCTCCCGCAGCCCAAGCCTCTGGATCCTTCAGAGCTGAGCCTGCCCCGCGAGCAGCTGGCCCTCGTGCCGCTCCTCGCCCAGGGGATGCGGGTGTCGCAGATGGCGTCGGTGCTGAAGCGCCCAGTCAGCATCATCCGGCGCGACGCCCGCGGCTTGATGAAGAACTTGCGGGCCAGGAATGCGGCTCAAACCGTCAAGCGCACGTGGCAGTACCAACTCCTCACCGCAGACCAGGTGCTCGAGTGGCTGACGTAGGCGGACACGCCTCTGTTGGCGGCGCTTGATCCGGTTCACGGCAGTAGTCACGGCCATCGTCCCCGTGGGGAAGCGGGGCGGTGGCCGGGCTCGCCGTTCCAGCCGCGCGCGGCTTGTAGCTCCCAGTCCCCTTCACACCCGAACCGTCAGACAGGAGTACCCGCCGTGCCTTCCATGTCTGGGCTGCACGCTCTTCTTCGTATTGCCGTAGGAGCCGACCCGGCCGGTCGGCAGTACGCGAGTACGCTCACCGGTGATCTGTGTGCTCACCCCTTGGTCGATTTCGTCATCGATGTCAACGACAGCGGGGATCCGCCGCCCGCCTATCCCGAGGTAGCGCTCGCTGCGGCGCAGCTCGTCGCAGAAGGGCTAGCAGACCGGGCGCTGCTGGTCTGCCACACCGGACTGGGCATGGCCATCGCCGCGAACAAGGTCCACGGCATCCGCGCGGTGACCGCCCACGACTTGCTATCAGTGCAGGCATCGGTGGAGTGCAACAACGCTCAGGTCCTCACCCTCGGCCAAGGCGTCGTCGGCATCACCGCTGCGCGCCGCTTGGTGGCCGCATGGGTGACCTTCCGATGCGACTTCACCGCACCGGCGGCAGCGAAAGTCTCCGTCATCACCGAGTACGAGAACCGGGCTTCACGCCCGGCTGCCACCCGCTGACACAGGAAGGGGTGCCCACCATGCCAACCGACCCAAGGCCCTGCCTCGCTCGACCGCCGCACTTCGCTGTCGAGCCGAGCCTGCCATCCGCGGTAGGTACACGGATGTCGAACACCGGGCTGCCACGCACGTACTGGCCGAGTGCAACGACTGGCGTATTGGGTGGAAGTCCGTCGACGACCCAGCCCTTCGAGGACGCCTTCGCCGCCTTCACCCGGTGCGGACCGAAGGCGAGCACCGGCGACCTTATCCAAGTGGGCTTCTCTGTCGCGGTGCGGCCACCGTGTGCGTCCACACGGCACGGCCCCGGGCCCCGGAAAGGACGGCGCCACTGCCCAGCCCACGCCGACGCTGGGAGCAGGCGCCCCGACCACCCTCGCCCGCAGTCAGCGAGCGGCGGCCGCCGAGATCCGTCTGTGCTCTTCCCGGACGCCTCGTGCTCACGAATGACGATGGAGCCACTGCGGAGAGTGCTGGGGCTGCACGGAAACGACTCGATAGGGTGACGCAATGACTACGGTCCGAGAAAATGGCGTGGATGACGAAGCGGCCTCGCTGCGGGCGGCCATGGTGCGGGAACTGCATGATCTGGGGGCGATCACGTCCGAGACCCTCGCTGGCGCTGTGGCCACCGTGCCTCGGCATCTGTTCGCCGTCGACGAGCCGCTGAAAGCCGCGTACGCCGCCGACCAAGCCCTGGTGATCAAGCGCGATCAGGACGGTACTGCCCTCAGTTCTCTGTCGGCCACCCATATCCAAGTGGTGATGCTGGAGCAGGCCGAGATCGAACCTGGCATGCGGGTCCTCGAAGTCGGCTCAGGCGGCTACAACGCTGCGCTCATCGCCGAACTTGTCGGCGACACCGGGGCGGTGGTCTCAGTGGACATCGATGCGGAGATTGTCGAGCGCGCCCGCACTTGCCTGGACGCGGCGGGATACGAACAGGTCGAGGTGGTGCAGTCCGACGCCGACGCTGGCGTACCCGAGCATGCGCCGTTCGACCGCATCATCGTCACAGCCGGGGCGTGGGATATCCCGTCGGCGTGGCTGGACCAGCTCTCCGAGCACGGCAGGATCGTCGTCCCGCTGCGTATGCGGGGGCTCACCCGCTCGATCGCGTTCGACCGCGCCGATGAGGGCCTGGTCAGCGACAGCTACCGGCTGTGCGGCTTCGTGGCAATGCAGGGAGCCGGCGCCTACACCGAGCGACTCATCCGGGTTGCCGACGGCATCGGGCTGCGCGTCGATGACCAGAGGCAAGACTTCGACATCAATGGCTTGGCCGCCGCCGTGCGCTCGCCTGGACTGGAGGTGTGGTCCGGTGCGGCCTTCGACCTGCCGGACGAGCTGGAGCTCTTCCTGGCGACAAGCACGCCTGAGATGGCGATGCTGCACGGCAGCAAAGACCTCGTCGAGCAGGGCGTCTTCGCGCTGTCGGTGACGCGCGGGGTGCCCGCGCTGGTCGTCGGCGGGAGCTTCGCATACCGCACCAAACGGCCGAATCAGGAGACAGGCGGTTTCGAGAGCGGCGTCTTCGCCCACGGGCCTGATGCGGAGGCAGTCGCGGCGCGCTACATCGATTTGCTACGCCGTTGGGCATCCGAGCATCAGCGGCGCGGCGCGGCCCGCATTCGGTACCGGCCGATGCCCTCCGGCACGGCCAAGCCGTCCCAGGGAATTGTGGCGAAACAGCTCGGAGCCGTCGAGATTTCCTGGTCGTAGGCTCCGCGCCCTGCGACATCGTCGCGGGGAGGCGGGGAAGTGCGCACCACCCAACTCATCAGGGAGGTTTTTGTGTCCGTCCAGTTCGAGGACGCGGCGGCGCCGTCGGCCCCGCCGGTAACGAGCCATGAGGGGGATTTCGAGGGCTGGGACCTGGATGTCTCCATCGTCGAGTCCGGTCCTTCGGCCGACAGGCTCATCCGGATGACCGACGACGGCTGCGGCCAGACCTGCCAGTCCGCCTGCTCGACGACCTGCCCGTAGCCAGGCCGTCCGGAGTCCTGAACCGCGGTGTCCGGCTGGCTTTGGCCGGACACCGCACTCCGATGGGGGTGCGGGTGTACGAGTACGTCGATGCAGCGATGCTGCGGGCCGTGGCCTGGCCGCCGGGGCACCAGGTCCGGTCATGGCCCGATCCGACCGGAGGTGTGGCGTCCTGGCGGTTGTGGCTGGAGCGGCTGTTGCAGATGCCCGGCTTCGCAGCCGCCTTAGAGCAGGCAAGTCCCGTGCTGGCCCGCAGCGTCTGGGAGATCTGCGACGGAAGGAAGATGCCCGAGCCCGCCGTGCGGAAGGCGGTCCTGGCCGTCATGCGTTACCTGCTGCGCGCTTCAAGCCGGGCCACACCGTTCGGCCTGTTCGCCGGGGTGGCGCCTGCCCGGATCGCTGACGTGCCGACGGTGCACATCGGCACCGGACACCGGGCCGTCGCCAAGCCAGACGCTGCGTGGCTGACCGCGGTGATCGAACGGCTGGAAACCGACCCCGCGCTCCTGCCGCGCCTGACGGTCCAGGCCCACGCGCTGGCGGTCGAGAAGGACGGCCACCTGATTCTCGAACACCGCGGGGGCGGCAGCTCCGGCGGTCCCCCGGCCCACGTCCGGGTCCGCGCCACCACACCCGTCATGTCGGCCATGGACGCGGCACGCCGCCCTATCCGGGCGCAGGACCTCGCGTCCAAGCTCA
The DNA here is from genome assembly GCF_013364155.1 of Streptomyces sp. NA02950. Classification (NCBI taxonomy): domain Bacteria; kingdom Bacillati; phylum Actinomycetota; class Actinomycetes; order Kitasatosporales; family Streptomycetaceae; genus Streptomyces; species Streptomyces sp. NA02950. The sequence goes on along the minus strand of NZ_CP054916.1, from coordinate 7,470,052 downwards.
GCGCCGACTTCCCCCACGTGCCTGCGGAGGTCATCGACAAGCTGCTGGCGGACCTAACTGCCCAGCGCCTCCTGCTCACGAACCTGCGCTGCCCGATCACAACAACAGATGCGCTGGGTCGTCTCCTGAATGCACTCGACGCAGCGGAGGCCGAGAACATTGCCACGGTCGCCAACACCACTGCACAGCTACGCCAGATAGCCGACGCTCTGGCCCGGCACAACACCACCGCCACCCGAGCGCGAGAGCAGCGCGCCCAGCTCACCAACGCGATGCAGAGCCTCAGCTCCTGTTCCGGGCCCGCGCTCGGTGTCGATCTGCGGCTCGAGGGAGAGGTGACGATCCCGTATGCGGTCGCCACCGAGGCCGCGCGGGCGGCGACGGCACTGGTACGGCTGGCCCACCACCCCTTCCTCAGCCGCGCCTGGGCGAGCTGGCACAGCCGCTTCCTGGAACGCTACGGCCCGCGCGCTCTAGTACCGATCCTGGACGCCGTGGACGGCGATACCGGCCTGGGCTATCCGGCCGGCTTCCTCGGCGGGCCACCCGCCCCGGAGAGCGGCCCGTTGGCCGAGCGGGATATGAAACTGCTGGCGCTTGCGCAGAACGCGGCGCTGCGACGCCAGCACGAGATCGTTCTGGACGACGCCATGATCGCCGACCTCACCACAGCAGGCTCCGACATGCGTGTCCAGCCGACCACAGAACTGACCGTGCGCGTCCACGCCTCCAGCACCCGGGCGCTGGGAGCCGGGGAGTTCACGCTCGCGATCACCGGAGTATCGCGCACCGCCGGAACGGTGACCGGCAGGTTCCTGGGCCTCCTCGGCCCCGGTGACCGCGAGCGGATGGCGAAGGCGTATGCGGCCGCGTCCGCCGCGACCGAGGGTGCCCTGACCGTACAGATCTCCGCACCCCCGCTGCATGTGGACACCGAGAACGTCGCGCGAGCTCCCCGGGCGATGCCCGCCGTCCTTGCCGTTGGCGAGTGCCACGACCACGACGACAACGGGAGGGTGCTCCTGGAAGACATCGTCGTCACCGCGGACGCGCAACGCCTCTACCTGATCTCGCGGACCCGGCACCGGCCGCTTGAGTTCGTGACCCTCAATGCAGTGGAGCCGGTTCACCGCACGCATCCGCTGGTCCGGTTCCTCACCGAGGTCACCAACGCGATGAGCGTCCCGTGCACGACCTTTGACTGGGGAGCCGCGACGAACCTGCCTTTCCTCCCCGCGCTGCGTTACCGACGAACGATCCTGTCCCCGGCGCGCTGGCTGCTCACGGCCGCTGAACTGGCCGCCCGCGAGGCAGACGGGGCCCAGTGGGACCGTTCCCTGGCCGCATGGCGGGACCAGGTGGCTGCTCCGAGCACGGTCTATGCCGGGGACGGTGACCAGCGCATCCGCCTGGACCTGACCGAGCCTGCGCACCGGGCGCTGCTGCGCGCGCAGGTGCAGCGCGACGGCGCCGCCGTACTCCGTGCGGAAACGGCCGCTGATGCGGGATGGATCGGCGGGCGCGCCCACGAGCTCGTCATCCCTCTCGCCGTGGGCGGCGAGCCGCAACGAGCACCGCAGTGGCTGGACGGCGGGCAGAGCGTCGGGCGCGAGCATGGTCACCTCCCCGGTTGCGATGGGCGTTTCCTCATCAAGCTCTACGGCCGCCCCGACCGCTTCGGCAGCATTCTCACCCGCCATCTTCCGGGCCTGCTCACCGAACTGGACAGTAGAGCGCGGTGGTGGTTCCTGCCCTACCGCGACCCCGACGACCATTTGCGGCTGCGCCTGGTCGTGCCGACCGACCGCGCCACGAGTACCCCCGCAGCGATCGGTGCCTGGGCCCGGAGACTGCGCCAGGCCGGGCTGATCTCCCGGGTGCAGTGGGACACCGATTTCCCCGAGACCGCCCGCTTCGGAGGCACCCTGGCGATCGACGCCGTCGAGGCGTACTTCGCGGCGGACTCGGAGGCTGCCGTCGCACAGATCGCTTGCAGCGTGACGAAAGGCAGTCCCGATACACGGGCCCTGACCGCCGCCAGCCTGCTCGACCTCACGACCAGCCTTATTGGGAACCCCGCCGAAGCGATGACCTGGCTGATCGACCACGCCCGGACCACCAGCACAGCTCCCGCCCGGGCCCTGTACGACCAGGCGGTCACCCTGGGGAACCCCCACGGCCACGGGCATCTGGCCCGGCAGCCTGGCGGCGAGCGGATCGTCGCCCGCTGGGCCCAGCGGCGCGAAGCGCTGGCCGCCTACAAGGCCGTGCTCGACACGGCGAGCACGGCCCGCGCGACCACTCTGCTGCCCGAACTGCTGCATCTGCACCACACCCGCATATCCGGACTCGACCTGGACGCAGAACGCCAGTGCCTGCACCTGGCCCGCGCCGCAGCGTTGAGCTGGACAGCACGAGGGAGAAGCGGCTCATGAGACCGATACCGCAGGCGCTGGCCGCCGCCGACACCATCGTCGCGGCGCTGACCGACCCGCACACCGCCTGGGCCGCAGCATCCAGTGGGCGAGCGTGGCCGCAATCGCTGGCCGGCGGCGCAGCGGGCATCGCCCTGCTCCACATCGAACGAGCCCACACCGGCCACGGCGACTGGATCACCGCGCACACCTGGATATCCCGGGCAGCCTCCGAGGACCTGACCGCCGCCTCCAACGCCAGCCTCTACCTCGGGGCTCCGGCCCTGGCCTTCGTCCTGCATGCCGCCGCAGGCTCCACCGGCCGGTACCGGAACGCGCTGGAGAAACTGAACGAAGCCACCATCGCAGTCACCCGTCGGCGCCTGGCCCACGCTCACGCCCGCATTGGCCGAGGCGAACGCCCCGCCATGCAAGAGTTCGACCTGATCCGCGGGCTCGCTGGGCTGGGCGCCTACCATCTCGTACGCCAACCGCACCACGAGATCACCGCCGATGTGCTGGCCTACCTGGTGCGCCTGACCGATCCCCTTCCCGAGGAAGGCGACCTCCCCCCGTGGTGGACCGACGTGTCCCCCAGCGGCGAGTCGAACCCGGCCTTCCCCGGAGGACACGGGAACTTCGGGCTGGCCCACGGCATCGGCTCCGTCCTCGCCCTGCTCTCGCTAGCTCTGCTGCGCGGCCTCCCCGTCCCCGGGGCACCGGAGGCGATCAGGCGGATCTGCGCGTGGACCGACCAGTGGCGCCAGCAGGACGACACTGGACCCTGGTGGCCGGGTCTCATCTCAATCGAACAGGCGACCGGCGGACATATCGATCCGGCTCTGCGGCCCCGGCCCTCCTGGTGCTACGGCGTCAGCGGCACCGCCCGCGCACACCAGTTGGCTGGCCTGGCATTGGGCGAGCCAACACGCGTACAGGCCGCCGAGAACGCCATTCTTGCGGCCCTGCGCGACCCGATCCAACTGGAGCTGCTCCCCGAGATCGGGCTGTGCCACGGAACGGCCGGACTGCTCCACGCCGCGTGGCGGATGGCCGACCAGACGAGGAACCCCGCGATCACTGCAGAGCTGCCGCACTTGGCCGACCGTCTGATCGTCGCGCTCGGCCGGCCCGACCACGATCCCGAACTGCTCGATGGAGCCGCTGGAGCGGCCCTCGCCCTGCACACCATAGGTACCGGAATCGCACCCGCATCGCACTGGGACACCTTTCTCGCTCTGGCTTGATCATCCTGGAGACGTCTGATGGACAACTCGCCCGCGTGGCACCAGGTCAACATCGCCTTCCCCGACTGGAGCCGAGCCGAGCACACCGCTCTGACCCGCCTCACCCCCCTCCTGTGCACTGCCGAGGACGAAGGCGCGATCAACACGTGGTTCCTCATCCGTAAAATCCCGTGCTGGCGGGTGCGCTACCTGCCCGGCCCCGACACCGAACACGACCGCATCGGCCGGGAGCTGGACGCTCTGACAGCCGCAGGGCACATCGCCGACTGGACACCGGCCATCTATGAACCCGAAGTGCACGCCTTCGGCGGAGTCGAAGGTATGGCAGCGGCCCACCGCCTCTTCCACCGCGACAGCCGTGGCCTCCTGACCTACCTCCAGGGCGGGGGCGGAGCCAAAAACGGACACCGTCGGGAGATGTCCCTCATGCTGGGCAGCATCCTGATGCGTTCTGCCGGCCTGGACTGGTACGAGCAGGGCGATGTCTGGGCGCGGGTTGCCGCCCACCGAGCACTGCCCACCACCTCCGACCAGAGGAGCTCCGACCGACTGCAAGCCGCCGTGCACCGGCTGATCACCGTGGACGCGGAAGACCAGATGAGCGAGGGCGGGCCCCTGGCCCATGCCGCGGGATGGGCCTGCGCCTACGCCGCCGCCGGGCAGGAGCTGGCCCACCTCGCCGCCTCAGGAGCACTGCACCGCGGACTGCGCAACATCCTGGCCCACCACGTGATCTTCGCCTGGAACCGGATCGGCCTGCCCTACGCCACTCAGGCCGCCCTCGCAGCCACCGCCACGACCGTCATATTCGGCCCCGACCCCACCGCAGAAGACGGCGTCGGCGCGGTGAACACCGACACGACCGCCACCGCCAGCGGCCCGCCCTCGGCACCCCACTGAACCGCGTCATCCCCGCTCCTCCTACCACCGGGGACCCATGGACCCAAACGGACCTATCGCCCAGCGCTTCCCGCTCGTCGCCCGCCCCCGTCCCGCCTGCCGACCGCTGCCCGAACGCGTGCACGCCCTGGTCGACCTTGCCGACACCGCAGCGCGCCAGTCCGACCCAGGAATCGCCTCGACCGTCTACAACCAGTCGGCTCTCATCGCATCCGACCTCAACATTCCCGAACTCGCTCGGGATCTGTGTTACCAGCACGCCAACGCCTACCTGCACGCCTGCCCCCTGCCCGGAAAGAGCGCCATCCGAGGACTGGAACCCGTCGTCAACCTGGCCCGCTTGCAGATCCGCGCAGGGAAGACCGACGACGGCCGACAACGCCTCCTCACCCTGTACGAAGCCGTCAGCACGGGCACGGCCGCACAATTCGATACCGTCGCCCTCCCCGCGCACCTCACCGCGACACCGGAAGACCGCAACCAGGTCCGAGCTTGGCTGTGGGCGGTCCTCCTCGCCGATGGCACGCGAACCCTCACCACCAAGGGACGCTGGGACGAGGCGCTTGCCCACATCAAGGAACACCGCGGCGTGGGCAACCGGATGCTCGATGGACGACAAGTCGCGGTCCTCGCCGCCCTTGTCGCAGGCGACCTCGCCCGCGCCGCAGCTCTCCTTGAAGACACCGCTCCCGGCCAACCATGGGAGCAAGCCGTGACAGCGTGCCTCATCGCGCTATGGCGTCGCGCCGCCAGGCAGCCGGCCGACCGCCACCCGCACGGCCTGGCAGACATCTACGCCGAGCTGGAGCCCGAACTCGGCATGGCCGTCTTCGACGCACGCCTCGGACTGACGATCTTGGATATCATCGGCAGCGACGAGGAGCCCGTCGCGCACCGCGTCGTCGACGAACTGCACCGCCGTGCGACAACACTGAACGATGGATATGCCGCCCGCGAGAACCTGACCCACCCCTTGTTCACCGCTCTCGCCACTGAGGCACAGCAGAAGAGTTGCCGCGACATCGTGGACGTGTGCGCACTCGGAGCTGGAAAGCTCCCTGACGAGCTGCGTAACCAACTCGCCATGGCGCTGCGGACGAGCGACCGCACGATCCGGAAAAGCGCTCGCTACCTGTACATAGCCGCGCCCACATCCAGAGCGGATTGTCCAACTGGGCAAAAATGATCACGGTCGGCCTTCGCTTTCAACCGCCTCGGAGCGCCTTCTGGCGAGCAGGCCACTGCCGCATGGCTGGGCGACCAAGTCGCCTTCGGCGAAGGGGAAGCAGCCAACGCGCCTACGCACCTACGCACCCCCGAAGTCATCGCCGCATTCCGGGACACCGATAGCCACCCGTTCCTCCCCGGCGTCGACTTCAAGGCCGCGTACGCCGAGGACGCGGTGCCCATCAAGCACGACGACCGGCCAGATGATCTCCTCCATCTCCGCCGAGCGCTACACCCACTACCCACAGCATGCCGGTCACTCCTCAGGCAGAACGTTTCTCCGAGGGCGACGCCGAGGCCGACCCGGGCGTGGGCGAGCAGATGCAGGACCTCCCGTTCGGTGTGCCCGTCTTCGAGCCGCGCTTCGAGACGGGCGACCAGCGGCCACCGTTCGACGACGGCTGCGGAGGCGTGACCGCTCTGGCGGGCGATTTCGGCGAGGCGGACCGTGGACTGTCCGAACTGAACCATCGCCCGGTGGTCGGTGTCAGCCGGATCGGTGACACCCAGGATGTGCGGTAGCAGCCGCAACTGCTCGGAGACACGGGGGAGGGAACCCACATCACCCAAGGTCTTCTTCCGGAGTTCAAGGACCGAGATGCAGGTCTTGTCGTAGCCGAGAAGGTCTCCCAGTTCGGTTTGGGTCAGGCCGTGGACGGTTCGATGGAAGCGCAGGATCGCACCGAAATCGCCGCTGCCCAAGATAGTGCTGGCCTGCGGGGTGACCCAGTGCCACACCACGTGCTGAGCCGAGGGACGGGACGCCGGCAAACATTCGGGGGCGGCCACGGCCTGTTACATCCGCCCGTACCAAGTGGCGATGGACTCCTTATACCCCTCGGGCATGGTGAGTTCCGGGACCTCGGCCTCCGTGAACAGTCCGATCTGCTGGTGCTCATGGCTGAGCACCGGGTCCACTTCCGGCGTGAGGACCGTGCAGCCATAGGTGACGATCAGGACGCGTCGTTCCGGGCGGGTCTGCGGAAGCGGCTGGTAGATCCAGACGTCCAGCAGCGGCCCCGCCTTGACCCTCCAACCGGACTCTTCCTGCAGTTCGCGCTCCACCGTGCACTCGGGGCTGATATCTGCTGCCTCCAGTCGGCCGCCGGGCAGCTCCCACTCGTCACGTTCGTTCTTCAGCAGCAGCACCCGACCGCGCACGTCCAGGGCGACGCCTTTGACGGAGACGGGCCAGGCGGGGGGCGTGTGCGTCATGAGAATCCCTCGCAGTGCGGGGCAGTCCCTGAGTGTTCGGACCGTAGCACGGGGCGTTCAACCCTCCCTGCTCTTGGGCGATTTACCTGAGTCGACAATCTGTACTAGTGGACGCGGCCGAGCTCTGCGGCGATCTCGTCAGCAGAACTCCATAAGTCGGGCACGACGCACTTTGCGTTACTGGTCTGCCTCGTTTCGGCTCCGCCACAGCTCAGCGCCTCTTCCTGGGTTGATCTGCGCAATCACTCCGGAGTGTTGCAGGACTGTTCAGCTGACCCAGATGCCATCGGGTGAGAGTCGGCGAGCAAGGCGCTGGCCCGCGGCGCTTACGGGAGTCGACCAGGACACATCCGCGACCTTGCATCCAAAGTCAGTGGCGAGTGCCTGTACGAGCGTGGCACCAATGCCACGGTGTCGATAGCTATCTGCTACCCAAATCAAGATAATTCGGGGGCGCAGGGTGGCGTCCGCATCCCTGCACGTGGAACCGTCGATGAGATCCCAACGGCGGTGCTCGTTGGTGTCGTGGGCGGCCACGTAGCCGATGATGCACTCGTCCACTTTTAACAGATATGCGCGATAGTTGTCCGTAGTCGCTTCAGGCTCACCTAAGTGGGACCACGACGGGAAGTCGTAGTTATACTCCCTCTGCGGCATACGCGCCACTTGGTGGGCCAACTTCCGCCACGAAATGGGTGACTGCGTTGTGACAATTGCCAGGTCACCCCACCAGTCAAGCCCCTTCGACACCCGCACGCCTAGCGCCCAAGCCACATGATGCACGCGGTGGACGTTGTCATCATCCCCCGTATCCCGAAGTCGCATGCCGCAGGGGCACTCATGGCTACTCGCGGTCTCCAACTGCTGGAATTGGACTGGTATCGCGCCGCGGCTAAGATCCTCGCCACTACCTCCCACCCAAGGCCGGAAGGGTGCATCATCCGACTCGACGTAACCAGTCCAGCGGTCCACCCACCCCGGATATTGCTCGGGGAACATCTCACGAATCTGTTTCTGAGCCGCTGACAGTGTGGGGCGAACCCACACACTGCCAGCCGTCGCCCGACCGTTGAGGCGCAGACCGCACTTCGTTGCCTTGGCTCGCAGGAACTTCAAGAACACCCCGGGGGGTGAATCGAAGTCGACTCCGCGGATCAGCTCTCGCTCACCAGGACCGAGCCATTCATCGACGGGTAATGCGAGGCGGTCGGCGAGTACGTGTAATCCGCTGTAATTGTGTTCGAGCTCAGCAGCGCGCAATGCTTCGACCGTAGCCTCGACGTCTCGGAACCTAGCGCACAAATCGATCCAGCGAGGACCGTTCCCGAAGTAAAAGGAGCCTTGGTAACCGTCATATCGAATGCGGTCTATCGCCGCATAGCGCGCCCTGTTGACTGCCTCGATGTAGTCCGCAGGTAAAGTTGGTTCGCTGCCCCGTGAGGATTCGGCATCGACGTAGTTATCTCGGTCGAGCTGAACGGTGGCGAACCAGCGTAATGCCCGGACTCGGAACTTCCGGGTATCCCGACTGCTTGCATCAGCGACAAGGTGGATAGTCCGCTCGGTCATGCATTCTACTCCATGGCTCTAGCCGGATCGGTCAGACCCATCATTCCTGCCTGTGCAACCCTCGGGAAGAGCACGGATCTGGAAGTGTCCATGCTGTCCGTCGTGCGGCACGCCCCCGCCACACCGCCGACGCCGTGCCCCCGGATTGAGTTCCCTCCCAGCCCAGAAGTAGCGGAGGTCTTGTTCGACGCAATCACTGTAATGCCGGCCCCCGCGCGGGAGGTGTCCGGGCTGTCCGGTCACAGACGGCTGCAACACCCAGGGTGTTGCAGCCAGTCGGCGAAGCCGACCTCTCGGCGCAGGCACCAGAGGCGACTTCCGATCTTGGCTGCAGCAGCGGGGACGGAACTTCCCTGCCTGGTCAAGAGCGGCCCGCCCGCTCCATCCGATCGCGCAGAGCGCCTGCGGTCCAAGGCGCGCCCTCTTCACAGCAAAAGAAGGGGGGCACGAGCGCAGGCGGGTAGCCGTTGGTGGGCGGCGCCTTCACAGACGGGCCGTGCGCACAGAGCCCCGAGCAACCCGGGGATACTGATCTGATTCAGGTGGAAGTTGGGTCGAACTCGGCCCTGATGCACGGGACTGACCCCCTGTGCTGCTAGACATGCAACCGTGCACTCAGCTCTCTCCCCTTCGCAGCTTCAACTTCTGCAACACCTCATGCTCGCCGAGGTTCCACACCCCGATACGGATCCCATGGCGGTGGCTGTCCGAGACCTCGAAGAAGCGAGCATCGCGGACGACGTGCGAACTCTCAGCTGGATGGGACTGGTGGAGACCCGGGGTGAGCGCCTGGCCATCACGCCGCGCGGACGGGCAGTGCACTTCGAAGCCGAGTGCGCCGTGCTCTCGGCGCGCCTGGCCGAGGTGAGCGTCTTCGCCGACGCCCTCCAGCGACGCACACCCTCTCTCGGTGCAGAACTACACGCGCTCCGCCAACTCGCCGACGGGGCATGGAGCGTGACGGAGGCGGTGGCATACGTGGAGCGCTGTGCCCACTGACCAGGCTCTACGCCTCCTCGCCGGCCTCAGTGGGGAGTACGACTCGGCGGTGAGGTTTGCGGGCCTTGTCGGCGACCGGCAGGATGCCGACCTTCTCAAGGTCGATTGTAGTAATAGTGGGAGCGGCGAGGACGCGGTCCAGCAGGCCCTGCTGGGTGGGCGCGAGGTCAACAAGTCGGCGCAGCACGGAGAGCAGTTCTCTGAGCTCCCGCGACCAGTCAGCTGGCCAGGACTCGACATGCAGGTCGTCCAAGGGGCTGGTCTTGCGGCTGTTGGGGTTGGCTTTTCGGTAGCCGAACCATTTCTTGACGATCTGCATGCCGCCGACGTCGTAGTTCCATACCTCGGCGGGGACAGGGCTGACGTGCCCGCCGCCCAAGTGCAGGGTGCCGGTCAACTCGGCGTACCGGATTTCGGCGGGGACTTCCGCCCCTATGTGCTGGTCGTAACGGAGCCGACGCGCATCGCCTAGCGGAAAGAGGACGTCTCCGGCCGGTCGGCCATCTTCTGGATCGACATAGCGCTCCCCGTACGTCGAGGCCCACAAGAGGCGTTTGCCCAGTTGCACCGCTTCGTACCACAGGGCGGAATCGCGGGTGAGCGGCAGCCGCACGCCCGGGGTGAGGAGCTCCTCGGTGAACCGCTTGGTGAACCCGGCGTGCCCGGCAACAGCCGCCGCGTATGCAGCCAGATCGTGCACCGTGACGTGGTCAAGGCCAAGTTCGGCGGCGAGGTACGCGAGGAGGCGTGGATGCACGTTGGGGGTACCGTCCGGATGGAGGATCGGCATGACCTTGCCACCACGGCCGTTGAAATGGTGGGTGTCAGGGAGCAGGGAGGTAGCGACGATCGCCGGCCCGGTTTCGATCTCGTGCGAGGACTGCTGGTTCAGGAAGAGCTGATCTGGCTGCATGGCTTCCCACAATGCAGGCCGGGCGAAGTCGATGACACGGCTATCAGAGATCAGCCACTGCCGGTCGAAGCTTCGCATGGCGATACGCACCAGGTCAGGTGCCAGGTCTGTTTCGTCCGCGAGCTCCTGGGTGTGCTTAGGCTGCCCGGGCAACGGATCCCTGCTGGCGTGCAGCGAACGGTCCCTTGTCTCCTTGAGCAGCTCCGCCTTCTTGGCCGGATCGTTTTCGTGGATCAGACGCGCCCATCGCTTCTCAAGCACCTGCCTGCTGGGGCCGTTGACCCAGGACCGATTGGCAGTGATGCCCAGGCTCCCCCAGCAGAAGAGATCGTGGAGAGCAGGGTAATCCTCCCACCCCGTCTCAGTGGTGGGACGGAAGGGGCGGATGGCATCCGAGTGCGTGTCCTGCCAGCCGTCGTCGTCCAGTCGGATCTCCTTGAGCTGGCGGTACTTGACGCCTCGCTTGCCGTGTACGGCGCGGTAATGGATACGGGCGGGTCGCTCAGGGTCGGTGTCTTTACTGCGGACAAAAACGCAGATGGCCAGCGGCTGGGCGACACCCGGGAAAATCCGGCTGGCCACATCCGGGCGGTGCCCTTCTGGAGACAGGTCGATGATCCAGCCCTCGTCACAGGTGCGCCGCAGGTAGTCCCGCATGCCACGCCCGCCGGGCCCAGTGGTGAAGCCAGAGGGCGTAATGAAGCAGACGACTCCCTGCTGATCCTGTGGATGGGCGTCGAAGACCTTCCACGTCGCCCAGCGCCAGAAGTAGACGTAGAGGTTCTTCAGCACGTGCTCATAGCGCCCGTTGCCAGGCCACTTGAAAGCCTCGATGGGAGCCACGCCCTGCGCGGGTGTGCCCTTCTCGACCCAGCCGCCGCGGCCCTTGGCCTTGTCGTCGTAGGGAGGGTTGCCGATCGCCACGGTGACTGGCGTGCTGGCCTTCACCCGGTTCGCCCGTTTACGGGACTCCGAGATCACCCCATACGTCGAGGCGAGGGTTTCCTCGGCCAGATAAGGGTCGTCCAACGTATCGGTGACGAACAGCTTCATCCCATCCGGCGGTGCGACCGCTTGATGCCGCTTAAGTAGATCCGACGTCCGCAGCTCGGCGACAGCAAAGGGCCCCATCTGCAGCTCGAACCCAATCAGACGCTTCGCCAGATCACCTATCGCATCCGGCGTTGCACCAGGGCCGATGTTCTCCGCCGCCCACGCGGCGACATGCTCAATGACCGTGTGAAGGTAGGTGCCCGTCCCCATCGCTGGATCGACGATGCGCACGCTCTCGTCCGCATATCCGTCCGAGAGGCCCAAGCGGGTACGCAGCACGTCCTCGGTGAGGCGCACCATCTCCTCAACCACTTCGCGCGGGGTGTAGTACGAGCCGCTCTTCTGCCGCAGCTTCTCGTCGTACACCTCCAGGAACGACTCGTACAGGTGCAGATATGCATCCCGCCGGCCCTTACGAATCGCCGCCCAGTCAACCGCGTCAATCACCTGAATCAGCAGATCGAGGCTGACCTCGAAGCTCACCGTGATGTTGTCGGTGAGGAGCTGAAGGGCTTTGCCCATCAAGGCATGTCCGGCATCCAGCCGCCGACCGACCTCATGCAGCCCCACCCCCTTCAAGGAGATGTCCTCGGTGCGTGCCAGCAGCAGAGCGAAAGTCACTGCCTGGGCATAACCGTCGGCGAAGGTGGCATCATCGGCCGTCGGAAAGAGCAGCTTGCGCCAGTCGTTCTTCAGCCCCGTGAACCGCAACTCCTCAGGACGCGCGCCCTCCGCCGCATACCGCCCCTCGAACTCCAGTTGCTCCAGGACCGCCGCGCGCAGGAGGCGGCACAGCGGCGCAGTGCGCCGAACCAGAGCGGAGGCTTGGCGGATTGGCTCGGGAACCCAGTGCAGGAAGGTCCGCAGGAGGCTGTTGAACGCTGCAGGCTCACGGGCGGTTAACGACCGTCCTGCACTGGCCAAGTCGCCCTCGAAGACGACCGGAGTGCCGATCTGCTCCCCGGTGCGGAAAAGCCGCCACTCCGTGCCGTTGGTGTAGAGCACGTTCGGCAGGTCGCGCAGTCGCTCCCACTGCTTCTTGTTACGCCCCGTGAACTTCTCCGGATCAACAGGATGACCGGGGCGCTTGACCTCGATGTAACCGACGATGTCGCCGTGTACCTCGACCGCATAGTCGGGGCGCACACCTACATCACGCAGGGGCGTTTCCGAGTGCCACAGAACGCCGTCCAAGGCATCGTGACTGCCCACAGTCTCTAGGAGCTTCTGCATCGGCGGGCGGATGGACGCCTCGGGGTCGCCCGGTCCGTTCACCATGTCCTTGCACGACGCACCGAAGGTCGATATGGCTTCCGAGAGCCAGCCGAACTGCTCCTGCGTCAATGTTGCACCCCCACGCACTGCCGATCACGACTTGATAGTATGTCAGGTCCGCAAGAAGAGCGAAACGAAGTCCCAGCGCAGCTTACGAAGTTGAGGGAAGAGCTTGGAGTATGGCTCGGTCGACGCTCCGCGCAGACGTAGAGGATCAGGCGAGGTCGCCAGAACGGAACCGTTGCCCTTGGGTCCCAGCTCTCGTCGACGCCGCCCCGTGCCTCGTCGACCTTTCGGTGCATGTAGTCCACTAGGTTCAGCCCGTAGTAGACGATGCCGGTCTGCCACATCGAGAGCACCGGATGCCCGAAGCTTTTTGCGGTCAGCGCAGGGGCTCAGCCGTAGCGAGCGCGGGCTCGTGCGACACACCCACCGACACACCGCCGGAACTCCACCACATGCCATACCTACTTCCCCAACTGCGCCCACCCCTCAGTCAGCAAGAACGCACGAACGCCCCACCGTGCAAGTGATGCGTCCTGACGCCACCCCATCGACCTCTCATCGGAATTGCTTGGCACACTATTTTGCCTCCCCTGAAGCCTCTCCCGGATGTCTCACTACGGCGCTACAGAGCCGACTACCGCGCTCACGCCCTGGGAGTGCCCCGTCCGCCGCCCAGCGCAAAGGGGCTTTGCCCCACCTTGGCGCGGCAAGCATCAGGCGACCGGAGAGCCCGAGTGATCACGGGCCTGCCAAGACGGGCTGCCCAGCGTCGCCAGCGTGGTCGGGCCTCCCCTGCCGCATGGGGAGCAGGAAGCCGGGCTCCCACTCCGAAAGGAGGTCGGAAACCGTCAAGGGGTTCTTATGCCTCTCGATGGCGAGAGCATCCATACCGGCGGGGTGACCTCGGCGACCTACGGTTGACGACGGCGCCCGGTGGCGCGGTACCGCGCGACAGGTCGACCGGATCGGGCGACGGACAAACCGGACGGGATTGACCCATCTGCGAGTTGGGAGCACGAGGGCTCCCAGAGGGCTCCCCATCGCTCCCAGTCCGGGAACGACAAAGGCCGCTTCCGCTACCCGCGGAAACGGCCTCCGACCTGCAAAAACGCTGGTCGGGACGACAGGATTTGAACCTGCGACCCCTTGACCCCCAGTCAAGTGCGCTACCAAACTGCGCCACGTCCCGGTGCTTGTTCGGCATGGGATCTCGCCCTCGCCGACCGCGCACGAGAACAATACCGCACTTCAGGGGGTGGTCGCTGCCACCCGGGGACAGGCGATGGATCTCCGCCAGGTGGGCGGCGGCTCGGCGGGGGTGGCGGGGTGGGCGTACCCAGCAAGGGTCACGCTGGGTGGTCGGATGGTGGCAATTCGTCGCCGAGGAGGTAGCGGGCACCTGGGCCGTGGGTGGAGGCGGTGTCGGAGGGGTTGTAGAGGGAGCATTTGCGCAGGGACAGACAGCCACAGCCGATGCAGCCGGTGAGTCTGCGCTTCAGCCGTTCCAGGTCGGCGATCTGCTGGTCGATGCGGTGGGACCAGGTGCGCGCGACGGCGTTCCACTGGGTGGCGTTGGGGGCGCGGTCGGCGGGGAGGCGGTCGAGGGCGGCGCGGGTTTCGTCGAGGGAGAGGCCGACCTGCTGGGCGGCCCGGATGAAGGCGACGCGCCGAAGGGTGGAGCGGGCGAAGCGGCGCTGGCGGCCGGTGGTGCGCTGGGAGTGGATCAGGCCGAGTTCCTCGTAGTAGCGCAGGGCCGAGGTGGCCAGGCCGCTGCGGGCGGCCAGTTCACCGATGGTGAGGAGGTCGGAGGTCGACGTCATGGCGGTCGATCCTAAGACGGTTCCAGGGCGGGCCCGGGGTCGGCCCGGGGTCGGCCCGGGGTCGGCGCCGGGCCGTTCCAGGGGCAGCCTCGGAGCGGCGCCGTTACCGTGATCCCTGCGCGCTTGACTTCAAGTCCACTTGAAGTTGCACGCTCTTCCCATGACCTCTACCGCAGTTCACAGCGCATACGCTTACACCGATCTTCAGCGGCTGATGGGCCTGATGACCGGCGACGAGAAGCACGGTCCGGCGGCCACCTCCACGCTGGACGCGCTCTGGGTGCTCTACGACCGGGTGCTGCACGTCTCGCCGGAGGGCGTGGATGACCCCGAGCGTGACCGGTTCCTCCTCTCCAAGGGGCACGGGCCGATGGCGTACTACGCGGTGCTCGCCGCCAAGGGGTTCTTCAGCGAGTCGCTGCTGCCGGGCTTCGGGTCCTATGACTCCCCGCTCGGGCACCATCCGGACCGGCTGCTGGTGCCCGGTGCCGAGATCGGCAGCGGGTCGCTCGGGCACGGGCTGCCGCTGGCGGTGGGGACCGCGCTCGGGCTGCGGGCGCAGGGGCGCACCGGGCCCGCGGTGTGGGTGCTCATCGGCGACGCGGAGCTGGACGAGGGCAGCAATCACGAGGCGATCGCGTACGCCGGGGCGGTCGGCCTGGAGCGGCTGCACACGCTCGTGATCGACAACGCATCCGCCACCCACGGCTGGCCCGGCGGTATCGCCTCCCGCTTCGCGACCGAGGGATGGTCCACGACCACCGTGGACGGGCGTGATCACCAGGCGCTGTACGAGGCATACACCGCACCGCACCCGGGGCGGCCGCACGCCGTCGTCGCCCGGGTGGAGGCCAAGCACCGGGTCGAGCCAAGGAGCTGAACCCCGCCCGACCTCCCGCACCAGCCATCTTCTCGGTTTTCGATGTGAAAGGACCCCGTGTCATGGACACCATGCGTGAGCGCTTCGCCTCCACCGTCTCCCGTCTGCTCGACGACGACCCCCGGCTGGCCGTCGTGCTCGCCGAGATCGGCATGGCCGACTTCGCTGGCGCCCAGCGTGCTCATCCCGATCGTGTGATCAACGTGGGCATCCGGGAGCAGCTGCTGGTCGGGGTGGGCGGTGGGCTGGCGCTGACCGGGATGCGGCCGATTCTGCACACGTTCGCCAGCTTTCTGGTCGAGCGCCCCTTCGAGCAGCTCAAGCTGGACTTCGGGCACCAGGGCACGGGCGGGGTGCTGGTGAGCGCGGCCGGTTCCTACGACTGGCCCGCGGGCGGCTTCACCCATATGTCGCCCGGGGACATCGCCCTGCTGGACACCCTCGACGGCTGGACCATGCATGTGCCCGGCCACCCCGACGAGGCCGAGTCCCTGCTGCGGCACGCCGCCGCGGCGGACGACCCGGTCTACGTCCGGCTGTCGGCCCACACCAACGCCGCGCCGCGCCCCGTCGCACCCGGCCGTCTCCTGACCGTTCGGGAGGGGCGCGGCGGCGTGGTGATCGCGGTCGGGCCGATGCTCGACAACGTGCTCGCCGCCGTCGAGGGGCTGGATGTGACCGTGCTGTACGCCACGACCGTCCGCCCCCTCGACGAGCGCTCGCTGCGCGCCGCCGTCGGGAGGGGCGCCGGGGCGGGCGCAGGAGCGGAGGTCGTGCTCGTCGAGCCGTATCTCGCCGGCACCTCGACCACCGCCGTCAACGACGCCCTCGCCGATCGGCCGCACCGGGTGCTCGGGCTCGGCATCGGACGGCGCGAGCTGCGCCGCTACGGCACCATCGACGAGCATCTCGCCGGTCAGGGGCTGGACCCCGGCTCGCTCCGGCAGCGCATCTCAGGCTTCCTGGTCCGGTGAAGCGGGTCCGGTGAAGCGGGTCGGGTGAAGCGGGTCCGGTGAGGCCGACTCGCGTGCTCCCGCCTCCTCAGATGTGCTTCTCCAGCCAGCCCAGCAGGTCCGCCTGCACCTCGTCCCGGTTCGTCTCGTTGAGGATCTCGTGCCGGGCCCCGTGGTATCCCCGCCAGCTCAGATCCCGCGTACCGATGTAGCGGAAGTCCTCGAGCAGTTCGTAGACGAGGGTCATGCGCTGGTTGCAGGGGTCCTCGGTGCCCACCGCCAGGTGCACCGGCAGGTCGGCCGGGATCCGGGCCTGCTGGCGCGGGTCGTTGATCTTGCGCACCGCGCGGACCCAGTCCAGGGCCAGACCGGCGCTGAACGGGAAGCCGCACAGGTCGTCCGCGGCGTACGCCGCCACCTCCGCCGCGTCCCGTGAGAGCCATTCGAAGCCCGTGCCGAACTCGTACGGGTCGTTGAACGACGCGAAGAGGGAGGGGGTGAAGGTGGACAGCGCGGTACGGCCGCCGGTCGCGACCTCCTCCCCGATCCGCGCCATCGCGTCCTCGATCTCGGCACCCGGGAGGGCGCGGAAGGTCCCCGAGAGAACCAGCCCGGCCAGTTCCGCGCCGTACTCCTGGGCGCAGTCGCGTGCCAGCATCGAACCCATGCTGTGGCCGAAGAGCACCAGCGGCAGCCCGGGGTGCTCGGCGCGGGCGCGGTCGCCGATCGCGCGCAGGTCCGAGACGATCGCCCGCCAGCTGTCGCCCTCCTCACCGGCGACCCCGAGGCCGCCCGTGGACGCCGCTGTGGCTCCGTGGCCGCGGTGGTCCGAGGCCACGACGGCGTAGCCGTGCCCGCTCAGGAAGCGGGCGAACCGGTCGTAGCGCTGGGCGTGTTCGGCGGCGCCGTGGGCGATCTGGACGATCGCGCGCGGCGCTCGGCCCTCCGGCAGCCAGGTGTACGTCGCGATGCGCGCACCGTCCGGGGTGGGCAGTGGGTCGGTGCGGTAGGTGGTGCCGCCTGTTGGCATACGGTCTCGTCCTCCTGGGGTTGAGAGTTGGAGTTCTGCTTGAGCGGTTCTTGAGAGGTTGTGGAGTCCAGGTCGAGGAAACCTCGAGCCGGGGCAGGGAACGGAAGCCCACTCTCCCTTTACCGGACGCTCAAGCCAAGGCTGTTGGCAGCAAGGTGTTGACCACGAACCCGTGGGGTGTGCAACGATCAAGCGCTTGTCTGCCGTTTGTTAACTCCTGACCCGTGCAACCCCCGTGTTCCAGGAGGACCGTTGGACACTCCAGACGCCCCAGGCGTTGTTGACGCTCTTGCCGACCCCGGTGGTCCCGCCGACCCCGGTGGTCCCGCCGACCCCGGTGATCCCGCCGACCCCGGCCTGTCAGAATCCGCGGACGCCCCGGAGATCCCGGACGCCCCGCTCTCCCCCTTCTCCCGCCGGCGGTTCCTCCAGGCCGCCGCGGGCACCGCCACCGCCGCCGCCGTCACCGCGCTCCCCGCCGAGGCGGCCGCCGCCGTCGGGGCGCGGGCCGCCCATCAGACGCGGCGCGCCTCGCTCTCCTTCACCGCTGCCACCAACGGCGCCGCGACACTCGCGCCCTCCGGCCAACGCCTCGTCGCCGAGGTGCAGAACGTCCTGTGGTCCGTGCCCCGGGACGGCGGCGACGCCACCCCGCTCACCCCGCCCGACCTCGAACCCACCCGGCCCGTCTTCTCCCCCGACGGCAAGCTGCTGGCCGTGTGCGCCTACAAGGGCGGCGGATTCCACATATGGACGCTGCGCCCCGACGGTACGGAGGTGCGACAGCGGACGGACGGCCCCTGGGACGACCGCGGTCCGGCCTGGTCGCCCGACGGTACCCGTATCGCCTTCGCCTCCGAGCGCGGCGGCGACCCGGTGAAGGGCAGCCCGTACCGGGTGTGGGTGCTGGACCTGGCCGGCGGCGAACTCACCCGGCTCACCGGGCTGCCCGGTCAGGAGGGCCCGCTCCAGGACGGCGCCTGGGAGGACTTCGACCCGACGTGGTCCGCGGACGGCGAACGGGTGCTGTTCGTCCGCGGGGTGCCCGGCGGGGTGCCCGTGGGAAGCGTTCTGGACGCCCGTACGATGGCCTCCGTACGGGCCGACGGCACCGGTCCGGTGCGGGTGGAACGCACCGAGACGGCCACCGGCGTTCAGGTGATGACGCCCGCCCTCTCGTCGGGCGGGCGGCTCGCCTATCTGCGGACCACCCCCGCGCCGAACGCCTCCTGCACCCTGGTGGTGGACGGGGAGCCGGTCGCCCTGGAGGGCCAGCCGCATCCCGTACCGCCGCGCTGGGCCTCCAAGGAGGAACTGCTGCTGACCGTGGACGGGCGGTTCCAACTGGTGCGCCCCGGCGGGTCCGGAGGCTCCGGCGAGTCCGAAAGCGCGTCCGAAAGCGCGTCCGAAGGCGGGTCGAACGACTCCGGGAAGCGCGCCGCGGCCAAAGACATACCCTTCCGCGCCACCCTCCCCGTGGACCGGCCCCGCTACCGCGTCAAGTCCTACGACTTCGACGGCGGCGGCGCGCGGCCGGTGCGCGGGTTCCATCTGCCCGCGCTGTCCCCGGACGGCCGCCGGGTGGCCTTCGCCGCGCTCAACTCCCTCTGGGTCGCGGACATCTCCGGCGGCCGGGCTCCGAAGCGGGTCGTACGGGCCGCGCCCACCCGCTATCTGCTGGCGCCCACCTGGACGTCCGACGGGCGCGCGCTGGTGTTCGCCGACGACCGCGACGGGCTGCTCGCCGTGCGCCGCCGTGACCTCGGCTCCGGTGCGGAGACCGTGCTCGCCTCCGGGGGCCGGGTACATCCCGCGCTGTCCCCCGACGGCAAGCGGCTCGCCTGTGTCGACATGTCGGGAAACCTGGTCCTGCGCGATCTCGCGGCCGATACGGAGCGGGTGCTCGCCGCGCCACTGGGCGCGGGCGGGCTGCCGGGGCGGCCGAGCTGGTCCCCGGACGGCCGGTATATCGCGCTGTGCGATCGCAACCGTCTGAACCAGCGCTTCCGCGAGGGCTACAACCTGATCCGGGTCGTCGACGCGCGCAGCGGCGCGGCGAAGCTGCACGCGGTGGCGGCCCACACCTCGGTCTCGGACCGCTATGACTCCGGGCCCGTCTGGTCCCCCGACGGCCGCCATATGGCGCTCATCGCCGAGTCCGCGCTGTGGCTGCTGCCGGTGCGGCCCGACGGCACCCCCGACGGCGCGCCGCGGCGGCTGACCGACGAGGCCGCCGACCACCCGTCATGGTCCGGGGACTCACGCCGGCTGCTGTATCTGTCGGCGGGGCGGCTGCGGCTGCTGGACGTCGCGTCGGGTGCGGTCCGTACGGTGCGGGTGCCCTTGGACCGGCGGCGACCGCGCCCGGCCGACACCGTGGTGCACGCCGGGCGGTTCTGGGACGGTACGGGCGGTGGCGGCACGGTCCGCGAGGACGTGGACATCGTGGTGCGCGGCGGGCGGATCGCCGCCGTGGAGCCGCACCGCGGCGGGCGGGTGGCCAAGCGCCGGGTCGACGCCTCGTCCCGCACCGTGCTGCCGGGCCTCTGGGACGCGCACACCCACCCCTGGCAGTACACCTATGGCGGCCGGCAGACCGCGCTCCAGCTCGCCTACGGCATCACCACGGCGGTCTCCCTCGGCGGCTTCGCGTACGAGCAGGCGCGGCTGCGGGAGGCGGTGGCGGCGGGCGCCCTGGCCGGGCCGCGGCTGCTGGCCACCGGTGAGCTGCTGGACGGGCCGCGGGTGGCGTACAGCATGGGCCGGGCGCATCGCACCCGGGACGGGCTGCGCCGCTCGCTGGAGCGCGCTGCCGCGCTCGACTGGGACTTCGTCAAGACGTATGTCAGGGCGCCGGGTTGGGTGATGGAGGAGGCCGCGCGGTTCGCGCACGAGCGGCTCGGGGTGCGCACCGGAAGCCATCTGTGCACCCCCGGTATCCAGCTCGGCCAGGATCTGACGACCCATCTCCAGGCCACTCAGCGGCTGGAGTACGGGCATGCTACGACGGCGACCGGGCGGGCGTACCAGGATCTGACCGAGGTCTACACGGCGACGTCGGACTTCCGGCTCATCGCCACCCCGTTCACGGCCTCGCCGCTGGTCGGCGCGGATCCCTCGCTGGCGCGGGACGAACGGGTGACCCGGCTGATGCCGCCCTGGGACACCGCGCTGGTCCGGCAGCTCGCCGGGACACCGCCGACCGACGCCCAACTCGCCACCCTGCGCACGGAGATCGGTGTCTACCGCGGGATCCTGGAGGCGGGCGGGGTGGTCGCGCTGGGTACGGACCAGCCGCTGGTGCCGGTGGGGCTCCATCTGCACCTGGCGCTGCGGGCGCTGCACCGGTACGGGCTCTCGCCCGCGGAGGCGCTGCGGACGGCGACCGTGCTGCCCGCGCGGACGTTCGGCGCCGAACGCGATCTGGGCACCCTGGAGGTCGGGAAGCTGGCGGACCTGACGGTCGTGGACGGCGATCCCTTCACCGACTTCGACTCCCTGGTGCGGACCGTGGCGGTGCTGCGCGGTGGGATTCCGTTCCAGAGCCGGGAGCTGGTCGAGTCCTTCCCGGCGCCCGCGCGGACGCTGCGCGGCGAGGCGGCCGACCGCTGGCTGGAGGTGGGACGGCAGCTGCGCCGCGACACCTGCTGCGAGCTGCACGGCTGAACGGCTGAACGGGGATCTTGAGCGGCGCCGGGTTCTTCGGGCCCGGCGCCGCTCCACTCGGCACACCTGCCGTCGATCAGAACACCGGCTGGCCGATGCCCATCAGGTTTCCCTCGCTGTCCCGGAACCACACGGCGCGTTCCCCCCGGGCGCCCTTGCTCGGGTAGTTCCCCTCGATATCGGCGATCCCGCCCTTCGTACGGAACCCGGGCGCGTCCACCTCCTCGAACACCACACCGCGCCCGCTGAGCTCGGCCACGGCCGCCTCGATGTCCTCGACCTCCCAGCCCATCTGGGTGAAGGTGCCGGGTGAGGCCCCCGTCGACTGGAACACCGCGAAGTCCACGCCGCCGCAGCGGTACAGCAGCCCGCCGGGACGTTCGTCGACGGGCTCCAGGCCGAGCTTCTCGGCGTAGAAGCGCCGCGCCCGCTCCAGGTCCTGGGCCGGAAGCCGGGTCGCCACGCGGCCCCGGGCCAGAGCGCCGCTGTCGTCTGCGTTCATTCCTCCACTGTGCCCGTGGCGGGCCCGCCCGGCCCGCCGCCGTTCAGCCATTCGGCCGTGCGGCTCACGTCGGCTCCGCTCAGCTCCCTTCGGCGCCGTTCAGCGGCTCGCACCCGTCGGCCGGGTCAGCCCCAGGAGGTCGCGGGCCGGGCCGGTGGGGCGGTGTCCGGCGGGCCACACCGCGCGCAGGTCGCGACGCAGCCGTACGTCCGCCACGGCGACCTCCACCAGCCGCCGGGCCGCCAGCTCCTCGTGCACGGCCAGCCGGCTGAGCACGGCGGGGCCGGCGCCGCTCACCGCCGCCGCCTTGACCGCCGTGGTGGAGGCGAGCTCCAGCAGCGGGGCCGCCAGACCGCCGTGGTCCGCGAGGGCCGCGTCCAGGACCTGCCGGGTGCCGGAGCCGCGCTCACGCAGGACGAGCGGGGTGGCGGCGAGTTCGGCGGGGCTGACCGGGGCGCGGCGGCGTGCCCAGGGGTGGGCCGGGGCGGTGACGACGGCGAGGCGGTCGTGGCCGATGACCACGCCGTCCAGCCCGCCGGGCACATCGAGGCCCTCGACGAAGCCGATGTCCGCCTCCTCGCCCAGCAGCCGTCCGGCGACCGCCGCCGTGTTCCCGGCGAGCAGGGAGACGGCGGTGTCCGGGCGCAGGGTGCGCAGCGCTATCAGCCAGCCGGGCAGCAGGTATTCGGCGATGGTCATGCTGGAGGCCACCCGCAGCCGGGAGTCACGGCGGTCGCGCAGGGCGTGGACGCCCGCGTCGAAGGCCTCGGCGGCCTCCACCACCCGCCGCGCCCAGTCGGTGACCAGCGCCCCGGCCTCGGTGAGCCGGGATCCGCGCGGTGAGCGGTCGACGAGGGCGACGCCCAACTGCCGTTCCATGGCCCGGATCCGGCTGCTGGCGGCGGGCTGGGTGATGCCGAGCTCGCGGGCGGCGCGGCCGAGGCTGCCCAGGCGGGCGACGGCGAGCAGCAGCTCCAGCGCGCCGAGGTCGGGGACGCGGTGGGATACCGGCGCGGCCTCCGCCGCCTCGCCGCCGTGCCCCGTGGGAGCCGCCGCGCCGCCGTTTTGTCCCGTGGCGGGCGCCGCGTCGCCGTTCCGTCCCTCGCCCATAAGTTCAGTTTATGCCCTCATAGGAAGGCGGTGTCTGGTGGCGGCGGGCGGGGCGCGCGAGGCTGCGGGCATGGTCACTCTCGCGCCTGCCCGCCCCCTCCCCGCCGCCGTGGCCGAACCGCCCCGGGCATCCGTACGCCACCTGGGTCCCAACTGGTACGCCACGGTGATGGGCACCGCGATCGTGGCCGGTGCGGGCGCCGGTCTGCCGGTGGGTGTTCCGTGGCTGCGGGACGTCTGCCGCCCGGTGTGGGCGCTGTCGGTGCTGATGCTGGCCGCCGTGCTGGTGGCCCGTACGGTGCACTGGGCCCGCCATCGCGACCGGGCCCGCGCCCATCTGCTCGACCCGGCGGTCGCGCCCTTCTACGGCTGTCTGGCGATGGCGCTGCTCGCGGTCGGCGGCGGGACGCTGACGGTGGGGTCGGATGTCATCGGCGTCACCGCGTCGGTCGCGCTGGACGCGGTGCTGTGGACGGCCGGAACGCTGCTGGGCCTGGTGGTCGCGGCCGGGATTCCGTGCCTGATGGTGACCCGGCACCGGATCGGCCCCGCGGACGCCTCCCCGGTGTGGCTGCTGCCCGTGGTGGCGCCGATGGTGTCGGCGGCGCTCGGCCCGCCCCTGGTGCCGCATCTGCCCGCCGGGCAGTGGCGGGAGGCCATGCTGGTGGTGAGCGGTGCGCTGATGGGCGCGAGTCTGCTGGCGACGCTGCTGATGCTGCCGCTGGTGTTCGCCCGCCTCCTTTGCCACGGACCGCTTCCCGCGGCGCAGACGCCCGCGCTCTTCCTCGTCCTGGGGCCGCTCGGCCAGTCCACGACGGCCGCGGGCGCACTGGCCGACGCCCTGCGGTCCGCGGGGTACAGCGGGGCCCCGGAGGTAGCCGCGCGGTTCGCCTCGGTGGCGTACGGCGTGCCGGTGATGGGGTTCGCGCTGCTGTGGCTGGCGCTGGCCGGGGCGCTGGTGGTGCGGGCCGTACGGCGCGGAATGCCGTTCGCGATGACGTGGTGGGGGTTCACCTTCCCGGTCGGCACCTGTGTCACGGGGGCGGCAGCGCTGTCCCGCCACACCGGGCTGCACGCGTTCGGCTGGCTGTCGGTGGGGCTGTACGGCTTTCTGGTGGCGGCGTGGGCGGTGGTCTGGACGCGTACGGCGGTCGGGGTGGCGCGCGGCACCCTGCTCGCGCCTCCGCCGCCTTCGCTTCCGCCGTCCGGGCCTCAGGACGCCGACGCCAGGGCCGCGTTGAGCACCGCGGGCGCCTCCGCCAACGAAGGCCCGTACCAGGTGAGATGACGGCCGCTGACCAGGGCCGCGGGCAGGCCGGGGAACGCCTCCGGCCCGTCCTCGGCCGTGAAGCGGTACGGCTCGTCCGGCAGCACCACCAGATCCGCGCCCCGCGCCGTCAACTCGTCGACGGGAACGCGGGGATAGCGCTCGTCGTGTCCGCTGTAGAGGTGCCGCACTCCCAGCCGGGCGAGGACGTCCCCGGCGAAGGTGTCCCGGCCCAGCACCATCCACGGCCGCCGCCACACCGGGACGACCGCGCGCCGCTCCGGCCCGGTGGGCCGTACGTCCGCCCAGGCCGCCTCGGCCTCGTCCAGCCAGCCGGGGCGCGGCAGTCCGCAGCCGCGCACCAGGACCCGGTCCAGTTCGCCGAACGCCTGGTCCAGGGTGCGTACTTCGGTGACCATCACCTCCAGACCGGCGGCACGCAGCGCGTCGAGGTCGGGGGCGCGGTTCTCCTCCTCGTTGGCGATGACCAGATCGGGTGCGAGGGCGGCGATCCGGTCGGTGTCGGGGTTCTTGGTGCCACCGATCCGCTCCGCGCCGAGGCCGGGCGGATGGGCGCACCAGTCGGTCACCCCGGCCAGCAGCTCCGGGGCGGTGGCGGCGACCGCCTCGGTGAGCGAGGGCACGAGGGACACCACACGCCGTACGGGGGTGCGAGGGCTCATCGCTCCACCGTACGGCGCGCTCGAACCGAGAGCAGCCGATGCCGCTCCGGCCCTCGGATGACCGCAAGCAGGGGCACCGGCTCCGGTCAGGACCGACGAGACGGAGCCCTATGCCGACTCGGTCAGCCGGTCGAGGCGGTCGCGTTGGGCCCGGGTCAGGCGGAGGCGTTCCGCCGCGAGGTTCTCCTCCAGGTGGTCGATCCGGGCGGTGCCCGGGATCGGGAGGATGACCGGTGAGCGGGCGAGGAGCCAGGCGAGCGCGACCTGCGCAGGGGTGGCGTCGGCCTCGGCCGCCACGGCGGCGACCTCGGCATTCGCCCCCGACTCCCCCCAGGCGACAGGACGCCACGGCAGGAACGCGATTCCCGCCGCTTCGCAGGCCGCGAGTACCGGCTCGTGCTCGCGGTCGAGCAGGTTGTAGCGGTTCTGCACGCTCGCGACGTCGACGATCTCCCGCGCCCGGTCGAGTTCGTCGACGGTGACCTCGGACAGCCCGATCCGGCCGATCTTGCCCTCGGTCCGCAGGTCCCGCAGGGTGCCCAGCTGGTCGGCGAGCGGTGTCTCCGGATCGATACGGTGCAGCTGAAGCAGCTCGATCCGCTCGATGCGCAGTCGGCGCAGAGCCTGCTCGACCTGATCGCGCAGAACAGCCGGCCGCCCGTCGAGCCTCCACTCGCCCGAAGGCCCCGATCGGGCGATGCCGACCTTGGTGGTGAGCAGCAGCTCATCGGGGTAGGGGTGCAGAGCCTCGGCCAGGAGTTCCTCGTTGGCTCCCCCGCCGTACAAATGCGCGGTGTCGATCAGGGTGATGCCCAGCTCGACGGCCCGCCGGGCGACCGCGAGAGAGGTCTCACGGGCCGGGCCCGGCTCCGTCGGCAAGCGCATGGCCCCGAACCCGAGGCGCCGTACGGTCAGATCCCCGCCGATACACAACGCAGTCGATGTCACGTGCTGTCTTCTCCCCCTCGCTGAGGCGCCAACGGTAACAGCGCCCCGGGTGGCCACACCCAAGGGCTGTGCCGTCATCCCCAGTGGATCAGCGAGCGGCGCCGGATGCGGTCAATCGCAAGGCGGAGGGCCGTCCTCGTACCGGGCGTACTCGGGCGATCCCGACAACGCGGCAGGGGCACCTCCCGGGCGAAGCCTGGGGGCGGCCGTAGCCGGCGTCGGGAGCCCGCTGGGGATGACGGGACAGCCCTCAGGCCGCCGCGGGCCTCCGCTCCTCCCACGGCCAGACCGGCCGGCCGGCGCCACCGCCCTGCTCCGACAGCAGTCCCACCATGGTGAACAGCTTGTCGCTGAAGCCGCCGATCTCGTACCGGCCGGGCCGCCGGGTGTCGATGGAGGAGGCCGCGTACCCGGTGGTGTCGACGCCGAACACCGGCACCCGCGCGGGGACGGCCTCCGAGGCCGGGACGGAGGGGCCGTCGGCGGCGAACGGGAACGTCTGCATGTCCGAGATGACGACCACCCGGTCGTGGTCGCGGTAGGTGTTCCGCAGCGCCGCGGCGAGTTCGGTGCCGTGGCCCACCTCGCCGACGCGCGCGCAGAACTCCTCGATCCCGCGCAGCGCCGAACCGCCCGTGGCCGGCCGGTGGGTGAAGTGCCCCGAGGCGAAGCCCACCAGGTCCACCTGGCAGCCGCGGTGGGCCAGCGCCACCCCGAACAGCGCGCCGACGTCCACGTGGCGCACCTGGGAGCGGCCGGAGACCGTGCTCAGCATCGAGGCCGAGGTGTCCACGAGCACCAGGGTGCGGCCGGGCAGCTTCGGCACGGACGTCGTGGCGGCCGTCAGCGCCTTGTCCAGCGCGTGGCCCCAGCGCAGCGACGGCGCGGCCCGGTAGGCGGACAGGAAGCGGTACGGGAACTGGCGGGAGCGGGCGACCTCGGCGGGGTCGGCCAGCCGGGCGGCGACCCGCTCGGCGACCTCGTCCGGCAGCCCGGTCCCGCCCGCCTGGTCGAAGTTGCGCAGGTTCCGCAGCAGCGCCATGTAGCCCATGGACGGCAGCACCGCCTGCCAGGCCACCGCGTCCATCGGCCCCTGGAGCCAGCCCGCCAGCGCCTCCCAGGTCATCCCCGCGGCGGCCAGCGCCTCGGCGGCGTCCGGCCGCTCCAGCACCGCGCGGCGCTCCCACTGCGGCAGCGCCATCAGCCGGGCGCGGGCGCGCAGCATGCGCAGCGAGACCGGCGGCGCCGCCGCGTCCTTCTGGTGGCGGCGGTCGACGGCGTGCCGGAAGAGCTCGCCCTGCCACGGCTTGTCCGGGTCCGGGGCGGCGTGCACCAGCTCCAGGACATCCGCGAAGCGGAAGCCGTGGCTCGCGGTGTCGTACTTCAGCAGGGCGCGCTCGGTGTAGAGGCGGCGGGCGGCGTCGGCCAGACCGCGCTTGACGGGCTTGGGCACGGCACGGCCGAAGGTGGCCGTCCAGTAGGCGAGCAGTTCGCCGGGCTCGTCGGCGCGCAGACACGCGGCGTCCACGAGGCGGCGGCTGTCGCCGTGCAGCCCGGCCTCCAGGCGCGCCTTGACGGCCTCGGCGGCGGCGACGAGCGAGGCGCTGCGCAGCTGGGCCTCGGCGCGCAGCCAGGTGATGAAGCGGGCCGTCCAGTCGGCGTCCTCGACGGCGACGGCGCGGACCAGACCGCGGAAGCGGTTGTCGCGGTCGTCGGAGGACTCGTAGAAGGTCTGCTCACCGACCATGTTGACCACGGCGAGCAGCACCAGTTCGGACTTGGTGTCGCGCGTGACGGCGGCGCCGCCCTCGGAGGTGGTCGCCGTGGCGGTGCGCCGCGCGGCGCGGTTGAACTTGCTCATGCTTCTCCCCCGAGTGAGCACAGGAGGAGACCGCGCACGGACTCGGCGGCGGCGCCCGGGATCGAGGTGGCGGCGGTGTTTTCGCGGAAGGGAAGTAACCGCTGCCCGCGCACCGGGCGCCGGCGCAGGTGTGCGCGCGTCTCCCGAGATCAGAGGCGACGACGGAGTTTCCCACTCCGCGCGGGGCGGAGTGTTTCAGGAATCGAACCCAAATCGACCGAAGTAACCGTCGTCTTCGCACCGGGAGGTGCGTTCACGGGTACGACCCTAGGGCCGCTTCCCCGGGGCCGTCATCCGAATTTCCCACCGCCCCCGGGCCACTTCGCACCCGCCGAGCGGACGGCAGCGGCCGGTACGCCGCCGCCGCGGCCCGGAGCGGGGAAGCTCCGGACCGCGGCGGCGGGCGGTCGTGGCGGTGACGCGGTGGGTCAGGAAGTCACCGGCGCCATCTGGTCCACGATGCCGGGGTGGGCGTCCATCCACTTCTGGACACCCTTCTCCTCGTTGCCCTTGCCCGCGTCCTGCACGGCCGCCTCAAGGCTCGCCAGCTCCTTCTCGCTCATGTGCCACTTCTTCAGCCACCCGTTGAACTCCGGGTACTTCTGCGGGAAGGACTTGTTGGCGAGGGTGTGCAGCTGGTTGTTGGCCCCGAACGCCTTCTTCGGGTCCGCCAGCTTGGTGAGCTTGTACTTGTCGTACGCCCAGTGCGGGGACCACAGGACGACGGCCACCGGCTCCTTCTTGGCGTACGAGCGCTGGAGCTGCGCCAGCATCGCCGGGGAGGAGCCGCCTGTGACCTCGTACTCCTTGTCCAGGCCGTACTGCTTGAGGACCTTGCCCTTGAGCAGCTTCATCTCGCCGGTGCCCGGCTCGATGCCGACGATCCTGCCCTTGAAGAGGCCGGACTTGCCCTTGAGGTCCGCCAGGGACTTCACGTCCTTGACGTAGGAGGGCACGGCGATCTCGAGCGAGGTCTTGTCGTACCACGCCCCGACATCGACGAGATTCTTCTTGTACCGGTCCCAGTACGGCTTCTGCGCGACCGGCAGCCAGCCGTCGAATTCGACGTCGACCTGCCCGCTGCTCATACCGGTGAACATCGACCCGACGTCGTACTGATTGATCTCCGGCTTGTAGCCGCGCCGCTCCAGGACGTTCTTCCACAGATAGGTGGTGGCGATGTCCTCGTCCCACGGGAAGTAGCCGATCTTGGGCGCGGCACCGGCGTCCTTGCCCTTCTGGTCGCCGCCACCGCCGGGCACCGGAGCGAGCTTGTTGACCATGCCGGGGTTCTTCTTCAGCCAGGCGCGCACGCCCTCCTGTTCCTTGCCCTTGCCCGCGTCCTGGATCGCCGACTCCAGGCTGCCGAGCTGCTTCTCGCTCAGCTTGAAGTGCTTCATCCACTTCGCGACCTGCGGGTTCTCCTTCGAGAAGCCCTTGCGCGCGATGGCGTCGAGGTGATCGCCCTTGCCGAAGGCGCCCTTGGGGTCCTTGAGCTTGGTGAGCTTGTACTTGTCGTACGCCCAGTGGGGGGACCACAGGGTGACCGCGATCGGCTCCTTCTTGGCGTACGAGCGCTCCAGCTGGGTCAGCATCGCCGCGGTGGAGCCCTTGACCAGGGTGTAGTTCTTGAGCCCGTACTCCGGAATGACCTTGTTCTGCATCAGCTTCATCTCACCGGCGCCGGGCTCAATGCCGATGATCTTCTTCTGGAAGGTGGAGGACTTGCTCTTGAGGTCCTCGAGAGACTTCACGCCCTTGACGTACGACGGCACCGCGACCTCCAGCGAGGTCTTGTCGTACCAGGAGCCGAGCTTCTCCAGCTTGTTCTTGTACTTCGACCAGTACGCCGCGTGGGTGGCGGGCAGCCAGGCGTCGGTCTGGAGGTCGACGTTGCCCGCGGCCATACCGGTCCACAGGGCGCCGACGTCGTACGACTGCACCTTGGGCTTGAAGCCGCGCTGCTCCAGCAGCTCCTTCCACAGGAAGGTGGAGGCGATGCCCTCGTCCCAGTTGATGTAGCCGATGTTGATCGACTGGCCCTTGCCGACGTCGGCGGTGACGGTGGGACCGGCCTCGTTGCCGCCGAACATCTTCATCCCGCCGGCGACCAGGGCCAGGACCACCACGCCGACCATGGCGACCGAGGTCGCGGGCCGCCAGTGGAGCACCTTCGCACCGCGGAGTCCCTTGGCCCGCTCCTTGGCCAGCGCGCGGCGGGCGAGCGGGGAGACGCGCTGGTTGAGCGCGCTTGTCATCCGGTCCAGGTACATGGCCAGGATGACCACCGCGATGCCGCCCTCGAAGCCCATCGCCACATCGACGGAGCTGATCGCCTGGAAGACGGTGGCTCCGAGGCCCGCGGCGCCGACCATACCGGCGATGACGACCATGGACAGCGCCAGCATGATCACCTGGTTGATGCCCGCCATGATGGTGGGCAGGGCGAGCGGCAGCTGGATGCGGAGCAGGGTGCGGCGCGGATGGGTGCCGAACGCGTCGGCCGCCTCGACCAGCTCGGCATCCACCTGGCGGATGCCCAGTTCCGTCATCCGGACGCCCGGGGGCATCGAGAAGATGATGGTCGCGACGACACCGGGGACCACCCCGAGGCCGAAGAAGAAGATGCCGGGGATCAGATAGACGAAGGCGGGCATCGTCTGCATGAAGTCCAGCACCGGGCGGATCGCCGCGCTCACGGTGCGGTTGCGGGAGGCCCAGATGCCCAGCGGCACCGCGAACACGATGGTGATCACACCGGCGACCAGCACCAGCGCGAGGGTGTTCATCGCCTCGTCCCACAGCTCGATCGAATCGATGAGCGCGAAGCCCGCGAAGGCGAGGACGGCGGGCAGCAGGCCGCGCAGCCACCAGGCGAGCACCGCGAGGATGCCCGCCATCAGCAGCGGCTCGGGGGCGCTGAGCACCGAGTTCACCACGTCGTACATGCCCTGCACGACGGAGGTGATGAAGTCGAAGAGCCAGCTCAGGTTGTCGCGGAGCCAGTTGACGCCGGAATTGATCCAGTCGCCGAGCGGAATCCTAGGCACCGGAGATCACCTTCTTCACGGACGCGGGAGCGTCCGGTTCGCCGGGTGCCGGTGGGTTCGCACCGTCGGGACCGTCGTCGCCGTCGCCGAGGACGGCGAGCAGCCGGGCGCGGGAGACGACACCGACGAGCGAGCCGTCGTCGTCGGTCACGGCGACCGCCACACCGCTGCGGGAGCAGGGCGTGAACAGCTCGATGATCGGGGTGTCCGCGGTGACGGTGGCGGGGGCGGCGTCCAGTACGTCCCGCTCGGTGCGGAGCGTGGTGCCGTCATCGGTGGTGGTGCCCAGCACCTCGCCGGGCTCGGTCATGATCGCTCCGGCGGTGAGCACCCGGCTGCGGTCGACGTCCTGGATGAAGGAGGCGACGTAGTCGTTGGCCGGGGAGACCAGGATGTCCTCGGCGCTGCCGATCTGGACGATCCGGCCGTCGCGCATGACGGCGATGCGGTCACCGAGCCGCATGGCCTCGTTGAGGTCGTGGGTGATGAAGACGATCGTCTTCTTGAGCCGCCTCTGGAGCTGGAGCAGCTGGTCCTGCATATCGCGGCGGATCAGCGGGTCGAGCGCGCTGAAGGACTCGTCCATCAGCAGCAGATCGGCGTCGGTGGCCAGGGCGCGGGCGAGGCCGACGCGCTGCTGCATACCGCCGGACAGCTCGTCGGGCCAGGACCGCTCCCAGCCGCCGAGCCCCACCATCTCCAGCGCCTCGGCGGCGCGCTTGAACCGCTCCTTGCCCGGTACGCCCTGGACCTCCAGGCCGTAAGCGGCGTTCTCCAGCACACTGCGGTGCGGGAAGAGGGCGAAGTGCTGGAAGACCATGCTGATCTTGTGGGAGCGCACCTGGCGCAGATCGCGCGGGTCGAGTGCGGTCAGATCGTGGCCGTCGAAGTGCACGCGTCCCGCGGTCGGCTCCAGGAGTCCGTTGAGCATGCGCAGCAGGGTGGACTTACCAGATCCGGACAGACCCATGACGACGAATATCTGGCCCGCCTCGACGTCGAAGGAGGCGTCGACGACCGCCGCCGTCGTACCCTCCGCACGCAAGGTCTCACGGTCGGTGCCGCCCTCGAGTTTCGACACCGCCTCATCGGGTCGTCTGCCGAACACCTTGTACAGGCGTTCAGCTCGCAGCTTGGACACGTACACCTCTCAGGTAGCACCAAAAAACGACCCGCCACCCCCGCCGGCGGGTCGTGGAGCGACGCGATATCGGACCGCATGCCCCTTGCAGTAGTTGAATCGTTGAATGAATTTGTTCCGCGGGCGCGCCTGCCCCGATCCGGTCGGCGTAAACCCTGCGGTGGCCCACTTCACACTCTCCATGCGTTCATGTCCGTGGGGTACGGCATCATGCGAGGCGTGACGCGACGCCTGATGCTTCTCGATACCGCCTCTCTCTACTTCCGAGCCTATTTCGGAGTGCCGGATTCGGTCAGATCTCCGGACGGGACTCCGGTGAACGCCGTGCGCGGTCTGCTCGACTTCATCGCCCGGCTGGTGCAGGACCACCGGCCGGACGACCTGGTGGCCTGCATGGACTTCGACTGGCGGCCCGGCTGGCGGGTCGCCCTGATCCCCACCTACAAGGCGCACCGGGTGGCCGGGGAGGCCCCCGAGGGGGCCGGGGTGGACCAGGAGGAGGTGCCGGACACCCTCTCCCCGCAGGTCCCGGTGATCGACGCGGTGCTGGACGCGGTGGGCATCGCACGGGTGGGCGCCGCGGAGTACGAGGCCGACGATGTGATCGGCACGCTCGCGGGCCGGGCCACCGGACCGGTCGACATCGTCACCGGCGACCGCGATCTGTTCCAGCTGGTCGACGACGGGCGGCAGGCGCGGGTGCTCTATCCGGTCAAGGGGGTGGGCACCCTCCAGCTGGTGGACGAGGCGATGCTGCGCGAGAAGTACGGCGTGGACGGCCCGGGGTACGCGGATCTGGCGCTGCTGCGCGGCGACCCGAGCGACGGACTGCCGGGGGTGCCCGGCATCGGCGAGAAGACCGCGGCCAAGCTGCTCGCCGCCCATGGCGATCTGGCCGGGATCATGGCCGCCGTGGACGACCCGGCCTCGAAGCTGACCCCCTCGCAGCGCAAGCGGCTGGACGAGGCCCGGGCGTATGTCGCGGTGGCCCCGAAGGTGGTGCGGGTGGCCCAGGACGTGCCCCTGCCCGCCTTCGACCCCGCGCTGCCGCGGCGGCCGCGCGATCCGGGGGCGCTCGGCGCGCTGGAGGAGCGCTGGGGTTTGGGCGGATCTTTGCGTCGCCTTCTGTCCACCCTTGAGGGATGAGCTGTTAGGTTAGGTAACCCTAACTCTTGTTGATCAGGGGAGATCGCCATGGCAGACCGTCCGGCCCGCAGGAGTCCGCGACCCCACCAGGCCCATGTGGTGCGCACCGAGCAGCTCACCCCGCATATGGTGCGGGTGGTGCTGGGCGGTGACGGCCTGGCCGCGTTCTCTGCGGGCGAGTGGACCGACCACTACGTCAAGCTGCTCTTCCCGGCTCCGGGTGTCAGCTATCCCGAGCCGTTCGACATCGAGCGGATCCGGGCCGACTTCCCGCGCGACCAGTGGCCGGTGACGCGTACCTACACGGTGCGCACCTGGGACCCGGCGGCGCGCGAGCTGGCCCTCGACTTCGTGGTCCACGGCGACGAGGGGCTGGCCGGGCCCTGGGCGCGGCAGGCCGAGCCCGGCCAGGAGATCCACCTGCTGGGCCCGGGCGGTGCGTACGCGCCGAGCGCGGACGCGGACTGGCATCTGCTCGCGGGGGACGAGAGCGCGCTGCCCGCGATCGCCACCGCGCTGGAGCGGCTCGCCGGACAGCCGGGCGGACCCGGTGGCGCGGACCGCGCTCCGGTGCGCGCCTTCGTGGAGGTCGCGGGTCCGGAGGAGGAGCACAAGCTCATCCTGCCGGAGGGGGCCGACATCGTCTGGCTGCACCGGGGCGGAGCGCCGGTGGGCCAGGCGCTGGTGGAGGCCGTGCGCTCGCTGGAGTTCCCGCCGGGCCAGGTCCACGCCTTCGTCCACGGCGAGGCGGGTTTCGTGAAGGAGATCCGCCGTCATCTGCGCCTGGAGCGGCAGGTTCCGCGCGAGTGGCTGTCGATCTCCGGCTACTGGCGGCGCGGCCACAACGAGGACGGCTGGCAGGCGTCCAAGCGGGAGTGGAACCAGCAGGTGGAGGCCGAGCAGGAGGCCGCGGCGTAGCGCCCGGGGCGCGGCGCGGCACACCGCGCCGACGGAACCGTGCGATGGCCCCGGCCGGGTGGCGGTTTCTAGGGGTCGTTGCAACACGTGGTCGTGTTGATCAGGCCGCGAGCAGTTTATGCAGGCGCTCGGCTGGGGTTTCCCAGCCGAGCGTTTTGCGTGGGCGGCGGTTGAGCTGGTCGGCGACGGCGGCCAGGTGCTCGGGGCCGTGGGCGGACAGGTCGGTGCCCTTGGGGAAGTACTGACGGAGCAGTCCGTTGGTGTTCTCGTTCGAGCCGCGCTGCCAGGGGCTGGCGGGGTCGCAGAAGTAGACCGGGATGTCGGTGGCGAGGGTGAACTCGCCGTGGCGGGCCATCTCGCTGCCCTGGTCCCAGGTCAGGGACCGTTTCAGCTGGGCGGGCAGGGTCTGGACTGTGGTTGTCAGCGCTCCCAGGACGGCCTCGGCGCCGTGGTCGCCGGGCAGATGCAGGAGCATGGCGTAGCGGGTCGCGCGTTCCACCAGGGTGCCGATCGCGGACTTCCCGTCCTTGCCGATGATCAGGTCGCCTTCCCAGTGGCCGGGCAGGGCCCGGTCCTCGGCCTCGGCGGGCCGTTCGCTGATCATCACCATCGGGGTGGTGAACCGCGGCTGGCGGCAGTTGGCCTGCTTCTGCGGCTTGCGGCGGGCCCGCCCCGAGCGCAGGGTGCCGGCGAGCTCGCGCCGTAGCCGGCCTCTGCCCTGGACGTAAAGGGCCTGGTAGACGGTCTCGTGGACCACGTGCATCTCCGGCCGGTCGGGGAACTGTGCCCGCAGAGCGTGGCATACCTGCTCCGGGCTCCACTTCTCGTCCAGCATCGCCTGGACGGCGGCCCGCAGCTCGGGGTTCTCGCTGATCTTCCGGCGCTTGGGGCGGGGCCGGCGGGCATCCGCGCGGGCCTGGGCCGCGTAGGGCCGGTACTGACCGCTGCCCGGGTGCCGGTTGCGGCGGATCTCCCGGCTGATCGTGGACGGACTGCGGCCCAGCTCGGCCGCGATCGCCCGGACCGTCGCCTTCTCACGCAGCCGGTCGGCGATGTGGATCCGGTCGGCCTCGCACAGGTACCGCGACGGCGCAGAAGGCGGCCCCACCGAGTTGATCGGTGGGGCCGCCTTGTTGCTGCCGGACGCGCCGCGTCCGTAGCGCCAGCGTTTCCCGGTCCGCCGGTTGATCCCGACAATCCGGCACGCTTCCGTGTTGCTCACGCCCTGCTGCATGAGCCGGAAGTATGCCTCCCGCTCACGAGTGAGCTTCCTGGGTCCCTGCGGCTGCCGGTCCTCACGGATCTCGAAGTCCATGCCACCCCTTGAGCTGGGGTGTTGCAACGACTCCTAGAACCCAAGGGTGAGGACACCCGGCCGGGGCCATCGGCGTGTACGGCAGCACCCGGCGCTCTGCGGCTGTTGGCTGGGGCACGGGGGCGGGGCGTACTCCCGCGCGCAAAAGATGTGTCGGCTTTAAAGCATATTTTCTGCTGAGTGATGAGATGCCCCCGATTGCACCTGTTGCACCTATCACCCGATTGCTTTAATCAACTCAGCGAGATCGGCACGCAGCACCTGGTTCCCGGGCCGGCCGGTTGCGCCGGCGCGACGCAGGCCGCGACGGTCCCGAGCGTGCTCGCTCCTCATCGCTTCTGAACCCCCGTCATCCCCTCGCACCCGCGCCCAGATGCCTGGCGCGGCCGTGGACCGCGCATGCCGGCGGCCCACTCACCCCTACCGCCCGGACGACCCGGGCCCCGGTGTCCCCGGGACCCCGCACCCCCTGGCCGAGGGGCCCCTGCGGCCCTTCAAAGGAGGCAACATCATGGCAACCATCACGTCGCTGGTGGATACCACCACCGGCACCAACCAGGGCAAGGCCGGCGACACGCTCCAGATCAACGGCACCGCCCTGGGGACGACCACCAAGGTGAACTTCGGTACGAAGACCATCACCACCGGACTGACCGTGACCGCCACCCAGGTCACCTGCACCATTCCCTCGGGGCTGTGCGCCGGTCAGGTGTCCGTCAGCGTGACCAGCAGCACCAATGTCACCAGCAACGCCCTGCCGTTCTTCCTGATCGCCGAGCCGGCCACCACCGGTGTGAGCGCCACCTGCGGTCCGGCGGCCGGTGGTACCTCGGTCACGCTCTTCGGCAACAACTTCCTGACCGGGACCGGGGTCACGGTGGGCGGCACGGCGGTCACCCCGACCCCCACCTTCAGCTCCAACTCACAGGTCACCTTCGCCACTCCGGCCCACACGATGGTCAACCCGTGCATCGACACGGTGAACGTCGTCGTGACCACGGCGGGCGGCTCGAGCACCCCGGTCAGCAACACGGTCCAGTTCTCGTACTACACCGCCCCGGCCATCACCTCGGTGGTGCCCGCCACGGGCACCCAGGGTGACAGCATCACCGTCAACGGCACCTGTCTGGTGGATGTGCAGTCGGTCGAGTTCGACGACGGAACGAACACCGTCGCCGCCGACTTCACCAGCCTCGGCAACACCCAGCTGGTCGCCATCGTGCCCGCGGGGCTGACCCCCGGCGCCGGGACCATCACCGTCACCACCTGTGGCGGGCCCTCCAACGCCCAGGCGTTCACCATCACCTGACCGGCCGCAGACCGGCCGCCGCCGCGCGCCGGATCCGGCACCACCAGCCCGTCCCCCCGTCCCCCGTCCGCACCACCGGCGCCGGGCGAGCGGCGACGCCCCGCGCCCTGGCCGACGGCCTGTCGGCCAGGGCGCGGTCGCCTGCCCGGCACGAGAAGGAGAACATGATGGCCCCCGTAGTGACCAGCGTCAGCCCCAACCAGGGTGCACCGGCGGGAGGTACCACCGTCACCATCACCGGCACCGGCTTTCTGGGCGCCTCGGTCGTCAGGTTCGGCTCCCAACTGGCCACCAATGTGGTCGTGGTGAGCAATACGCAGATCACCGCCAAGACGCCACCGGGAACGGGAACGGTCAAGGTCACGGTCACCGGTCCGAGCGGCACCAGCACCCAGAACGTGTTCTTCAGCTATGTGTCGGTGCCGGCGCCGGTGCTCACCAGTCTCAGCCCCGGCTCCGGGCCGGCCGCGGGCGGCAACACCGTCACCCTCAACGGCACCAACCTCAGCGGCGCCACCCAAGTCCTCTTCGGCGCCACCCCCGCCACCATCCTCACCAACACCCCCACCCAAATCACCGTCACCGCACCCCCCGGCACCGGCACCACCAACGTCACCGCCACCACACCCGGCGGCACCACCAACCCCCTCCCCTACACCTACATCACCACCCCCGCACCCACCCTCACCAGCCTCAACCCCACCTCCGGACCCACCACCGGCGGCAACACCGTCACCCTCAACGGCACCAACCTCAGCGGCGCCACCCAAGTCCTCTTCGGCGCCACCCCCGCCACCATCCTCACCAACACCCCCACCCAAATCACCGTCACCGCACCCGCCAGACCGCCCGGTTCGGTCAGTGTCACCGTCACCACGCCCGGCGGGATCAGCAATCCGCTGCCGTACTTCTACGTCGCCGCGCCCATCGTGACCGATCTGGCGCCGCACTTCGGCCCGGACACCGGCAGCAACACGGTCACCGTCTTCGGCAGCGGGCTGACGCTGACCAGTGCCGTCAGCTTCGGGGGGAATCCGGCCACCGGGATCACGGTGGTGTCGGACAACCAGCTGACCGTCACCGCACCGGCCGGGACCGGAACCGTCGCCGTCACCGTGACCACACCGGGCGGCACCAGTACGACGGGGACCGGCAACCCCTACTACACCTATCTCGGGGCGCCGGTGCTCACCAGCCTCAACCCCGCCCAGGGGCCGGACCTCGGCGGTGACTCGGTGGTGCTCAACGGCCTCAATCTGACCTACACCGACGCGGTGACCTTCGGGAGCGACCCCGCCGCGTTCTTCGCGATCTCGGACACCCAGGTGGTGGCGGCCGCCCCGGGCGGGCCGCCCGGCACCGTCCTGGTGGTGGCGCACACTCCGGCCGGGAACAGCAACGCCCTGTCCTACACCTACGAGCCGTCCTGACCGCCCGTCAACGGAGGAGCGGCCGGCCGGACCGGACTCGGCCCACCACTCACCCCACCGAGGAGTACGCCACGACGCCGCGCAGCAGCCCGTCGACCGCCCGGCGGGCGTTGCGCGTCACCGTGCCGTCGGGGGCGGCGGCCGCGATCTGGCCGAGCACATCGATCACTTGCTTGGTCCAGCGCACGAAGTCACCGGCGGGCATGTCGATTTCGCGCAGCAGCTCGTCGAGACCGTGTCCGGACGCCCAGCGGTAGGCGGCCCAGGCGAACCCGAGATCGGGCTCGCGCTGGCCGACGCCCTCGGCCTGGTTGATCCGGTGCTCCTCCTCCAGGGCGTCCAGCCGTCCCCAGATGCGCACCATCTCGCCCAGCGCCTCCTTGGCGCGGCCCGCGGGCAGCTTGGGCGGCAGCGCGTCGTCTGCGGCGCGCGCCTCGTAGACGAGGGCCGAGGCGCACGCGGCCAGCTCGGCGGGGGCCAGGCCCTCCCAGACGCCGTCGCGCAGGCACTCGCTGGCGAGCAGATCCAGCTCGCCGTAGAGCCGGGCCAGCCGCTTGCCGTGGTCGGTGACCTCGTCACCCCGCAGATAGTCCATCTCGCTCAGGAGCGCGCAGATCCGGTCGAAGGTGCGGGCGATGGTGTTCGTCCGGCCCTCGATCCGCCGCTCCAGCTGCTTGGTGTCACGCAGCAGCCGGTGGTAGCGCTCACCCCAGCGGGCGTGGTCCTCGCGGTCGGAGCAGCCGTGGCAGGGGTGGGCGCGCAGGGCGGTGCGCAGCCGTGCGATCTCGGTGTCGTCGGCGGCGGCCGAACGCTCCTTGCGGTGGCGGCGCACATCGTGGTGACCGGCCTTGGTGCGCAGCGCGGAGGCCAGATCCCGGCGGGACTGGGGACTGCGCGGGTTGAACGAGCGCGGGATCCGCATCCGGTCCAGCGGCTCGACCGGGACCGGGAAGTCGATCGAGGCGAGCCGCTTGACCTGGCGCTCGGCCGTGAGGACCAGCGGCCGGGGGCCGTCGTGGTGCTCGAAGCCGCGGTGGCCGTTGGAGCGCCCGGCGGGCAGCCCGGGGTCGAGCACCAGCGCGAGCCCGGCGAACTTGCCGGTGGGCACATGGATGACATCGCCGGGGCGCAGCTTCTCCAGCGCGACCGCGGCGGCGGCGCGGCGCTGGGCCACGCCCTGCCGGGCGAGCTCGCTCTCCCGGTCCTTCAGCTCACGGCGCAGCCGGGCGTATTCGTCGAAGTCGCCGAGGTGGCAGGTCATCGAGGCGCGGTAGCCCTGGAGGCCCTCCTCGTTCCGCTGGACCTGGCGGGAGATGCCGACGACCGCCTTGTCGGCCTGGAACTGCGCGAAGGAGGTCTCCAGCAGCTCGCGCGAGCGGTGCCGCCCGAACTGCGAGACCAGGTTGACCGCCATGTTGTACGACGGCTTGAAGGAGGAGCGCAGCGGATAGGTGCGGGTACCGGCGAGTCCGGCGAGCGCGGCCGGGTCCATGGCGCGCTGCCACAGCACCACCGCATGGCCCTCGACGTCGATGCCGCGCCGTCCGGCCCGGCCGGTCAACTGGGTGTACTCACCGGGGGTGATGTCGGCGTGCTGCTCGCCGTTCCACTTGACCAGCTTCTCCAGCACCACCGAGCGGGCGGGCATGTTGATGCCGAGCGCCAGGGTCTCGGTGGCGAAGACCGCCTTGACCAGCCCGCGGGTGAACAGCTCCTCGACGACCTCCTTGAAGGTGGGGAGCATTCCGGCGTGGTGCGCGGCGATGCCCCGCTCCAGGCCCTCCAGCCATTCGAAGTACCCCAGGACATGGAGGTCTTCGTCCGGGATGCCGGCGGTGCGCTCCTCGACTATCGACCGCACCTGGGCGCGCGCCGCGTCGTCGTTCAGCCGCAGTCCGGCGTACAGGCACTGCTGGACGGCCGATTCACAGCCCGCGCGGCTGAAGATGAAGGTGATGGCGGGCAACAGCCCCTCGGCGTCGAGCCGGTCGATGACCTCCGGTCTGCCCGGGGTCCAGATCCGGCTGCGCTGACGGCGCTCGCGCTCCCGGTCGGCCTCCCGCATCGAGCGCCCGCGGCGCTTGTCGCGGCCGAAGCCGGGGCGGCTGTTCTCCATCCGGGCCAGCCGGACCAGATCGGGGTTGACCTCGCGACGGCCGCTCTGGTCCCCGTCCTGGCCGTTCTTCTCCTCGAAGAGGTCGTACATCCGGCGTCCGGCGAGCACATGCTGCCACAGCGGCACCGGGCGGTGCTCGGAGACGATCACCTCGGTGTCGCCGCGGACGGTGTCCAGCCAGTCGCCGAACTCCTCGGCGTTGGAGACCGTGGCGGACAGTGACACCAGGGTCACCGACTCCGGGAGGTGGATGATGACCTCTTCCCAGACGGCGCCGCGGAACCGGTCGGAGAGGTAGTGGACCTCGTCCATCACCACATAGCCCAGCCCGAGCAGCGACTGCGAGCCCGCGTAGAGCATGTTGCGCAGCACCTCGGTGGTCATGACGACCACCGGGGCCTCGGAGTTGACGCTGTTGTCACCGGTGAGCAGGCCGACCTTGTCGGCGCCGTAGCGCTTGACGAGGTCGGTGTACTTCTGGTTCGACAGCGCCTTGATGGGCGTGGTGTAGAAGCACTTGCGGCCCTGGGTGAGCGCCAGGTGGACGGCGAACTCGCCCACGATGGTCTTGCCGGAGCCGGTGGGGGCGGCGACCAGCACGCCCTTGCCGGATTCCAGGGCCTTGCACGCCTCGATCTGGAAGTCGTCCAGCGCGAAGTCGTACATCTCGCGGAAGGGGGCCAGCGCGGTGGCCTGCTCGGCGGCCCGGACCCGGGCCGCGGCATAGCGCTCGGCGGGAGATAGCTCGTCGGTCATCGTACGTACGAGACTACCGGCCACCTCCGACAGCGCACGCGATCTTTATCCGGGCTTTGTCCCGGCCCCGGTCACTCGCCCGGCAGGGGTACCGTGCCGGGCGCCGCGCGGGCGGTCACCAGCGGCGGGACGCGCTCACCGTCCGCGTACGCGGTGAGACGGACGGCGGCCGGGCCGCCGCACCGTACGGCGCGCGGGGTGGCGGGCCACACGCTCTGCCGGAGCGGGACCGGCGGGGGGCGGCCGGGCGGCGTCAGGTGACGTCGTCGTAGCCGTTCCGCCGGGCGGGACCGTGCTCGTCGTCGCCGGTCAGCTCGGCCGGGGAGCCACTGGCGCCGACCCGCTCCGGGCCGCCGACGGCCTCGGGCGTCAGATCCAGCTGCGACGCCTCGTCGTCGTCCAGGCCGAAGTCGGGATCGGCGGCCTCGCGGCGGGCCTTGCGCCGGTCGTTGAGCAGCGCGATGCCGCAGGCGCCGAAGTAGAGCACGGTGACCGGCCCGGCCAGGGCGAACATGCCGATCGGATCGGTGCTCGGGGTGGCGATGGCACCGAAGACGGTGATGCCCATGATCATCGCGCGCCACCAGCCGATCATCCGGCGGCCGCTGAGGATGCCGGTGAAGTTCAGCAGGATCAGCAGCAGCGGAAGCTCGAAGGCGAGTCCGAAGACCACGATCATGCGGGCGAGCAGATCGAGGAAGTCGTCCAGCGGGAGAAGGTTGTTGGCGCCCTGGGGCGTGAAGTTGAGCAGCACCTTGGCGCTGGTCGGCAGGATCTTGTAGGCGAAGAAGGCCCCGCCGACGAAGAGCGGCACCCCGAGCCCGACGAAGAACAGGCCGTACTTCTTCTCGTTGCGGTGCAGACCCGGGGCGAGGAACGCCCACAGCTGGTAGAGCCAGACCGGGGTGGCGATCACCACACCGGTGGTGAAGGAGACCTTCAGCATGATGGTGAACGGCGACAGCAGACCGTTCACGGTGAAGTACGCGCACTTCTGGGCCGCGTCATGGGCCGAGAGCTCGGACAGCGTGACCCCACCGCAGCCGACCGAGTCCAGCACCGGTTTCATCAGGAAGTCCACGATGTCCTTGTAGAAGAACATCGCGACGATCGTGATCACACAGATCGCCAGGACCGACTTCAGCAACCGGTTGCGCAGTTCACGCAGATGCTCCGCGAGGGGCATCCGCCCCTCAGGGTCCTTCTCCTTCTTGCGGGCAGACTTGAGCAACCCACGTCCTCATCTCGTGCGTCCTGCGGCGGCCCGTTCAGGCCGCCTCCAAGTGGCCCTCGGTCAGCGCTGCGTGGTGCGGTCGCTCGGCTCGGAGACCGGGCGCGAGCTGGTGACATCACCCGGGGCGGCCTGGATGGTGCGGTGCGAGCCCTGGTCCTGGCCGGGGTTGGGCGGGTCGGCCGGGGCGTTCTGCTGCTGCTGGCCGTCCGACTTCATCGCCTTGGCCTCGCTCTTGAGGATCCGGGCGGACTTGCCCAGGGAGCGCGCCATGTCGGGGAGCTTCTTCGCGCCGAACAGCAGCACGATGACGACAAGGATGAGGATGATCTCGGTGGCGCCGAGCCTTCCGAACATAAGCGTCTACCTTCTCACCGAGGCGGCTGGTGTGGGGCTGCCGGACTGGTCGGACATGCGTCCGGCCGCCGTGCTGTCAGCGATCGTAGCGCGCACGGGTAAACCCGGGGCAATCCCCGTGCGGACGCCTGGTTGCGGCCCTCCGCCTCGTATTCAAGGCCGCGAACAGCCAGCCTACCTCGGGCGCCTGGCCGCCAGCAGGGTGCCTGCGCCCCGGGCGGCGGGCGCGGTCAGTCGCGGTCGGTGACGGTCGGTGCGCGCTCCCGGCCCCGGCGCAGCGCGTCCACCTGGGAGCCCAGCGGCGCCGTCGCCCGCTCCAGGTCCTCCGCGGCCCGGCTGATCCGCCGCGAGCTCTCGGCCACCTGCCGGGAGAGTCTGCGTACCTCCGCGTGGACCCGCACCGCACACAGCGCGAGCACGGCGATTCCGCAGAAGGCGAGGGAGAGCGCGAGCATCGGCCAGAGCATGACGGAGAGCCTAGACCGTGGAGTGCAGCCGCAGCGTACGCACCCCGCCGCCGGTGAGCAGCTCCACGATCCGCTCACCGGCCGGTTTGCGCACCGCCGAACCGCAGTCGGGGCAGGTGAAGGAGTAGAAGGTGGTGCGGTCGCTGGCCCCGATCGCCAGCCGGAGCGCCGCCGCGGCCAGCTCGAAGCGGCCGCGGCACTCCGGACACGCCGCCTTGAAGATCACTGAGGCGGGATTCCCCCCAGGGGTCACTGTGTGCGTCCCTTCACTCACCGTACGCCGCGAGCGCCCGCTGCGCCGCGTCCCGCGCACTGTCCGCGAGCCCCTGCGGGGAGACGATCCGGCCGTCCCTGCCCAGCCGGAGTGCCAGCCGCCGCAGCGAACCGGGGTCGGGGGTGCGCAGCGTGATCCGCAGACCGCCGTCGGGCAGCTCATCCGCGCTGTCGTGCGGGTAGTACTCGGCGACCCAGCGTCCGCCGGGAGCCACCTCGATGACCACCTCGGGGTCCTCGGCGCCGGTCTGCACCAGCCCGGTGGACAGCTCCGACAGATCGCGCAGCTCGATCGGGGGCGGGTCGGAGGCGTCGTCCAGCAGTCTGATCTCCACGACCCGGTCCAGCCGGAAGGTGCGCCGCGCCTCGGAGAGCCGGCACCACGCCTCCATATAGGTGCGGCCGACGGCGAACAGCCGGATCGGGTCGACCTCGCGCTCGGTGATCTCGTCGCGTGCGGGTGAGTAGTAGCGCAGCCAGAGCCGTCGCCGCTCGGAGATGGCCCGGTCGACATCGGCGAAGACCCCGCCCTCGGACTCGAAGGTGACCGAGAGCCGGGCGCTGGCCCCGGCCGCCTCACCCGCGGCGGCCTCCAATTTGGCGGTGGCCCGCAGCAGCGCGTCCCGGTCGCTCTCCCGCAGTCCGGGGAGGGTGGCCACGGCGCGGGCGGCCACCAGCAGCGCGGTGGCCTCGTCGGCGGCCAGCCGCAGCGGTTCGCCGGTGCTCGTGCCGGTGGCATCGGGGTTGTGCCACCAGATCCGCTCACCGTCGGTGTCGATGTCCAGCAGGTCCCCGCCGCGGAAGCTGGTGCCGCACAGCGGCAGCACATCGAGGTCGGAGATCAGCTCGTC
Source organism: Streptomyces sp. NA02950 (assembly GCF_013364155.1). Taxonomy (NCBI): domain Bacteria; kingdom Bacillati; phylum Actinomycetota; class Actinomycetes; order Kitasatosporales; family Streptomycetaceae; genus Streptomyces; species Streptomyces sp. NA02950. The sequence continues at coordinate 7,426,154 of NZ_CP054916.1, read as the reverse complement.
CTCGCTGATGCCGAAGGCCCGGGCGACCTCGGCGACGCGGGCGCCGGGGCGTTCGCGCAGATACGTCACCAGGGACAGCATCCGGCGGGTCTGGTCGATGGCGTTTCCGGCCATATGAAGTCGGTCCGTCCCCTCAGCCCTTGGCCACGGCGCGCAGCCGGTCCACGACATCCGCCCGCAGTTCGTCGGGCGCCAGCACCACCACGTCCGGGCCGAACTCCACCAGCCAGGCGTCCAGGCCGTGCCCGTACGGGATCTCCAGCTCGTCCCAGCCGTCCCCGGCCGGGGCGGTGGACAGCGCCTTGGCCCGCAGCGGATAGCCGTGACCGGAGCGCAGCCGGATCCGGGCGGTGCCGGTGGCGGTCTCGCCCGACCAGGTCTCCACGGTCTCGCGCACGGTGACGTGGTCGGGCACCTCGGCGGTGAAGGCGCCGGTGCGCAGCCGGACCCGGCCGCAGATCCGGGAGAGCCGGAAGACCCGCTCGGCGGTCCGCTCGCGGTCCCAGCCGGCCAGGTACCACTGGCCGCGCCAGCACTCCAGCGCCCAGGGCTCGACCTGGCGCTGCTCGGGGCGGGCGGCGTTGGACTTGCGGTAGTCGAAGACGACGGGGCGGCGGTCGCGGCAGGCGAGCATGAGCGGTTCGAAGGCCGCCTCGTGGACCGGGATATGCGGCTCCAGCGCGCTGTGCGCCTGGGTGTCGTACGGGTCCTCGGCGACCGGCATCCCGGCGGCGCGCAGCTTCTGGAGGGCGCCGCTGGCCGCTCCCGCGAGCCGGGCCTGCTGCCAGACCTTGGCGGCCAGGCCCAGGGCGGCGGCCTCCTCGGCGTCCAGGGTGATGGGGGGCAGCCGGTTGCTGTCACGGCGGGCGAGATAGCCGACCTCGCCGTCGATGCCCTCCACCGTCTCGATGACCAGGCCGAGTTCGCGCAGATCGTCCTTGTCGCGCTCGAACATGCGGTTGAAGGCGTCGTCGTTGCCGCCGCCCGCGGCGCCGCCCGCCTCCAGGTACGCCTCGATGGAGCCGCGCAACTCCCGTTTGGTCAGCGGGCGCCGGGTTCCCAGCAGGCACAGCGCCAGATTCATCAGCCGCTCGGCCTTGGCAATCGCCATCGACGCCCTTTCTCTATGACCCTACGACCGTGACCGTACCGCTACCGGGACGCGCGGCAAAAGCCGAGGGCCCCTGCCCGCGGGCAGGGGCCCTCGGCGGGGCTCACCCGGGTCTCAGGCGGAGACCAGGTCGCAGACGAAGATCAGCGTCTCGCCCGGCTTGATCCGGCCACCGGCACCGCGGTCGCCGTAGGCCAGGTTCGGCGGGATGATCAGCTGGCGGCGTCCGCCGACCTTCATGCCCTGGAGACCCTGGTCCCAGCCGGGGATGACCTGTCCGACACCGAGCTGGATCCGCAGCGGGGTGTTGCGGTTGTAGCTGGCGTCGAACTCCTCGCCGGTGCTGAAGGCCACGCCGACGTAGTGGACGGCGATGTTGCTGCCGGCCTTCGCCACGGGGCCGTCACCCTCCCAGATGTCCTTGATCTGGAGATCGGTCGGCGGCTCGCCACCCGGGAAATCGACCTCGGGCTTCTCGATGCTCACGAAATTGCTCCTGTCACGTTGTGGGCAACCCGCACAGTCTTACAGAACCGCCAGGATGTCGACGCAGAAGACCAGCGTGGAGTTGGCCGGGATGCCCGGCTTGGCCTCGTCCTTGTAGCCCAGGTCGGGCGGTACGACGACCAGCACCCGGCTGCCCACCTTCTTGCCGGTGAGCCCCTGGGACCAGCCCTTGACGACCTGCTGGAGGGAGAACTGGGCCAGTTCGCCGCGCTTGTAGGTGGCGTCGAACTGCTTGCCGTTCTTCCACAGCACGCCCTTGTACTGGACGAGCAGCGCGTCGGTCTTCTTCACCTTCGGGCCGTCGCCCTCGATGACGTACTCCGAGACCAGCTTCTTCGGCGCGGCCTTCTTGGGGACGGTGATGGTGGGCGCCTTGCCGTCGGTGTTGGCGGACACCTTGGGCAGGTCGATATTGCTCTGGGCCACCTTGTCGCCCTTGGCCGAGCTCTTGCCGTTGAAGCGGTCGACGAGGTCGATGACGAACACCAGCGTGTCGGTGCCCTTGATGCCCGCCTGCGGCTGGCCCTGCTTGCCGTAGGCGTAGGCGGGCGGTACGGCGAGCTCCAGCCGGCTGCCGACCTTCCGCTCCACCAGCGCCTGGTCCCAGCCCGGGATGACCTGGCCGGCGCCCAGCTGGAAGGTGGCGGGCTTCTTCTTGTCGTACGAAGTGTCGAGGACCTTGGCGCTGCTCCAGATCTGGCCGAGGTAGTTGACCTGGAGGAAGTCCTTCTTGGCCGTGGTCGGCCCGTTCCCCTTGATGACCGTCTTGACCGCCAGGTCCGAGGAGGGTTTGCCCGCCCCCTTGGCGATCTTCGGCTTGTCACCGAAGTCCTCACCGGAGGTGATGGGGGGCACCGGCCCGCTCACGATCTTGCCGGTGGGGGCCGGCGACGGCGTCGGGCTGGTGGGCTCCTTGGACGGTGATGCCTTGTCGGATCCTGACTTGTCGTCACCGCAGCCGGCAAGCGTCAGCAGGCCCGCGGGCACGGCAAGGAGTACGGAGCGTCGGCGCACGGAGTCCTCGTTACGTAGATCTTGCGATGGACGATGCGCGTCACTCTACGTCGTACGGCGGGCCCCGTCCGAGGAACGCACGGGGCCCGCGCGGCACATAAGCCGTCCGCCATCTCACATACCGGCGATGAGTTTCTCCACCCGGTCGTCGACCGACCGGAACGGGTCCTTGCACAGCACCGTGCGCTGCGCCTGGTCATTGAGCTTCAGATGCACCCAGTCCACGGTGAAATCGCGGCGCTGTTCCTGGGCCCGGCGGATGAAGTCGCCGCGCAGCCGTGCGCGAGTGGTCTGCGGGGGAACCGACTTGCCCTCGAAGATTTTCAGGTCGTTGCAGACCCGGGCCGCCTGACCACGCTTCTCCAGCAGATAGTAGAGCCCCCGGCGGCGGTGGATGTCGTGGTAGGCGAGGTCTATCTGGGCGATGCGTGGATGGGACATGGTGATGTTGTTCTTGGCCCGGTACCGCTCGATGAGTTTGTACTTCATCACCCAGTCGATTTCGGTGGCGATCCGGTCCAGATCCTCGGTGCGCACCGCCTCCAGGGTGCGGCCCCACAGCTCCAGGACGCGCTCGACGGTGCCGGTGCGGATACCGCGGCGCTCGCAGAAGTCGACGGCCTTCTCGTAGTACTCCTGCTGGACCTCCAGCGCGGACGCCTCGCGCCCGCTGGCCAGCCGGACCTTGCGCTGACCGGTGATGTCGTGGCTGACCTCGCGGATGGCCCGGATCGGGTTCTCCAGGGTCAGGTCGCGCATCACGGTGCCCGCCTCGATCATGCGGAGCACCAGGTCGGTGGCGCCGACCTTGAGCAGCATGGTGGTCTCGGACATGTTGGAGTCACCGACGATGACATGCAGCCGGCGGTAGCGCTCGGCGTCGGCGTGCGGCTCGTCACGGGTGTTGATGATCGGCCGGGAGCGGGTGGTGGCGGAGCTGACGCCCTCCCAGATGTGCTCGGCCCGCTGACTGACGCAGTAGACGGCGCCGCGCGGGGTCTGGAGCACTTTGCCCGCGCCGCACAGCAGCTGCCGCGTCACCAGGAACGGGATGAGAATGTCGGCGAGCCGGGAGAACTCCCCGTGGCGGGCCACCAGATAGTTCTCGTGGCAGCCGTAGGAGTTGCCCGCCGAGTCGGTGTTGTTCTTGAAGAGATAGACGTCGCCCGCGATTCCCTCCTCGTGCAGGCGGCGCTCTGCGTCCACGAGCAGACCCTCGAGAATGCGCTCGCCTGCCTTGTCGTGGGTGACCAGCTCGGTCACGTTGTCGCACTCGGGGGTTGCGTATTCCGGGTGCGAGCCCACGTCGAGATAGAGGCGGGCGCCGTTGCGCAGGAAGACATTGCTGCTGCGGCCCCAGGAGACAACACGGCGGAAGAGGTACCGCGCCACTTCGTCAGGAGACAGCCGGCGCTGTCCCCTGAATGTGCACGTGACGCCGTACTCGTTCTCCAGCCCGAAAATGCGGCGGTCCATGACTGAACATTACGCCTGATGGCCTGCTCTGAAACCGGGTTCGGCCGCACGGTTGCGATCATTTTCCGCAGCGGGTGAACCCGGCGCCGGGGGAAACGCGTCGGGAAGCGGCTCGGGAGGCGCGTCCGGACGGGCCGCCGCGGCGTGCTGGGTGTCCGGTTCGGTGGCGGGCCGGGTGGCGGGTTCGGGGTCCGGTCCGGTGGCGGACTCGGCGCCGGGTTCGGCGCCGGGTTCGGCCAGGAGCCGCCGGGCGGCCAGCAGCACCACCAGCCCGGCCGCTCCGGCGATCCCGGGGACGGCGAATCCGGGACCCACACCGCCGAACTCGACCGCCGGTCCGGCGACCGCCGTCCCCACCGCGCTGCCGACCACGAAGGTGGTCACCAGCCAGGAGAACGCCTCGGTGACCGTACCCCCGGGGGCGTGCCGGTCGACCACGACGAACGCGCAGGCCAGCGCCGGAGCCAGAAACACACCCGCCACCCCGGCGAGTACGGTCATCGGCACCACACCGGGCACCAGCATCAGCGGCAGATAACCCAGCGCGAGCGCGGCCACCAGCCCCAGCAGCCGCCGTTCGGGCGACCCGGCCCAGGGGCGGGCGCCGTAGACCACCCCACCGACCAGCGCACCCGCGCCGAGCGCGGACAGCAGATAGCTGGAGACCATGCCGCCGCCGTGCTCGTCGGCGTAGGCGACCGAGGCCACCGCGATGGCGCCGAGGGCGAGTCCGACGAAGAAGAACGAGCCGAGCAGCACCAGGAGCCCGGGTGAACGCAGCGCGCCCAGCCAGTGCGCCTCGCGCGGCGCGGAGCGCCACCGACGGGACGGTGGCGACACCACGACGGACAGCGCGCCCGCGACCCCGAGGGCGTTGATGACCAGCAGCGCGGCCCTCTCCGACCACAGGGCGACCACCAAGGTCACCAGCAGCGGCCCGACCGCGAACATCACCTCCTGGGCCACCGCGTCCAGCGCGTAGGCGGCGTGGATACGGTCCTCGCGCCCCAGCACGCTCGGCCACAGCGCCCGCAGCCCGCCCTCCAGCGGCGGGGTGAAGCCGCCCGCGATCAGCATCGCGGCGCAGGCCACGGGCAGCGGGTCGAGCCCTACCACGACGAACAGCGCCATCCCGAGCGCGGACGCCACCGCGGCGGGCAGCATCACCCGCGGCTGGCCGAAGCGGTCCACGGCTCGGCCCAGCAGTGGCTGGCCGATGGCGTTGGCCGCGCCGTAGACGGCCGACAGCGCCCCGGCCAGGGCGTAACTGCCGCCCTCCGCACGCGCGAACAGCAGCACCGCGATGGCGGCCGTGGCATTCGGCAGTCGTCCGATGAGCGTGCCGGTGAGCAGCCGCGCCGCATGGCGGGTGCGCAGCAGGTCCCCGTAGCCAGCCGCCATCGTCCGTGCCCTCCTCGTGGTCGATGCGGGTCATGGTCAAGTTTTACGTATAACGTCCGTCGTCATACGTACCATGGCGGCCAGCCGCGGGTCCACTCCCGGACGCGCGGACGGCGCGGATCGCCGGGACGGCGGAGGGAAGCGGAAGCGATGGTGGCGAGCGGGGCCGCTGAGAGAGGTGTCCCGGGGACCGGCCGCACGGGTGACACCGCGGCGGACGGGGACCGCACGGCGGCGGGTCGGGCCACCAGCCGGGACGTGGCGCGGGTCGCGGGGGTCTCCCAGGCGACGGTCTCCCTGGTCCTCGGGGACAAGTGGTCCGGCCGGGTGTCCGCGCGCACCGCGGAGACGGTGCGCGCCGCGGCACGCCAACTGGGCTACCGGCCCAACCTCGCGGCGCGCAGTCTGCGGCTGGGCCGCACCCGGACCGCGCTGCTGGTGGTGCCCGCCCTGACGACCGAGTTCTTCGCCCGGGTGTACACGGGCGCGGCCCGGGTCGCCGCCGACCACGGCTTCGGGGTGGTGCTCTATCCCTCCCCCGAGGGCGTCGGCCCCGCCCGGGACCCGTTCGACTCCGCGCGTGCCTCGCTCGACGGTGTGATCGCCTCCTCCATGGCGGCCGACGCGCTGGCGGCGGTGCGCGGTGGCGGGCTGCCGCTGGTGATGCTCGACAGCGACCCGGCCGACGCGGCCGCGGCCGTCAACCTCGACATCGCGGACGGCGCCCGGCAGGTGGCGGGCCACCTCCTCGCCCTCGGCCACCGCCGTATCGCCCATCTCGCGGCGACCGTGGACTCCTGGACCTTCCGGGTACGCGCCGGCGCCTTCGCGGCGACGCTGGGCGCGGCGGACGGTGTGACGCTGAGCGCCGAACCGGCGGGGCTGAGCGTCGAGGAGGGCCGCCGGGCGGCCGAACGCGTCCTGGCCGCCCCGGGCCCGCGTCCCACGGCACTGGTGTGCGACGACGACATCCTGGCGGCGGGCGCCTGCAAGGCGGCCCGGCGGCTGGGGCTGCGGGTGCCGGACGACGTGTCCGTGACGGGCTTCGACGACCTGGCGCTGGCCACCGCGGTGGAGCCGGAGCTGACGACGGTACGGCTGCCCGCGGAAGCGGTGGGGGCGGCGGGGATGCGGGCCCTGATGGCGGTCCTGAACGGCGAACCGGCCCAGGACACCACCCTCCCGGTGGACCTCCTCACCCGAGGTTCCACGGCCCCTCCCCCGCGGTAGCCCACCGGGGCCCCGGGGCGTGCCACGGGGTTGCCCTGGACGTCGGTGAGCGCCACCGGAACCGCAGGTGCCCGCGCGCCCCCCGGGTGACGTCCACGCACGCGGCTCCCACCGGGCAGGGCCCGGCGCCCGGGCGGCGGGTGGCCGCGTGTCACCACCCCACGCGGCGCCCAGACACGGCACACGCGCCGATCCACGCTCCCCCACCACCGTGGGGCCTCACGCAGCGGCGCGCCCCGGGGCCTGGGGCCGCCGGGGCGCGGGTGGGGCGGGGTGGTTACTCCTCGGACTCGTCCGTCTCGGAGGAGGCGGACGCGTCCTCCTCGGCGGCGGTGTCCTCCGACTCCAGGAGCCGGGAGAGCTGGCGGCCGAGCACGCGCTTGAACTTCCGCTGCTGGGGGCGCTTGCGGTCCAGGACCGCGACCTCGAGCTGCTCGGCGGTGAGACTGCGCTCACCGCCGTTGTTGTCGCGGGCGAGCGACTCGACGGCCAGCTTGAGCGCTTCGGCGAGGGTCATGCCGTCGCGGTGGCGCTGATCGAGGTAGCTGCTGATCTGGTCGGCGTTGCCACCCACCGCGACCGAGCCGTGCTCGTCCACGATGGAGCCGTCGTGCGGCAGACGGTAGATCTGGTCGTCCTCGGGGGCCTCCCCGACCTCGGCGACGATCAGCTCGACCTCGTACGGCTTCTCGGCGGCGCTGGAGAAGATGGTGCCCAGCGTCTGTGCGTAGACATTGGCCAGACCACGGGCCGTGACGTCGTCACGGTCGTAGGTGTAGCCGCGCAGATCGGCGTAGCGGACACCGCCGATGCGCAGGTTCTCGAACTCGTTGTACTTGCCGACCGCGGCGAAGGCGATGCGGTCGTAGATCTCGCTGACCTTGTGCAGGGCGCGGGACGGGTTCTCGGCGACGAACAGGATGCCGTCGGAGTACTGCAGCACGACCACGCTGCGGCCGCGCGCGATGCCCTTGCGGGCGTACTCGGCGCGGTCGGCCATGGCCTGCTGAGGAGATACATAGAACGGCGTCGTCACCGGCTGTCCGTCCCTTCTGTCAGTGGCGAATGCATTCCGGGTCAACCGTCCTCTCAGAGCAGGGCGGCGCGGGGGCCGTCCGGCTCTTCGAGCCGCCGCTCGTGGATGGCGCGGACGATCTCGGACACCTCTGCGTCGGAGTACCTCTTGTAGCCGTCGTCGGTGATGACCGTGACGAGGGGGTAGATGCGCCGGGCCAGGTCGGGACCGCCGGTGGCCGAGTCGTCGTCGGCGGCGTCGTAGAGCGCCTGGACGACGGCGGTGGCCGCCTGGTCCTCCGTCAGGTCCTCGCGGTAGAGCTTCTTGAGCGCGCCCCGGGCGAACATCGAACCCGAGCCGGTGGCCGCGAAGCCGTGCTCCTCCGAGCGCCCGCCGGTGACGTCGTAGGAGAAGATGCGGCCCTTCTCCCGGTCGACGTCCCAGCCCGCGAAGAGCGGGACGACGGCCAGGCCCTGCATCGCCATGCCGAGATTGCCGCGGATCATGGTCGACAGCCGGTTGGCCTTGCCCTCCAGGGAGAGGACGGTGCCCTCGACCTTCTCGAAGTGCTCCAGCTCCAGCTGGAAGAGCTTGACCAGTTCCACGGCGATACCGGCCGTGCCCGCGATACCGACGGCCGAGTACTCGTCGGCGGGGAAGACCTTCTCGATGTCCCGCTGGGCGATCACATTGCCCATGGTCGCGCGGCGGTCACCGGCGAGCACCACTCCGCCGGGGAAGCTGGCCGCCACGATCGTGGTGCCGTGCGGGGCCTCGACGGCGCCCTGCACCGCGGGGAGCGGACGGTTCCCCGGAAGCAGCTGGGGCGAGTGCGCGCCCAGGAAATCCATGAAAGACGAGGAGCCGGGCGTCAGGAAGGCAGCCGGCAGACGCCCTGTGTCACGAGTGTTGGCTTCCACACGTTTCCTTCCACCAGATCTTGAAATACTGCACGGACCATACCCCTGGCCATGGAAGTCATCCGTCCTGCGCCCCCCTCTTCGCGGGGACGCAGGACGGAGAACACGCGCCTTACTGGCCGCCCTTCTGGACGAAGGACCGCACGAAGTCCTCCGCGTTCTCCTCGAGCACGTCATCGATCTCGTCCAGCACGGAGTCGACGTCGTCGGAGAGCTTCTCCTGCCGTTCCTTGAGGTCTTCCGCCGCCTGTGCGTCCTGCGCCTGCTCCTCGACCTCTTCGGTCGAGCGCGACGCCTTCTGCTGTCCGCCGCCGGTGTCCTTGGTCGCCATATCCCTCACCCCGCTCGGTTCGCCCGCTGATTCGATCGGTCTCAAGATCAGACCCTACAATCCGGGTCCGACATCGGCCTCCCACTTGCTACAACGCACGGAGGCCACCTCGATGATTCCCGGCCGGAGCCCGTTTCAGCCGCCCGAGAGCACCCGGACCAGGTCCTCCGCGGTGCGGCAGCGGTCCAGCAGCTCCTTGACGTGGTTCCGGGTGCCGCGCAGCGGCTCGAGGGTGGGAACTCGTTGCAGAGAGTCACGGCCCGGGAGGTCGAAGATCACCGAGTCCCAGGACGCGGCGGCGACATCGTCGGCGTACTGCTCCAGGCAGCGGCCGCGGAAGTAGGCGCGGGTGTCCTCCGGGGGCTTGTTCTGGGCCCGTGCCACGTCCTGGTCGTCCAGCAGCCGCTTCATCTTGCCGCGCGCCGCCAGGCGGTTGTACAGGCCCTTCTCGGGCCGTACGTCGGCGTACTGGAGGTCCACCAGGTGGAGCCGGGCGGCGTCCCAGTCCAGGCCGTCGCGCCGCCGGTAGCCCTCGAGCAGCTCACGCTTGGCGACCCAGTCCAGCTCACCGGACAGGCTCATGGGATCGCGCTCGAGCCGGTTGAGGACGTCCTCCCAGCGGGTCAGCACATCCCGGGTCTGCTCGTCGGCGTCGGCGCCGAAGCGGTCCTCGACGTACTTGCGGGCCAGCTCGAAGTACTCCATCTGGAGTTGTACGGCGGTCAGCGTACGTCCGCTACGCAGAGTGATAAGACGGCCCAGAGTCGGGTCGTGGGAAACCTGGTGCAGGGTGCGCACCGGCTGATCCACGGCGAGGTCCACCGCGATAAAGCTGTCCTCGATCATCGACAGCACCAGCGAGGTGGTGCCCAGCTTGAGGTAGGTCGAGATCTCGGAGAGATTGGCGTCGCCGATGATCACATGCAGTCGGCGGTACTTCTCGGCGTCGGCGTGCGGCTCGTCGCGGGTGTTGATGATGGGGCGCTTGAGGGTGGTCTCCAGCCCCACCTCGACCTCGAAGTAGTCGGCCCGCTGGCTGAGCTGGAAGCCGTGGTCATGCCCGTCCTGGCCGAGGCCGACACGGCCGGCGCCGGTGACCACCTGGCGGGAGACGAAGAAGGGCGTGAGATGGCGCACGATGTCCGAGAACGCGGTCTCCCGCTTCATCAGGTAGTTCTCGTGCGTGCCGTAGGAGGCGCCCTTGTTGTCGGTGTTGTTCTTGTACAGGTGGATGGGCTGGGCGCCGGGCAGCTCCGCGGCGCGCATGGCGGCCTCGGCCATGATGCGCTCGCCCGCCTTGTCCCAGAGCACCGCGTCCCGCGGATTGGTGACCTCGGGGGCGGAGTACTCCGGGTGGGCATGGTCGACGTAGAGCCGGGCGCCATTGGTGAGGATCACATTGGCCAGGCCGATGTCCTCGTCCGTGAGCTGGCTTGCGTCGGCGGACTCACGCGCGAGGTCGAAGCCGCGGGCGTCCCGCAGCGGATTCTCCTCCTCGAAGTCCCAGCGGGCGCGGCGCGCCCGGTGCATCGCCGCCGCGTAGGCATTGACGACCTGGGATGAGGTGAGCATGGCATTGGCGTTGGGGTGTCCCGGGACGGAGATCCCGTACTCCGTCTCGATTCCCATTACGCGCCGTACGGTCATGCGGCCCTCCTTGCCCGGCGCCGCCCCCTGGCGGGATCGGCGCTCAAGTACCGCTGCGCTTCTAGTCCGTGCGCGGCCCCCGATCCCCCACGCCGCGATACTGCGGTACCGACGAGCCTAGGACGGCTTTGCGGTGCTGCGGAGATCATCTCAGTCATTGCTCCGGTCGGGCTCGTAGGACTCATACGAAGAATGCGGTCCGAAAAGCGCATCCGGCTGCGGATGCCCCGTCCAGGACATCCGCAGCCGGACAGCGGTGTTACAGGTACTGACCGGTGTTCGCCACCGTGTCGATGGAGCGTCCCGTGTCCGCGCCCTGCTTTCCGGTGACCAGGGTGCGGATGAAGACGATCCGCTCGCCCTTCTTTCCGGAGATCCGGGCCCAGTCGTCGGGGTTGGTGGTGTTGGGCAGGTCCTCGTTCTCCTTGAACTCATCCACACAGGCGGCGAGCAGGTGGGAGACGCGGAGCCCCTTCTGGTTGTGGTCGAGGAATGCCTTGATGGCCATCTTCTTGGCCCGGTCCACAATGTTCTGGATCATGGCGCCGGAGTTGAAGTCCTTGAAGTAGAGGACTTCCTTGTCGCCATTGGCGTAGGTGACCTCCAGGAAGCGGTTCTCCTCGGATTCCGCGTACATCTGCTCGACGACCGACTGGATCATGCCCGCGACGGCGGCCTTCGGGGACCCGCCGTGCTCGGCGAGGTCGTCCGAGTGCACCGGGAGGGTGTGCGTCAGGTACTTCGAGAAGATGTCCTTGGCGGCCTCGGCGTCCGGACGCTCGATCTTGATCTTCACATCGAGACGGCCAGGGCGCAGGATCGCGGGGTCGATCATGTCCTCTCGGTTGGAGGCGCCGATCACGATCACGTTCTCCAGGCCCTCGACACCGTCGATCTCCGAGAGCAACTGGGGGACGATGGTGTTCTCCACGTCCGAGCTGACACCGGAGCCACGGGTGCGGAAGAGGGAGTCCATCTCGTCGAAGAAGACGATGACGGGTGTGCCCTCGCTGGCCTTCTCCCGCGCCCGCTGGAAGACCAACCGGATGTGCCGCTCGGTCTCACCGACGTACTTGTTGAGCAGCTCGGGGCCCTTGATGTTGAGGAAGAAGCTCTTCCCCGCGGGCTTGCCGGTCACCTCGGCGACCTTCTTGGCAAGGGAGTTGGCGACGGCCTTGGCGATGAGCGTCTTGCCGCAGCCGGGCGGGCCGTACAGCAGCACGCCCTTGGGCGGCCGCAGTTCGTGCTCCTTGAAGAGGTCGGGGTAGAGATAGGGGAGCTCGACCGCGTCGCGGATCAGCTCGATCTGGTTCCCCAGACCACCGATCTTCGTGTAGTCGATGTCCGGGACCTCTTCGAGGACGAGTTCCTCGACCTCGCTCTTGGGCACGACCTCGTAGACATAGCCGGACCTGGGCTCGAGCAGCAGGGCGTCACCGGGACGAATGGTGGTTTCCAGCAACGGCTCGGCGAGCCGCACCACCCGCTCCTCGTCGGTGTGCCCGATCACCAGGGCGCGCTCGCCGTCCTCAAGGACCTCCTTGAGGGTGACGATGTCCCCGGCGCGCTCGAACTCCATGGCCTCGACCACGTTGAGCGCCTCGTTGAGCATGACCTCCTGGCCACGCTTGAGGTCGTCGAGGTCGACGCTCGGGCTGACGTTCACCCGGAGCTTGCGGCCCCCGGTGAAGATGTCCGCCGTGCCGTCCTCGTTCGCCTTCAGAAAAGCCCCGAAGCCGGCCGGCGGCTGGGCGAGCCGGTCGACCTCCTCCTTGAGGGCCACGATCTGGTCGCGCGCCTCACGGAGTGTGTTCGCGAGCCGCTCGTTCTGTGCGGACACTCCCGCCAGATTGGTCTGCAGCTCGACGATCCGCTCTTCGAGAATCCTCGTATGACGCGGAGAGTCGGCGAGCTTGCGGCGCAGGACGGCGATTTCCTGCTCGAGATAGGCAACCTGACCGGCTGGGTCATCAGACCCCCGCCCCGGCCGGATGCCGCGGTTGATGTCGTCGTCGTGGGCTGCCACGGTCCTCACCTCCTCCAAGGGGAGCTGGACGCTTCCTGACCCTACCTGGGCCGGTGCGGGTTGAAACCCCTAGATCACAAACCCGGTCGGCGTGTGTCCGATCTTCACCCTTGCGCACTCCCTCACGCCAGGTGAATACCCACCCAACAACATCGGAAAGCGAGCGGTTGTATCGTCGAGACGGTCAACACCCGCCAGGGCTGGCGATATTTAGTCAACGAATCACGTATCGAGGGAACGGCAGGCGACGTACCGTGCGGAACGAGGAGCTCGGCGATCTTGAAGTCTGGATTGACCAGGACCTGTGCACGGGCGACGGGATCTGCGCCCAGTACGCGCCCGAGGTCTTCGAACTCGACATCGACGGTCTAGCCTACGTCAAGAGCGCCGACGATGAGCTGCTCCAGGACAAGGGCGCCACGGCCCCCGTCCCGCTCCAGCTGCTGACCGAGGTGGTGGACTCCGCCAAGGAGTGCCCGGGCGACTGCATCCATGTGCGGCGCACCGCGGACAAGGTGGAGGTCTACGGCCCCGGCGCGGAGTGACGGGACACCGCGTAACCGATCACACACTCCCCGGGACGGGCAGCGCGTCGAGCACGAACTTGCCGTCCCGCCACTGCCAGTTGACCTTGCGTTGCAGATCCGGGCAGCACCGCGGGACCTTCGCGGAGGAGTATCCCAGCAAGGTGGCCGAAACCTTCTTTCCGCGTACCGCGAAATCCCGGATGCTCATACCTTCCCCGGGATCCACGAACGTGGCCACGATCCGGGGCGCCGTGCCCTTGCCGCCCCCGCTTCCGGCGCGTTCCGCGGGTGACAGCACATAGACGCCGCTCGGCGGGGTACCGGTCGCCGAATGACAGCGCACCACCGCGACGGTTTCCGGCCGTCCGTCCCCGTCCAGGTCCCCCGAGCCCCGGTCCACCACATCCGGCCGGGCCCCGCCGCAGTCCATCGGGTACTGCGCCGCGCGGGGATCGGGGGCCTTGGCGGCCGCGGCGTGCGGCGCGGTGGTGGCCTTGGCGTCCGACGGCTGGACGAACGATGATCCGGCGACGACGGCGGCCACGGCGGCCGCGGTCGCGAGCCAGTGCACCGGACGGGGGTGGGTGTGCGCGAGATCCGGGCCCAGAGGCTGCACGCGGGATGACTCCTGTGAGAGCGGAGGCGGGGGGTGCCCCGCATGGTGCCACATCTCACACGGCGCGGCCACCGCCCCCGTCGAGGGGAAGTCGGTGGCCGCGCCGGGGCGTTGATGCGGGGTGGTCCGGTGTGGGGCCGTCAGCCGCGCCCGGAAGCGGTGTCCTGGCTCCCGGAGGCGGTCTGCTTGCCGCCCGCGGTGTCCGTTTCCTTCCCTGCGCCCCAGCCCGCGTAGTCCTCGCCGTAGGCGCCCTTGGCGGGACGGCGGCGGCGCAGCGGGGGCTCCACGCCGTCCGCGAGACGGCGGGCGGTGAGCAGGAAGCCGGTGTGCCCGATCATCCGGTGGTCGGGGCGTACCGCCAGTCCCTCGACGTGCCAGGTGCGGACCATGGTCTCCCAGGCCGACGGCTCGTTGAAGGTGCCGTGCTCGCGGATGGCCTCGACGGTCCGGGCGAGCTGGGTGGTGGTGGCGACGTAGGCGCACAGGATGCCGCCGGGGACGAGCGCCTTGGAGACGGCCTCCAGGCACTCCCAGGGGGCGAGCATGTCCAGGATGACGCGGTCGACGTCGGTGTCGGACAGATTGTCCTGGAGGTCGCCGACGGTCAGCCGCCAGGCCGGGTGCGGGGAGCCGAAGTAGCGCTCGACGTTCTGGGAGGCGATCTCGGCGAAGTCGGCCCGGCGCTCGTAGGAGTGCAGCATGCCCTGGTCGCCGATGGCCCGCAGCAGAAACATGGAGAGCGAGCCGGAGCCGACGCCCGCCTCGACGACCCGTGCGCCGGGGAAGATGTCGGCCATCGCCAGGATCTGCCCCGCGTCCTTGGGGTAGACCACGGCGGCACCGCGTGGCATGGACAGGACATAGTCGGGGAGCAGGGGGCGCAGCGCGAGATACGCGACGTTTCCCGTGGTGCGCACGACGGTTCCCTCGGGGGCGCCGATCAGCTCGTCGTGGGGGAAGGAACCCTTGTGGGTGTGGAAGTTCTTCCCGGCCTCGAGCGTGAAGGTGTAGTGGCGTCCCTTGGGGTCGGTGAGCTGGACCTGGTCCCCGACCTGGAAGGGCCCGCGACGGCGGGCGGCACCGGTCGGTTCGGACATGTGAACAGCCTACCGGGCCCCCCGGCCCCGCCGTGACCGCGGCCATGAGGGCACTCCCTCCGGCACCGGGCGGCGAGCGCGCCTCAGGAGGGCGTACGGGCCATGGCGGCGACGAAGGCGCGCTCGACGTCGGACGTGGACAGCACCCCGTAGATCTCGCCGGTCTCCTCGATCACCAGGTACTCGGTGGCGGGGGTGGCCCGCAGGGTGTCCAGCAGCTCCTCGCCGGTCAGCTCGGCGGAGACGCGCATACCGTCCTTGAGGTCCTGGGCCAGGCCGCTGACCGCGACCCAGGGGCGGCGGTGCTCGGGGATCCCGACGATGGCCGCCTCGCGCACCACGGCGGTCGGGGTGCCGTGGGCGTCCACCACGACCAGGGCGCGGGCCCCGGCCTCGTTGGCCCGGCGCAGCGCCTCCGAGAGCGGGGTGTCGCCCTCGACCGGGACGGCGCGGCGGGTGAGCGTGCGGGCGCGCAGATCCGGCAGCCGCTCGCGCAGCCGGGCCATCCGCAGACTGTTGCCCGCACCGGTCCAGATGATCGCGGCCAGTATGGCGGCGAGCAGCGCGTCGGTGAGCGAGTCCACACTGCCGAAGTCCTCGGGCTCACCGCCGAGGCCGCCGGCCTGGGTGAGCAGCGGCAGGCCGACCAGCACCGCCACGGCCAGCGCCCGGCCGCTCCAGGCGGCGGCGACGGTGCCGGTCATGGGCCTGCCGCTGAGCTTCCACACGACGGCGCGCAGCATCCGCCCGCCGTCCAGCGGCAGGCCGGGCAGCAGATTGAAGGCGGCCACGATGAGGTTGGAGATCATCAGCCCCGCGAGCAGCACCCCGGGCACCGTGCCGGGCTCCACCAGCAGCATGCCGAGGTAGAACACACCGGAAAGCACCAGGGAGAGCAGCGGGCCGACGAAGGCGAGGACGAACTCCCGGCCGGGTGTCTCGGACTCCTTCTCGATCTCCGAGACCCCGCCGAAGAACTGGAGCTGGATCCGGCGCACCGGCAGCTTGAAACGGAGCGCGGCGACGGTGTGCGCCAGTTCGTGCACCAGCACGGAGGCGTAGAAGGCCACGGCGAAGAAGAGCGAGACCAGGTAGCGTGCGGCGCCGAGCTCGGGCAGGACGCGCTCGAGCTGTCCGCCGAAGACCCAGGTGATGAGGGCGGCGACCAGGAACCAGCTGGGAGAGACATAGACGGGCACGCCGAACGGCCGGCCCATCAGGATCCCGCCGCCCACCTCGCGTGGGCGCCGCGGTTTGCCTGCCTCCGGCTCGGTCGTCCGGTCCGATCCCCCGTTGTCGGACTGCGGCTGCCCGCTGTTGTCCACGGTGTCCCCTCGTTGAGTGCATCGGTCGCACCCAGTTTTTGATACGGTCCCCACGATCATGCAGTGCCAGGGGCTCGGACGTCGATGGTATGCGTCCGGCTGTCGGTGGCGGGCCGTAGGGTCTTCGCCATGGGAACCACCACCGGGAAGGCCGAACAGACGGACGGGCCACCGCAGTCCGACCGCTCCGCGTCGCTGTCGCCGTCACGGGCGTCCGACTTCATGCGGTGCCCTTTGCTGTACCGCTTCCGGGTGATCGACAAACTGCCCGAGAAGCCGAGTGCGGCGGCGACCCGGGGCACGGTGGTGCACGCCGTGCTGGAGAGGCTCTTCGACGCGCCGGCGGCCGAGCGCACCGCCCCGCGCGCCCGGGCCATGGTGCCGGGCGAGTGGGAGCGCCTGCTCGCGGACCGGCCGGAGCTGGCGGAGCTGTTCCGTGACGACGACGCCCACGACGCCGGCGGCGGCGATGAGCACGCCGAAGGCAAGGACGGCGGGGGTGCCCCGGCCCCGGAGCGTCTCGCCGAGTGGCTGGCGGGGGCCGAGCGGCTGGTGGAGCGGTGGTTCTCGCTGGAGGACCCGGTCCGGCTGGAGCCCGCCGAGCGGGAGCTGTTCGTGGAGACCGAGCTGGAGTCCGGGCTGACCCTGCGCGGGATCATCGACCGGGTGGACATC
This sequence comes from Streptomyces sp. NA02950, assembly GCF_013364155.1. NCBI lineage: Bacteria > Bacillati > Actinomycetota > Actinomycetes > Kitasatosporales > Streptomycetaceae > Streptomyces > Streptomyces sp. NA02950. The sequence continues at coordinate 7,409,236 of NZ_CP054916.1, read as the reverse complement.
GCCCCCACCGGCGAGATCCGGATCGTCGACTACAAGACCGGCAAGGCCCCCGCCCCGCAGTACTCGGCGGAGGCGCTGTTCCAGATGAAGTTCTACGCCCTGGTGGTGTGGCGGCTGCGCGGCACGGTGCCGCGCCGTCTCCAGCTGGTCTACCTGGGCAGCGGTGATGTGCTGACGTACGACCCGGACGAGGGCGATCTGCGGGCCGTGGAGCGCAAGCTGCTGGCCCTGTGGGAGGCGATCCGGCGGGCCACCGAGACCGGCGACTTCCTGCCCCGGCAGACCCGGCTGTGCGGCTGGTGCGACCACCAGGACCGTTGTCCGGAATTCGGTGGCACTCCCCCGCCCTATCCGTTGCCGATCATCCCCGTTCAGTCCCCGGAGACGGCTTCGGGATAATAGGGCCGGTCGAGCGAAGGAGATCCCGTGGCGATCCGTGTCCTACTGGTTGATGACCAGCCGCTGCTGCGCACCGGCTTCCGGATGATCCTCGAGGCGGAGCAGGATCTCGCGGTCGTCGGCGAAGCGGGGGACGGTCTGCAAGCCCTGGACCAGGTGCGGGCCCTCCAGCCCGACGTGGTGCTCATGGACATCCGGATGCCGCGGATGGACGGAGTGGAGGCGACCCGTCAGATCACCGGCCCCGGGCGGGACGGCCCGGCCAAGGTGCTGGTGCTGACCACCTTCGACCTGGACGAGTACGTGGTGGAGGCGCTCCGCGCGGGGGCCAGCGGCTTTCTGCTCAAGGACGCGCCCGCCACCGAGCTGGTGCAGGCGATCCGGGTGGTGGCGGCGGGTGAGGCGATGCTCGCGCCGAGCATCACCCGCCGGCTGCTCGACAAGTACGCCGGTCATCTGCCCTCGGGCGAGGAGCCGGTGCCGGACACCCTGCACACCCTCACCGAGCGCGAGGTCGAGGTGCTGAAGCTGGTGGCCCGGGGGCTGTCCAACGCGGAGATCGCCGCGGATCTGTTCGTCAGCGAGACCACGGTGAAGACCCATGTCGGCCATGTGCTGACCAAGCTGGGTCTGCGGGACCGGGTCCAGGCGGCCGTCTACGCCTACGAGAGCGGGCTGGTCCGCCCCGGCGCGCAGTAGCGGGCGGCTGCCGGCCCCGCCCGTCGGGCCGGTTCCCCACCGTCCCGTGACCGGCGGTCCCGGGGCGCGGACGGCTGGGTCCGCACCCCGGGATCCCCGGGTCTCAGTCCCGGGGCGACTTGCTGATCTCCCAGAAGCGGAAGACCGTGGACGAGTCGAGCGTCCACTGGAGCCCGGAGATGGTGTTCTGGGCCACCGCGTACTGCTTGCCCTGCCACAGCGGGAGCATCGGGACGTCGTTGGCGACGATGTCCTGGATCCGCTGGTAGTCGCCGACCGTGGCCGAGCGGCTGGGCTGCTCGGAGGTGGCCGGTATCAGCTGACCGGTGAGCAGCGCCGAGGTGTAGTGGTTGGCCAGGACGTTGTCGTTGCCGAAGAACGGCGCGACGAAGTTGTCCGGGTCCGGGTAGTCCGGCACCCAGCCCTTCACATAGACGCCGTACTTGCCGTCCGCGACGCCCTTCTCATAGGACGCGACGTCGGCGCTCTTCACATCGACGTCGAACAGCCCGCTGGCGTTGAGCTGCTTGGCGATCGCGCGCAGCCCGGGAATGGTGCCGGGGCCGTAGCGGATCGGGGTCCCCCACAGGGTCAGCTTGACCTTGCCGGAGATCCCCGCCTCCCGCAGGGCCTGCTTGGCCTTGGCGGGCTGCGGCCGGTCGCCGTACTTGTCGTAGAAGGCCGTGTTGTGGCCGGTGATCCCGGCCGGGACGACCGAGTACAGCGGTTCGGCGGTGCGCTTGTAGACGTCACGCACCAGGGTGCTGCGATCGATGAGGTAGGCGACGGCCTTGCGCACACCGCGCTTGCCCGCCACCGGGTGCTTCATGTTGAAGATCAGGTGCTGGACCTCGGCGCCGGTGCCCTCGACCACGTCCAGGCTCTTTGCGCCACCGACGCTGCGCGCCTGGAGGTCGGCGAGGTCCTTCATGGCCAGTCCGCGGTAGGCGAGGTCCACATCGCCCCGCTCCACGGCGGTCTTCAGCCGCTGCTGCCTGCCGTGGAAGAACTTCAGGGTCAGCCCGGTGTTCTTGGCCTCGGCGGGGCCCTTGTAGGCCTCGTTGACGGCGAAGTCGGCCTTGGTCTTGTCGTAGGACTTCAGGGTGTAGACACCGGAGCCGATCGCCTGGTTGTCGGTGCGCAGCTTGTCGGCCGGGTACTCCTCGTGGTCGACGATGGAGCCGGCACCGGAGGCGATCTTCTGCGGGAAGGTGGCGTCAGCCTGCTTCAGGTTGAAGACCACGGTCCGCTTGTCCGGGGTCTTGATGGACCCGATGGAGCCGAACATCAGCGCCGGACCGTTTTTGTCGTTGATCCGCAGGGTGCGCTCGAAGGAGAACTTGACGTCCTCGGAGGTGAGCGGGTGGCCGTTGGAGAACGTCAGGTCGTCCCTGAGCGTGCAGGTGTAGACCCGGCTGGCGTTGTCCTTGAAGGTGCACGTCTTCGCGGCCTCCGGCTGCGGGGTGGTGCTGCCCTTGGGGAAGCTCAGCAGGGACTGGAACACGTTGTTGAACAGCAGCCAGGAGCCGGGGTCGTAGCCGGATGCCGGGTCGGTGGCGAGCACCTCGTCCGACATCCCCATGACCACGTGCTTGCCGCCGCCGGCGGCGTCACCGTCCTCGCTTCCGCAGCCGGTCAGCAGGGCGGCGGCCAGCCCCGCCCCGAGGGGAGCTGCCAGCCACTGGTCACGTTTCCTCACGGATTGGTTCCTCACAGTTTCGTCGTCTCGTTACTCGGCCCCCGTCTGTCGTTGTCAGTCCTCGGCGCCGCGGCCGAGCTCCCAGAGCTGAAGCATGGTCGAGGAGTCGAAGGCGTACTCGGCACCGGTGACATGGTCGCGGGCGGCCACGTAGGAGTTCTCCTGCCACAGCGGCAGGTACGGGACGTCGTCGGCGATGGCGTTCTGGATGGCCTCGAAGTCCTTGGCGGCGAGGGCGCGCTGCGTCACCTGCCGGGTCTTCGGTATCAGCTCGTCCTGGATCTCACTGTTGCGGTAGGGCGAATTGAGGAAGTTGTCCCTGGTGAGGAAGGGAGCGGTGAAGGTGTCCGGGTCCGGGAAGTCGGGGAGCCAGCCCATGCCGTAGACGGGGTACTGGCGGTCGATGAGGGCGGGGCGGAACTCCGCCCACCGGACGCCCTTGATCTTGACGGAGAACAGACCGCTGGCGTTCAGCTGGCTCTTCAGCTCCTTGAACTCCGATGCCGTCCCCGGACCGTAGTGGTCGGTGGTGTACGTCATCGTGAGCTTCACCGGGGTGTGGATCCCGGCCTCGCGCAGCACCCGGCGCGCGGCGGCGGGGTCCGGGTCGCCGTACTCGTTGTGGAACGAGTTGGTGTGCGAGGTGATGTTGGACGGGATCATCGAGTAGAGGGGCTCACCGGTCCGCTTGTAGACGTCGCGCACCAGGGCCTGCCGGTCGATGAGGTAGGCCATGGCCTGCCGCACCGCCTTGTTCTTCACCACGGGAGCGGAGGTGTTGAAACCGAGGTAGCGGATGCCCTGGCCGGACTGCTCGAAGAGCCGGACGCCCTTGACCTTCCCCCTGTTCAGGCGGTCGATCTGATCGGGTGAGAAGCCCCGGGGGACCAGGTCCACCTCGCCCTTGGCCAAGGCTTTCTCCAGGGCCACGGAGTCGTCGAAGAAGCGGATCTCGACCGTGTCGGACTCCGACTTCACATCGCCCCGGTAGTTCGGGTTCTTGGAGAAGACCACCTTGGCCAGACGGTTGTCGCGCACCTCGGTCTTGGCGGTGTACGGACCCGACCCCACCATGTCGAAGCCGTTGTGCAGCGCGTCCGGCTCGTACACCTCGCTGTCGACGATGGACGCGGCCGGAGTGGTCAGCTTGGAGGGGAAGGTGGCGTCCGGGGAGGCGAGGTGGATGACGACCTCACGCTCGCTGGGGGTCTCGATCCTGTCCACGTTGGAGAGCAGGGAGACCGGACCGTTCCGGTTGTCGATGCGGAGCACCCGGTCGAGGGAGAACTTGACGTCCTCGGAGGTGAGCGCGTGGCCGTTGGAGAACTTCAGCCCGCTGCGCAGGGTGCAGCGGTACTGCTCGCTCCGCCGGTCCTGGAAGCCGCAATTCTGGGCGGCGTCGGGAATCGGTTCCACACCGGAGCGGGGCAGCCGCATCAGTGTCTGGAAGGTGCCGTGCAGCACGGTCCACGAGGCGAAGTCGTATGCGAGGCCCGGGTCCAGCGGAGCGGGTGCCGCCTTGGTCGCCTCGATCCCGTCCGTCACGCCCAGGACGAGCGCGTCACCGTCCGACCCCGAACCGTCGGTACCACCACACGCGGTGAGCGCTGACATCAGTAGGCCCGCCACGGCCGGCAGCACCAGCGACTTGCGCTTCATTGTCGGGAGTCTCCCTGCGATCGATCAACCACTCGGCGACGAGATTAGTCCGCGGCGCCAGCCATGCTGAGACACAACGAAGTTGAGGCGATATCACGCCCCGATAACGAGCAACGGTTGACCGATATGCGGACGCGGTCGCGTTTCGTACGGCATGTCACCAATCCGGACACAAGGGCGTACGCAAACCGCACCAGACGGGGCGTGGAGCATAGACCCACTCCCGTGTCGACATCAAGTGCAGTGATAAACATCACGTTCGTTATGACGCCATCCGAGAGGGAAAAGACCCGGGTTTTATTCAGTCTGTGATGTGCAGAAATACGCTCAGTACGCGATCAGTGCATTCCCGTGACCAGTGCCTGAAGAAATGGGAGATCGACTTCTTCGAGCGATCCGACGACCGTCCGGCCCGTCGCGGGTTCGATCGGCACCACGGACGGCACCGCCACCACCTGGCAGCCCGCGGCCTCGGCCGCCCGGACCCCGGTCGAGGTGTCCTCGACGACCACACAGCGGGCCGGGTCGGCGGCCAGTCCGGCGGCGGCAAAGAGATACGGGTCGGGGTGCGGCTTGGTCCGTGCGATCTCGTCGCCCGCGACCGTCAGGGCGAAGTGCTCCGAGCCGAGTGAGCGCAGCACCCGGTCCATCACGCGCCGGTGCGAGGCGGACACCAGGGCGGTCGGGACGCCGTGCGCGGCGAGCTCGGTGAGCAGCCTGCGGGCTCCGGGCAGCATCGGCACAGTGCCGTCGATCAGCTCGGTGAAACGGCTGTTCAGCAGGCCGGTGAGCTCCGCGAGCGCGATATCGGCGCCGGTGGCCTCGATCAGGAAGGAGGCACTTCGGGTCATCGGGCCGCCGACCACGACCTGGCGGTACTCCTCGGCCAGTGCGTGGCCGAGCTCGGCGAAGATCGAGACCTCCGCGTCCCACCAGATGCCCTCGGTGTCGACCAGGGTGCCGTCCATGTCGAGCAGAACGGCTTGCAGAGCGGATCCTTCGGCCGTACGGGTACTGACGACGGGGATGCTGCTGGTCATCCAAACACCTCCGGACAAGGGGCACGAAGGCCGGCCCCCTCCCGTGGAACGGAAGGCGACCGGCCTCTACCGGATCGACTAGTCTACGACGTGCCGCCGCGCGGCGCCTCATGACCGCTCGCGGACGGTCCCGCGGCCGTCACCGTGCGTTGAAGTACTTGGCCTCGGGGTGGTGGATGACGATGGCGTCCGTGGACTGCTCCGGGTGCAGCTGGAACTCTTCGGAGAGCTTCACGCCGATGCGCTCGGGCTGGAGGAGTTCGGCGATCTTGGCGCGGTCCTCCAGGTCGGGGCAGGCGCCGTAGCCGAGGGAGAAGCGGGCGCCGCGGTACTTCAGCGCGAACATGTCCTCGATCTCGCCCGGGTCCTCTCCGGCGAAGCCCAGTTCGGCGCGGACGCGGGCGTGCCAGTACTCGGCGAGGGCCTCGGCGAGCTGGACGGACAGGCCGTGGAGTTCGAGGTAGTCGCGGTAGGAGTTGGCCTCGAAGAGTTCGGCGGTGGCTTCGCCGATCCGGGAGCCGACGGTGACGACCTGGAGGCCGACGACGTCGGTCTGGCCGGATTCCTCGGGCCGGAAGAAGTCGGCCAGGCACAGGCGGCGGCCGCGGCGCTGGCGGGGGAAGGTGAAGCGGGTGCGCTCGCTGCCGTCCTCGTTGAGCAGGACCAGGTCATCGCCCTTGGAGACACAGGGGAAGTAGCCATGGACGACGGCCGCCTCCAACAGGTTCTCGGTGTGCAGCTTGTCCAGCAGACCACGCAGCCGCGGACGGCCGTCGGTCTCGACGAGTTCCTCGTAGGTCGGTCCGTCGCCGGTGCGGGCCTGCTTCAGCCCCCACTGGCCCTTGAACAGCGCGCCCTCGTCCAGCCAGCTCGCATACTCCTTGAGCTGGATGCCCTTGACCACGCGGGTGCCCCAGAAGGGCGGCGTGGGCACCGGGTTGTCGGTGGCCACGTCGGAGCGCGCCGGCCCCTGGTCCGGCTCCGGCTCACGCACCTGGGCGGCGTCGCGGCGGGGGACCCGGCGCTGCTTGAGCTCGGGCAGCTTGGCGCCGGGGACACCGCGCTTCACCGCGATGAGGGCGTCCATGAGGCGCAGGCCCTCGAAGGCGTCGCGGGCGTAGCGCACCTCGCCTTCGTAGATCTCGTGGAGGTCCTGTTCGACGTAGGCCCGGGTGAGGGCGGCGCCGCCGAGGATGACCGGGTAGGTGGCGGCCAGCTTGCGCTGGTTGAGCTCCTCCAGGTTCTCCTTCATGATCACCGTGGACTTCACCAGCAGCCCGGACATGCCGATGACATCCGCGCGGTTCTCCTCGGCGGCCTCCAGGATCGCGGAGACCGGCTGCTTGATACCGAGATTGACCACGTTGTAGCCGTTGTTGGACAGGATGATGTCCACGAGGTTCTTGCCGATGTCATGGACGTCACCGCGGACGGTGGCCAGCACGATGGTGCCCTTGCCCTCCGCGTCGGACTTCTCCATATGCGGTTCCAGGTGGGCCACGGCGGTCTTCATGACCTCGGCGGACTGGAGCACGAACGGCAGCTGCATCTGGCCGGACCCGAACAGCTCACCGACCACCTTCATCCCGTCCAGCAGCGTCTCGTTGACGATGTCCAGGGCCGGCCGCTCCTCGAGCGCGGCATCGAGATCCTGCTCGAGGCCGTTGCGCTCACCGTCGATGATGCGGCGCTTGAGGCGCTCCTCCAGCGGAAGGGCGGCCAGCTCCTCGGCCTTGCCGGCCTTCAGCGAGGAGGCGGTGGCGCCCTCGAACAGCTCCATGAGCTTCTGGAGCGGGTCATAGCCCTCGGCGCGGCGGTCGTGGATCAGATCCAGGGCGGTGGTGACCTGCTCCTCGTCGAACCGCGCGATGGGCAGGATCTTCGAGGCGTGGACGATGGCGGAGTCCAGGCCCGCCTTCACGCACTCGTCCAGGAAGACGGAGTTGAGCAGGATCCGGGCGGCCGGGTTGAGGCCGAAGGAGATGTTCGACAGACCCAGGGTGGTCTGGACCTCGGGGTGGCGGCGCTTGAGTTCGCGGATGGCCCCGATGGTGGCGATACCGTCCTTGCGGGACTCCTCCTGCCCGGTGCAGATGGTGAAGGTCAGACAGTCGATGAGGATGTCCTCCTCACGGATGCCCCAGTCACCGGTCAGATCGGCGATGATCCGCTCGGCGATCTCGACCTTCTTCTCGACGGTACGGGCCTGGCCCTCCTCATCGATGGTCAGCGCGATGAGCGCGGCGCCGTGCTCCTGGGCGAGCCGGGTCACCTTGGCGAACCGCGAATCCGGTCCCGCGCCGTCCTCGTAGTTGACGGAGTTGATGACCGCGCGGCCACCCAGCTTCTCCAGCCCCGCCCGGATCACCTCGACCTCGGTGGAGTCCAGCACGATCGGCAGGGTGGAGGCGGTGGCGAAACGCCCCGCCAGCTCCTCCATGTCGGCCACACCGTCCCGGCCGACGTAGTCCACGCACAGGTCGAGCAGGTGGGCGCCTTCGCGGATCTGCTCACGGGCCATCTCCACACAGTCGTCCCAGCGGCCCTCGAGCATGGCCTCCCGGAACTTCTTCGACCCGTTGGCGTTCGTCCGCTCCCCGATGGCCAGATACGAGGTGTCCTGCCGGAACGGAACGGTCTGGTAGAGCGAGGCGGCACCCGCCTCGGGCCGCGGCTCACGCTCGGCCGGGACCATTCCCCGCACACGCTCCACGACCTGACGCATATGCTCAGGCGTGGTACCGCAGCAGCCACCGACCAGGGAGAGACCGTACTCGCGGACGAAGGTGTCCTGGGCGTCGGCCAGTTCACCGGCGGTGAGCGGGTAGTGGGCGCCGTCCTTGCCGAGCACCGGCAGACCCGCGTTGGGCATGCAGGCCAGGGGTATGCGGGAGTGGCGGGCGAGATAGCGCAGATGCTCGCTCATCTCGGCCGGGCCGGTGGCGCAGTTCAGCCCGATCATGTCGATGCCCAGCGGCTCCAGAGCGGTCAGCGCGGCACCGATCTCCGAGCCCAGCAGCATCGTGCCGGTGGTCTCCACCGTCACCGAGCAGATCAGCGGGAGGTTCGCCCCGGTGGCGTCCAGCGCGCGGCGGGCGCCGAGGACGGCGGCCTTGGTCTGGAGCAGGTCCTGGGTGGTCTCCACCAGCAGGGCGTCGGCCCCGCCGGTGATCATGCCTTCGGCGTTGGCCTGGTAGGCGTCGCGCAGCACCGCGTAGGGGGCGTGGCCCAGGGTGGGCAGCTTGGTGCCGGGGCCCATCGAGCCCAGCACCCAGCGGTCGCGTCCGTCGGCGGCGAACTCGTCGGCCACCTCGCGGGCGATCCGGGCACCGGCCTCGGACAGCTCGAAGACGCGGTCGGCGATGTCGTACTCGCCGAGGGCGGCGTGGTTGGCGCCGAAGGTGTTGGTCTCGACACAGTCGACGCCGACCTCGTAGTAGGCGGCGTGGACCGAGCGGACGATGTCGGGGCGGGTGAGGTTCAGGATCTCGTTGCAGCCCTCGAGCTGCTCGAAATCGTCGAGGCTGGGCTCCTGCGCCTGGAGCATCGTCCCCATCGCACCGTCGGCGACCACCACGCGGGTGGCCAGCGCCTCGCGGAGGGCGTCGGCTCGGGCGGCGGATGTGGGCGATGGCATGTGCAAGGCCATGGATGTGCTCCCTGGGGTGCGACGGCTGTCGGCTTTGCGCCCCCTGCCGAGGGGGACGCACCAGGCCAGGGTAGCCGCCGGGCGCCGAACGCCGACGTCCGTTCCACCTGCCGGGACGGGACCCCGTGATCGGCCGTGGCGGAGGCCGTGACGAGGGTCACGGCGGATGCCCGGACGGAGGCCGTGACGCAGGCTGTGACGGAGGTTGATCGTTTTCGCCGTCCCTCATGTACCGCAACGTCGACATGGACCGATAGTGTTCAGCATTGTCGAACACGGTCGGGAGGTTGGCGATGGCTCGGAACATCCAGTCGTTGGAGCGAGCTGCGGCGATGCTACGCCTGCTCGCCGGTGGTGAGCGACGTCTCGGACTGTCCGACATCGCCTCCACCCTGGGGCTGGCCAAGGGCACCGCCCACGGCATCCTGCGCACCTTGCAGCAGGAGGGCTTCGTCGAGCAGGACGAGGCGTCGGGCCGCTATCAGCTCGGCGCGGAGCTGCTGCGCCTGGGCAACAGCTATCTGGACGTCCACGAGCTGCGCGCCCGCGCCCTGGTGTGGACCGACGACCTCGCGCGCTCCAGCGGGGAGAGCGTGTACCTGGGCGTACTGCACCAGCAGGGCGTGCTCATCGTCCACCACGTCTTCCGCCCGGACGACAGCCGCCAGGTGCTGGAGGTCGGCGCCATGCACCCGCTGCACTCCACCGCCCTGGGCAAGGTGCTCTCCGCCTACGACCCGGTGGCGCACAGCGAGGTGGCCGAGGGCGAGCGCAAGGAGTTCACCCCGCGCACGGTGACCGGGGTCGAGGAGTTCGAGGGCGTTCTCGCGCTCACCCGGGCCCGCGGCTGGGGCTCCGACGTGGAGGAGACCTGGGAGGGCGTCGCGTCGGTCGCGGCCCCCATCCACGACCGCCGGCGGCTGCCGGTGGGGGCGGTGGGCATCACCGGCGCGGTGGAACGGGTGTGCGACGGCGGCGAACTGCGCTCGGAGCTCGTCGCGGCCGTCCGGGACTGCGCCCGCGCCGTCTCCCGGGATCTCGGCGCCAGCCGCTTCTGATCACGTCGGCCCAGGTCCGCACTGGTTCACAACGGTTTCACATACTCGAGATTTTTCCGCCACACGACCCTTGACGGGGCATTCAGCGTGAAGAAAACTGCCGTTCATCGGTCGGCATTGTCGAACACCTGACGACAATATTCGCTATGGTGGACTCGCCGCGGGCCGACCAACGCCCTCCCATGAGGGCGCGGATCCCCGGGGAACCGGGGGTTCGCCTTCCCCTGGACGAAGGACAAAGGAGTCGCGGGTGTCCAGCTCCGACATCTTCATCGGCGAGACCATCGGTACCGCCGCACTCATCCTGCTCGGCGCCGGTGTGGTCGCAGGCGTCGTACTCAAGCGTTCCAAGGCTCTGAACGCGGGCTGGGTCGCCATCACCTTCGGGTGGGGCTTCGCCGTGCTCATCGGTGCCTACATATCCGCTCCGCTCTCCGGGGCGCACCTCAACCCGGCCGTGACCGTCGGTATCGCCGTCACCACCGGCGAGTGGGGCGACGTTCCGGTCTACCTCGCGGGCCAGATGCTCGGCGCCATGATCGGCGCCACGCTCGCCTGGCTCTCCTACTACGGTCAGTTCCAGGCCCACCTCACCGACCCGGAGATCGTGGCCCGCAAGGACGAGGAAGGCCTGGTCGACAAGGCCGCGGCTCCGGCCGCCGGCCCGGTGCTGGGCGTCTTCTCCACCGGCCCCGAGATCCGCAACGTGGTGCAGAACCTGATCACCGAGATCATCGGCACCGCCGTGCTGGTCCTGCTGATCCTCACCACCGGCCTCACCAAGGGCCTGGGCGTCTCCGGCACCGGAGTGCTGATCGTGGCCCTGTCGGTCGTCGGCATCGGCCTCTCGCTCGGCGGCCCGACCGGCTACGCCATCAACCCGGCCCGTGACCTGGGCCCGCGTATCGTGCACGCCCTTCTGCCGCTGCCCAACAAGGGCGGCTCGGACTGGGGTTACGCCTGGATCCCCGTCGTCGGCCCGCTCGTCGGCGGCGCTCTCGCCGGCGGTCTCTTCGAGATCGCGTTTGCCTGAGCCGACCCCCTACACCGACTTCGCAGGAGAGCATTCACACCATGACTGACACACACAGCACCGGCCCGTTCATCGCCGCGATCGACCAGGGCACCACCTCCAGCCGCTGCATCGTCTTCGACCGGGACGGCAGAATCGTCGCCGTCGACCAGAAGGAGCACGAGCAGATCTTCCCCAAGCCGGGATGGGTCGAGCACAACGCGACCGAGATCTGGGAGAACGTCAACGAGGTCGTGACCGGCGCCATCACCAAGGCCGGGATCACCGCCGCCGACGTCAAGGCGATCGGCATCACCAACCAGCGCGAGACCACCGTGCTGTGGGACAAGAACACCGGTGAGCCGGTGCACAACGCGCTCGTCTGGCAGGACACCCGTACCGACGCCCTGTGTCGCGAGCTCGGCCGCAACGTCGGCCAGGACCGCTTCCGCCGCGAGACCGGCCTCCCGCTGGCCTCCTACTTCGCGGGCCCGAAGGTCCGCTGGCTGCTCGACAACGTCGAGGGGCTGCGCGAGCGCGCCGAGTCGGGCGACATCCTCTTCGGCACCATGGACTCCTGGGTCATCTGGAATCTCACCGGCGGCGTCAACGGCGGTGTGCACGTCACCGACGTCACCAACGCCTCCCGCACGATGCTGATGAACCTGCAGACCCTGGACTGGGACGAGAAGATCCTGGCCTCGATGCAGGTCCCGGCCGCGGTGCTGCCGAAGATCCGCTCCTCCGCGGAGGTGTACGGGCGGACCGCCGAGGGCGTCCTCGCGGGCGTGCCCGTGGCCTCCGCGCTCGGCGACCAGCAGGCGGCCCTGTTCGGCCAGACCTGCTTCTCCGAGGGCGAGGCCAAGTCCACGTACGGCACCGGCACCTTCCTGCTGATGAACACCGCCGACAAGCCGGTCAACTCCTACAACGGCCTGCTGACCACCGTCGGCTACCGGATCGGCAACGAGAAGCCGGTCTACGCCCTAGAGGGCTCCATCGCCGTCACCGGTTCGCTGGTGCAGTGGATGCGCGACCAGATGGGCCTGATCAACAGCGCCGCCGAGATCGAGACCCTCGCCAGCTCGGTGGACGACAACGGCGGCGCGTACTTCGTGCCGGCCTTCTCGGGTCTGTTCGCCCCGTACTGGCAGGACGACGCCCGCGGTGTCATCGCGGGCCTGACCCGCTATGTCACCAAGGCGCACATCGCCCGTGCGGTGCTCGAGGCGACCGCCTGGCAGACCCGCGAGATCGTCGACGCGATGACCAAGGACTCCGGTGTCGAGCTCACCGCGCTCAAGGTCGACGGCGGAATGACCTCCAACAACCTGCTGATGCAGACCCTCTCGGACGCCCTCGACGCACCCGTGGTGCGCCCGATGGTCGCCGAGACCACCTGCCTCGGTGCGGCCTACGCCGCCGGCCTGGCCGTCGGCTTCTGGCCGGACACCGACGCCCTGCGCGCCAACTGGCGCCGGGCGGCCGAATGGACCCCCCGTATGGACGCGGACGTTCGGGACCGCGAGTACAAGAACTGGCTCAAGGCCGTGCAGCGGACCATGGGCTGGATCGAAAACGAGGAGTAATCACATGACCACCCTGCAGAGCGTTCCCTCCCTCGGAACGCACCCGGCTGCTGGTTCGATCCCGGGCCGCGCCGAAACCCGGGAACAGCTGTCCAAGGCAACGTATGACCTCCTGGTGATCGGCGGCGGCATCCTGGGCATCACCACTGCCTGGCACGCCGCGCAGTCCGGGCTGCGGGTGGCGATGGTGGACGCCGGCGACTTCGCCGGCGCCACCTCCTCCGCTTCCTCCAAGCTGCTCCACGGCGGCCTGCGCTACCTCCAGACGGGCGCGGTCAAGCTGGTCGCCGAGAACCACTTCGAGCGGCGCGCGGTCTCCCGGACCGTCGCTCCGCACCTGGCCAACCCGCTCACCTTCTACCTGCCGGTCTACAAGGGCGGTCCGCACGGCGCGGCCAAGCTGGGCGCGGGTGTCTTCGCCTACTCCGCGCTGTCCGGCTTCCGTGACGGCGTCGGCCACCTCCTCAGCGCCGAGAAGGCCGCACGTGACGTCCCCGAGCTGCGCACCGAGGGCCTCAAGGCGGTCGCGGTCTACGGCGACGGCCAGATGAACGACAGCCGGATGGCCCTGATGACGGTCCGGGCCGCGGCCGAGTCCGGTGCCACCGTGCTCAACCACGCCGAGGTGACCGGGCTGCGCACCACCGACGGCCGGGTCACCGGTGCGGACCTCAAGGACCGCACCGACGGCACCGAGTTCGGTGTCAACGCCCGTCTGGTGCTCAACGCCACCGGCCCGTGGGTGGACCACCTGCGCCGGATGGAGGACCCGAACGCGGCCCCGTCGATCCGGCTGTCCAAGGGTGCGCACCTGGTGCTCAAGCGCACCTCGCCGTGGAACGCGGCGCTGGCCACCCCGATCGACAAGTACCGCATCACCTTCGCCCTCCCCTGGGAGGACATGCTGCTGCTCGGCACCACCGACGAGGAGTTCGAGGGCGACCCGGCCGATGTCGCGGTCAACGAGAACGACATCACCCAGATCCTGGACGAGGCCGCCTTCTCCATCCGCGACCAGCAGCTCTCCCGTGATCTGATCACCTACTCCTTCGCGGGTCTCCGGGTGCTGCCCGGTGGCCCCGGCGACACCGCGAAGGCCAAGCGCGAGACCGTGGTCACCGAGGGCAAGGGCGGGATGCTGTCCATAGCCGGTGGCAAGTGGACGACCTTCCGTCACATCGGCCGCACGGTGATGACCAAGCTGGCCGAGTTGCCCGGCCGGCCGCTCGCGGACGACATGGAGCCGGTCAAGCAGTTGCCCAAGCACATGCCGCTGCCGGGTCTCGCCAACCCGCACGCCGTCGAGCACCGGCTGCTGGTGGACGGCGGCACCCCCGGCCCGCGGATGGCCGCCGACACCGCGCGCCACCTGGCCACCCACTACGGCTCGCTGTCCTTCGACATCGCGCGGCTGGCCGGCGCCGACCCGGCGCTCGCCGAGCGGATCCACCCGGACGCCCCGGAGATCTGGGCGCAGGTCGTCTACGCCCGCGACCAGGAGTGGGCCGAGACGGCGGACGACGTGCTGCGTCGCCGCACCACCCTCACCATCCGCGGTCTGGCCTCGGACGACATCCGCGGCCGGGTCGAGGACCTGCTGGCCAAGCGCGCCTGACCCCCGCGGGCCGCATCCGGCCGGGACGGCCGGGCGGGAGGATCACTCCTTCCGCCCGGCCGTCCGGCCTTTCCGGATGCACCGCCGCCCACTCGCTGCCCGGTCACGGCGGTTGGCCGCCCCGGGGGGCCTCGAGCCCGGGGGGCGAAAAATCAGCGGGATCGCTCTTGCCTTCTTCGGTGGCACGCGCATCAATGACTGCGCCCTCTTGTGACGGGCAGTCAGCACGGGTTCCACTTCAGCGCACCTCCCCCACGGCGGAAGGCACCCCCATGAGACGCATCACGCTCGGGATCAGTACGGCACTCGGAGCGGCGGCCCTGGCCACCGGGGCACTCGCCCTCGCACCGACGGCCTCCGCGGTCGACCCCACGACCGCCACCATCACGGCCGACTGCGGGAGCTTCGGCTCCGGATCGGCGACGCTGGTCGCCACGCAGGACGGCACCTCCGCGACCATCACCCTGTCCTCGTCGGCGGTCAAGGCACCCCTCGACGTCCCCGCCGGGGCGGTGCAGTCCACCCTGACGCTGTCGAAGAACGGCTCGGGGACCACCACCTTCACCGGCTCGTCCAACCCGGCCATCCCGACCGGCTCCGATGTGTCCACCGGCCCGCTGACCGGTACGGTCGCCGCGGGCGACGTCCTGGAGGCCACGTCCCTGAAGCTGGTGGTCTTCGGCTTCATCACGGTGGACTGCACAGCGACCTCGGCGCAGTCGCCGGGGCCGTTCACCTTCTGAGTCCGCTGAGCCCGGCCCCGCACCGGTGGGCCCCCACCGGGCTCCGGCAGCGGCCCGGTGGCGTCCTCGGCAGACGCCACCGGGCCGGTCACGCCATAATGGACCCATAGATCGGATGTTTGTTTCCGGGGAGGTCCACCATGGCGGTCACCGACGAGGCGATCGAGAAAATCAAGGGCATGATCGTCTCGGGTGCGCTGCGCCCGGGTGACCGGCTCCCCAAGGAGAGCGAACTCGCCGCCGACCTCGGGCTGTCCCGCAACTCGCTGCGCGAGGCGGTGCGGGCGCTGTCGCTGATCCGGATCCTCGATGTACGGCAGGGCGACGGCACCTATGTCACCAGCCTGGACCCCCAGTTGCTGCTGGAGGCGCTGAGCTTCGTCGTCGACTTCCACCGGGACGACACGGTGCTGGAGTTCCTCGCGGTGCGGCGCATGCTGGAGCCCGCCGCCACCGCGCTGGCCTGCACCCGGATCAGCGACGCCGAACTGGACGCGCTCAGTGCCCAGCTGGACGCGCTGGGGCAGGAGCCGTCGGTGGAGGAGCTGGTGGCCTGCGATCTGGAGTTCCACCGCGGCATCGTCCAGGCGTCGGGCAACTCGGTCCTCTGTTCGCTGCTCGACGGGCTCTCCGGCCCCACCACCCGGGCGCGGGTGTGGCGCGGACTGACCCAGGAGGACGCGGTGAGCCGCACCCTGCACGAGCACCGGGCGATCCTGGCCGCGCTGCGCGACCGGGACGCGGAGGCGGCCCGCTCCTGGGCGACGGTGCACATCGCGAGCGTCGAACAGTGGCTGCGCTCCACGCTGTGAGGGCGCTCGCGGCGGTGAGGGCGCTTGCGGGTCAGCCCGCCAGCCCGTACACCTCGGCCGCGGTGCCGCCGAAGAGCGCGCCGCGCTCGTCCTCCGTCAGCCGCAGCGCGGCCCGCTCCGCCAGCGCCACCACCTCGTCGTACGGGGCGGCCAGGGTGCACACCGGCCAGTCGGAGCCGAACAGCACCCGGCCGGGCCCGAACGCGTCCAGGACATACCAGGCGTAGGGCAGGATCTGCTCGGACCGCCAGCTGTCCCAGGACGCCTCGGTGACCAGGCCGGAGAGTTTGCAGACCACGTTGGGCAGGGTGGCGAGCGCGGCCAGCCGCCGGCCCCAGGGTTCGCGTTCACCGGCGGCGACGGGCGGTTTCGCGGCATGGTCCAGGACGAAGCGGAGCTCGGGCAGCTCGCGTACGGCGTCGATGGCCGAGGGGAGTTCGCGCGGGGTGACCAGCAGGTCGTAGACCAGGCCCGCGGCGGCCACGGCCGCGAGCCCGCGGCGTACGTCCCGGCGGGCCAGCCAGTGGGCGTCGGGCTCGTCCTGCACCTGGTGGCGCAGGCCCACCAGCCGCCGGCCGCCGGGCCCGGCGGCCAGCGAGGCGAGCACCTCGCGCAGCCGGGGGTCGGTGAGATCGGCCCAGCCGACGACGCCCGCGATCCGGCCCGAGCCCTCGGCCAGGGCGAGGAGTTCCCGCGTCTCCTCCAGGGAGGAGCTGGACTGGACGAGGACGGTGGCGCCGATCCCGTGGGCGTCGAGATGCGGTGCGAGGTCGCGCGGGGTGAAGGTGCGGCGGATGGGGTCGGCCCAGGGGCCGTCCATCCACGGCTGCTCCCGCCGGGTCAGGTCCCACAGATGGTGGTGGGCGTCGATGCGCCGCGGCACGGGGCGCTCCTTCACGGTCGGACCGGCAGCGGGAGGTCGTCGTCGAGCAGTCCGCGGCGCACCAGAGCCCGCCACAGCTCGTCGGGGATGTCGTGGCCGAACAGGGCGGCGTTGTCGTGGACTTCGGCCGGTGACGCGCAGCCGACGACCGCGGCGGCCACGGCGGGGTGGCCGAAGGGGAAGCGCAGGGCGGCGGCCCGCAGCGGCACCCCGAATCCGGCGCACACCTCGGCGAGGCGCCGGGCGCGCTCGACCGTCTCCGGTGGCGCGGCCCGGTAGTCGTAGCGGGCGCCGGGGCCGGGCGTGGCGAGGAGACCGGAGTTGTAGACGCCGCCGACCACCACCGAGGTGCCGCGCCGCTGGCACACCGGCAGCAGATCGTCGTAGGCGGTGCGCTCCAGGAGGGTCCAGCGTCCGGCGCACAGCACGACGTCCACATCGAGGTCGGCGACGAAGCGGGCCAGCACATCGCTGTGGTTCATGCCGAAGCCGATGGCCCGGACCACCTTCTGGTCGCGCAGCTCGGCCAGGGCCGGGAAGCCCGTCTCATAGATCTCGCGGATGTGGTTCTCCGGGTCGTGGAGGTAGACGATGTCGACGGCGTCGACCCCGAGCCGCTCCAGGGAGGTTTCCAGGGCGGCGAGGATCCCGTCCCGGGTGAAGTCCCAGGCGCGGACGCGGTCGGGGGTGTCGGCGAACCCCTCCGGCTGGGCGGGCTCCCCGGGCGCGCGCGGCCGCAGCCGCCGCCCCACCTTGGTGGACAGGGTGTACGCGGTGCGGTCGCACCCCGCCAGCGCATGCCCCAGGCGCTCTTCGGAGAGCCCGACACCGTAGTGCGGCGCGGTGTCCAGATAGCTGAGGCCCGCGTCGAGGGCGGCCCGTACGGTGGCCCGGGCGCGCGCCTCGGGCACCGCCGTGTAGAGGTTGCCCAGCGGTGCGCAGCCGAGCCCCAGGGGCGGTACGCGGACGCCGGAGCGCCCCAGTTCCCGCGGTCCGCGCGGTATCCGCGCCATGGCGGCCTCCTCCCTCCGCGTTCCCCTCAGTCCTGCTTCTCGCCGCTGGCGTAGCGGGAGATGATCAGCGCGACGATGATGATGGAGCCGTTGATGAACTGGTTCCACAGCGGCGGCACACCGCCGAGGGTCATCACGTTGACCACCAGCTGGAGGGTCAGCACACCGGTGAGCGCGCCGAAGAGGGTGCCCCGGCCGCCCTTGAGGCTGATCCCGCCGATGACGGCCGCGGCGAACACCTGGAAGATCCAGCCGTTGCCCTGGCTGGCGGCGACCGAGCCGTAGTGGCCGGTGTAGAGGACCCCGGCGAACGCGGCGAGCAGCCCGCCCGCGCTCAGCACGATCCAGGTGATGCGGTCCACGCGGATGCCCGCGGCGCGGGCCGCCTCGGGGTTGCCGCCGATGGCGTACAGCGCGCGCCCGTGGCGCAGATAGCCGAGGGCGAGGCCGCCGATGGCGTAGAGGCCGAGGCAGAGCCATACGGCGGCGGGGGCGCCCAGCCAGTCGGCCTTGCCCAGGTAGCGGAAGGACTCGGGGACGTTGACGATCGACTGGCCCTCGGAGATGCCGACTTGGAGGCCGCGCAGCATGGTGAGCATGCCGAGCGTCGCGATGAAGCCGTTGACGCGCAGTTTGAGCATCAGGAAGCCGTTGGCGGCGCCGATGGCCGCGCCGACGGCCAGGCACAGCGGGATGGCCGTCCACACCGGCAGCAGCCCGAGACCCTCGAACCGGGCGCCGTGCGCGGGGAGGACGAGCCACAGGGCGATCACGGGCGCGACCGCGATGGTGGACTCCAGGGAGAGGTCCATCCGTCCACTGATCAGGATCAGTGCCTCGCCGAGCACCAGCAGTCCCAGTTCCGTCGACTGCTGAACGACGCCGATCAGGTTGTCCTCGGTGAGGAAGGCGGGCGAGACGATGAAGCCGATCACCCCCAGGACGAAGATCACGGGGACCAGGGACAGATCGCGCCAGCGCGCGAAGTCCAGCCGCGGCCGGGCCCGGTCCGCCGGTCCGTCCACCACCGGCTCGGCGGCCCGCTGCCGTGCGGTATCGGTCATGACTGCCTTCCTCCCGTGCCGTCGTGGCTTCCCTCGTCGCCCTGGTGCGTGCTTCGGTGCGTGGCTTCGCGCGGGCTGTTGTGCGTGCCCTGGTGCGCGCTCTTGTGCATGGAGCCGGGTGCCGCGTCCGCTCCCCCTTCCGTGATGCCTTCCATCGCGGCGACAAGTCCGCGGTCGGTCCACCCGCTGTCGAACTCGGCCACCACCCGCCCGTGGAAGAACGCGAGGACGCGGTCGCAGACCCGGAGGTCGTCCAGTTCGTCGGAGACGATGACCGCCCCGCTCCCGGCCGCGGCGACGTCCCGCACCACCCCGAGCAGCGCGTCCTTGGACTTCACATCCACCCCGGCGGTCGGCCGGATGGCGACCAGCACGCTGGGCTCGCGCGCCAGCGCCCGCGCGACGACGACCTTCTGCTGATTTCCGCCGGACAAACCCGAAACGGGCTGCGAGGGTCCCGCGGTTTTGATGTCCAGCGAGGTGATCATGCGCTGGGCGAAGGCACGGGTGCGGGAGGGCAGCACGGTGCCGTACGGCCCGAGCTGGTCGGCGACGGTCAGGGTGGCGTTCTCCGCGACGCTCCGCCCCGGGACCAGGCCTTGACGGTGCCGGTCCTCGGGGACGTAGCCGATCCCGGCGTCGAGGGCGTGCGGCACACTGCCGGGGCGCACCGGGCGGCCGCGGACCGCCAGCCGTCCGCCGTCCGGCCGGCGCAGCCCCACCAGGGTCTCCCCCACCGCGGTGTTGCCGCTGGCCGTCGCCCCGGCCAGGCCCAGCACCTCACCCGGCCGCACCACCAGGTCCAGCGGTGCGAACGCGCCCTCCACCCGCAGCCCTTCGGTGCGCAGCACCGGCTCCCCGCCCGGTTCGGCCCTCCGGCGGGTGACCGGGGCGCGCGCCGCCGTGCGGGAGTCTTCCCCGGGCGCCCCGGCGGCGTCCCCGGTCATCGCCGCGACCAGATCCTCCTTGGGCAGCCCGTCGACCGGTGCGGTGAGCACATGGCGGGCGTCGCGGAAGACGGTGACGGTGTCGCAGAGTTCGTAGACCTCTTGCAGATGGTGCGAGATGAACAGGAACGCGACCCCCTGGGCACGCAGTTCGGCCAGCCGGGCGAAGAGCCGGTCGATCCCGCCCACGTCGAGCTGTGCGGTGGGCTCGTCGAGGACGATCAGCCGGGCCCCGAAGGACAGGGCGCGGGCGATCTCGACGAACTGCCGCTGCTCGACGCCGAGGTCCTTGGCCCGGGTCCGGGGGTCCACCGCCACGCCGTACTCGGCCAGCAGCGCACGGGCGGCCTCGCGCAGCTGGGGCCAGCGGATGCGCCCGGTGCCCGGGAAGCGGCCCAGATAGAGGTTCTCGGCCACCGTCAGCTCGGGAACGACCATCGACTTCTGGTAGACGCAGGCGACCTTGGCGCGCCAGGCGGCGGTGTCGCCGTAGCCGGGGGCGGGTTCGTCGGAGAAGGTCACCTCGCCCTCGTCCGGGCGCTCCATGCCGGTCAGGACGGAGACCAGGGTGGACTTGCCCGCCCCGTTGCGGCCGACGAGCGCATGGGCCTCGCCGGGAGCCACGGCGAGCTGGGCCCGGTCCAGGGCGACGGTGGGTCCGAACCGCTTGACGATGCGCCGGGCACGCACCGCGGTGGGCTGTTCCACGGTGGCCATGGCTACTTCCTCTTCTCGAGCTGGTTGGCCCACAGCGCGGGGTCGTCGACGTTCTCCTTGGTGACGAGCGGCGCCGGGAGCTGGTCCTCGAGACCGTTCCTGATCTTGACGATCCGTGAGCCGTGGCCGGTGGGGCCGGGCTTGAAGGTCTTGCCGTCCAGTGCGGCCCTGGCGTACGTCAGCGCGTACCTGGCGTAGAGGTCGGCGGGCTGGGAGAGGGTGGCGTCGATCTTCCCCGAGCGGATGGCGTCCAGCTCCTCGGGTATGCCGTCGTTGGAAATGATCGTGATGTGGCCGTCCGAACCCGCGGGCTTCAGCAGCTTCTTCTGCTCCAGCAGCGCCAGGGTGGGCTGGAGGAAGGCCCCGCCCGCCTGCATGTAGATCCCGTCGATGTCCCGGTGCTGGGCCAGCAGGCTCTGGAGCTTGGCGGAGGCGACGTCGCCCTTCCAGTCGGCCGGCAGCTCGTGCACCCTGATGCCGGGGTACTTCCTCTCCATGCAGGAGGCGAAGGCACGCGACCGGTCCCGGCCGTTGATGGAGCTGAGATCGCCCTGGAGCTCGGCGACCCGGCCCTTGCCGCCCAGCTTCTTGCCCAGGTATTCGCACGCCTTGGTGCCGTAGGCCCGGTTGTCGGCCCGGACCACCATGTAGACCTTTCCGGCGTCGGGGCGGGTGTCCACGCTGATGACCGGGATCTTCTTCTCCTCCAGCCGCTCGAGGGTGGAGGAGACGGCGCCGGTGTCCTGCGGGGCCATGACGATGGCCTTGGCGCCCTGGTCGCTGAATGCCTGGACGTTGGCGACCAGCTTGGAGATGTCGTTCTGCGAGTTGGACAGCGGCAGGGCGGAGACCGTGCCCTTGTCGATGCCCTTCTCCAGGTACTGCTGGTAGGAGTTCCAGAAGTCGGTGTCCGTACGCGGCATGTCGATGCCGACCTTGCCGCCACCGGCGCCGCCGCTCTCACGGTTGCAGCCGGTGAGCGCGGCGACGGCCAGCAGCACGGCGCAGGCGGCGGTGCCGGAGGTGCGCGGTCTCGTCATCGGGTCCGTCCTTGGTCGATCCTGTGCGTGGAGCGCGGTTGTGCGGGGGTGGCGGGGTCTCAGTGGGCGGTGTCGGGTGGCCGGGGTACGGCGTCGGGGCACTGGGGTACGGCGTCGGGTGGCGCGGGGCGCAGCCGCAGCCCCTGCATCCCTCCGTCCACCGCCAGCGCGGTGCCGGTGACGGCCGCGGCGGCGGGCCCGGCCAGATACGCGACGGCGGAGGCGACCTCCTCGGCGGTCACCAGCCGGCCGGTCGGCTGACGGGCCTCCAGGGCGGCGCGTTCGGCCGCCGGGTCGGCCGCCCGGTCCAGCAGCCGCCCCACCCACGGGGTGTCCACGGTGCCGGGGTTGACGCAGTTGACGCGGATGCCCTCGCGGATGTGGTCGGCGGCCATGGCGCGGGTGAGCGCCAGTACGGCGCCCTTGCCGGCGCTGTAGGCGGCGCGCTGCGGCAGCCCCGCGGTGGCGGCGATCGAGCAGGTGTGGGTGATGGACACACAGCCGGGCCGGTCGGCCGTGGCGGCGCGCAGATGGGGCAGCGCGGCCCGCGCGGTGCGTACCAGGCCGAGCACATTGACGTCCAGCAGCCGTTGCCACTCCTCGTCCGCGGTCTCCTCGACGGTGCCGACGGCGCCGATGCCCGCGTTGCCGACGACGGTGTGCAGGGCGCCGAAGGCGGCGACGGTCTCGGCCACCGCGGCCCGTACCGCCTCGTCGGAGGTGACGTCGGCGGTGACCGGAAGGGTGCCCGCCGGGGCGCCCGCTGGGTCGCGGTCGAGCACCGCGACCCGTGCGCCGCGGTCGCGCAGCTCGGTGGCGACGGCGGCGCCGATACCGGAGGCGCCGCCGGTCACCAGGGCGGCCAGCCCCTCGAAGTCGCCGGTGGGATGTGGCCGGTTCACGGGTTCCCTCCAGTCGTACGGGCGGTCGTGGATGACGCGGCCGCCGCGGTCGCCGCGGATGACGTGGATGACGCGGATGACGTGGATGACGCGGCCGCCGTGGTGCGTGCGGCGCGGCCGCGCCACTCGGGTCCGTCGGGATAGCGGTAGGCGGCGAGGGACGCGGGGTGCATCCTGGCCGAGAAACCCGGTGCGGCCGGTGCCCGGTAGCGGCCCGCCTCGATCACCGCCGGGTCGGTGAAGTGCTCGTGGAGGTGGTCGACGTACTCGATGACCCGGTCGTCCCAGCTGCCCGAGACGGCCACGAAGTCGAACATGGACAGGTGCTGGACGAGTTCGCACAGTCCGACGCCGCCCGCGTGCGGACACACCGGCAGTCCGTGTTTGGCGGCGAGCAGCAGGATCGCGAGGTTCTCATTGACCCCGGCGACCCGTGCCGCGTCGATCTGGACGAAGTCCACCGCACCGGCCTGGAGCAGCTGCTTGAACACCACGCGGTTGGCGACGTGTTCACCGGTGGCCACTTTGACGGGCTGTCCGGCACGGATGGCGGCGTGGCCGAGCACGTCGTCGGGGCTGGTCGGCTCCTCGATCCAGTGCGGCCGGTACGGGGCCAGGGCGCGCATCCAGCGCAGCGCCTCCGCCACGTCCCAGCGCTGGTTGGCGTCGACGGCGATCCGGACACCGGGGCCGACGGCCTCCCGGGCCAGCCGCATCCGTCTGAGGTCCTCGTCGAGGTCGGCACCGACCTTCAGCTTGATCTGGCCGAAGCCGTCGGCGACGGCCTCCCGGGCCAGCTTGATCATTTTCTCGTCGGAGTAGCCGAGCCAGCCGGGCGAGGTGGTGTACGCCGGATAGCCGCGCTCACGCAGCAGCGCGGCGCGCTCGGCGCGGCCGGGTTCGGCGGCGCGCAGGATGGCCAGGGCCTCGTCGCGGGTGAGGTCGTCGGTGAGGTAGCGGAAGTCCACCAGCTCCACCAGTTCCTCGGGGGACATGTCGGCGAGGAACTGCCACAGCGGTTTGGCGGCGTGTGTGGCGGCCAGGTCCCAGGCGGCGTTGACCACCGCCCCGGCCGCCATGTGCATCACGCCCTTCTCCGGTCCGAGCCAGCGCAGCTGCGAATCGTGCGTCAGGTCGCGGTGCAGTACGGCGAGTTGGGCCGCGGTGTACGGGGCGGGGCGGCCGACCACATGGGGGCGCAGCGAGCGGATCGCGGCCGCGGTGACGTCGTTGCCGCGGCCGATGGTGAAGACGAAGCCGTGTCCCTCTGCCGCGGCGGAGTCCGGACCGTCGGCGGTCCGGGCGTTCGTCCGCAGCACCACATAGGCCGCGGAGTAGTCGGGGTCCGGGTTCATGGCATCCGAGCCGTCGAGCCGCTCCGAGGTGGGAAACCGGATGTCGTGGACCTCGAGTTCGGTGACAACGGGACGCAGCATCAACGGGGCTCCCTGAACACGATGCGAGAGAACATCGGATCTTTTGCGGTGATCCGATGTATAGCGCTGTTGTTCGCGGGGCGTCCAGAGGTGCGGCATAATTTTCCAAGGACAGGTCGGATGAATCTAAGTGTCGTGCTGTACGGGGGCTGCGGTGAGAGGGCTGGTAAGCCGTAGGCTTGGGTCGCACGCAACGGAACTGGAACCGGGGGCGGTACCGACCCGTCCGCCCCGGTCGGAAGGAGGCGCTGGGTGATCGAGCTTGAGGGGGTTCCCGAGCTGATCGACCCGGTCATGATCTGTGCCTTCGAGGGCTGGAACGACGCCGGAGACGCGGCCTCCACCGCGGTGGCGCACCTGGACCGGGAGTGGAAGGGCGAGGTCTTCGCCGCGCTCGACGCCGAGGACTACTACGACTTCCAGGTGAACCGTCCCACCGTGGCCCTGGACTCCGGGGTCCGCAAGATCACCTGGCCGACGACCCGGCTCTCCGTGGTCCGTGCGGACACCGGGGAGAAGACCCGCGATCTGGTGCTGGTGCGCGGTATCGAGCCCAGCATGCGCTGGCGGTCGTTCTGCAACGAGATCCTCGGCTACGCCCATGAGTTGGGCGTGGAGATGGTCGTGGTCCTCGGCGCGCTGCTCGGCGACACCCCGCACACCCGGCCGGTACCGGTCAGCGGGGTCACCTCCGATCCGGACCTGGCCCGCAGCCTCGATCTGGAGGAGACCCGCTACGAGGGGCCCACGGGCATCGTCGGAATCCTCCAGGAGGCCTGCACCCACGCCGGTGTTCCGGCGGTGAGCCTGTGGGCGGCCGTACCGCACTACGTCTCGCAGCCGCCGAACCCGAAGGCGACCCTGGCGCTGCTGAACCGTCTCGAGGACCTGATCGGCGTGCGGATCCCGCTCGGCGAGCTGACGGAGGACGCACGGGCCTGGCAGCTGGGAGTGGACCAACTGGCCGCCGAGGACAGCGAGGTGGCCGAGTACGTGCAGTCGCTGGAGGAGGCGCGCGACACCGCGGAGCTGCCGGAGGCGTCGGGGGAGGCCATCGCCCGCGAGTTCGAGCGCTATCTGCGGCGGCGTGACGGCCAGCCCGGACCGGGCGGCCACGCCACCGAGAGCGGCGTCGCGGACGGCCGGGACGGCGGCGTGGGCGGTCCGGGCGCCGGCTCGTATCTGCGGGACTCCTCCAGCGGCCACACCCGCCCGCGCAAGCCGTCCCCGAAGGACGACGTGGCCAGGGAGGAGAGCGAGGGCTCCGACGGCGACGAGAGCGCCGCGGAAGGCTCCGACGGCACCGACGCCGACGCCCCCGGCACCGGCACCGGCACGGACGGGAACGGGAGCCGGGACGGAAGCGCCGGAGACCCGGAGAACGGGGACCCGGGAAGCGGAGACACCGGGGGCGGGGACCGGCCCGGCTCCGGCGGCTGACCACGCGCGGACCGCACGACGACGGGCCCGCACCGGGAGGTTTCCGGGGAAGTTCCCGGTGCGGGCCCGTCCGAGTGGTCAGGAACCGCTCAGTGGGCGGTCAGGAGACCACCGGGGAGGGTCAGAGCGCGACACCCAGCAATGCGTCGACCGCGCGCGACACCAGACCGGGCGCCCCCTCGTCCGTACCGCCGGACGACTCCTGCGCGGCGGCCCAGCGGTCCACCGCGGCCAGGGCCGACGGTGCGTCGAGGTCGTCCGCCAGCGCCTCGCGGATCTCCTCCACCAGCGCGTCGGCCGACGGTCCGTCCGGTCGCGAGACGGCGGCGCGCCAGCGGCCCAGCCGCTCCCGCGCCTCCCGCAGGACCTCGTCCGTCCACTCCCAGTCGGCCCGGTAGTGGTGGGCCAGCAGCGCGAGCCGGATGGCCGCGGGGTCCTCACCGTCGCGGCGCAGTGCCGAGACGAAGACCAGATTGCCCTTGGACTTGGACATCTTCTCGCCATTGAGGGCGACCATCCCGGCGTGCACGTACGACTGCGCGAACGGCCGCTCCCCGGTGAGGGCCTGGGCGTGGGAGGCACCCATCTCATGGTGCGGGAAGGCGAGATCGGAGCCGCCGCCCTGCACGTCGAAGCCCATGCCGAGGTGGTCCAGGGCGATGGCCACACACTCGATGTGCCAGCCGGGGCGGCCGGGGCCGAGCGAACCGCCGTCCCAACTCGGCTCGCCCTCACGGGCAGCCATCCACAGCATCGGGTCGAGGGGGTTCTTCTTGCCGGGGCGTTCGGGGTCGCCGCCGCGCTCGGCGGACAGCAGCCGCATGGCCTCGGCGTCGAGCCTGCTGACCGACCCGAACGCGGGGTCGGCCTCCACGGAGAAGTAGGTGTCGCCCTCGAGCTCATAGGCGGCGCCCAGGTCGCGCAGCCGCTCCACCAGCGGCACGATCCCCGGTATGGCCTCCACGGCGCCGATGTAGTGCCGCGGCGGCAGCATCCGCAGGGCCGTCATGTCCTCGCGGAAGAGGGCGGTCTCACGCTCGGCGAGCGCGGTCCAGTCGTCGCCGTTCGCCACGGCCCGCTCCAGCAGTGGATCGTCGATATCGGTGACGTTCTGGACGTAGTGAACCTGCCGCTTGATGTCGAGCCACACGCGCTGAACGAGGTCGAACGCGTTGTAGGTCGCCGCATGCCCCATGTGGGTGGCGTCGTACGGAGTGATACCGCAGACGTAGATGCGGGCGACGGGGCCGGGGGTGAGGGTGAGGGGTCCCCCGGTCGCGGTGTCGTGAATCCTCAGGTCGCGGCCTCTGCCGGGCAGGGCGGGAACCTCAGAAGCGGGCCAGGCATACATGCAATGAGCGTAACCGGATGCCAGTTCCGGATACGAACCGGACCAGACCTGTTGGCCGGATAGGCGGTCTTGCGCTCTCGCCCGAAAGATGCTGTGCCCGTATTCGACGGCTTGGCACGGACCCGCGCGGCTCGGCTCAGACCGGCGGCCAGGGGATCGCGGGCCACTGCCCGCTGGGCTCGGGGTGCACCTTGGTGCGCAACAGCACCGCCACCCGGGCCCGCAGCGCCTCGATCTCCGCGGTGGTGATCAGCTCCGCCAGCCGGACGCACAGCGGTCCGCCGTCGGCCAGCTGCTCCGCCAATTGGCCCAGCACCTCGAGCACATCGTCCGGAAGCGGCTCCCCCGCCCACCCCCACAGCAGGGTGCGCAGCTTGTCGTCGGCGTTGAAGGTCACACCGTGGTCGATCGCGTAGAGCCGCCCCCCGGCGGCGGGCAGCAGATGGCCGCCCTTGCGGTCACCGTTGTTGATCACCGCGTCCAGGACGGCCAGTCGGCGCAGTCGTACGTCGTCGGCGTGGACCAGCAGCGCGGTGCGTCCCTCGCCCACCTCCGCGAAGCCGACCGCCTTCCAGCCGGGGCCGGGCTCATCGCCCTCGATCAGCGCGAGCAGCTCCGTACCGTGCCCGTCGGTGGATGCCCCGTCCTCGGGGGATCCGTCGCGTCCTTCGCCCCCTGTCCCGTCCGGGCCGTCGCCGTCGGCCACCTCGACCCACAGCTGGCACATCCCCTGTCCGTACGGACCGTCGCGCAGCACGGTGGGCGGGACCAGCCCCCAGCCGGTCGCCTCGGAGATCTCGTACGCGGCCACCTCGCGCTGGGCCAGCGTGCCGTCCGGGAAGTCCCACAGGGGGCGCTCCCCGGCCACCGGCTTGTAGACGCACGGCGCGCTGTGGCCCTGGTACTCGACCGTGCAGTAGAGCACCGCGTTGGACGCCTCCCGGACCCGGCCGCGCACCGTCAGCTCGCCCAGGGCCAGCAGCGCGGACGGCTCCGGGGGCGTCACGCTCCGCGGCGGTATCCGTTCTGGCGCGGACATACGTGTCCCTCCGGGTCGAGCGGCAGGCTGCACAGCGGGCAGGGCGGCCGGCCGGCGTTGACGACGTCCAGAGCGCGCTTGGCGAAGGCGCGGGCCTGGGTGCCGGTGAGCCGCACCCGCAGCATGGGCGGCCCGTTCACATCGTCCTGGAGCAGCCGTTCCTCGGCCTCGGCCAGGTCCTCCTCGGACTCGGCCTCCAGCTCGACGAGCGCCTGCGCCTCGACGATCATGCGCTGTTCCTCGCCGTCCCAGGCGAGCGCCATGGTGCCGACCCGGAACTCCTCCTCCACGGGGGCTTCCAGCGGCTCGGTGTCGGAGAGTTCGGCGGGTGCGACCGCGGGGACCGGGGCGTTTCCGCCGGTGCGCCGGACCACCTCGTCGAGCAGCTCGTCTATCCGCTCGGCCAGCGCGGCGACCTGGGTCTTCTCCAGCGCGACGCTGGTGGTGCGGCCACCCGCGGATGCCTGGAGGAAAAAGGTGCGGCGACCAGGCAGCCCGACCGTACCGGCGACGAAACGGTCCGGCGGGTCATAGAGGAACACCTGACGGGACAACGTCCTGCTCCATTTGGTTCGACTGCTCGGCTGGTTGACTGCTGAGTGCTGAATGTCACGACTGCCCGGTCACGGCCGTAACGGCGTGCGCGTCGCGCCGCGGCACCACCCTACTGCGCACGGAGATCACGTCGCTCCCGCGCATGGCGATCATGGTGCTCCCGCGTCGCCGCCCACCGCCGCGTCCCCGCCCCGGTCGCCGGGCGCGTGCTCGCGCGGGACCAGACCCGTGAAGTCGCCGGTGTCCCCGAGCCGTACGAGGAACGGCCGGGTCGGGGTGTAGCGGATCGCGGTGACCGAGCAGGGCTCGACCGAGATCCGCTGGAAGAGGTCGAGGTGCAGACCGAGGGCGTCCGCGACGAGCGACTTGATGATGTCGCCGTGCGAGCACATGAGGTAGACCGCGTCCGCCCCGTGCTCCGCCTCGATCCGGGCGTTCCAGTCGCGCACCGCGTCCACCGCCCGCGCCTGCATGGCGCGCATCGACTCACCGCCCGGGAAGGCGGCGGCGGAGGGATGCTGCTGTACGACGTTCATCAGCGGTTCGTCGGCGAGCTCGGCCAGCTTCCGCCCGGACCAGTCGCCGTAGTGGCACTCCCCGATCCGTTCCTCCATGTGCAGGGGCAGCTCCGGGCGGGCGGTGAGCAGCGGGGCCAGCGTCTCCTGGCAGCGCTGGAGCGGGCTGGTGACGGCGGCGGCGAGCGGGAGCCGCGCCAGCCGTCCGGGCAGCGCCGCGGCCTGGGCGGCACCGCGCTCGTCGAGGGCGACACCGGGCGTCCAGCCCGCGAGGACGCCCGCGGTATTGGCGGTGGACCGGCCGTGCCGTACGAGGATCAGCATGGGCATGCCTGCCACCCTACGACCATGGACGAGCACCTCAGAGGGGGTGCACCCGCATCCCTTGCCCGCCCCCCGTGCGTATCGGAGCCAAGGGCGGCAGAATGCCCCGCGTGATCGTGGATTGTGCCATCTACCAGGACGGGCGCCGCACCGAGGGGCCCGCCGACCTCTCCGACGCCCTCGACCGGGCGCGCGCGGCCGGGGACTCCTTTCTCTGGCTCGGGCTCCACGAGCCGACCGAGAAGGAGTTCGAGCTCGTGACCAGCGAGTTCGGACTGCATCCGCTGGCCGTGGAGGACGCCCTGCACGCCCACCAGAGACCGAAGCTGGAGGTGTACGACGACTCCCTGTTCCTGGTGCTCAAGCCGGTGCGGTACAACGAGAAGGCGGGCACCGTCACCGCGGGTGAGCTGATGGTGTTCGTGGGTGACTCCTTCGTGGTGACCGTCCGGCACGGGGAGGCCAATCCGCTCGGCGCGGTGCGGGAGCGGCTGGAGGAGGCGCCCGAGGTGCTGCGGCACGGGCCGACGGCGGTGATGTACGCGGTCTCCGACGCGGTCGTGGACCACTACCTCGATGTCGCGGACGGGCTCCATGAGGACCTGGACGGGCTGGAGACCGAGGTCTTCGCGCCGGACGGCGCCGCGGGGCACAACACGGCCGGACGGATCTACGCCTTCAAGCGCGAGGTGCTCGAATTCCGCCGGGCGACGGGCCCGTTGGCCGAGCCGATGGAACGGCTCGCGGGCGCCGGGGTGCCGTTCGTCCACGAGGGGTCGCGGCCGTTCTTCCGCGATGTCAGCGACCATCTGACCCGGGTGAACGAGCATGTGGAGGGGCTGGACCGACTGCTGTCGGACATCCTCGCCGCGCATCTCGCGCAGATGGGCGTGCGGCAGAACGACGACATGCGGAAGATCTCGGCGTGGGCGGCGATGGCCGCGGTGCCGACGCTGATCGCCGGAATCTACGGCATGAACTTCGACTACATGCCGGAGCTGAAGCAGCCGTGGGGCTATCCGGCGGTGGTGCTGCTGATGGTCGGTGCGATCACGCTGCTGTACCGGACGTTCAAGCGCCGCGGCTGGCTCTGAGCTGAGCGCGAGCGGACCCGGGAGGCCGTTCGGGACCTGGTTCGCGGGCCCGTCCGCTGCGGGGCCCTGCCCAAGGGCCCGCTGCGGGACCTCGCCCCAGGGCCCGCCTCGGGGCCTCAGGCGAACTCGGGTGCCTCGGGGGCACTGGCCGAGGGTCCGCCCAGGGCGTCCCGCCGCTCGGGCATCCGCAGCGAGACCATCCGCCGCCAGCCGCCCAGCCGCTCGAAGCCGTACATGGCGTGCACACCCGCCGCCAGTACCGCGGCCTTCGCCGTGGACCAGCCCAGGATGCGCCCCATATGGGACACCACGGCGAGGCTCACGGCCCGGTAGACCTCCATCTCCACCAGCGCGCTCTCCCGCAGCATCCGCTGGATGGTCCGGCCGTATCCGGCGGCGGCCAGCCGCAGCAGTTCCTCGTGGCAGTAGGCGAGGTGGTTCTCCTCGTCGTTGGAGATCATCTCCACCGCGCGGCCGATGACCGGATGGTCGCCGAAGTGCTTGCGCAACATCAGCATCTGGGCGGAGGCCCGCTGCTCGGTGACCCTGCTGTGCGCGAGGTAGACGACGATGTCGTGCTCGGTCAGCGGCTCGTCGCGGCGCAGCTTGTCGTGGGCCAGCCCGATACCGCGCGCCTCCAGCAGCATGGTGTAGTCGGTGTCGCGCGGAACCTCGATCGGCTCCAGTCCGCGCTTGCGCAGCAGGGCGTTGAAGATCCGGCCGTGCTTGTCCTCGTCGGCGCCATGCCGGGTGATCTTGGGCGCGAGGGCACGCTGACTGTCGGGCACGAGGGCGGCGATCCGGCCGTTCTCCCAGCCCCCCTGGGCCTCACCGCTGGCCGCGATCGAGCAGAAGAGCCGGAACGACTCGTCGTTGTCGAGGATCTCCTGGAAGACGCTTTTCTCCGAGAGCATCACTGCCACCTCCGTGCGCTCCGTGCACGACACTCGCGCAGGAAAAGTCAAATGCCGGGTATGCGGAGCGGCAACAGGTGAGGGGTTCGGCTCGTCCGTATGGGCGATTCCGGGAGAAGGCCGGGCAGCCGTAACCAGTGGGGGGCACGGGCGTTGTGCACGATGACGGCCGTGGCGGGGAAGACCCCCGAGCCCCCACCACGGCCGCAGGACTTCTCGGTGGCCCTTACGCCAGTCCGGCCTGCTCCAGGGCCTCGACGCCCGCCCGCAGACCGGCGAGCCGCTCCTCCAGCGTGAAGCCCGCGGGGGTCAGTGACAGGGTGGTGACCCCGGCCTGGGCGTATGCCTGCATACGGTCGGCGATGCGCTCGACGGGGCCGATCAGCGAGGTGGAGTCGATCAGCTCGTGGGGCACGGCCGCGGCGGCACCCTCCTTGTCGCCGCTGAGGTACTTCTCCTGGATCTCGGCGGCCTCCTTCTCGTACCCCATGCGCTGCGCCAGCTTGTTGTAGAAGTTCTGCTTGGCGCTGCCCATGCCGCCCACGTAGAGCGCGGTGTACGGGCGGAAGTGGTCGGCGAGGCCGCGGATGTCGTCACCGACGGCCATCGGGACGGTGGGCACCACGTCGAAGCCCTCCAGGTCCTTGCCGACCTTGGCCCGGCCCGCGCGCAGCGAACCGAGGGTGGTCTCCTCGGCGTGCTCGGGGGCGTAGAAGAGCACGAGTGCGCCGTCGGCGATCTCGCCCGTCTGCTCGAGGTTCTTGGGACCAATGGCCGCGATGTACAGCGGGATGTGCTCGCGCACCGGGTGCACGGTGAGCTTGAGCGCCTTGCCGGGGCCGCCGGGCAGCGGCAGTGTCCAGTTGTCGCCGTCGTGGCTCAGCCGCTCGCGCGACATCGCCTTGCGGATGACCTCCACGTACTCGCGGGTGCGGGCGAGCGGCTTGTCGAACCGCACGCCGTACCAGCCCTCGGAGACCTGGGGACCCGAGACGCCGAGGCCGAGCCGGAAGCGGCCGCCGGAGAGCGTGTCGAGGGTGGCGGCGGTCATCGCCGTCATCGCGGGTGTACGGGCCGGGATCTGGAAGATGGCGGAGCCGACGTCGATGCGCTCGGTCTGCGCGGCGACCCACGAGAGCACGGTGGCGGCGTCCGAGCCGTACGCCTCGGCCGCCCAACAGACCGAGTAGCCGAGCCGGTCGGCCTCACGGGCCACCGCGAGGTTGTCCGAGTCCATTCCGGCGCCCCAGTAACCGAGGTTGATTCCGAGCCTCATACCGCACCTCATACCGATCAGTAACGTCCCTGTTCCGGGGACTCTAGCGCGCGGGACCGCGATACGTCAGGGGTGGGTTATCCACAGGCCGCCACGGCTCGCTTTCCGGCCAGTAATCTCGATGTTCATGGAGCAGAGGCACCTCGGCCGCACGGGCCTGCGCGTATCCCGGCTCGGGCTCGGCACGCTCACCTGGGGGCGGGACACCGACGAACACGACGCCGCGGACCAGCTCAAGGCGTTCTGGGAGGCGGGCGGGACACTGGTCGACACCGCGGATGTGTATGCGGACGGCGGCGCCGAATACCTCCTCGGGCAGCTGCTGGAGGGGCTGGTGCCCCGGCGGGACTTCCAGATCGCCACGAAGGCGGGCAGTGTGCCCGATCCCGACCGGCGCTTCGACGGCTCGCGCGGCCATCTGCTGGCGGCGCTGGACGCCTCGCTGGACCGGCTGGGCACGGACTATGTCGACCTGTGGCAGGTGCACGCCTTCGACCCGGTCACCCCGCTCGAGGAGACCCTCCAGGCGCTCGACATCGCGGTCAGCAGCGGGCGGGCCCGGTATGTGGGCGTCTCCAACTTCTGCGGCTGGCAGCTCGCCAAGGCCGCCACCTGGCAGCTGGCCTCCTCCGGCGCCCACACCCGGCTCGCCAGCACACAAATGGAGTACTCCTTGCTCCAGCGCGGTGTGGAGCGCGAAGTGCTGCCCGCCGCGCTCGACCTGGGCATCGGTCTGCTCCCGTCGTCACCGCTCGGCCGGGGCGTACTGACCGGGAAGTACCGCCATATGACCCCCGCGGACTCCCGCGGCGCCTCCGAGCTCGCGGCATTCGTCGCGCCGTATCTCGACGAGGAGGCCAGCCGCGTCGTCGAGGCCGTCGCCATAGCCGCCGACGGTCTGGCCACCACCGCGCTGCATGTCGCCCTCGCCTGGGTCCGCGACCGCCCGGGCGTCGCCGCGCCGATCGTCGGCGCGCGCAACGCCCAGCAGCTGAGGACGGCGTTGTCGGTGGAGACCCTTAGTCTTCCGGACGAGATCTGCCAGGCGCTCGACGATGTGTCGGCGCCCGTGCACCGCTATCCCGATCAGGACTGGAGCACGCTGTGAGTACCGACCGCCTCGCCGGCGAGGCCGCATCCGCGCCCGAGGAGGCCGACACCGCCCCACCGGCGCCCGCGCCGGAAGCGGGGGCGGAGGGGAACGCCCCGGTGAACGCAGGGCAGGGCGACACGGCAGGGCCGGGCGACACGGCAGGGCAGGACCGCGACCGGGCCGACGGCGCCAACGACCGCGCGGAGCAGACGGACGCGGACGGCGAGCCCGCGGCGGACCAGGCCCCCACCTCGGCAACCGGCAAGGGGCGGCGGTCGGCGGCCGCTGAGGCGCTGGCCGCCGCGGTGCGGGCCGTGGAGAGCGGTGAGCGGTCGGCGGCGTCGTTCTTCAACGAGCCCACCCCGGCCCGCCGTCCGGCACCCGCTCCGGCCCCCGCCGCGCCCCGGCCCCAGCAGCCCCGTCCGGACACACCGGCAGGCGGCGGCGTCCCGCCCGGCCCCGGGCCGGGCGGTGTGATCCCCGCGGCGCCCCGCCCGGCGCGCGGTCCGGGCGGTGAGATCGCGGGTGCCGCCGACGTTCGGCAGGTACTCGCGGCGGGTGGCGCACCCGAGACACTGGCCGACCGGGTGGCCGAGGTGCTCGGCGAGCGGGCGGCCGAGGCACTGCGGGAGGACCCCTGGCAGCTCCTGGCGGTCCCCGGGGTGCGCCACGACCAGGCCGACGGCTTCGCCCGCGCCCTGCTCGGCCCCGACTGCCGGCCGGATGACGAGCGCCGGGCACGGGCACTCACCGGTTGGCTGCTGGAGCGCGCCGCTCTCGAGGGCCACACCGCGCTGGAGTCCGGCGCGCTGCGCGCCGCACTCGCCAAGGTGTCCGTGCCCGACCCGGACGAGGCGCTGCGCACCGTGATCGCGGACGGCGAGGTGCTGGTGTTCCAGGACGCGCTGGACACCCCAGGAGCCGGCCGCCCCACCACCACCGCTGCCGCCGATGACGAGGAGGACGCCGGACAGCCCGTCCGGGTCCTGCTCGGCCTGGACCGCTACGCACTGGCGGAGGAGAGCCTGGCCGACGGTCTGGGCCGGATGGCCAGCACCTTCGCCGGACCGTCGGGCCCCGCGAAGGAATCGGCGGAGGAGTCGGCGGAGGACGCCGCCGAGGACGCCGCGGCAGACGAGGCGAGCGTCGGTGAACCGGGCGCGCCCGACTGGGAGAAGGCTGCCGCCGCCGCTCCGTCCCCCTCCGCCGCCGAGTTGATCCGCACCGTGGCGGGCCACGGCCTGGTCACCCACAGCGGTGGTGAGGCAGCTCGCGCCGAACCGGCGGCGCTGGTCGCCGCCGCCCGCGCGATGGGCCTGCGGGCGTACGCGGCGGCGCACGGTGAGGACGGCAGACGGCGCCTGGCCGAGTTGATCGACACCGATCCGTCCGGTGCCGCGGCCTCGTCGGCCGTCACCGTCGCCGGGCTGCTGTCCGGTGGCGAGGGCCCCGGCCGCGACGAGGAAGGGGCGCTGGCGCTCGATCTGCTCGCCGTGCTGGACGCCCCGCAGCTCGACGTGGAGACGGCGGCGATGCTCGTCGAGTCGCTGCCGGACGGCGCACGGCTGGTGCTGAGCGGGGATCCCCGGGTGCTCTGGTCCGCGGGGCCGGGCCGGGTCTTCGCGGATCTGCTGGCGGCCCGGCGCTGTCCGCAGGTCGTTTCGCGCACCCCGGACCCGGGGCCGATCGGCGAGCTGGTCTCCGGGATCGGGATCGGCGAACTGAACCAGGTCGAGGCGCCGGGCAAGGAGGTCGTGATCGTGCCCGTGCGTGACGCGGGCGAGGCGGTGCACCGCACGGTGCAACTGGTCGCCGACTCGGTGCCGCGCGCGATCGGCGTTCCCGCGGAGCAGACGCAGGTGATCACCCCGGGCCACGGCGGCGCCGCCGGGACGCGGGCGCTGAACACCGCCCTCAAGAACCGGCTGAACCCCGGCCCCGGCCGGTTCGGCGGCTTCGACCCGGGCGACCGCGTGGCCTACACCCCGGCCCCGGGCCGTACGGTCCTGGCCACGGTGGTGTCGGCGGAGGCCGACGGACTGCGGCTGGACCGCGGCGGCACACCCGTGGTGGTGGGGCGCGAGGAGGTCGGCGAGCTGCTGCGGCACGGCTGGGCCATCACCGCGCACCAGGCCGCAGGATCGCGCTGGCCCGCGGCGGTCGTGGTGCTGCCGGGCGACGCGGCGTCCGCCCTCACCCGCGCGTGGGTCTACACCGCGTTCAGCCGCGCCGAGCACCATCTGTCCGTCATCCACGGCGCGGACGCGGCGCTTCCCCGAGCGGTGGCGGAGATCCCGTTCAAGGACCGCACCACCCGTCTGCGCTCCCTCCTCCAGGCCCAGATCCCGACCACGGGCTGACGGGGAGGACGCCCAGCGCGGGCGCCGGGGTGCGGCGCGAGGCCCGGGCACCGCCGTACGGCTCTACCGCGTCCGCGCGCTGCCGCGGTGGCGTGAGCCACGTCAGCCCGCCGACGCCTGCCCGGGGCAAGGCCGGGAGACGGCTTGCCTTGGGGGCGGCAGCCGGGGTGACAGGTTGCCTGCGGCCCCGCACGTAGCGCCTTGTCCTTGGGGAGGCCCCAGCACGCGCGGCCCGGATTCCGGGCCGGGTATGCGGGGTGCAGCGGCGCCCACCCATGCACATGCCGCCGTGGGGCAGCGGCACAGCAGTCGGGCCCGCCGCGGCACGGCTGCTCCGAGCACCGCGGCCCCGGCAGCTTGCGCACGACCCACATGAAGCGCGGAGGCCCGCGAACACGGGCCGGGCGCGCTGGGGCCGCCGTCGGCGGGAGTGCCGCGGCCGGGGGCCGTCAGCCGTCCGCGTGGTCCCGGCCGGCCCGCTCGCCGATGCACGGCTCGGCCGGGACCCCGCGGCCCCAGCCCCGCACGCCGCCGCCGAGCGACGCGCGGCTCAGCCTCCCGGGCCGAGCACCTCGAGGTCTTCCTCGTCCTCCTCGTCGAAGACCGAGCTCACGTCGAAGCGACAGACCACCAGCTCCGGGTCCGCCTGCTCGAAGGGGGCGGACAGCCACTCCCCCGGTTCGGCGGGCTCCTCGGCGGCGGCCACCCACAGCGTGGAGTCGCCCTCCTCCAGTCCGAATTCCTTGTGCCGGGAGGCGATCTCGTCCGGTTCGAACTCGCCGAAGAGCACCCCCAACGCGCTATGGACGCTCTCGCCGACCGCGGCCGGTTCGCCGCCGAGCCGACCGTTCCCAGCGGCGGAGTCCGGATCGAGGTCGGCGATCCGCTGGGCCTGCGAGAGCAGACGCTGCGGTTCCGCGATCGTGTAATCCCTCCGGATCAGTACGTTGAGCACACTCGGCTCGTCCGGTCCGGCATAGGCGGGCAGCGTATCGTCCCCGGGGATCTCGAAGGGGGTGACCTCGTCGTAGGCGTCATAGAGCAACTCGTCGTAGACCTCGGCTGCCGCTGCCAGTTCGTTGAACGCGGCATAGACGGCTGGGTCTGCTTCCCCCGACCGGCGTTCGACAGCGTCGAGGTGACGATCCAGTGCGGCTTTCACCGCTTCGGCGGCGGCGCGTACCTCGGCAGCGGATGGCTGCGCAGCATCAGACATAGTGCAGACGCTATCCGTAGCAGGGCAGTTCCCGCACAATAGATGCGATGCCGGAATATGAATTCTGCGACGTGTATGTGCCGCGTGGGGTCTCCCGCAAGGCGACTACCCGCATGCTGACCGACCACGCCGAATACGGACACTGGGAGTTGGATCGTCTGAGACTCAACCCCGACGGCAGCCGCAGAGTGCGGCTGCGGCGGCGGATCATCCGCCAGCTGCGCGCCACCTGGTAGCGCGCCGGGACGCGGAGCGGGCCCCGCGCTGAACGCGAGGCCCGCTGTGAGTCACACCGTCATCACGGAGCGCGGTGAGAGTGTTGCGGTGAGTGGTGAGTGGCGTGCTGGTCAGCGCCGCGCCGCGCGGGCGCGGCGGTAGAGCACCGTGCCCGCGAGCAGCATTCCGGCGGCGGCCGGAATGGCCAGGTCAACCGGCCCGGCACCGGTGTGGGCCAGCTGCTCGTCACCCGCGATGTGGGAGCCACCGAGGTTCGAGGACGGGTCGGACCCGTGGACTCCGGTCTGCTCCTGGCCGCCGGGCTGGTCCGAGTCATCGCCGGGGTTGTTGTCGCCCGGGTTGTTCGGCTGACCGGGGTTGTTGGGCTCACCCGGGTTGTTCGGCTCGCCGGGGTTGTTGGGCTCACCCGGCTGGTTCGGCTCACCGGGCTCATTGGGCTCACCGGGCTCGTTCGGCTCACCGGGCTCATTGGGCTCACCGGGCTCGTTCGGCTCACCCGGCTCATTGGGCTCACCGGGCTCGTTCGGCTCACCCGGGTTGTTCGGGACCGCCTCGACCACACCGCAGTCGCCGCCACCACTGGTGTTCCCGATCGCGGCCACGCCGATGTTGTTCCCGCACACATTGACCGGAACGTCGACCGGGGCCTGGACATTGTTGCCGGAGCCGATTCCGGGTGAGCCCTGGGTGTCGCCCTGGGCCTGGGAACCGCTGGTCGAGCTGGAACCGCCGGAGCCACCGGAGCCGCTGCCCGAGCCACCGGCCTGCTCGCCGCAGCTCCCGCCACCGGCGCTGTTCATCAGCCCGACGACGGTCACCGTGTTCCCGCACAGGTTCACCGGCACGTGTACCGGCGCCTGGATCGAGTTGCCCGACACGATCCCCGGCGAGTTCGCGGCGCCGCCGTCCGCCCCCGAGCTCGCGTGGGCGTAGCCGCCGGTCACGGCCAGTACGCCGCTCGCCGCCGCTACGGTGATCAGGCTCTTTTTCGCAACCTGTCGCATAACTCCTGCTCCCCTGCCTTCCGTCCCAGCCGGGATGCGCGCGGGCTTCTCCGCCCGCACCCCCATGCCCGGGCGGTTCCGGAGCGCGTGGCACGCCCTCCGGAACCGCCCGGGATCACACCCCGGTGGACCGTGACCCAATGTCACGTGATCGATGCGGTAGTTGCCGAAGGCGGGGCACTGCACCCACCCCCTTTTCGGCATCGCGGCCCCTGTCACGAGCCGCACACACCATGTAACGAGGAGGGAGCAATCGAGCTATCAAGCTACGACAGCATTCACTCTTTTCGGTTCTTTCGGTATGTGTGATCGATTAGGCCGAACCAGTGCAAGTGCGTAACCCTTCGGCGTCCGCACTGGTCACAGCCGTGATCAGCGAAGGAGTGACAGGAGCATGGCAGAAGCGCAGCGGAAGCCGGGCAGCGGTCCGGCGCTGATCGGGCAGTGATCGGGCAGTGAGTCGAGCAGCGATCAGCAGGCGTCCAGGAACCGATCCAGCACCCTCACGCCGAACTTCAGCCCGTCCACCGGCACCCGTTCGTCGACCCCGTGGAACATCCCGGCGAAGTCCAGCTCCGGCGGCAGCCGCAGCGGTGCGAAACCGAAGCAGCGGATGCCGAGGTCGTCGAAGGACTTGGCGTCCGTACCGCCCGAGAGGCAGTACGGCACGGCGCGGGCGATCGGGTCCTCCGCCTTCAGCGCCGACTGCATGGCGTCGACCAGCGCCCCGTCGAAGCTGGTCTCCAGCGCCTTGTCCGCGTGCACGTCCTCGCGCTTGACCCGCGGGCCGAGGATGCGGTCGAGGTCGGCGAGGAACTCGTCCTCGTACCCCGGCAGGAAGCGTCCGTCGACATGGGCGGTGGCCTGCCCCGGGATCACATTGACCTTGTACCCGGCGCCGAGCATCGTCGGCGCGGCCGTGTTCTGCAGCGTCGCCCCAATGATCTTCGCGATGCCGCCCAGCTTGGCGAGCGTCTCCTCCATGTTCTCGGGGTCGAGCGGGGTGCCGAGCGCGTCGGACAGCTCGTCCAGGAAGGACCGCACGGTCTTGGTCACCCGCACCGGGAACTTGTGCCGCCCGAGCCGGCCGACCGCCTCCGCCAGCTCCGTGATCGCGTTGTCGTTGTTGGTCATCGAGCCGTGCCCCGCGGTGCCGTCCACCGTGAGCCTCATCCAGTGCATGCCCTTCTGGGCGGTCTCGATGAGATACAGCCGCAGATCCTCGTTGACGGTGAACGAGAAGCCGCCGACCTCGCCGATCGCCTCCGTCACGCCCTCGAACAGCTCGGGGTGCTCATTGACCAGATGCCGCGCCCCGTACACCCCGCCCGCCTCCTCGTCGGCGAGGAAGGCCAGCACGATGTCGCGCGGGGGCTTGCGGCCGCTGCGCAGTCGCTCCCGTACGACCGCGAGCGTCATC
Source organism: Streptomyces sp. NA02950 (assembly GCF_013364155.1). Taxonomy (NCBI): domain Bacteria; kingdom Bacillati; phylum Actinomycetota; class Actinomycetes; order Kitasatosporales; family Streptomycetaceae; genus Streptomyces; species Streptomyces sp. NA02950. The sequence goes on along the minus strand of NZ_CP054916.1, from coordinate 7,369,422 downwards.
GCGTCCATGTCCTTCATGTCGACCGCGCCGCGGCCCCAGACACAGCCGTCCACGATCTCCCCGGAGAAGGGGTGGTAGGCCCAGTCCTCGGCGTTGGCCGGGACGACATCGGTGTGGCCGTGGATGAGCAGCGCCGGGCGGGAGGGGTCCTCACCCTCGATCCGCGCCACCGTCGAGGCCCGGCCCTTGTGCGACTCGAAGATCTTGGGCTCGAGCCCCACCTCGGCCAGCTTCTCGGCCACGTACTCGGCGGCCAGGCGCTCGCCGGGGCCGGAGTGGTCACCGTAGTTACTGGTGTCGATGCGGATCAGATCACGGCAGAGGTCGACGACCTCGTCCTCGCCCCTGACCGCACCGGCCGTCGTCGCGTCCGAAAGCGACTCACTCACGCTGCCTCCTCCTGTTCACTGCCGCGGCGCGCCGCCCGCATCCGGGCCGGCCCACGACGGGGTCCACCAGCCATACTCCCCCTCACGCCCGCCCAGCCCAAGGCGGCAATACCACCGTCATGCCCCCGTCACACTCCACCACCGAGCACCCCCGCCCACCAGCCCGGCCACCCCTCCGGCCCCCGCCGGACCCCGGTCGGGGTCCACAAGCACGCGTGATCGAGCACGTCCGGATGTTTGCTATGGTTTCCACGTCGGAACGGCCACGGGCCGGACGGCAGACACCTGGTCCGGGTGGCGGAATGGCAGACGCGCTAGCTTGAGGTGCTAGTGCCCTTTATCGGGCGTGGGGGTTCAAGTCCCCCCTCGGACACAACCTTCCCCCGCACTGTCCGTTTCCAGGGCAGGCGGAACCGGCACCCGCCTCCGGCTCCTGGCTGTACGCGGGTGTTTGTCGTTTCAGCTTTCTCCGGGGCTTCTCCCTTCGCCAGGGGTTCGGTGGTCGGGCTCTGGATCAGCTGATCGTGATCCTTTCTGCTCGTGGGGTGTCCGCGGTCAGGGATCTGGCCACGGGGTCATAGATCAGCGAGATCGCCTCACTGCGGAGGTGCGCGACAGCGTCGGCCGACGAGAGCGGCGCTGCACTCGCGATCAGGGCCATCGGCTCGGCTCCGTCCGGGCCGTGGTGCGTGCGGCGGAGGAGCAGTGCGGACAAGTGCGGTAAGACTTGGTCCTCGCGCACGTAGGCGTTGGGAGTGCGGCCGGGCATGGGCCCGGTGGCGCTGGTGTGGCCGTGGCGGCACCGGTAGGCAGGGCGACGGCGAGCCCAGTGGGATTCCATCCGGCGCCCGCAGGCGCCGCAGCGCAGCAGCCCCGCCAGGAGATAAATGCGGCCGGGAGCCGTCTCCCGGGCGGTGCGGAGGTGCTGAACGGCGATGAAGTCGGCCTCACTGACCAGCGCCGGGTGCGCGGGCTGGGCCGAGATGATCCAGTCGGCAGGGGTGTTCCACCGCATCACGTCGCGGTGCCCGAGAGTGGTGTTGGCCGCGTCGATCAGGTCGTGGTCGGTGCGCTGACGGTTCCAGACCTGACGGCCGGTGTAGCGGGGGTTGGCCAGGATGGCCCGCACCGTGGGCAGCACCCAGCGCTGACCGTTCCGGTGCGGGTTGCGTCCGGGGTCGGCAGCGGACGGGCAAGGGATACCGGCACCGTTCAGAGCACGGGCGATGCGCGCCATGCTGTGCCGGGCCAGACGCTGGGTGAAGATCCAGGACACGATCGGCCCGCAGTACGGGTCGATGTCCAGGCGTTGGATGCGCAGGCCGCGGCGAGCCAGTGCTCGGTTGGGGTGTAAACCGGCGTGTACACCAGCCGGTAGCCATACGGTGGCCGGCCGCCGAGGTAGCGGCCCTGGTCGCGGGTCTGCACGGTCATCGCGCTGCGCACCCGGATCCGGGCGCGGGCGATCTCCCGTTTGGACAGGATCCCGAGCAGGATCATCAGCTCCTCCTGCCCGCCGATCTGCGGATCCACCGCGCCGCCCAGCTCCGGCACCCAGACTTCGACACCGTAGTGCTCGAACAGCGGGGCCATGGTCGCGAACGGATGGCCGTAGAAGGCCCGCTCGCTGGAGCCGATGATGACCGCGTCGAACCCCCGGTCCGGGTCGGCCATCGCCGCCAGCAACGCGGCGGCCTCCGGACGGCGCGCCCAGGGGACGGTCCGGCTATGACCGATGTCGAAGAACTCGGCCACGATCCGCCCATGCCCGGAAGCAAGGGCCTGGGCGCGCAGCAGCTGCCAGGCCCGCGACGTAGCGGGATCCTGGTGTTCCTCGGTGGACACCCGCCCGTAGAACGCAAACCGACGCCCGGGCAGTTCGGGGGACGAGGATCCGAACCGCCGCTGCCGGGGTTCGGAGGCCCAGTCCGCGAGCGGACCTTGGCCGGCCGCGGTATCAGAGGCTGGGACGGCGGGCGGCGCGTCGGCTGTCATCATCGGCACCTCCTGCTTGCCGCTGGGCTCGCCCGGCATGTCGACCGTGGACCGCTTGCGAGGAGCCGTCAACGGCCCGGGACAAGGCTGACTCGAACGGATGAAGATCGGTGTCCTTTGATTCGTCAGCAGAGTGCTGCCCGGCCGATGGCCTCGGGCGCGACCCCCGAGTGACGGACCAGTTCGAGGTGGCTCCGTTCGGTGCTTGTGTGGCGGCCCGGTGGACTGGATCCGCGCCGACAGGGTGTCCAGGGGGTGTGCTTCTGCCGGGTAGCGTGGTCGGGTGCCGCTCCGTCGCCTGTGAGGTTGTCTGTCCCATGCGCATGTTGTTCGAGCCCGACGACGAGGACTTCGAGGCCGCCGCGGAGATGCTGGCGAGCCGGGTGGAGGAGTGGGCGCGGGAGCACGATGAGGTAGCGGACGGGTTCGTTGTGCAGGCGGCTCTCGACTACCGGCACAACGGGACGGCGGACGGCCGTCTGGGGCTGTGGCGGGCAGCCCATGTGGAGGAGTTCCTCCTGGACTGGCTGCCGCGGACGCTGACCGTGCTGCCCGGGCAGCCGGTACCCGACGGCCCGGGTTCACTGCTGGCCCTGCTGCGGTACCTCGACGCGGCCGGACTGGTCGATCCCCGCGGGGACGGCCTGACCGCACTGAAGCGGGCGGTGAGCTGCGCGGCCGGGGAGTTCGGCGCCCGGATGGCGGACCGTACCCGCTGGGGGCTGGCGAAGTTCTGGACGGTCACCGCCGCAGAGCAGGGCGTGGACATCATGGACGAGGCAGCGATGGCACGGTTTGCCGAGCGGGCCCGGATCGGGGAGGTTCCCTACGACCGCGATGTCCTCGACACGATCATGACCCGGCGCGTGACGGCCGGGTCGGCGCAGGTGGAACGGGCCGAACCGCAACTGCCGGTCACGTTGGCGCAGGAGGACGTGCTGCGGGAGCGGGCGGCCGCGGTCCCGCTGATCGGGCAGCTGGCGCAGCTGGCCGGATGGGCCGGGAGCGAGGGCCGCGAGCTGACGAAAGCGGGCCGGCTGCGCGTTGCCGATGGCCAGGACCTCGTTCGTGCCCTGGACACCGGGGACCCGGTCGAGCAGGTGCGTACCAGTGCGGAACTGCCGCGTGTGAACCTGCTGTTCGCCTGGGCGAAGCAGGCGCGGTTGATCCGGGTGGCCAAGGGCCGGGTGTACGCGGTGGCCAAGGCGCGCCCGGTGCTCGCGGATCCGCTCGCGCTGTGGGAGCGCGCCTTCGAGGCGTTCTTCGAGCTGCGGGGCCCGCTGCTGGGCGGCCCCAACGGGTACGACGCCACTTCGATGCTGTTCGACGTGTACCAGGATGTGCTGCCCGACGTCCTCAACACTCTCTACAGCCTCCCCTACCCGATGCCCTGGCCCCGGCTTCGCGACTCGGTCCACCTCGCCTACCGGATGAGTTTCGCCCTCGGCGGGGCGCCGGAACGCGAGCAGCGGGCGTGGCTGCTGGACGCCGATCACGACCTGCGCCGCGTCCTGGACGTCCTGGAATACTTCGGTGCGATCACCCGCGAGCAGGGCATGGCCGACCCCGTCTTCCTGGACACCGCGCTCGATGAGCCTCCGACCGGTCCGCAACTGCCTGCCGGGATGCCTGCGGAACTCTCCCAGTTGCTGGGCCCCCTCCCGACCGCCCCGGACCCGGGTGCCACAGCACGCGGGAAGGAGCTGCGCGAGGAACTGGCATCGGGCCCCGTGGAGTTGATCCGCCTCACCGATCTGGGCACCCGCTCCGTCCGGCAGCGGCTGCTCGCCCAGGGCCGTAGCGCGCCGCTGGTGGGCGAGCTCACCCACGCACCCGCCGCCGGGTTGCTGGGTGTGCTGGCCCAGGAATACGACCCCGAGCACGCCGAAGCCGAACTCGCCGCCTGGACGCCCGCCCACGACAGCCCCGAGGCCGCCCGGCGCCTACTTCTGGACGCGATACGCACCACCCCCTTCCGCACCCGCGCCGCCGCTTTGCTCGACACCCTGACCACCGCCCTGCCCGACGGCATGGAACTGCTGCGCTCCCTGCGCGGCGACCCGGGCCTGGCCCCTACCGCCCTCACGGTCCTCACCCAGCGCGGCGCCCTCGACCACGAGGACCTGACCGACACCGAGGCCGCGCTGATGGTCGCCGAGAGCCTCCTCCAACTCCTGGACCTGGGCGGTGAGGAGGGCCTCCTGGAAGCCCTGCTCGCCCAGGGCCGCGCGGAAGCCGAGACAGCGATCGGGGCCGCACTCACCTCCAGTCATCCCGACCAGGCCGGACTCGACACCCTGCGCCGCCTCGCCGGCGGCCCCCTTCGCGCCAAGGCGACCCAGCTCGGACGTCTCAACGCGGCCCGCGCCCGCCAGGGGCGCAGCACGGCGAAGAAGCGCAAGCGCCGCGGCTGACCTCTCGCCCCGCCCCGATCACATCACGACCACCCCAGGAAGTGCGGTGTGGACCGGGCCCGGCTGGACCCCGCACGTGGTGTAGGCCGGTAGTCGTAATCGGCTAGCCAGGCCCGGGCCCGGCCATGCTGGCGTTCCGCGCTGAACAACCAGTAACGGCGCTGCTCGGCCGGTGAGGCGGCCAGTACGTCCTTGAAACGGCGGAACGCCCCCCGGCCCCTGATCGCGGTGGCCAAGGCGTCGGCGAGGCTCAGGTCGTCGAGTACGGCGATGAAGTCCTCCATGTCCCGGTAAGCGTCGTGTGACCCCGCGCAGGCCACATGCAGCCACCGCTCGGTGTCCTCCGGCTCTCCTTCACCCCGGGGTTCCTCAAAGTCCGCCCTCATCGGCCGGCACTCGCCAGTGTTGAGGTCGACCCAGCCACCGCCCCAGGCCGGATCGCCCTCCAGCAGGCCGGAAAGCTCCTCCAGACCAACGGCCAACGGGCGCAGGGCAGGGGCAGTGCCACTGATCGCAGTATCAAGCTGATCTGCCAGTACCTCATCGCCTTCCCAACTCCGCACCCGCAGCGCCGCCGAGCACCGGACCGCCGTTTCCACAGCGGCCGGCACACCCCGGATAACGGCGGCGGTCAGTGCGTCTCCGCATTGTTGGATCACCGGCTCCGCATCCCGTGTGCGCAGCAGTTCGATGAGGGCCCTGCCGTCCGCCGCGTAGCAGGCGGCGCGGAGGGCCGTCACGTCGTGGTCACTCCAGGCACCGGTCATGCCCGCGCCCACATGGCGTGGGCCGCGATCCGCGTCGCTGTCGTCTTCATCATCGTCTCGTCACCGGTCATGCATCCTACGGACGGCCCGGCAGCGGACACCCTCGCTCGAAGGTGTTCGGCCGCGGGCGGCGGCGATAGCCTCCAGCGGGTGAGCGAGTACCAGTACTTCGAGTTCCAGGCCCTGGAGCGGCCGCTTGGCCGCGAGGAGCAGGAACAGCTTCGCAGCCTGTCCACCCGGGCGCGGATCACCGCGACAAGCTTCACCAACACCTACCACTGGGGAAACTTCCGCGGTGAGCCACGCCGCATGGTCGAGCGGTACTTCGACGCCCACCTGTACGTCACCAACTGGGGTACGCACCGGCTGATGCTGCGGCTGCCCGAGCAGCGTCTGCCGCTGCGCACCGTCCAGCCGTACTGCCTCGACGAGCGCGTCGAGGCATGGGACACCCGCACACATATCGTCCTCGACCTGACCAGCGAGGATGAAGGCGGCGACTGGGCGGAGGGCGCCGACGACTCCCTGACCGCGCTCATCGGCGTACGCGGCGAACTCGCCGCAGGCGACCTGCGGTCGCTGTATCTCGCCTGGCTGTCCGCCCTCTCCGCGTGGGAACTGCAGGACGACGACGAAGAGGAGTACCAGGCCGTCACCGAGCCTCCCGTCCCGGCCGGTCTGGCCGATCTCACGGCCCCGCAGCAGGCGCTGGCGGACTACCTGCGCGTCGATGCCGACCTGCTCACCATCGCCGCACAGTCCAGCCCCGCCGTCCCCGAACCCACGGCCAAGCCCACGAAGAAGGAACTCCAACGCCTGATCGCCGCCCTGTCGGCAAAGGAAAAGGACGGGTTTCTGCTCCGGCTGGCCCTGGGGCCCGAACCCCGATTGCACACAGAACTGCTGCACCGGCTGCGCGCCACCACCACCCCGGCCACCAATCCGGGCAGCCGAACCGCCGCCCACCTGCTCGACGCCGCCTACACTCGCCGCACAGAACGCCGCCGGCGCGAACAACGCCGACAGGCCGAAGCCCGCGCCCAGCACCTGACGGCCCTGGCCAACGATGCGGAGTCCGTGTGGCGACAGGTCGAGGCGCACATCGCCACCAAACAGACCAACGCCTACGACCGGGCCGTCACTCTCCTGCGTGACCTGCGCGATGCCTGCGATCACGTGGGCAGCGGAGCGAACTTCCGGCAGCGCATCACGCGCCTGCGTGAGACGCACCAGCGCCGCCCCGGCCTCATCCACCGCCTCAACACCCACAACCTCCGGTAACGGACGGCACGGACCTCGAACTCCTGATACCGGCTCGGCGCCGGCGCGGGCGATCATCATGAACGCTCAGCCCGATAGTCCCGATAGTCCGAAATGCAGCGGCTTCCACAGCATCTCGGAGATCGGACGCTGGTATGACTCATGGCGCCGAGGGCCCTCCGCACGCGGCACACTCCTTCCGGCTCTTTCGGCGCCACGTCAACGAACGACGATGCCCTGACGCCTGTCCTGTCGGTCTCGTGAGCCGCATCCGAGGTCGGCCAGGGCCGGGTACATCGAGCGAACGAGCCGGGAGATCGTCGTGGGGCATCCGTTCCCCGCCCCGTCGAACCGGCGGCGGGAGGGCGTGGTCGATGAGTCCGAAACGGATGCCCGGCGGCGCACTGAGTCATGCGCATGCGAAGCTGCACTTTGCATGCGATGCTGCTAAAGTGCAGACATGACTGCCCTGACTATTCGCGATGTCCCTGACGATGCCCTCGCCACTCTGAAGGCCCGCGCCGCGAGGGCGGGCAAGTCGCTTCAGGCCTACGCGCTCGATGTCCTCGTCGGTGAAGCCGCGAGGCCCACGCTCGCCGAGGCCGCCGTTCGCGCGGAAGCCGAGGCAGGGGCAACCCTGAGCGCGTCGGACGTGCTGACCGCGATCGACGACGCGAGGGCGGGCCGTTGATCGTCGTCGACTGCTCGGCACTCGTCTTCTTCCTGAGCGACGAGGGCCCCACCGGGCACCGGGTACGCGAACGTGTCGCCAAGGAGGACCGTCTCGCCGCCCCGCACCTGATCGACTACGAGATCATGTCCGCTTTGCTCGGCCTGGCGCGCGGCCGGCGCGGCGGCGAACCCAAGCTGAGCGAAAAGCAGCTCCGCAAGGCCGTGGCGACGTACCGCGATCTGGCGATCGACCGGCATGAGACGTTGATCCTCTGGGAGCGCGTCAAGGGCTTGTCGTGCAACCTCTCCGCCTACGACGCGCAGTACGTCGCCCTGGCCGAGAGCCTGGGTCTGCCGTTGATCACCAGTGACGCCAGGATCGACAAGAGCGGCGTGGCGCGCTGCGAGATCGAGACGTTCGAGACCTCTGGCTGAAGCAGCCGCCACATGGTTTCCCGCCCTCCCGGAGGTGTCTCGCGGACGGTCAGTCGGGGCGGGAGTCCAGCTCCACCCAGATGATCTTGTCCACCGGCTCGTGCGGCTCCGTGCCGCCCGCGATCGGCGAGTGTGACGACCAGGAGCAGGCCACGTCCGGACTCGTGGCGAGTGGCGGCCCCGGCTGGAGGTTACGGCAGCGTCAGCACCGTCGTCAGCGGCGTGAGCCGTGGGGTATTGGTCCAGATCCCCCCTCGGACACCAGCTAGGACCCCACTTCATGTGGGGTTTTTTGCTTTATAGGGCTGTGGCGTGACCAACCACGTGACCAACGGCCCAGAGATTCCCCAGGTCAGACCAGGGATGACAGGCCGAGTCGCCCGCTCCGGAGGCGGCGAGCCTCCGCGCTCCGTCCTTACGTGAGTGCCCGTACCGGGCCATGGTGCAGCCCGGCGAGTGGTGCCGAGCGTTGGCGGAGACCTCGACGGGTTCTCCCCGGCCTCCAGATCCCGGTAGGTGTTGCCCTCCTCAACCACGGCCCAGCCGAGTTCGATGGACCCCTCGTCCCAGTTCACGAGGGACCACTTCATGCCCAGCGCCTCGCTGCGGCGCACACCGGTAGCGGCGTACACGGTCCACTGCGGGGCGTCACGGAGGCAGTGATGAGTCAGGCCGCCGTCACAGGCCCGGTTGCCCCACGGCTCCCAGACGGACGCCAGGAAGCCCACTGTCTGGCCATCGTCCAGGGTCGGGTACCGCTTCTCCTGCGCCCGGATCTGCCGAGCGGAAGGCGGATGTGCAGTGGCCGCTGGGTTGGCGGATATCAGCTTGGGCACTGCCGCGCCGAGTGCACCGGACAGGATGCTGTGGACGTGCCGGACACTCTTCACTCCCAGCGGTTTGCCGTTGTTCGTGGGACACGGGGCGGTTTCCAGCAGCCGGTACAGGTCGTCAAGGGTGTCGTCCGTGACTTCGCACCCTGGACATGTCGGCGGCCTGCGCCTGCGCGACCCTGAAGTAGAGCTCCTCGGTCGCGGAGTCAATCACGTCGATCATGGCGCTGGACGACGGCGCCACCCACTGCCCGCCGATGAAGAAACGGTCCGTCCGACCGATCGGCGCCTCCGCGCGTCCCGCCAGGCTCATCCGGTCATCCTCCCGATCGCCGTCTCGACGGCGCTCATGTTCGCGTGCGCCCGGCGGACGCTCAAATGGCGCTCCGCCTACGATCCGCCACTGCGGGGTAACCGGGACTTCCATTCCGGGGCACGGCCCGTCCGGGATCTCGACCGGCCCCTTGACGGGCCGTCAAACGCCTGCCGGGACGGCCGACTGGGCTCTGCTACGCTGCCGACGGCCCCCTTCCAAGGGGTCCGACGTCATTACTTGAGTCCCGTCAACACCGGGGCGATGCAACAGGATGGAACAGCGTGGACATCGGCATCCGGGAAGCAGTCGTTCCGAAGCCGGGGTCCGGCAGTGTCCAGCCCAAGAAGCTGCTCCTGCGCGCACTCGCGGGAGAGCGGACCGAGCGGCCGCCGGTCTGGCTGATGCGGCAGGCCGGACGCTACCTGCCCGAGTACCACAAGGTCCGGGAGGCGGCCGGGGGCATGGTGGGGCTCTGCACCACCCCCGAGCACGCCGTCGAGGTCACCCTGCAGCCGCTGCGCCGCTTCCCGCTCGACGCCGCCATCGTGTTCGCGGACCTTCCGCAGGTCGCCGCCGCACTGGGCCAGACCCTGGACTACCGGGTCGGCGAGGGGCCGGTGTTGACGCCGCCCGTCCGCTCGTCGGCGGACATCGCCGAGTTCCTGAGCATCTCCCGCCTGCACGAGGAACTGGCCCCGATCTACGAGACGGTCAGTCAGCTCACCCGCGCCCTGCCCGCCGAGACGGCCCTGATCGGCTATGCCGGCGCACCGTGGACCCTTGCCACCTACATGGTCGAAGGCCGCGGCGGCGCCACGTCGGAGCACTCCGTCGTCAAGCAGTGGGCGCTGAGCGACCCCGACGGATTCCAGCCCCTGATGGACCTGCTGACGACCGCCATCATCCAGTTCCTCGGCCGTCAGATCGAGGCGGGCGCGGAAGCGGTCCAGTTGTTCGACAGCTGGGCCGGGGTGCTTCCGGACGTCCTCTTCGACCGCTGGTGCGTCAAGCCGGCCGCCGCCATCATCAGCGCGCTGAAGGCGCAGTACCCGGACGTTCCCGTCATCGCGTTCCCCCGGGGCGCCGGGCTCTCCTACAACGGCTTCGCCGAGGCGACCGGTGCGGACTGCATCGGCCTGGACTCCACGGTTCCCCTCGACTGGGCCGCGCGCACCCTCCAGCGCGGGCTGGGCCGTTGCGTGCAGGGCAACCTCGATCCCCAGCTGCTGATCGCCGGCGGCCCCGCGCTCCACGCCGAGACGGATCGCATCCTGCGCGGCCTGAGCGGGGGGCCGTTCGTGTTCAACCTGGGACACGGCATCGTCAAGACCACGCCCATCGAGCACGTCACCGCCGTCGTCGAGCAGGTGCGCGCCTGGAGCACGCCCACGGCGTAGGGCCGACCGCCGAACTCCGGCCGCGCACCCCGCCGCCCCTCGCCCGCCACGGCCGGTGGGACACCGCGCGAGGGCGGCGACCGGGGGCATGCCGGGGGCTGCGGCTGACACCGCCCCGTTCAGCCCTCCGCGCGCTGTTGGCGGGTGTGCCACAGCCACCCGATGTCGCGGGTGAAGGACCAGCTCAGCAGGGCCAGGGCCAGCAGCACTTCGGCGAGGGCCACGGGCCGCGGAAGGATCGCGGCCCCGGCCGCCAGCAGGGCGACGCCCTGGAGTGCGGCCACCGTCTTGCGGGCCGTGCTCGGCGGCAGTGATCCGCGCAGCCACGGCAGGAACCGGGACACCACCACGAACGCGTAGCGCATACCGCCGATCAGCAGCACCCAGGGGCCGAGCGAGGTGGCCACGTAGACGCTGAGCACCAGAATGAGGAACGCGTCCACTTCCATGTCGAAGCGGGCGCCCAGCGGGGACGCGGTACCGGTGCGGCGCGCCACCTTGCCGTCCACCGCGTCCAGGATCAGGGCCACCGCGGTGAGCGCGACCAGCACCGTGACCTGCGGCGGGCTCTGGAAGGAGTCGGCGACCAGCGCGGTCACCCCGCCGACCAGGGTGGCCCGGGCCAGGGTGACGCGGTTGGCCGCCCCGAACGAGCGCAGCCAGGAACGGGACACGGCGCGGTTGAGCACCGCCCAGGTGGCGAGGGCGAAGACCAGTCCGGTCAGCCATCCCGCGGGGCCGAGGCCGAGTGCGGTGCCGAGCAGGGCGAGCAGGGCGAGCTGTGCTCCCGCCCCCGCCGCGGTCTCCTGTCGCAGCGGTTTGGCGTTGTACGTGTCATTCAGGGTTGCCACCGTGCACCCTCCGGCTGTGTGGCGGAGTTGATGAGTGCCGCGTACCGTGAGCGCGGCTGGCTATCCGTACGTGTGCCGCAGCCCGATTGTTCAGCTGTTCAGCGCGATCCTTCTGGAGGACGTCGATGGAGCGCGTCGCCCGCGCCTTCTGGCTCCGCTCCCCCGGCCACGGCGAGATACGGGAGGTGGCGCTGCCCGAGCCCGCCGACGGCGAGGTGGTGGTGCGCACCCTGTACTCCGGTGTGAGCCGCGGTACGGAGACCCTGGTGTTCCGGGGCGAGGTCCCGGAGAGCCAGCACTCCGCGATGCGCGCGCCGTTCCAGGAGGGCACTTTTCCGGCGCCGGTGAAGTACGGCTATCTCAGCGTCGGTGAGGTGGAGCGGGGGCCCCGGGAGCTGCTGGGGCGGACGGTGTTCTGTCTGTATCCGCATCAGACCCGCTATGTGGTCCCGGCGAGCGCGGTGACCGTGGTGCCGGAGAACGTGCCCGCCGCGCGGGCGGTGCTGGCCGGGACGGTGGAGACCGCGGTGAACGCCGCGTGGGACGCCGCGCCGCTGCTCGGCGACCGGATCGCGGTGGTGGGGGCCGGGATGGTGGGGGCGAGTGTCGCCGCCGTGCTCGCCCGCTATCCGGCCGTACGGGTGCAGCTGGTGGACGCGGATCCGGCGCGCGCCGGTGTCGCGGCGGCGCTCGGGGTGGAGTTCGCGCTGCCCGAGGACGCGGCGGACGGCTGCGATCTTGTGGTGCACGCCAGCGCCACCGAGGCCGGGCTCGCCCGCTCGCTGGAACTGCTCGCCCCGGAGGGCACCGTGGTGGAGCTGAGCTGGTACGGCGACCGGCGGATCAGCCTGCCGCTCGGCGAGGCGTTCCACTCGCGGCGGCTGACCGTGCGCAGCAGCCAGGTGGGCACGGTGTCGCCGAACCGGGGCCCCCGCCGCGGCTACGCCGACCGGCTGGCGCTGGCGCTCGAGCTGCTGGCCGACTCCTCCTTCGACGCGCTGGTGAGCGGGGAATGCGCCTTCGAGGAGCTGCCGCGGGTGTTGCCGGGGCTTGCTTCGGGTGAGCTCCCGGGGCTGTGCCACCGTGTGCTGTACGGGCCCTGAGATCGCCGCGAAATCGGTCTGAACACGGGGAACGCATCGGCCGTACTAGACGGCGTGCCCCGGCAGACGGGCCCGACGCGCGCACCTGGAGGGTCATCCGTTGTTCAGCATCACCGTCCGCGACCACATCATGATCGCTCACAGCTTCCGCGGCGAGGTCTTCGGGCCCGCGCAGCGGCTGCACGGAGCGACGTTCCTCGTGGACGCCACGTTCCGCCGCACCGAGCTGGACGACGACAACATCGTCGTCGACATCGGGCTGGCCACCCGTGAACTCGGGCAGGTGACCGGCGCGCTGAGCTATCGCAATCTCGACGACGAACCGGACTTCGCGGGCATCAACACCTCCACGGAGTTCCTGGCCAAGGTGATCGCCGACCGGCTGGCCGAGCGGGTGCACGCCGGGGCGCTGGGCGAGGGCGCCCGGGGCCTCGCGGGGCTGACGGTCACGCTGCACGAGTCGCATATCGCCTGGGCCAGTTATGAGCGTGCCCTGTGAGCGGCGGCCAACCGCGGGCGGTGCACGTCGTGATGCCCGGCGATGTGCACGATCCCTCAGCGCCGAGCGGCGGCAACGTCTACGACCTGCGGGTGTGCCGGGAGCTGCCGGGCGCGGGCTGGCAGGTCCACGAGCACGCGGTGGACGGGGCCTGGCCCCAGCCGACCGCCAGGGCACGGGCCGAACTGGCCCGGATCCTGGCGGAGCTGCCCGACGGCAGTGTGGTCCTCCTCGACGGGCTGGTCGCCTGCGCCGTGCCGTACCTTGTCGTCCCCGAGGCGCCGCGGCTGCGGCTGGCGGTGCTGGTGCATCTGCCGCTGGGCGACGAGACCGGGCTGGCCCCGGGCCGGTCGGCGGATCTCCAGGCACTGGAGGGCCGGACCCTGCGCGCGGTGGGTGCCGTGGTGACGACCAGCGACTGGGCGGCGCGACGGCTGGTGGAGCTGCACGGGCTCGCCCCGGAACAGATCCATGTGGCCGCGCCCGGGGCCGATGTCGGGCCGCTGGCGGACGGCGGCGAGGACGGCACCCGGCTGCTGTGCGTGGCGTCGGTGACCCCGCGCAAGGGACAGCGCGGGCTCATCGAGGCGCTCGCCGGGATCCGCGATCTGCCGTGGGCCTGCACGTTTGTGGGCGGTCTCGACCGGCACCCCGGCTATGTGACCCGGGTGCGGGAGTTGATCGGGCGGGCGCGTCTGGAGGACCGGCTGCGGCTGGTCGGACCGCGCTCGGGCGCGGAACTGGAGGCCAGTTACGCCGCCGCCGATCTGCTGGTGCTGCCCTCGCACGCCGAGACGTACGGCATGGCCGTCACCGAGGCGCTGGCCCGGGGCGTACCGGTGCTCGCCACCGAGGTGGGCGGGGTACCGGAGGCCGTGGGCAAGGCGCCGGACGGCAGTGTGCCGGGCATGCTCATCGCCCCGGAGGACCCGGAGGCGCTCACCGCCGCGCTGCGCCGCTGGCTGGGTGAGCCCGCCACGCGCCGACGGCTGCGGGAGGCCGCGCGCGGACGGCGCACCGCCCTGGACGGGTGGGACACGACATCGCGGAGTCTGGCCGGTGCGCTGGACCGGCTCCGCCGGGACACCGGGAGGGCCGCGTGACGGCGACCGACACACCGCGCTACACCCCCGACTGGCTGGAGTTGCGCGAGGGTGCCGACGCGGCGGCCCGCGCACCGGAGCTGGTGGATTCACTGCGGGCGCATCTGGCGGCGCGGCCGGCTGCGGACGGTCCGCTGGTGGTGCACGACCTGGGCTGTGGCACCGGGGCCATGGGCCGCTGGCTGGCGCCCCGGCTGAACGGTGCACAGCGGTGGGTGCTGCACGACCGGGATCCGCGGCTGCTCCAGCGGGCCGCCGAACAGCCGCCGTGCGCGGCCGACGGCACCCCGGTCACCGTCGAGACGCGGCGCGGTGACCTGTCCCGGCTGACCGCCGGTGATCTGGCCGGTGCCTCGCTGGTGACCGCCTCGGCGCTGCTGGATGTGCTCACCCGTGAGGAGGTGGACCGGCTCGCGGCGCTGTGTGCGGAGGCGGGTTGTCCGGTGCTGCTGGCGCTCTCGGTGGTGGGACGGGTCGAGCTGACCCCGGCCGATCCGCTGGACGACGAGATCCTGGACGCGTTCAACGCCCATCAGCGCCGTGGTGTGCTGCTGGGTCCGGACGCGGTGACGGTGGCCACCGCGTCGTTCGAGCGGCAGGGAGTGGTGGTCCGGACGCATTGCAGTCCGTGGCATCTCGGCCCGGAGGAGTCCGCGCTGACGGCGGAGTGGCTGCGGGGCTGGGTCGGTGCGGCCAAGGAGCAGCGGTCGGACCTCGGGGCGCGCGCCGACGCGTATCTGCGCCGCCGGCTGGCGGTGTGCGAGACGGGCGGGTTGCGGGCGGTGGTGCACCACCGCGATCTGCTGGCACTTCCCGGACCGGTGGAGGCGGCGGCATGAGCGGGGCGGTCCGGGCGCGGCTCGGTGCGGTGGCCGGTGCGGCCATCCTCGTGGTGCTGATGTGGCGGCTGGGCACGGGCGCGTTCACGGACGGGCTGCGCAGGATCGACGGGCCGACGCTGCTGGGCGCGCTCGGACTGGGGCTGCTCACCACGGTGTTCAGTGCGTGGCGCTGGTGTCTGGTGGCACGGGGGCTGCGGATCCGGCTGCCGCTCGGCCGGGCCGTGGCCGACTACTACCGTTCGCTGTTCCTCAACGCGGCGCTGCCGGGCGGGGTGCTGGGCGATGTGCACCGCGCGGTGCGGCACGGCCGTAGCGCCGGTGATGTCGGGCGGGGGGTGCGCGCGGTGGTGCTGGAGCGGGTCGCGGGCCAGGTGGTGCTGATCGCGGTGGGGGTGGTGCTGCTGCTGGCGCACCCCGCGGTGGCGCTGGAGGCGACCGGCCGGGTGGCCGGGCGGGTGGCCGCGGCCCCGGGCGCCGTAAACGTCCTGGCCGTGGTGGCGGCCGGACTGGTGGCGCTGGTGGTGTGGCCGCGGCGGCGCGGAGCGGCCGGGCCCTCCCGGGGGCGGCGGGCGCTCCGCGGCGCGCTGGCCGAGGCGCGCCGCGGGCTGCTGGCCCGCGGCAGCTGGCCGGGGGTGGCGGTGGCCTCGGTGGTGGTGCTGACCGGGCATGTGGCCATGTTCGTGCTGGCGGCGCGGGCCGCGGGGTCAACCGCGCCGGTCGCCGCGCTGGTGCCGCTGCTGGTGCTGGCCCTGATCGCCATGGCGCTGCCACTGAACGTCGGCGGCTGGGGCCCCCGGGAGGGCGTCACTGCCTGGGCGTTCGGCGCCGCGGGCCTCGGCGCGGGCCAGGGGCTGTCGGTCGCCGTGGTGTACGGGGTGCTCACCTTCGCGGCGAGCCTGCCCGGTATCGCGGTGCTCATCGGCCAGTGGATCGCCGGACTGCGGCGTCCCCAGGTCGAGTTCGAAGAGGGTGTCCTCGCCGAGGACACCGCGGCGCACGGGCGGACGCAGCGCGTCCCGCAGCACCGGGGTACCGGCGAACCGGAGTCCGGGGACACCGTCGCCGATCAGGACGGGCGCCACGGTGACGTAGAGCCGGTGCAGCGCCCGCTCGTGCAGAAAGCGGGACACGGTCACCCCGCCGCCCTCGACCAGTATCCGGCCCAGGCCGCGCCGCGTGAGTTCCTCCACCAGGCGGTGGGGGGCGAACGCGTCGCGGTCCGGCAGCGTCAGCACCTGCACGCCGTCCGGGGCGGCCGGTCGCTCACCGTCGGCGGCCACCACCCACAGTGTGGGCGCTGACCCGTCCGTGAACACCCGGCGAGTGAGGGGAACCCGGCCATGCGGATCGACAACAACACGCACCGGATGCTCACCGGTGCAGGCGCGGACCGTCAGTTGGGGGTCGTCGGCGGCCGCGGTCCCGGCGCCGACGAGCACCGCGTCGGTGAGCGCCCGCAGCCGGTGCAGATGGCGGCGGTCCTCCTCACCTGTGACGTAGTCGGCGTCGCCGGTGCGGGTGGCGATGAAACCGTCCAGGCTCTGGCCGAGCTGGGCCACCACCAGACGCGGTCCGGCCAGGCACAGCGGCAGATAGCGCTCGGCCAGCTCCTCGGCTTCGGACGAGGCGGGCTGCCGCCACCGGTACGTCCCGTCCGCGCCCCGGACCAGACCGGCCGCCCCGGCCTCCGCCCCGGTCCGGACCGCGCGCAGCAGCTCCCATGCGCGCGCCGCGTCGAGCACGGCGGTGCGGTCCGTCATCGCGTCTCCTCCCGGGCGCCGAGCAAGGAGAGATACTCATCGAAGCAATCGACGAGACCGGCGAGAAGTTCCTTTCCCTTTTCGGCGGACGCCAGGGAGGGGCGGCCTATGACCCCGGTCTCCGTATAGGCGGACATACCGAGGGTGAGCAGATGCTTCCGGTCATCCGCCATCCAGTCGGCCTTTTCCTGGCCGGGCCGGACGAGTTCTGGACGGACTTGCAAGAGGATGGATGTCTCCACTTCTCCCGCATGCATATCACTGTTGGACGACGTCTGTACTCCGGCCCTCTCACGTGCGGCCGTCCAGTCGGCCGAGCCCGGGAAAAGTGCCATACGGATACCGGTGCCCGCGGATTCCTGAACCACGTTCCGCAGCACGTAATTACCGCCATGCCCGTTGATCACGGCCAGCGCGTGGATACCGGAGGCCCGCAGCGAATCGGCGATGTCGCGGACGACGGCATGCAGCGTGGCGGCGGAAATGCTGACCGTTCCCGGCCAGTCCGCGTGCTCGTGCGAACAGGAGACGGTGATCGGGGGGAGCGCCAGCACCGGGTGGGCCGCGGCGATCTCACCGGCGATGGCGCAGGCCACCACCGTGTCGGTGATCAGGGGAAGTCCGGCGCCGTGCTGTTCGAAGCTCCCCACGGGCAGGACGGCGACCCGGGCTCCCCGGGCCCGGACGTCCTCCGTCGTGTCCCTCGGCAGAAGATCCGTGACCTGTGGTCGCGTTCCCGAACTGCTCATGTTTTTTGGGGCCTTTCGCTCGTACACCGGGGCAACGTGTTGATACGCGCTCGCCATTTTCACCTACACCGCAGGCAGTTTGCCAGATAGGATCGGGACATGACAGTAAGTGATAGCGTGTTCGACCCCAGCGCTCGCACCGCGGGTGCCAAGCGCGTGGTGAATCTCCAACTGTCCACCGTGTACGGCGAATTCCGCGCCGTCGGCTACCTCGACCTCAATCGCGGGGACGAACAAATAGCCCTGGTATACGGTGATGTCGAAGGTGAGGACGTCCTTACCCGACTGCATTCGGAGTGCCTGACCGGAGATGCCTTCGGCTCCAAGCACTGCGAGTGCGGGGATCAGCTCTCCGCCGCGCTGAACACCATCACCCGCGAGGGCCGCGGCATTCTGATCTACCTCCGGGGCCATGAGGGCCGGGGTATCGGCCTGCTCCCCAAGTTGCAGGCGATGCAGCTCCAGGCGGAGGGGATGGACACCGTCGAGGCCAACCTCGCCCTCGGACTGCCCGCCGACGCCCGCGACTACCAGGTGGCGGCGGAGATGCTGCACGACCTCGAGGTCCGGTCGGTGCGGCTGCTGTCCAACAACCCGCTCAAGCGGGAGGCGCTGCTGCGCCACGGCATCGACGTCAGCGAGCAGGTTCCGCTGCTGACCCCGCCGCGCGAGGAGAACATCACCTATCTGCGCACCAAGCGGGACCGCATGGACCACTACCTGCCGCATCTGGAGGTCGCGGCCGACCGCTCATGAGGGCGGCCGGCCGGACCGGTGGCGGGGAGGGTGGGTGCGATCAGGCAGCGCGTGGCCGGGGCGGGAATCCGGCGGCGCGGTAGCAGGCGTCGACCAGGGTCATGGTGGCCACGGCGTCGTCCGCGTCGAGCGGCAGCGGAGCGCCGTGCCGTACGGCGTCGGCGAAGGCTTCCAGCTGGTAGGTGTACGAGGAGCGGCGGCCGAGTTCCTCGGTCCGCTCCCCCGCCCGGGTGCGCACCACCACGCGGTCGTCCAGATGCGGCTGGACGAAGTTCAGCGCGGTGGCCTCGCCGAGCGTGCCGGTGATCCGGCAGCTCATCCGCCATGCGCCGGAGGCCATGTGGCAGCGGGCGAGGCCGGTGGCGCCGCCGGGGAAGGCCAGTTCGGCGTCGAGCCATTCGTCGACGTCCCCGGCGCCCGGCCGCCCCGCGCCACGGGCGGCCACCAGCCGGGGCGGGCCGCCGGCCTCCGCCGGGGTGCCGGGGCTGCCGATGGACATCACCCGCGAGGAGCTGTGCGACTGGGAGCGGATGTGCGCGGTGGTCGCGGACGCCGAGCTGTGGTGGGAGCCGGGTACGGCGGTCGGCTATCACGCGTACACCTTCGGCTGGATCGTCGGCGAGATCGTGCGCCGGGTGACCGGCCGTCCCCTCGCCCGGGTGCTGCGCGAGGAGCTGACCGGGCCGCTGGGTGTGGCGGACGAGCTGTACTTCGGGATGCCGGTCTCGGAACACGGGCGGCTGGCGCCGCTGGAGGACGCGCCGGGCACCGAGCACATGTTCGCGGAGCTGCCCGAGGACCTGCCGATGTTCAGAGCCGGGCCGAAGTCCACGTTCCCGACGGCCGAGCTGGGCAACCGCACCGACATCCTGGCCGCCGACATCCCGGCGGGCGGCAAGACCTCCGCCCGCGCCATGGCCCGGCTGTACGCGGCACTGCTGGGCGATGTCCCCGGTGTCCGGCCGGTCTCACCGGAGCGGCTGCGGGAGATGGCATCGGTGGCGGCGAGCGGAACCGACCGGGTCTTCGGCAACGAGTCCGCCTGGGGCCTGGGGTTCGCGCTCGGCCTGCCCGACGGCTCGGCGCGGAAGGCCGGTGTGTTCGGGATGGGCGGTGCGGGCGGCAGCTTCACCTACGGGGACGTGGAGAACGGGGTGGCGTTCGCCATGACCAAGAACCGGCTCACCCCGGACTTCTCCGCCGTCACCGAGGTCATCGGCATCGTGGCCGCCGAGGCGTGAACCGGTCCGGGCACCCGGGTCATTCGGCACCGCCCGAGACCGCCATGGCCAACCCCATGCTGTCCAGATGAGCCTCGCACACCGTGAGGGCGGCGGCCATGACCGACAGCTGCGGATTGACCTCGGGGCAGCTGGGCAGCACCGAGGCATCGGCGACCAGCACCCCCCGCACCCCGCGCAGCCGCCCCGCGGGGTCGGCGGGCGCCGTCTGCGGATCGCCGCCCGCTGCGGCCGTACCGGTGGGGTGGAACGCCGACAGATGCAGCTGACGAGCGCTCACCTTCCCCAGCACGGCGTGGAGTTCGGCGAGCGTGCGCACCCGGGGAGTGGCGGGGATTCCGGTGAGCACCTCCTCCGCGCCCGCCGCGAGCAGGAGTTCTCCCATGGCGCGTACCGCCCGCACCAGACGGCCCGCGTCACGGCGGTCCAGACCGTAGCGGAGCAGGGTGCGGTCGCGGCCCAGCACCCGGCCGGACGGCCGGTCGGCGATCATGGCGCCGAAGGTGGCGAGCCGGTCGGAGGTCTCCAGTTCCCGGCGGAGCGCGCCGCCGAGGCCCGGGAGGACGAAGGAGCCCATCCCCGGCGGGGTGGCGGTGGCCTCGATCAGGATGCCGTCGGAGTGGTGTTCCTCCACCCCGACGCTCTGGAGCACCCCTTCCCACGCGGTGACGGGCTGGTCGAACCGCCCGGCCACACTGGTCGCCGGATGCACACTGAGGTTGCGGCCGAGCATCGGATGGCCGCCGAGGCCGGAGCGGCGCAGCAGCGGGGGTGTCTCGAGGGCGCCCGCCGCGACGACCACGAGCGGGGCGAGGATCTCGAACGTCACCCCGTCCTCCCGCCGCACCCGGACCCCCGCGGCGCGCGGTCCGCCGGGGCGGTCGCGTTCGACGAGGATCCGCCGCACCCGGGCGCCGGTGACGATGCGGGCTCCCCAGGCGCAGGCGTCGGGCAGCACGGACAGCTGCACACTCTGTTTGGCGCCGGTCGGGCAGCCCACGACGCACTGGCAGGAGCCCTTGCAGCCGGGGGCGTTGCGGCGCAGTGGCGCGGCCTGCCAGCCCAGCCGCTCGGCACCGCCGAGGGCCAGCAACCCGTTGTTGCCGAGGACGTCCAGGGGCTGGGTGGCCACCTGTACGGTCCTCTCGGCCTCGTCCAGGGCGGCGTCGAACCGGTCGGCGAGCTCGAACCCGAAGCCGCGGCGCCAGCGTTCGAGCACCCGGCCGGGGGTGCGGTAGCAGGTGCCGGAGTTGACGACGGTGGTGCCGCCGACGGCACGGCCGACCGGCAGCAGCAGGGGCGGGTTGCCGACGGCCACGGTGGCGCCGCCGTCCCGGTACAGCTCGGTGAACCGGTCCAGCGGGGTGCGTTTCCCGAAGGAGGCCGTGGAGTGGTGGTGGCCCTCCTCCAGGACCACCACGCGCAGTCCGGCGCGGGCGAGGGTGCGGGCCGCGACGGCGCCGCCCGCGCCGGATCCGATGACCACGGCGTCGGCGGTGGAGCGGGCGGGCCAGGTGTCGGCGGGGGTGCAGTCGAGCGGCGGGTCCTGGCGCGTCGGGGCCGGGTCCGGCCGGTGGCCGCCGTGGTCGAGCATGCGCTCGGTTCCGGCGGCGAGCAGTACGGGGATCTTGAGCACGTCGAAGAGCGGGAGCAGCGCGGACCGGGCCCCGAGCGAGCCGAGCAGCCGCTCCCGTTCGGCCGGGCCGAGGGCGGTGAGCCGGCGGCCGGTGGCGGCGAGGGCGCACGCGTCGAGCGCGGCGGCCGCGGTGCGCACTCCGGCACGCGCGGGCAGCGGCATCGAGGCGAGTACGGTCTCCAGCCGTCGGGGCACCCGGCCCGGCCACGGGGTGGTGCCGTCGTCCGCGAGGAGGGCGGCCACCAGGCCGTCGAGGCTGCGGCTGGGGTACGGGGCGCGGAGGCGGGTGGCGGCGGCGCAGACGGCTCCGGTGCGCCGGGCGTCGGACGTGCCGGGGCTCATCGGTCGCCCACCTCCGCGTGTGCGGTGCCCTCGAGGGTCCAGACGCCTTCGGTGCGCCACCTGCCCCACCACCGTTCCAGCAGGATGTGGGCGTCGGCGCGCTCGCTGTTGCGGCAGACCGCCGGGGAGCCGTCGGGGTCGGCGTAGTCCAGGGTCAGGGTCCGCTCCTCGGGCTGGGTGACCTCGACGCGGATCCGGCGCGGCCCGGCGCGGCCGGTCACCGTCCAGGTGGGCAGGGCGACATCGGCGCGGAACCGGCCGAGTCCGGCCCAGCCCAGCGCGGTGCGTTCGGCCCGCCGGGGCCAGGTGCGGCCGCGGTGGCGCAGTCGCAGGAAGACCAGTGGGGGCAGCCGCCGCAGTCCGGGGCGGGTGGAGACGGCGGCGACGATCTCCAGCACCCCGTCGTCGCCCAGGTCGGCGTGGAGCCAGGCCCAGCGGTGGGCGTTGCCGTGGCCGTAGATACGGGCGGAGGCGCCCGGTGCGCCGTCGAGGCTGAGGGTGGTGTCCTCGTAGGCGAAGGTTCCGCTGTAGCGGGCGCGGGCGGCCGGGAGGATCTGGGCGGCGGGCAGCAGGGGGCGCCGCCAGGACCAGCGGGGGAAGGTGTAGAGCGGTGCGTCGGTGGGGCGTTCGGTCAGTTTCCAGCTGAACTCTCCTGCCGCGCCGCTGAGTTGGCCGGGCGCGGCCTGGATGCCGTCGCCGGTGAATCCCTCGGCGGGGCGGGTCCAGGGGGTGGGGCCGAAGCGGGCGTGGCGCACCGGGCCGTCCTGGGGGAAGGCGGCGGCCCAGCCGTGGGCGAAGGGCGGGGATCCGTCGGCGGGGGCGGTGAGTTCATGGTGCAGCCACAGTCCGGTGCCGGTGGCCGGGTCGGTCGCGGTGGTGTACCAGACCTCGGTACGGCCGGGGGTGCCGTCCCAGCGGGGTGCGAGCAGCGGGGCACTGTCCTCACGGCGCGGAAACCGGAAGCTCGCGAGGAACGGCAGGAGTTGGGTGGCGAGCGGAAACCGCACGGCGCCGGTCCCGATCGCCGTTCCGTCCTCGTACAGCGTGTACGGCAGGACGGTCATCGAGGCGAGCGGGCGGCGCGGGCTGATGGACTTCCAGCCGTCGAGGGTGATCCGGCGGCCGTCCGCGGTGAAGTCGACCCGGTAGCGGATCCGGCGCCGGGCGAGCGGGGAGATCTCCAGGGTGCCGATGGCGTCGGGGTCGTCGGCCCATCCGGCGACGCGTATCCGCCCGGTGAGCCGGGCCGGTGTGGTGCCGAGGGGGCGCAGCACCCGGTCGGCCGCGCCATGCAGATCGAGGCGGACCGGGCGGTCGCGGTCCTCGCCGTCGAGGCGGATCCGGCCGAGCATGGATTCGCGGAAGGTGGTGCCGCGGCCGGGACGGGGGCGTTGCGGTGCCCCGGTGCCGCCCGGCCCGCCGGTGGCGCCGGAGGTGCCGGTGTGGTCGGGGGTGCTCGTACGCGTGCTCAAGCGAGGCCCTCCAGCATGATGCGTTCGGTCGCGGTCAGATACGCCTCGGCGGCCTTGTGGGCGGCGCGCTGGTTGCCCCGGTTCACGGCCTCGACCACCGGTGCCAGCCGGGCGTGGGCGGCGGCCGGGTCGGTGAAGGGCCCGGCCAGGGCGGTGCGTACGGGCAGATAGGCGTTGAAGAGGGTGTTGGTGAGCAGGGCGTAGACACGGTTGCCGGTGGCGCGGGCGAGGGCCCGGTGCACTTCGACGTCGGCGAGCTGCACCGCGTCGGTGTCCCCGGCCTCGCCCACCGCGGTCAGCAGGGCGCGCAGTTCGGCCTTCTGCGCGGTGGTGGCGCGGGCGGCGGCCCGTTCGGCGATCAACGCGCCTACCGAGCGCCGCACTTCGAAGACCTCCCCGATCCAGTCGGGGCTGTGCCGTACCAGCATGGGCAGCAGATCGGCGCCGCCGAGCCGGGCGTAGTCGCGCACCCGGGTGCCCACACCGTGCCGGGTCTCCAGCAGTCCGGCCTGGACGAGACGGCCGAAGGCGTGTTTGAGGGTGGTGCGGGTGACCCCGTAGCCCTCGGCGAGTTCGCGCTCCGGCGGCAGCAGGGTGCCCGCCGGGTGGCGGCCGGTGAAGATGTCCTCCCGCAGGCGGTTCTCGAGGACGTCGACGATGGTTTCGCGGGGCAGTGCCTCCACGCTCATCCTCCCCCAGTGGCTCAGTGGATGAGCCACATGGAATCACTGGGCACAGTCGGCGTCAAGACGCGAGACGATCGCCGCCGGACGGGCGATCAGTGCACGTTTGTCCGATACTGGGCAGAGCTGCGTGACATCCCGGCTGGACGACGATCAAGGACTGGACCATGGACGTGGAGATCACGCTGCGGGTGGACGGTACCGAGCACCGGCTCATCGTCGACACCCGTACGACGCTGCTGGACGCCCTGCGCGAGCGACTGGGGAACACCAGCCCCAAGAAGGGCTGCGACCACGGACAGTGCGGCGCCTGCACCCTGCTGATCGACGGCCGGCGGGGGCTGGGCTGCCTCGCGCTGGCCGTGGCCCACCAGGGCGCGGACATCGTGACCGCGGCTGGTCTGGCCGACGGTGACGGCGGCGGACTGCATCCGCTCCAGCGGTCGTTCATCACCCACGACGCCTTCCAGTGCGGCTACTGCACTCCC
This sequence comes from Streptomyces sp. NA02950, assembly GCF_013364155.1. Classification (NCBI taxonomy): domain Bacteria; kingdom Bacillati; phylum Actinomycetota; class Actinomycetes; order Kitasatosporales; family Streptomycetaceae; genus Streptomyces; species Streptomyces sp. NA02950. Next base: position 7,345,419 of record NZ_CP054916.1, on the reverse strand, counting down.
GGCCAGATCGTCTCGGCCGCCGGGATGCTGAGCGAGGCGGAGGCGGGCTGGCCGAGCGCGGTGAGCAAGGACCCCAGCGCCACCGATGTGGTGCTGGACGACGAGGAGATCGCCGAGCGGATGAGCGGCAATCTGTGCCGCTGCGCCGCCTACATGAACATCGTCCCGGCCATCTCGGAGGTGGCGCACCGATGAAGCCCTTCCGCTACGAACGCGCCGACGACGTGTCCGCCGCGGTCACCGCGCTGGCCGAGGAGCCGGAGGCGGCCTTCCTGGCCGGGGGCACCAATCTGGTGGACCTGATGCGGCTGGAGGTGACCACCCCCGAGGTGCTCATCGACGTGACGCGGCTGACCTCCGACCGGATCGAGGAACTGCCCGACGGGGGCCTGCGCATCGGCGCGGCCGTCCCCAACAGCGACCTGGCCGCCGACCACCGCGTGCGGCGGCGCTATCCGATGCTCTCCCAGGCGCTGCTGTCCGGCGCCTCGGGCCAGTTGCGCAACTTCGCCACCACCGGCGGCAATCTGCTCCAGCGCACCCGCTGCGCGTACTTCCAGAACGTCACCACCCCGTGCAACAAACGCGAACCGGGGTCGGGGTGTTCCGCGCTGGAGGGCTATCAGCGCGATCTGGCGATCCTGGGCTCCTCCCCCGCCTGTGTGGCCACCCATCCGTCGGACATGGCGGTGGCGCTGGCCGCGCTGGACGCGGTGGTCACGGTGCACGGCCCGGGCGGGGAGCGGCGGATCCCGGTGACCGAGCTGCACCGGCTCCCGGGAGACACCCCGGAGCGGGACACCGTGCTGGAGCGCGGTGAGTTGATCACCGGGGTCGAGCTGCCCCCGCCGGCCCATCTGACCGCCTCCCGCTACCGCAAGGTGCGCGACCGGGCGTCGTTCGCCTTCGCCCTGGTCTCGGTGGCGGCCGCGCTGGACGTGGCCGACGGCACCGTACGGGACGTGCGGATCGCGCTCGGCGGGGTGGCGCACAAGCCGTGGCGGGCCGCCACCGCCGAGACGGCGCTGCGCGGCGCGCCCGCCACCCGGGGGAGCTTCCTGGACGCGGCGGCGGCCGAGCTGGCCCCGGCGCGTCCGCTGCCGGGCAACGCCTTCAAGGTGCCACTGGCCCGCAACACGATCGTCAGTGTGCTGCTCGACCTGCTGGAGGAGAGGCGATGAGCGACGTCCGCGCCCGGCCCCACGCCATCGGCAGCCCGCTGGACCGCATCGACGGCGCGCAGAAGGTCACCGGCACCGCCACCTACGCCTTCGAATGGCCCGTCGAACACGCCGTGTATCTCCACGCCCTCCAGTCCACCATCGCCGCCGGCCGGATCACGGGGGTGGACACCTCCGCCGCCGAGGCCGAACCCGGGGTGCTGGCCGTCCTCACCCATCTCAACGCCCCCTCGCTGACCCGGCCCGACGACCCCGAGCTGGCCGTGCTCCAGACCGACGAGGTGGCCTGGCGCGGCCAGTTCACCGGTGCCGTGGTGGCCGAGGCCCTGGAGACCGCGCGCGCCGCCGCCGGGCTGGTGCGCTTCTCCTACGCGCCGCGGGAGCACGATGTGGAGCTCCGCGCGGACCGCGACGACCTCCGCACACCGGTGCACGCCGCCCAGTTCGGCTCGGCCGCCGGTGAACTCCAGGACGGCTCGCCCGCCGACAGCCTGCTCGGGGACGTCGACGCGGCGCTGGATTCGGCCCCGGTCCGGCTGGACGCCACCTACACCACGCCGATGTACCACAACAACCCGATGGAGCCGCACACCGCCGTGGTCAGCTGGGACGACGGCGAGCTGACGGTGTACTGCTCCACCCAGGGCTCGTCCTTCAGCCGGATGCTGATCGCCGGGGTGCTGGGACTGCCGGCGGAGCGGGTCCGGGTGATCTCCCCGCATGTCGGGGGCGGTTTCGGCTCGAAGGTCTACCCGCACTCGTACGCCGTGCTGGCCGCGATGGCCGCCCGCACCGTACGCCGCCCGGTCAAGTTCTCGCTGACCCGCCAGCAGATGTTCGCCCTGGTCGGCTACCGTCCCGCCTCGATCCAGCGGATCCGGCTCGGTGCCGACGGGGACGGCAGGCTGACCGCCGTCGCCCATGAGGTGGCCGAACAGACCGCCAAGGCCAAGGGGTACGCGGACCAGGTCGCGGTGTGCACCCGGCTGATGTACGCCGCCCCGCACCGGCGCACCACCCACCGGCTGGCGCCGCTGGACATCCCGGTGCCCACCATCATGCGGGCGCCGGGCGAGGGACAGGGGATGTTCGCGCTGGAGTCGGCCATGGACGAGATGGCCCTCGCCTGCGGAATGGACCCCGTGGAGTTCCGGATCCGCAATGAGCCGGAGGTCCACCCGGAGTCCGGACTGCCGTTCTCCAGCCGCCATCTGGTGGCCTGTCTGCGCGAGGGCGCCCGCCGGGCCGGATGGGAGCGGCGCGACCCCGCCCCCCGGGCCCGTCGGGACGGGCGCTGGCTGCTGGGCAGCGGAGTGGCGGCCTCGACGTACCCCTCGCCCCGGCTGCCGGGGAGCAGCGCCACCGTCCGGGCCACCCCGGACGGCCACTACCTCGTACTGATCGCCGCCGCCGACCTGGGCACCGGCGCCTGGACCGCGCTCACCCAGATCGCGGCGGACGCGCTGGACGTCCCGGTCGAGCAGGTGGAGGTGCGGATCGGGGACACCGCGCTGCCGCCCGCGTCGGTCGCCGGGTTCTCCTCCGGCATCAGCAGCTGGGGCAGTTCGATCTGCGCGGCGGCGACGCGGCTCCACGAGGTGCTGGAGTCCGACCACGGCGGCACGGTCCCGGCACAGGGTCTGGAGGTCACCGCGGACATGCCCGCCAACCCCGACGAGGACCGGTACGCGATGCACAGCTTCGGGGCCCAGTTCGCCGAGGTGCGGGTGGACCAGGACACCGGGGAGGTGCGGGTGGCCCGGCTGCTGGGGATGTTCGACGTGGGCCGGGTCATCAACCCCAAGACCGTCCGCTCCCAGCTGATCGGCGGGATGACACAGGGGATGTCGATGGCGCTGTACGAACACAGCGTGCTGGACCCGCGGTTCGGTCATGTGGTCAACCACGACTTCGCGCAGTACCACATCGCCGCCAACGCCGATGTGCACGCGGTGGAGGCGCACTGGGTGCACGAGCGGGACCCGCACACCAATGCGATGGGCGCCAAGGGCGCGGGCGAGGTGGGCATCGTCGGCACGGCCGCGGCCGTCGCCAACGCGGTGTACCACGCGACCGGTGTCCGGATCCGCGAACTGCCCATCACCCTCGACAAGCTGCTGCCCTGACCAACTCCGGGTGCCGCACCGCCAGTTCCGCCCCGGGCTACGACGATTGCGCTAGGGTCTGATACGCCGCACAGACTCGGGGGGCGCGCGTGCCGGAGACGGAAGCGAGTACGACGACCGACGATCCGGTACCGGAGGGCGGGGCCGACCCGGTACCGGAGGCCGGGCCGGGCAGCGGGCTGGAGCACGCCGTGGCGGAGTTCACCGCCGCGCTGGCGCGTCAGCAGGATCTCGCCGACCGGCGCGAGGAGATCATCACCCGGCTGCACACCGAGCTCCAGGAGCTGCGCCGCGGGGAACTGGACGCCGCCCTGGACCTCGTACGCCACGGTCTGATCCGGCTGCACGACCGCATCCTGCGCCAGGCCGAGCAGATCGACGCCCCGCTGGGCACGGACGAACTGGACGCGCTGCTGCGGGCGCTGGCCGACGATGCGGCGGACACCCTCGCGGGCACCGGCACCGAGCGCTACGCCCCGGAGGAGGGCGAGCCGTTCGACACCGCGCGCCACCGGCCGGTGGGGCGCGCCGAGGCCCTATCGGAGGAGGCCGACCGCACCGTGGCACGGGTGGTGGCGGCGGGATTCGCCCGCGGCGAGCGGGTGGTGCGCAAGGCCGAGGTCGTGGTGGCGCGCTGGGAGCGGAGCGGCGGTACACCGCCGTCCGCGGGGTAGTCATCGGGGCAGGGAAGCACAGCGGAGGGGAGCGCATGGCCGTCTACGGCATCGACCTGGGAACCACCTACTCCTGTATCGCCTGTGTCGACGATGTGGGCAGACCGACCGTGCTGCGGAATCTGGAGGGTTCGGACACCACCCCCTCGGTCGTGTACTTCGAGAGCGCGGACGGCACCGTGGTGGGGCAGTCCGCCAAGGACGCCGCCGTGGTGGACCCGGACGCCGTGGTGCAGCTGATCAAGCGGGACATGGGCGAGGCGGTGACCCGGGAGTTCCACGGCCGGTCGTTCACCCCGGAGGAGATCTCCGCCCGCGTCCTGCGCAAACTCGCCGACGACGCCCGGATCAGCGGCGGCCACGAGGTGCGGGACGTGGTGATCACGGTCCCCGCGTACTTCGGGATCGCCGAGCGCGACGCCACCCGCAAGGCGGGCGAGATCGCCGGGCTGCGGGTGCTGGACGTGGTGGCCGAGCCCATCGCGGCCGCCCTCGACTACGGTGCGCTGGGCGCGGGCGCGGACGGCGCAGACCGCGCGATCCTGGTGTACGACCTGGGCGGCGGCACCTTCGACACCACCGTGCTGACGCTGCGCGGCACCGAGCTGAAGGTGGTGTGCACCGACGGCGCCAAGGAGCTGGGCGGGGCCGACTGGGACGACCGGCTGGTGCTGCACCTGGTGGACGCCTTCCGCACCCGGTTCCCCGACGCGGGCGATCCGCTGGCCGATCCGCAGACCGAGACCCAGCTGCGCAAGGACGCCGAGGAGGCCAAGAAGGCGCTGTCCTTCCGGGGGAGCTATACGGTCCGGGTGATGCACCAGGGCCTGGTGGAGCCGGTCGAGCTGACCCAGGAGCTGATCGAGGAGCTGACCCGGGATCTGCTGGACCGCACCCTGGACCTCACCCGGCGCACCGTGGAACTGGCCCAGGAGCGCGGTGTCGAGCGCTTCGACGACGTCCTGCTGGTGGGCGGTGCCACCAAGATGCCCGCGGTGGCCCGGCGGCTGCGGGAGGAGTTCGGCTTCGACCCCAAGCTGCACAACCCGGATCTCGCGGTGGCCCGCGGCGCCTCGCTGTACGCCCTGGACCGCGCGCTGTACGTGATCAACAGCGGGGAGGTGTCCGCCGAGGAGGCGCCGCAGGTGCCGGACACCGGCCGGATCACCCACCAGCCCTACACGATCTCCACCGTGGCCTCGCGCGGCTACGGCATCCAGGTGTGGGACCCGGACCTGGAGCGGGAGTACGTGACCCATCTGGTGCACGCCAACGACACGTTGCCGGTCGCGGTCGTCCAGGACTTCTACACCGTCCGCGCGGGGCAGCGGAAGGTGCACATCAAGGTGATGGAGCAGGCCGGGGCGGTCGAGTCCGACGAACTGGGCCACAACACCGTGGTCGCCGACGGCGAGCTGGACATTCCGCCGGGCAAGCCCGACCGCTGGCCCATCCAGTGCGAGTTCACCCTGGACACCTCCGGGCTGCTCACGGTCGTGGCCACCGAGCGGGAGACCGGTGAGCGGCTCACCCTCACGGTGCGGATCGGCGGGATGACCGAGGAGGCGGTGGAGGAGGCGAGGATCTCGCTCACCAAGGAGCGGATCGCCTGAACCGGCCGCGCACGGATCGCCGCGGGGGGGGTGAGGCATGGCATTCGACGAGGCGCGGTACCGCCGTGAGGTGCTGGACCACGGGCTGCCGCTGAAGGACGATCTGCGCTGGCGCTACCAGCTGGACGAGCCGCTGACCGCCGGTGCGGTCACCGAGGCGGTGAAGGAGGTCCGGGCCTGCTGGCGGCGCGGCCGGGCCCGGCTGAAGTACCGGCCGGTGATCGAGGCGCTGGAGGCCGGACACCCGGTCCACCAGCCGGTGTTCGACGCCGCCGCGGCGGGCGATCTGGAGCCGCTGCGGACCGCGCTGGCCGAACAGGGCCGCCGGGAGGGCGACGGACGCCGGCGGCTGGTGGCCGCGCTCGAGGAGGCCGCGGACGGGCTCGGTCTGATCGCGCCCGCCACCGTCGAGGAGGTGGCCGCGGCCCACGGTGTGGCCGAGGCCCGGGTGCGCGAGGCGCTGCGGGGCGCGCGGATCGAGGTCAGGGAGCCGGACGCGCTGCCCTTCGACGCCCCGCACCCCGCGTATCTGCGCTGCGCCCGGCAGTTGGGGCTGCTGCGGCTGCGTCATCTGGCCGACTTCCTGGCGGCGGACGGGCCCGGCGGCCGGGTCTCCGTCCCGCTGGAGCCCTTCACCCGGCCCCCGCCCGGTGAACGCGCGCTGGACGAGGCGGCGGTCCGCTGGGCGCGGCTGCCGCACAGCGCGGCCCAGACCGCCGCCCACGGCGTGGTCGCCGCGCTGCGACAGGTGTTGCGCGACCGCGGTCCGGACGGGCTGGGCACGGTGCTGGCCTACGAACTGGCCGCCTCGGTGCGGGAGCACCGGGCGGCCCGCGCCGGAGCCGCCACCCTGCTCGCCCATGCCGTCGGGGAGTTGTCGGTCGCCGAGGCCGATGCCCGGCGGCTGGTTTTCGCGGTGCTGCACGAGCACGCGGGGGACCCGGTCACCGGGCGGCTGCGGCGGCTGACCGCCGACGGGCTGCTCGCCGAGGCCGCCGCCGTCCTGGACCGGTTCCCGGACGGGGCGCTGCCGGAGGAGGCGGCGGCGCTGGCCGCCCATGTCCGGGAGCGGCTGGCCGAGGCGCTGCGGCTGCGCGACCGGGCCGCCGGACTGCGCGGCAGTGATCCGGACCGCGGCTGGGAGCTGCTGGAGGAGGCCGCGCTGATCGCCGCGGATCTGCCCGGCGCGGACGCGCTGCGCCGGGCGCTGCCCGCCCGCCCGGTGCCCCGGGCCGGGGCGGTCTCCGACGACGCGGGGGTGCTGGTGGAGTGGGAGCCCACCCCGTCGACCGCCGGGGAGCCGGAGTACGTGGTGGTACGGCGGGTGGGCCGGCCGCCGCGCGCCGCGCTCGACGGCACCGTACTGCGGCCGGACTCCCCCGGCGCCACCTCCCTGCGCGACACCTTCGCCCCCGACGGCACGGCCCTGTTCGTGGGCCGCCCGCTGTACTACGGCGTGGCGGTGCGGCGCGGCGCGGAGCCCGACACCCCGCCGTCCGCGCTCGCGGTCTGCGGACCGATCTACCACCGGCCCGAAGTGGCGGGGGTGCGGCTGCGGGCGGGCGACACCACCGTCACCGGCGCCTGGCGGTGCCCGGCCGGGGCGGAGTCGGTGGAGGTGACCCGCGACGGGGACGGCGGGCGGGCGGTCCGGGTGGCCGCCCACCGGGACGGGTTCACCGACAGCGGGCTGGTCAACGGCACCGTGCACCGCTACCGGATCGCCGTGGTCTACCGCGGCCCGGACGGCTCCCGGACCGTCACCGAGGGCGTCCGGCTCTCGGCCACCCCGGTCTCCCCGCCGCAGCCGGTGACCGCGCTGCGGGTGGAGCCGGTGCCGGACGACCCGGCGGCGATGGTGGCGCGGTTCCCCGCACCGCGCGGCGGGGACGCGGTGCTGTATCTGCTGGACGGGGCGGTGCCGTGGCCCGCCGGGACCCGGCTGCCGGTGACCGGACTGCGGCCCGCCGCCCGGCCGTTGACCACCTCACCGGTCCCCGGGGGGCTGCGGTTCCCGGTCCCGGCGTGCAGCGGGACGGTGCTGGCGGTGACCGTGGCCGGGGACGAGGCGGTGACCGGCCCGCACCGGCGGGTCGAGGTGCTGCCCGGCCTGGGCGCTGTCGAGGCGCGCCGGCTCGGCGGCGAGGTGGCCGTGGCGTTCGACTGGCCCGCGCAGGGGGTGGACGCGGCCGAGGTGTCCTGGACGGTGGCCGGTTCCCCGGCGGCCCGCAGGACGGTCACCCGCGCCGCGTATCTGCACGAGGCGGGGGCCCGGATCCCGGTGGCTGACGGCGCCGCGGTGGAGATCGAGGTACGGGCGGTCGCGACGGGCGCCGGGCCGCGGGTGGGCGGCGCCCCCTCGCGCACGTCGCTGCCCGCCCGGGTGGAGGTCGGCTACCGGCTGACCCGGTCGGGGCTGCCCGGACGGCGCACCCTGCGCGCGGTGTTCACCGCCCGGGCCACGATCCGGGCCGAACGGCTGCTGCTGGTACGGGCGTACGGCGAGACCTGGCCGCTGGCGCCCGAGGACGGCGAGACGCTCGGCGAGCTGACGGAGGTCGAACTGCCCGCCGGGCAGCCGGTGGAGCTGGCCGTGCCCGCGCCCGGCGGGAAGGGGCCCGGCGGGCGGGGCTACTGGCTGCGCTGCTTCGCCGTCGGCGAGGCGGTGCTGCTGCGCGATCCGCCGACGCGCGAACTCCGGGTGGGACGAGGGAGACAAGGGTGAAGCAGGTGGAGCGGGTGAAGCAGGTGGAGCGGGTGAGCGACAGGTGAGGTTCAGGGGCAGCGGGCCCGGCGGACGCACCTGGGTGTGTCCGCACTGTTTCCGGCGCCTGGGCCGCGACGGCTTCGGCTTCGTCTGCGCGACGGGCGGCCGGGAGTGCGCCGACGACAAGCGGCTGGCCGCGGCGAATCCGCTGGACCGCCGCGCGACCTGCGGCACCTGCGGACATGTCACCACCCGGCGCCGGTGCCGCCCCTGCGGGGACCGGCTGCCGGAGGGATATCTGGAGTCACCGGGGCGGATCGTGGCCCTCGCCGGGCCGGTCAGCTCCGGCAAGAGCACCTATATCGCGGTGCTGGTGCACGAGTTGCTGCACCGCCTCGGCGACGAGCTGCGCACCTCGCTGGTGCCGTGCGACGACCGCACCACCGACGACTACCGGGAGCGCTACGAGCGCCATCTGTACGACGCCCACCGGACCGTGCCCAAGACCCAGGAGCGGGACGGCGGCCGCCCGCTGGTGTACCGGCTCGGCCGCACCCGCCGCGGCGCGTTCGGCACCACCCGGGACACCTCGCTCACCCTGGTCTTCCTGGACACCGCGGGCGAACACTTCGGCTCCCGGGACCGGATGGAGACCCAGCTGCGGTACCTCGCCGAGGCGGACGCGGTGGTGGTGCTGGTCGACCCGCAGGACGTGGCCGGGTCCGAGTCGCTCGGCCCGGCCGCGGGCGGCGCCGTCCGCACCGCCGAGCAGACCGCCGGACCGTCCGTGGACGTGCTCACCCGGGTGCTGCGCCACCTCGGCGACGCCCACGGGCCGGGCGGCGGGCGGAAGGTACCGATCCCGGTCGCCGTGGCGCTGACCAAGCTGGATCTGCTCTCCCCCGGGCTGCCCGCCAACTCCCCGCTGCACCGCACCCGCGCCCCCGGCCCGGTCTTCGACGCGGAGGACCGGGCCGCCGTGCACACCGAGCTGCGGGCGCTGCTGGCCGGGTGGCGGGAGAGCCAGCTCGACCTGCGGCTGAACCAGTCCTGCGCCGACTACCAGCTGTTCGCCATGTCGATGCTCGGCTCGGCGCCGCGCGGCGCCGATCTGGGTCTCGGCGGGGTGCGGCCGCACCGGGTGGAGGATCCGCTGATGTGGCTGCTGCACCGGTTCGCCATGCTCGACCGGGGAAAGGTGTGAGAGCCATGGCCGGACAGGCGCACTACTCCTCCGCCCCGCCCGGTGCGGGTGACCGGCAGGGGGGTTTCCGGTTCACCGCGGTGTCCGCCGACGTCCCGCGCGCCACGCTGGACGGGCTGCGGCCGCTCATGGCGTACACACCGCCACCGGGCGCGGCGGCCGAACCGGCCTCGCATCCCGTGGCGTTCGCGTACGACCGGCTCGGTGAGACGCGCGCGGTGACCCGTATCCGCAGTGTCGGCCAGGACTACACCGGCCGCTGGGGCAACTTCTTCTGCCACTCCGTCCTCGCCGCGCCGGAGGAGCTGACCGGGCTGCGGCCGGTGGAACTGTGGGGCGCGCCGCTGTGGGCCGAGTCCCCGGCCCCCGACGACGGCCGACCGCTGCCCGACACCGGCGAACTGCCGCTGGGCAGCACGGTCGGCCCCGACCGGGTCCGGCGGCTGCTCCAGGAGACCGGCCCGGCGGGCGGGCGGCTGCTGGAACGCCTCCTCGCGGCGGTGCTGAGCGCGCTGGAGCGGGGGCATCCTGACGAGCGCCACAGGGCCGGACCGGGTCCGGTGGTGCTGGTCTCCTCCTCCGGCGAGCGCGTCCTGGACTGGCTCACCGCCGTCTCCTACGCCCTCCCGGCGCCGCTGGCCGCCGAGTTGACGTTCATCACCTACACCGACCGGCCGTACGACGACCACCGGCTGCTGGTGGGCACCGTCCCGGAGGTGTGGGAACGCTGCGGCGGTGAGCGGGGCGTGGTCTTCCCCCTCGATCCGCCGCTGCCGGCGGACGGCTCTGCCGCCGGGGAGACTCCGCACGGTACGGCCGCCGGACTGCTCGCCCGCGCCTGGACCGAGGACGACCTCGACGTCTTCGACACCGTCGCCGACCTCTGGGCCGCGGTGCCCCCGGCCCCACCCCCACCCCCATCCACGACCACGACCACGGAGCGGGCGGCCGCCCGGCTCACCACGGTGTGCGCCCTGGTGGCGCTCGCCCGCGGCACCTGGGACGCGGCGCACGCCCCGCGGGCCGAGCGGGACGCGCTCGAAGCACTGCTCGGCACCTTCGCGGTCCACCCCGGCCTCTTACCGCCCGAGGTGCACCGGTCCCTGGCCTCCGGCCCCGCCGGTCTGGACGCCCGGCTGGCCGCCCGGCTGCTCGCGGTCTCCCCCGCCTTCCGGGACACCGCCCGCCACACCCTCGAACAGGCCCTGCGGACCGGCGCGTTCCCGGCCCCGGACGCCGACGGCGCCATGTCCCCGCTGGCCCGCTTCGTGGCCGCTGTCGTACACCTGCGGCTGGCCGAGGCGGACGTCGCGCCGGAGGCCGTACGGGACGGCGCGGAGCAGTGGCTGACGGCCCGCCCCGAACCGTTCGGCGACGCCCTCACCGCACTGCTGCCACCGGAACCGCTGCCACCAAAACCGCCGCCACCGGACGGCCCGCCCCGGCCGCCGCGGCCCCCGGACGTCCCGTCGCAGCCCCCGGCGGCCCCGCCCCTGCCCGCCGCGGCCCCGGACGCCGCGCTCACCGACACCTACCGCAGGGCGGTCCTGGCCGGGGCGGTCCGGGCGATGGAGGGCTCCGCGGCGCTCCGGGAAGCGGCGCTCACCCCCGCGGTGTGCGCGGCGCTGACGCGGCGCCCGCCCGATCCGTTGGGGGTGCCCGAGGGCGGCGAGGTGTGGACACCGGCGCCGCGCACCGCGGTCCGGGTCTGGCTGACGGGGGCCGGGGCGCACCCCGCGCGGCGGCACGAGGCCGCGCTGCGGGTGCTGCGGCTGTACAAGCAGGGGCTGCTCGGCGAGGAGGAGACCTGCGCGGCCGTCCGCCACCTGGCCGTCCCCGCGCCCGCGGAGCCGCCGGAGCCCGTGGAGCCGCCCGAGGACATCTCCCCGGGCCGGCTGCTGCGGCGTGTGCTGTGGCGCGGCGAGGGGTGAGACGGTGCCGCTGTTCATCCTGCCCGCGCAGGCCATCGCGGTGGCCGTGGCACTGGGCCTCAATCTGCCCGCGCTGCTCCTGGTCCTGCTGGGGCGTCATCTGGTCATCCTGTGGGGGACGCTGGGGCGGCGGGTGCTGGGGCGGACCGGCGGGCTGTTCGCCGTCGGCGGGCGCGTCCGGCAGCTCGCCCTGACCGGCTCGCGGCTGCCGCCCGCCGCCGTCTCCGCGCCCGCGCCCATCGACCACCGGCCCGGAGGCGACGCGGCCGAGCCCGCGTACCGGGCGTATCTCCACGGGCCTGCCCTCCGCGATCTGCGGCGGCTGTACCGGGCCACGTACGAGGACTGGCGCACGGTGCTGCGGGAAGCCCGCACGGGGGCCCGGCAGGCGTACGTCAGAAGGGAGTCCGGGCAGCGCCGGGCGGCGTGGACCGGGCTCGGCTATCCGGTCTTCCTGCTCGGCTTCCTGCCCGTCGTCCTGCTCGCCGCCGTGCTGTGTCTGCTGGCGGCGGTGGCCCAGTTGGCGCTGTGGGCGGTGGTGTCCGTCCTCCGGGCGGTGGTCTGGTGGGCGCCGCCGGCGGCCGTGGACCGGATCGGGCGGTGGCGGCGCGACCGGGGCGCGGTGTGCCCGCATCTGGAGTGCGGACGGCCGGTGGCGCTGCCGGTGCACCGGTGTCCGGCCTGCGGGGCGGGCCACCGGCGGCTGGTGCCCAACGGGTACGGCGCGCTGCGCCATGTCTGCCGCTGCGGGGCCCGGCTGCCCGCCTCGCCGGTGTTCGGGGCGCGCCGTCTGGAGACGTCCTGTCCGTTCTGCGCCCGGCCGCTGCCGCGACGGACGGGGCGGGAGCGGGCGCGGACGCGGACCGTGGTGCTGGCGGGAGGGCCCGACTCCGGTCAGAGCGTGGTCCGTTACCGGGCGCTGGCGCGGGCGCGGGAGCGCGTGGAAGCGCTCGGCGGCACCCTGCGCCCCGAGGCGGTCGCGACGCACGCCGCCACGCTGACCGGGCTGCGCGGGGCCGACGCGCCGCTGGTCGTCTACGATCCGCCCGGCGCGGCGTTCACCCGCCAGGAGTCGGTGGACGCGCTGGACTGTCTGCGGCGCGCCGACGGACTGGTCCTCGTGGTCGACGCGCTGGCGCTGCCGTCGGTGCGGCGTTCGCTGGGCGAGGGCGAGCGGGAGTCCGTCGCGGCGGTGCCGGTCTCACCCCAGGATCCGTCGGACACGGTGGTACGCGTACTGCACGTTGTCGCCACCCTCCCGGCCCGGCGGCGGCCCCGGCGGATCGCCGTGGTGCTGACGAAGTCCCGGGCGGTGCGGCGCGCCCTGATCGGCGCCGAGCTGCCGGACCCGGCGACGGAGTCCGGTGCGGGGGTCCGCGGCTGGCTGGAGCGTTCGGGCGGCGGCAATCTGGTGCGTACGGTCGAGCGGTTCGGTGGCCGGGTGCGGTATCTGACCGACGGGGCGGACGAGGACCCGACGGCGGAGACGGCGGACGCGGCCGGGGCGGACGCCGCGCCCCGGCTCGGTGAACTGCTGCTGTGGGCCGCCGGGGTAGGGGTCGCGCGCCGCCGGCGGCTCCCTTGGCCCGCCGTACGTCCCGGGTCCCGCCCCGCCGTGCGCCGTCGCCGTACCGCCGCCGAGCGGCTGGCGCTGCGGCAGCGGCGGGCGCTGGCCGCGGAGCGGCGGTGGCGGCGGATCCGGTACGCCGTGCCGGGGGCCGCCCGGCGGCCGCTGGCGACGCTGCTCTCGGCGGGTGAGCGGCGCAGCCGGACCCGCCGCACCCTCCTCGAGAGCGCCCGCCGCTCCGCCCGGCGGCGGCCCGACGGCTGGGTGCCCGGCGGACGCGAGGGCGCGGCCGCCGGGGGGACGCGGATGGCGCGCGGCGGCCTGGTGACGGGGCATCTGGCCGGTTTGCTGGCCCTGCCGTTGGCGCTGGCGCTGCTGATCGCGGGGGCGCTGCCACCGGGGTCGTTCTTCGGGCTGCCGGAGAGGTACGACACCTGGCGGCGGCCACTGGCGGACTCGGTCCACGACGTGGACCTGGCCGCGTACACCCCGGGCGCGGACTGGCCGCGGGTGCTGGCGACCTACTCCGGCGCGGGCACCTCACCGGCGATGGCACAGGACGGTCACGACGGGGACGGCTGGTCGACCAAGGGCAGCCCCAACCCCCAGGACCAGTGGGTGCTGCACTTCGGAACGCCGGTGCGGATCCACCGCATTGACGAGGAGTGGAAGGACGGGAGCGCGGTCAGCACGCTCGATTACCGCATCGGAACGCGCTGGGTCAACCCGCCGCGCGGAAGCCTGCACTTCGACCTCGGCCAGGACCATCCGGGTCGGCTCAACAAGGAGTCGGTGGTCCTCAAACGTCCGGTCGAGGTGTCGGCGGTGCGGGTGTGGATGCTGCATCCGCGCGACAACGGCGACGACCGGCTGCGCTCGCTGCGGGTCTGGGGACGGTCGTCGTCGATCGTACGGCTGCGCCCCTCCTCCGACGGCGGACGGCTGCGCGTGGCGAACACCGCGGCCCGTGAACTGGCCGTGGAGGTCCGGCCTCCGGTGCTGCCCACCGGCTGGCGGGCGGTTCCGGCGGGCCGGGCCCCCCGCGCGGTCGGGCCGCACGGCACGGTCGGCGCCCGCTGGACGATCAAACCGCCCGAGGACGCGGCGGCGGCGCGCCGGGGCGGTCCGGTGGCGTACGCCGTGCGGATCACGGAGGACGGCCGCACGGTGACCGCCTGGTGCCGCGGGGTGCTGACCGCGGAGGGCAGGAACACGGCGAAGGCGGCGGGATCGGGGTATCGGGTGGTGCCAACGACATGTTGATGACGGTGAGTTCACACCTAGGATCGTCCGCGTGACGAGGGATTCCGAACAATCCGAACGGTCCGAGCGGTCCGACGGGTCCGGGCTGTCCGACGGGTCCGGGCTGTCCGAACGAGAGGCGCTGGCCGCGTTCTGCGCGGTGCTGCCCCGGCTCCGGGCCATGCTGCGGGGCCCGGCCTCGCGGGCCCGGCGGGCGGCCGTGGAGCAGGTGGTGCTCGCGGCACGGCGCGGTGAGCCGGTCGGCGAACTGCTGGCCGGGCTGGGGATGTACGAGGACGTGCCGGCCGGCGCGGGCCCGTCCCGCACCACGCTGCCGACGCCCGTGGCGGAGGACCGGCCCGCGCGGGTCACCGGTGTGTACCTCTGCCCGCTGGGCACGTGCCCGCGGGCGGAGGAACGTACGGCCGCCTCGGAGCTGCCCGCGTGCGGTGTGCACGACCAGGCCCTGCGCTTCGTCGCCGACCGGTGAGCGCGCGCCATGGTGAGCGGGTTCCTCTCCGAGTTCGGCCGGAAGGTCGCGGAGCGCTGGGCGACCCAGGTGATCCTGCCGGGGCTGCTGTTCACCTCCGCCCTGGCGGTGGCGTCGGCGCTGGGCCAGCGGCGCTGGTGGGACACCGGGCTGCTGTGGCGCACGCTCGGCGAGTTCGCGGCGGTGGGCGGGGCGGACCAGCAGGCGGCGGGGTCGGCGCGGACCGTGATGCTGGTGATGGGCGTGGTGGCGGTGTCGGTGGCGGTCGCGCTGGTGGCGCGGGCGCTGGGCGGGCCGGTGGCGTCCGTGCTGTCCGGACGGTGGCCGTTCTTCGTACGTCCGCTGGACCGGCGGCTGACGGCCCGGCGGGTCGCGGCCTGGCGGCGGCACGACGCGGCGTACGAGGCGGCCCGGGAGGCGGGCGAGGACGCGCACCGGCTGGGTGAACTGGCCGCGCTGCGCAACGCGGTGGCGCTCACCGAGCCCCGGCGGCCCACCTGGACCGGGGACCGGCTGGCGGCCCCGGCCGCCCGGGTACGGGACCAGTACGCGCTGGATCTCACCGCGGCCTGGCCCCGGCTGTGGCTGCTGCTGCCGGACACCACCCGGCAGCCGCTGACCGACAGCAGACAGGGCTTCGACGAGGCGGCGGCGCTGGGCGGCTGGGCGGTGCTGTACGGGGCGCTGGGGGTGCTGTGGTGGCCGGGCGCGGTGGTGGGCCTGGGGGCGGCCCTGGTCTGCCGGCGGCGGGCGCGGGAGACGGCCGAGGCGTACGCCGAGCTGGTGGAGGCCGCGGTCGATGTGCATCTGGACGAGCTGCTGGACCGGTTCGACGACGAGCTCCGGCCGATCCGGCCGGGCCGCGGGGCGTCGGTCACCGAGCGGTTCCGCAAGGGCGTGTGAACCACCGGCGTCCGGGGCGCGGCGGCCCGTGCCCCCGGACCCGCACCGCACCACTGGGCCATGGGAGGGGGAACGATGCGTGACCGGCTGCTCGCGGCCGTGCAGTCCCGGCTGGACCTGGCGGTCCGTGCCGGCGATCTGTCGGGGGTGCACGCCCCGCAGGCCGGGGAGGAGGCCGACGGGCTGCTGGCGTTCCTGGCCACTCCGCGGGGCGTGGACGCCCAGGTGCTGTACACGGCCGGGCTGTTGCACTGGTTCCGCGCCGCGCTGCCCGAGGAGGAGGGCCAGGAGTCCTGGGCCCTGGCGGTGGTGCTGCTGATGCCGTTCTACATGAGCCGGGCGGAGGCGCTCCCCGCCCCGGTGCGCGCCTCGTTCACCCGGGCGCTCTCCCCGTCGGTGCGGCCCGCCGGGGAGGAACTGGTCCGTGCGCACGCGGAGGCCATGGGCAATCTGGCCATGCTGCTGGTGATACGGCTGGTGCGGCAGCGTGACCACCGGGCCGGGCAGGCCGGGTTGCGGCTGCTGCGGGACGCGGAGCAGGTCCTGCCGCCCGGCCATCCGTCCCGCCCTCTGGTGCTGTGCAACCTCGGCTACACCCTGGTCCTGAACGACCTCTTCGCGCACCAGGGCGAGGATCCGCCCCCGATGCCGCAGCTCGAGACAGCGATCACGGTGTTGCGCGAGGCGTTCGCCACCACCCCGCGCGCCCACCTCAACCATGCGCGGTGCGCCAACGGCCTGGCCCTGGGCTTGCGTTGCAAGGCGATACTGACCCAGGACCGGCCGCTGCTGGGCGAGTCGGTCGAGCTGCTGCGGACGGCGGTGGCCACCGCCACCGAGGTGGACGAGAACCTTCCGCAGATGTGCGCCGACCTCGGGGACGCGCTGCTGATGTGGGCGGAGTCCGGGGCCGAGCGCCCCGGCGACGTGGACACGGCCGTGCTCGACGAGGCCATCGCGATGCTGGAACGGGCGGTCATCGGGCTGCCGGACGGCAGCGAGGAACAGGACCGTGCGAAGACGGGGTTCACCCGGGCCACGATGCTGCGCGCCCCCAGCCGGGTCCGGGAGAAGCGCGATCCAAAGACCCGGAAGCATCTTGAGGTGATGGACGGCTTCGTCTCGTCGATGGTCCCCCGCCAGGGCGGGGAGGGCTCCGGCGACGGCGGCCATCCGCTGGCGTTCGTCGCCAAGCTGCTGGGCATGGTGTCCGGCGGCGGCAACAGCCGCAGCGCACAGCTGATGGACTTCGCGACGACCCTGATGCGCTACCCCGACGAGGCGGGGCTGGCGGAGGTGCACGCCAAGGCGATGGAGACGCTGGAGGCGCAGTTCAGCCATCTGCCCCCGGGCGAGCGCGAGGAAGCGATGCGGGCGTATCTGGACTCGGCCGAGGAGGCCCCGTCCCCGGCGTTCGGGCCCGCGGACACCACCGAACTCGACGCGCTGCTGGAGATCCACGAGCGGGTGCTGCGGGAGCTGCCCGAGGACCATCAGGACCGGGTCATGCTGACGTTCAACCGGCGTGGGCTGCTGCTGGCACGGCTTCAGTACGGCGGACAGGTGTCGCGGGAGAACTGGACGGAGGAGCTGGCCGAGCTGGGGCCGCTGATGACGGAGGCGGAGGGCGGGCTCCCGGCGATGCTGGGCCGGATGGGTCTGTCGCCCGACCACATGGAGTCGTGGGTGATGCTGGCCCACGCCCAGCAGTCGCCCTTCGAGGCGCTGGCCCGCACCGCGGCCGGCATCCGGCAGGGACGGCGGCGGCTGGCCGCCCTGCCGGCGGACGACCCGGCGTATCCGCAGGCCCAGAAGGCCCTGGCGCACGCGCTGTTCGCCCACTACCAGCTCGACCACGACGAGGCGCGCTACCAGGAGGCGGCCGGGCTTGCCCGCCGAGTGCTGGACACCCTTGCCGCCACCGATCCGTATCTGCCGTTCCTGCTGATGGCATGGGGCTCGGCGGTGACCAGCCGGTTGCAGCACAGCGCGCTCACCGAGGACGCGGAGACGGCTGAGCACGCCCTGCCGAGCAGCGCCGTCGCCCGGCTGGCCTCCAACTCCGCCGCCGACGCCCTGGGCTACCGGGACGCGCCCGGCGCGCTGGAGGCGCTGGAGGACGGCCGGGCGCATCTGCTGTCCGGCGCGCTCAACGCCCGGCGGGAGCTGGACCAGTTGCGCCGGACCGACGCCGGGCTCGCCGCGCGCCTGGTGGAGCTGCGCGAACAGGTGCACGACCTCCAGGCGCGGGGCGGCTTCGGACGGATGCCGCGCCCGCAGGACCTGGCCGAATACCGGGATCTCGCCGGGCAGTGGAAGGAGTTGATGGACCGGTTGCAGGGGATGCCCGGTTTCGAGCGCTTTCTGCTGCCGCTGCCGCTGGGTCTGCCGGATCTGCTCCCGGCCGCCGCCGAGGGCCCGGTGATCAGCGTGAACGTCAACCCGCGCCGCTGTGACGCCCTGGTGCTGCGCCCGGACGGGCTGGTGCCGGTCGCCCTGCCCGAGCTGCGCGCCGGGGAGCTGATCGAGCAGGCGGACGCGTTCCACGAGGCGGTCGCTGTGCTCACGCACGGCGGGGAAGGGCTGCTGGCGGGCCAGGCGCGGCAGGTGGTCCGGGAGACACTGGGCTGGCTGTGGGACGTTCTGGCCGAACCGGTGCTGGACGCCCTGGGGCTGACCGGTCCGCCGCCGCCGGACGGCTCCTGGCCCCGGCTGTGGTGGTCGCCGACCGGGCCGCTCAACTCCCTGCCGCTGCACGCCGCGGGCCATCACACCCGGCCCGGGGACTCGGTGCTGGACCGGGCCGTCTCCTCGTACACCCCGACCCTGCGCGCCCTGCTGCACAGCCGTGCCCATCCGGTGACGGCCCGGCGCACCGCGCTGGCGGTGGCGATGCCGGAGACGCCCGGCCACGCCCCGCTGCCGCGCACGGTGGACGAGGCGGGCGCCCTCGCCGCGCGGACCGGGGGCGCGGCGCCGCTGGTGGGGGCCGCGGCCACCCGGGAGGCGGTGCTCGCGGCGCTGCCCGGGGCGGCGGTGGCGCACTTCGCCTGTCACGCGGGCAGCGATCCGGCCGATCCGGCCGCCAGTCATCTGCTGCTCCACGACGGACCGTTGAGCCTGACCGCCATCAGCGCGCTGCACCTGGACGGGGCGGAGCTGGCGTATCTGTCGGCGTGCGGTACGGCGCGCGGCAGTGCCCGGCTGGCGGACGAGGCGATCCATGTGGCCTCCGCCTTCCAGCTGGCCGGGTACGCGCAGGCGGTCGCGACCCTGTGGGAGATCGGCGACGGGGTGGCGGCCGAGGTGGCCGCCGGTTTCCACGGTGCGCTGGACGGTGCGCTGGACGCCGCGGACCGGCTGCCCGGGGCGCTGGCCCTGCACACGGTGACCCGGCGGATGCGGGAGGCGATGCCGGGTGAGCCGTGGACCTGGGCGGCGCTGCTGCACGCCGGGGCGTGATGGCCGACCGGCCGGGCCGCTATCGATCCGGCACTGGTTCCCGACTGATTCCAGGCGATATTTCATCTTTCATCTATCGATGAAAAGGGAAAATGGAGGAGAGAGGTACAACGCGGGTAGGGGCCGGAGGGCCCGGCGCGGCGCCCGCGGCCGGAGGTGAGCGCATGACCGGGCAGACCCCCCTGGACGAGGCCGCTGCCGCCCGACTGCGTCTGATCGTCAAGGCAGGTGAGGAGCTGCACGGCGCCGACCTGCTGAGCTTTGTGCTCGAGCATGCGGTGACGGAGGCCGGCGGCCTCGGCGGCATGGTGCATCTGCGCGGCCACGACGGCCGGGAGCTGCTGCTCACCGCGGCTCACGGGCTGGTGCGTACCGTCGCCGGGTGCTGGGCGGAGATCCACATCGACAGTGCCACCGCCCCGGCCCGAGCCATTGCCCGCGCTCTGCCGGTGTGGGTGCCCGCCGCACCCGGCGAGAACGGCACCGGCCCGGTGCTGCCCGCCGGGACGGGGCTGCTGGCGGTGCCGCTGATCGCGGCGGACGGTGCGGCGGCAGGTGCGTTGTCGGTCCTGACCGCCGCCGAGGAACCCGACCCGAGGCGGCGGGCGGCTGTGGAGGAGCTCGCCGCGTGGACCGGACCGCGGCTGCCGGACCCCCGGGAGCGTCCGCCCGAGCCGTGGCACGGCCGGGAGAGCGCCGAGCACCGGATCGCCCCGGATTCGGTCAGCCGGGCGCTGTGGCACATGAGCGACGCGTTCTTCGCGGTCGACGCCCAGTGGCGGATCACCTTCGTCAATGTGGAGGCCGAGCGGCTGCTCGGCGCCTCGCACGCGCTGCTGGGCCGGACACTCTGGGAGTCCTTCGCCCGGCTGGGCGTCGAGGCCGCCGAACCCGGTCTCCCGGCGCGCTACCGCCGGGCCGCCGAGGGCGGCGCCCCGTCCGGTTTCGAGGTGCGCTGGCCCACCAACCAGCGCTGGTACTACATGCGGCTGGTCCCGGTGCCGGACGGGCTCGCGGTCTACGCGGCCGACATCACCGAGAGCCGGGCCCGGGAGGAGGAGCGCGCCGCCACCGAGCGCGCCGCGGCCGAGCGCAGCGCCCGGATCGGGCAGCTGACCGGCGCGCTGGCCCAGGCACTGACGATGCGGGACGTGGTGAGCGCGATCGCCGACCGGGTGCTGCCGCCGTTCGGGGCCTCGGGGTTCGTCGTCCATCTCATCGAGGGGGACGTGGTCCAGGTGGCCGGGGCAGTCGGCTATCCGCAGACGTTCCTGGAGGCGATGGACGGATCCCCGGTCGGCGACCTCTCGCCGATCTCGGAGGTTCACCGCACACGGGCGCCGATCTTCATCGACTCGATCGAGGAGTTCAACCGGCGCTACCCCACCCAGGCCGACCGCCCGCTCTCGGCCCGCAAGGCGGCCTGGGCCTTTCTGCCGCTGGTCGTCTCCGGCCGGGACATCGGGTGCTCGGTGATCTCCTTCGCCGAGCCGCGCCAGCTCACCGGTGAGGAGCGGGCCCTGCTCAGCGCGCTCAGCGGGCTGATGGCGCAGGCCATCGAGCGGGCCCGGCTGTACGACACGGAGCACACCCGGGCCAAGGAGCTCCAGCGCGGGCTGCTGCCGCGCGCCCTGCCGACGGTGCACGCGGTCACCACCGCCGCGCGCTATCTGCCCGCGAGCGAGGGCATCGAGGTCGGCGGCGACTGGTACGACGTGATCCCGCTGTCCGGCGCCCGGGTGGCGCTGGTGATCGGCGATGTGATGGGCCACGGGCTGTCCGAGGCGGCCACCATGGGGCGGCTGCGCACGGCCGTGCACACGCTGGCGGATCTGGAGTTCCCGCCCGCCGAGCTGCTCACCCGGCTCAACGACCTGGTGAGCGACTTCGGGGACAGCTTCTACGCGACCTGTCTCTACGCGGTGTACGACCCGGTCACCGCCACCTGCGCCTATGCCCGGGCCGGGCATCCGCCACCGGCCGTGGTCCGACCCGGAGAGCCGGTGCGATTCCCCGCCCACGCGCCGGATCCACCGCTGGGTGCGGCCCGACCCCCGTTCGAGACCACCGAGATCTCGCTGTCCGAGGGCAGTCTGCTGGTGCTGTACACCGACGGTCTGGTGGAGTCCGCGGCCCGGGACATCGACCGCGGGATGGAGCATCTGGCGCGCACGCTGAGCGGCGCCGCGTCCGGCCCCGGCTCCGGACCGGGGGCGCGGCACATCTGGCGGGAGCGGGCGCGCGGCGAGAGCGCGTCGCTGGAGCGGCTGTGCGACGACCTGCTGGCCGAGCTGGTGCCGGAGAAACAGGGCAGGGCGGACGACGCGGCGCTGCTCATCGCGCGCACCCACGTCATCGCCCCGGAGGACATCGCCACCTGGCCGCTCTCACCGGGCCCTGTCGCCGCGAGCGAGGCGCGCGACCACGTCCGGGAGCAGCTGCTGCGCTGGAAGCTGACACCGCTGACCACCACCGCGGAGCTGTTGGTCAGCGAGTTGGTGGGGAACGCGGTCCGGCACGGCAAGGGCCCGGTGGAGCTGCGGCTGCTGCGCGGCGAGGGGCTGATCTGCGAGGTGTCCGACGGCAGTCTGACCACCCCGCGGATCCGCCATGCCTCGGAGACCGACGAGGGCGGGCGCGGACTCCAGCTGGTCTCGGCCCTCTCCCAGCGCTGGGGGACCCGCTACACGGCGGCGGGCAAGTGCATCTGGACCGAGCAGCGGGTGCCGTGACCCCCGCGCAGGCCGCCGCGTCAGACCGCGCGGCGGGTCGGGCCGATGTCGTCGAGGTGCTCCTCGACCCAGCCGCGCAGTTGCCCCAGTGGCTCGGAGACACTGCGTCCGAGCGCGGTCAGCTCGTACTCGACATGCGGCGGGACGGCCGGATAGACGGTACGGTCCACAAATCCGGCGTCCTCCAGCCGGCGCAGCGTCTGGGTGAGCACCTTGGGGCTCACCCCCTGCAACCGCCGCTGGAGCACCCCGAACCGCTGCGGCCCTCCCTCCATCGCGCCGATCGCCAGCGCCGACCACTTGTTGGCGAGCAGGTCGAGCACCTCGCGGCAGGGACACTGCGCGGCGTAGACATCGTGCGGATCATGACGGCCCGAGTCACAGTTGGTGGTCATGGGACGCTCCTGGCGCGGCACTGACGTGGATACTTCCCAAAGGGAAGCAGGAGCCCTTGCGGGTAACTACGGGCGACTGGGTAGCTTCTGGCCACTGTTCAGGGCATGCGTTCAGGGCATGCGTTCAGGACGTTCGAGATGCCCGCGTTTTCCGAGGAGGACCCGTGTCCGCATCACCTTCCATGCGAGCCATCAGCCAGGACGAGTTCGGCGGCCCGGAGGTGCTGCGTCCGGTGGAGGTGCCCCGGCCCGAGCCGCTGCCCACCGAGGTGCTGGTGCGCGTCGTGGCCGCGGGGGTGAACCCGGTGGACCACAAGACCCGGGCCGGTGGCGGGATGGCCGGGGTCCTGGGCGAGCCGCCGTTCGTTCTCGGCTGGGACGTCTCCGGGGTGGTCGAGGAGACCGGCTTCGGGGTCCACACCCTGGCGGTGGGGGACGAGGTGTACGGCATGCCGTGGTTCCCGCGCGCCGCGGGCGGCTACGCCGAGTACGTCACCGCGCCCTCCCGGCACTTCGCCCGCAAGCCGAGGAGCCTCGGCCACGAGCGGGCCGCCGCGGTGCCGCTGGCCGCGCTCACCGCGTGGCAGATCCTCACCGACACCACGCAGGTCCGGCCCGGTGAGCGGGTGCTGATCCATGCGGCGGCGGGCGGCGTCGGCCACTTCGCGGTCCAGTTCGCCAAGCACCTGGGCGCCCATGTGATCGGCACCGCGCGCGCCGCCAAGCACGACTGGCTGCGCGAACTGGGCGCCGACGAACTGGTCGACTACACCGCCGTCCGGTTCGAGGAGGCGGTCCGCGATGTCGATGTGGTGGTGGACCTGATCGGTGACGACATCGACAGCACCAGCACCCGTTCGCTGGAGACGCTGCGCCCCGGCGGCCGGATCGTGGCGGTGCCCTCGGGTGTCTCCCCCGAGCTGATCGAGCGCGCCGAGGCCCGGGGTTTCCGCGCCTTCCCCTACCTGGTGGAGCCGGACGGCCCCGCGCTCACCAGGATCGCCGAGCTGATCGACGCCGGTGCGGTGGCGGTCGAGGTCGAGGACGTCCTGCCGCTGGACCGGGCCGCCGACGCGCACCGGCGGCTGGAGGAGGGCCGCACCCGCGGCAAGCTGGTGCTGCGGGTGGCGGGCTGACACCCCCGTATCGGTGATCGGCCATCGGTGATCGGCGGAGGCCCGGCACGGCTGGGGGGAGATTGCCGGACCTCCGCCATCGGACGTTCCGTCAGGGGGCCGAGGAACGCCGCGGGAACCGCGCTCCGTGCGACCGGGAAGCGGTTCCCGCCCTTGTCTATCCGCACTCCGCACACCCCGGCAATGATCATTTCAGGAAGCTGCCAGACCGCCTCCGCTCACGGCCGGGCCGGACGCGGTGGCCTCATGTGGCCCAGGCCCCCCTCGCCGCGGCCTCGCGGGCGCATTCGGTGAAGTCCCGGGGCGCACGGCCCAGGACCCGCTGGACACCGTCGGCCAGATGGGCGTTGCGCCCGTCCAGCAGAGTGGCGAACAGCTCGGTCAGAAACGCCACCAGCTCCCCCGGCAGCCCGTGTTCCGCCAGCGCCGCCCCGTACTCCTCGGCGGAGACCGGCACATAGCGCACCGCGCGACCGGTGACCGCCGCGAGCTCCGCCGCCGCCTCGGCGAAGGTCAGCAGCCGGGGTCCGGTGACCTCGTAGATCCGGCCCGCGTGGCCGTCCCCGGTCAGGGCCGCGGCCGCGACCTCGGCGATGTCCCCGGCGTCCACGAACGGCTCCTTGACATCCCCGGCGGGGAAGACGATCTCGCCGCCGAGCACCCCGTCCCGCAGTATGCCCTCGTCGAAGTTCTGGAAGAACCAACTGGCCCGGATGACGGTCCACTCGGCGCCGGGCACCGCCACCGCCCGCTCGGCGGGCAGTGCCGCGTCCTCGCCGCGGGCCGACAGCAGCACCAGCCGCCGTACGCCGCTCGCGACCGCCTCCTCGGCCACGGCCCGGATGACGGCGGCGGCGCCCGGGTCGCCGATGTCGGGGTAGTACGTGAGGTAGGCGGCGGCCGCACCGCGCAGCGCGGGCGCCCAGGTGGTGCGGTCCTCCCAGTCGAAGCGCACCTCGCCGGAGCGGGAGCCGATCCGCACCGGCACTCCGGAGCGGGTCAGTGCCTCCGCCACCCGGCGGCCGGTCTTGCCGGTGCCGCCGAGCACCAGTACGGGCCGGGTGGGGTTCACGGGGTCCGGGTATCGCTGTTCTGTGTCATACGGACAGTCAACTGCCGTGGTCTGAGACGGGCCATGGCCCAGAAGCTCGGCTCCATACGTCAGCGTCTAGGCTTGTCCGCATGGACGCTCTGGCGAGTCTGCTCGACGGACCGCGGGCCCGGGGGGCCTTTCTGCTCCGGGCGGTGATGGAGCCGCCCTGGTCGGTGCGGATCGAGGACCGGGCCCCGCTGTGTGTGATGACCATGGCGCGCGGCGAGGCATGGGTGGTGCCGGACACCGGCGCGGCGCTGCGGCTGCGCGCGGGGGACGTCGCGATCGCGCGCGGCCCGGACGCGTACACGGTCGCCGACGATCCGGCCACCGCGCCGCGGGCCTGGATCCTGCCCGGTGAGGTGTGCCGTACGGCCGAGGGCGAGGACCTGGCCGAGACGATGGCGCTCGGCGTCCGCACCTGGGGCAACAGCCCGGACGGCTCGGCCACCATGCTCATCGGCAGCTATCCGCTGGAGGGGGAGATCAGCGGGCGGCTGCCGGCCGCGCTGCCACCGCTGCTGGTGCTGCCCGCGGAGCAGTGGGACTGCCCGCTGATGCCCTGGCTGGCGGAGGAGATCGTCAAGGACGAGCCGGGGCAGGAGGCGGTCCTGGACCGGCTGCTGGACCTGCTGCTGATCTCGGTGTTGCGGGCCTGGTTCTCCCGGCCGGAGGCCGATGCCCCGGCCTGGTACCGGGCGTTGGGCGATCCGGTGGTGGGCCCCGCGCTGCGGCTGTTGCAGAACCATCCGGCCCACCCCTGGACGGTGGCCGGGCTGGCCGCGAAGACCGGGGTCTCCCGCGCGGCGCTGGCCCGCCGCTTCGCCGCGCTGGTGGGCGAACCGCCGATGGCGTATCTGACCGGCTGGCGGCTGGCCCTCGCCGCCGATCTGCTGCGGGACCCGGACGCCACCCTCGGATCGGTGGCCCGGCGGGTCGGCTACGGCAGCGCCTTCGCGCTCAGCGCCGCGTTCAAACGCGAACGGGGCGTCAGCCCGCGGGAGCACCGCGCTCACCACGCTGCGGCATCCGCAGACTGACCGGCGGCACCCGCAGACAGCCGTCCGGACCGCAGCTGGTGGCGCGGTCGTAGAGGTCCATCAGCCGCCGGGCGCCCCGGGCGATGTCATAGCGGTCGACCACGTCCGGCACCGGGAACCGGCGCGGGCCCGCCGCGGCGTGTTCCCGCAGGCCCTCGGTCAGACCGGCGGCGCCGGGGCCGATCCGGCGGGCGCCGGGGGCCGCGCCCGCCGGGAGTTCCTCCAGCGCCGGGCAGACGGTGTGCAGCACCGGCAGCCCGGCGGCCACCGCTTCCAGGGCCGCGAGGCCGAACGCCTCCTCGGCGGACGGGGAGACCAGCACATCCATGGCGGCCAGCAGCCCGGGCAGCCCCGCGGGCCGGTCGTCGGCCGGGGCCACCGCCCCGTCGCGCTCGCCCAGCAGCCGTACCCGCCCGGCCACCCCGAGCCGGGCCGCCAGATCCTCCAGCGCGGCCCGCTGCGGGCCCTCGCCGACCAGCAGCAGCCGGGCCCCGGGCAGTTCGGCCACGGCCCGCAGCGCGGTGTCGAAGCGCTTGCCCGCGACCAGCCGCCCCACCCCGCCCACCACAAAGGCCCGTTCGGGGATGCCCAGCCGGGCGCGGGCGGCGGTGCGGGCGGCGGGAGAGAAGCGGAAGTGGCGGGCGTCGATCCCGTTGGGCACCAGATGGATGCGCTGGTTGGGCACCCCCCACGCGCGCAGCCGGTCGGCGACGGCGGCCGAGACGGCGACGGTCGCCGCTCCCAGCCGCTCGGTGGCCAGATAGCGGGCGCGGACACCGGCGGTCAGCGGACGGCCGTCGATCTGCCGCTCCCCCAGGGCGTGCTCGGTCGCGATCACCGCCCGGACCCCCGCCAGCCGGGCGGCGGCCCGCCCCAGCACACAGGCCCGGTACAGATGGGTGTGCACCACGTCGTAACCGCCGGACCGGATGATGCGCACCAGCGAGGGCAGCGCGCTCCATCCGGGTTCGCCCCCGCCCGGGGGCAGATGGGTGACGGGAGTGCCGTCCGCCCGGATGCCGTGGGCGGTGGCACCCGGGCCGGTGAGGGCGAGGACGTCACAGCGCACCGGCAAGTGGCGCAGCAACAGCCTCAGTTGCTGCTCGGCGCCACCCGCGCCGAGGCGGGAGATGATGTGCAGAACTCTCATCGGGCGGTCGCGCCCCATCCTCCGCATTCCGCGGACTCGATTCCCGGACGACCCTGCCAGACGGCGGAATGTAAATCACGTAAGACGCGCGCTGATGGGCCGTCGGAGTGGATGTCTTTCGCACCGTCAACGGGGCGCGCCGAAAATACGATGTCCACAGTTCCGCTCCATGGGATTGTTACCTTCTCATCTCGCGCGATGACATGAAGAATGTGGTACGTCCGGGTCATCGTGGCGCGACATTCCCTTCCACTAAGCCCCCGCGGGAGTGCCCAGATGCCTGCACAGATCCCCGTCAGACATACGCGTCACCAGGCCGATGCGCCCGCCACCGCACATCGTGCGCACCCCGCACCCCCCGCCGCGCGCGCCGCCTCCGGCACCGGGCACCACCGCCCCGCCACGGTCTACGAGTACAAGCGCTACAGCGAGCTGGCGGGCCCGCTGACGGAAGCCGGTGCCGGCCGCCCGTACCGGGTGCGCACCCGCAGTCTGCTGGCCCAGGAGCCGCACCGGTACCGGGCGGCCCTGCTGCTGTGCGCGGCGCCGGTGTGCTCGGCGCTGCTGCTGCTGTGGCTGCTGCGCCCGGACCACTGGGTGCGGCGCGAGCACGTGGCGCTGTGGGAGACCGCGGCGGATCTGACCATGCTGGTCTCGATCGCGCTGATCGAGAGCTTCCGGCTGTTCACGGTGGTCTCCAACGCCCACGCCACGCTGGTGGCCCGGGATCCGGTGCCGGTGGTACCGCAGCCCGGCACCAAGGTGGCGTTCCTGACCAGCTTTGTGCCCGGCAAGGAGCCGCTGGCCATGGTCCGGGCGACACTCGAGGGCGCGGTGCGCATCCGGCACACCGGGCCGCTGGACGTCTGGCTGCTCGACGAGGGGGACGACCCGGAGGTCAAGGAGCTGTGCGCGCGGCTGGGTGTGCGCCACTTCTCCCGCAAGGGAATCGCGAAATGGAACCAGCCGAAGGGGAGTTTCCGGGCGAAGACCAAGCACGGGAATTACAACGCCTGGCTGGATGCGCACGGCGACGATTATGAATTCATGGCGTGTGTGGACACCGACCATGTTCCGCTGCCCAACTTCCTGGAGCGCATGCTCGGTTAC
Source organism: Streptomyces sp. NA02950 (assembly GCF_013364155.1). Classification (NCBI taxonomy): domain Bacteria; kingdom Bacillati; phylum Actinomycetota; class Actinomycetes; order Kitasatosporales; family Streptomycetaceae; genus Streptomyces; species Streptomyces sp. NA02950. The sequence goes on along the minus strand of NZ_CP054916.1, from coordinate 7,317,663 downwards.
TTCCGTGATCCCGATGTGGCGTTCGTCGTCGGTCCGCAGGTCTACGGCAATTACGACACGGCGGTCACCAAGGCCGCGGAAAGCCAGCAGTTCCTGTTCCACGCGCTGATCCAGCGGGCCGGGAACGCGTACGGCGGCCCGATGTTCGTGGGCACCAACAACGCCGTCCGGATCAGCGCGCTGCGCAGCATCGGCGGGCTGTACGACTCGATCACCGAGGACATGGCCACCGGCTTCGAACTGCACCGCCACCGCAACCCGGTGACGAGGAAGAAGTGGCGCTCGGTCTACACCCCGGACGTGCTGGCGGTCGGCGAGGGCCCGAGCACCTGGACCGACTTCTTCACCCAGCAGATGCGGTGGAGCCGGGGCACCTACGAGGCCCTGCTCAAGCAGTTCTGGAAGGGCCCGTTCACGCTCTCGCCGGGCAAGCTGCTCAACTACACGCTGATGATCACGTACTACCCGATGACCGCGCTCAACTGGGTGCTCTCCGCGCTGTCCTGCGCCCTGTTCCTGATGCTGGGCGCCTCCGGGGTGCACATCCCCGCCGAGATCTGGATGATGCTCTACAGCGACGCGGCGACGCTCCAGATCGGGCTGTACATCTGGAACCGTCGGCACAACGTCTCCCCGCACGAGCCGGAGGGCTCCGGCGGACTGGCCGGGATGCTGCTCTCCGCGCTGTCCGCCCCGATCTACGCCAAGTCGCTGTGCGACGCGGTGCTGCGCCGCACCAGCCGGTTCGTGGTCACGCCCAAGGGAGACTCCTCCAGCCCCGACCGGCTGTCCACCTTCCGGATCCATCTGCTGTGGGCGGGGGTCTTCGGCTCCTCGCTGATCGGCTCGTTCTTCTTCGGCCATGAGCACGCGGCGATGCGGACCTGGGCCTCGCTGGCGCTGGCGCTCTCCCTGGCTCCGGTGGCGATCTGGTACGGCGGGGTGCTGCGCCGCGGGCGCGGACGGCCCGCGGCGCCGGCCGTGCCCACCGCGCGGTCGGACAGCCCGTGCGCACCCGCCAAGGTGAGCATCGTGAAAAACAGGCCGCAGGACACCGCCCTGGACACCCCGCAGGACACGGGGCCGGACACGGCGGCGGAGGACAAGGAGGAGGCGGTCTGCGCGCTCTGACCGCACCGCGGGCGCCCGGCTCTCCCCAGGGGAGCCGGGCGTTTCTCATGGCCGCGGCTCCTCGGCGGACCCGGGGACCCACAGCGGATGCTCCCGGGCCGCCCACTCCGGATCCACCCGCCCGGTGCGCATCCCGCGCCGGGCCTCGGGGTCGGCCAGCGCCTTCCCGATGTGCCCGAGCAGGACGAGTCCGAGGAAGAGCGCGAGCCAGTCATGGACGAAGGTGGCGCTGGTGCGCCACACCAGCGGGGCCAGTCCGGTGAACCACATCAGCACTCCGGTGCCCGTCATCACCAGTACCGCACCGGCGAGATACGCCGCCCACAGCTTCTGCCCGGCGTTGAACTTGCCCGCCGGGCGCGCTTCGGGCCGGTGGTCACGCCGCAGCGCGGCCCGCAGCCAGCGGCGGTCGTGCGGTCCGAACCGGTTGAGGCGGCCCAGGTCGGCCCGGAACGCGCGGGAGGCGAGGCCCAGCAGCACCGGGGCGGGGGTGAGGATGCCGGACCAGGTGTGGACGGTGACGACCAGGGCCCGGCGGCCCACCAGTTCGGCCAGCTCGGGGAGGTACAGACAGGCCGCGCTGACCACGCACAGGCCCATCAGGACGGCGGTGGTGCGGTGGATCCAGCGCTCGGCCGGGGTGAAGCGCGGCACCCGCGGCCGGGCGGCGGTCCCGGCGGCGGTCTCCGCGGTGTCAGGCGGTGGGGTCATCGTCGCGTCCGTTCGACCGGCCGACCCAGGCGTCGACGTCATAGCCACGGCGCTCCCAGTAGCCGGGCAGCACCTCGTCGGTGAGGGTGATGCCGGAGAGCCACTTCGCCGACTTGTAGAAGTACATGGGCGCCACGTACAGCCGCACCGGGCCGCCGTGCGAGTGGCCGAGGGGCTTGTCCCGCATCCGCAGGGCCACCAGGACGTCCTTGCGGCGCGCCTGGTCGAGGGTCAGGCTCTCGCTGTACGCGCCGTCGAAGCAGGTGAAGCGGACCGCGGTGGCCTGCCGCCGGACCCCGGCCGCGTCGAGCAGGTCCGAGAGACGCACCCCTTCGAACGGGGTCTGCCGCACCCGCCAGCCGGTGACGCACTGGACGTCACGGACCAGGCGGTGCTGCGGCAGTGCGCGCAGCTCGTCCAGCCGGTAGCTGCCGGGCCGGTCGACCAGACCGCCGACCGTGAGCCGGTAGTTCCCGTCGTCCTTGTGCGGTACGGAGGAGGTGACGGAGTAGTAGCGGAAACCGCCGCCGTTGGGGAGGTACCCGGTGACACCGGTGGGGTCGTTCTCCGCCACCACCCCGAGGGCGCTCTCCAGCCGTGCCTGGAGCCAGGGGGCGGCGGCCATCGCGCCCGCGCCCAGCCCGAGCATTCCGAGCACGAGGCGGCGGCCGACGGGGGCGCCGGTGCGGTCGGCGTCGCCGGTGCGGTCGCCGGAGTGGGGGTCCATGTCCTCGATGAGAGCACCGGGCGGGGCCCGGCGCCATCTCCTGCGCGGATTCGTCAGACTTCCGTCAGACTTCGCGGCCGGTGCGCTACAGGCCGGGGTGACGCGGCCGGACGAGCGTCACACCACCGGGCCGGGGTCACGCCGCCGGGCCGGGGTCCCGCCGCCGGGCCGGGGTCCCGCCGCCGCGCGAGCCTCACGCCACCGCCTCGGCCGCCGCCCGGCCCGCGGTGCGCCCGGAGAACAGACAGCCTCCGAGGAAGGTGCCCTCCAGCGCGCGGTAGCCGTGCACTCCCCCGCCGCCGAAGCCCGCGACCTCGCCCGCCGCGTAGACACCGGGCAGCGGATCGCCGCCCTCGGTCAGCACCCGCGAGGACAGGTCCGTCTCCAGCCCGCCGAGCGTCTTGCGGGTCAGGATGTTCAGCCGCACGGCGATCAGCGGGCCCGCCTTGGGGTCGAGCAGCCGGTGCGGGGCGGCGGTGCGGATGACACGGTCGACGAGATAGCGGCGGGCCCCGCGCACCGCGGTGACCTGGAGGTCCTTGGTGTAGGGGTTGGCGATCTCACGGTCGCGGGCAGTGATCTCGCGACGCAGCTCCGCCTCGTCGATCAGCGGTTCCTTCGTGAGCTCGTTCATCCGGCGCACCAGCGCCGTCAGCGAGCGTTCGACCACGAAGTCGGCGCCGTGGTCCATGAACGCCCGGACCGGGCCCGGGGCCCCGCCCCCCGCGCGGCCGAACACCCCGCGGACGCTCTTGCCCGTCAGATCCGGGTTCTGCTCGGAGCCGGAGAGGGTGAACTCCTTCTCGATGATCTTCTGGGTGAGGACGAACCAGGTGTGGTCGTGGCCGGTGCGCATGATGTGCTCGAGCGTGCCGAGGGTGTCGAAACCGGGGAAGAGCGGCACCGGGAGCCGTTTGCCGCGGGCGTCCAGCCACAGCGGGGAGGGGCCGGAGAGAATCCTGATGCCGTGCCGGGGCCAGATCGGGTTCCAGTTCTCGATGCCCTCGGTGTAGTGCCACATCCGGTCGCGGTTGATGATCCGGCCACCGGCCGACTCGGTGATGCCGAGCATCCTGCCGTCCACGTGCGCGGGAACGCCGGAGATCATCCGCTCGGGCGGCCGGCCCAGCCGCTCGGGCCAGTTCTCCCGGACCAGGTCGTGGTTGCCGCCGATGCCGCCGGAGGTGATGATCACGGCCTGGGCCCGCAGTGCGAAGGCAGCGGTGACCTCGCGGCTGCTGGCGGTGCCGCGCTCGGTGTCACTGGGCTCCAGGATGTCGCCGGTGACGGTGTCGACGGCGCCCGCGCTGCGCGCGAGTCCGGTGACCCGGTGCCGGAAGCGCAGATCGACCAGACCGCGGGCGGCCGCGGCCCGCACCCGCCGCTCGAACGGGGCGACCACGCCGGGTCCGGTGCCCCAGGTGATGTGGAAGCGGGGCACGGAGTTGCCGTGCCCCGTCGCGTCGTAGCCGCCGCGCTCGGCCCAGCCGACGAGCGGGAACAGCCGCAGCCCCTGGGCATGCAGCCAGGACCGCTTCTCCCCGGCCGCGAAGTCCACGTACGCCTCGGCCCAGCGGCGCGGCCAGTGGTCCTCCTCGCGGTCGAACCCGGCCGTGCCCAGCCAGTCCTGCCAGGCCAGTTCCCGGCTGTCGCGGATGCGCAGCCGTCGCTGCTCGGGCGAGTCGACGAGGAAGAGGCCGCCGAAGGACCAGTGGGCCTGACCGCCGAGGGACTGTGCGGGCTCCTGGTCGAGCAGGATCACCTTGCGGCCCGCGTCGGCCAGTTCGGCGGTGGCCGCGAGCCCCGCGAGCCCCGCGCCGACCACGATCACATCCGCGTCGTACGCCATGGTGGTGTTCCGTTCCGGTCGGCCCGCCGACGGTGTCGTCGCTGTGATCCTCCCTACCGACCGGTATGCCGTCAACCCGCCGTGGGAGCGCTTTCCGGCCGCCCAACTCCCGGACGACACCGCCTTGTACAACAAAAGGCGACAATCGTTCACCGAGATTGGACAGCATTCGGCCAACGGTGCATCATCAACACCCATGGCTGACCGCTCCCTTGAGCACTCCGGGCCGCCGCCCCAGGCGGAACGTCGCGTGGTGAATCCGACCCTGATCACACCCGGCCCGCAGCCCGTCGAAGCCGCCGGGCCCGGCGCCGACGAGGTGCCGCAGGTGCTCCGGGGTGAGGTGGTCGGCCCCCGGCACGCCCGCCGCCGCCCGGCGGACAACCGCCGCAAGGCCGCGGCCGGGGCGATTCTGCTCTCCGCGACCGGCGCCGCCACCGCGCTGTTCCTGCTCATGGGCAAGGACGCGCGGCAGCCCGCCGCCGCGCCCGACACCTCCTCCGCCGCCCCCGACCGGCCCGACGCGCACACCGCCTCGCTTGGTGAGTCGGCGGTTGGCGACGCCCCGCTGCGCGGCTCGCGCGCGCCCGCACCGACCGCTCCGGCCGCCGCGGACCGGGCCGCCGCACCGCCGTCCGGCGGATCCGGGCAGAGCGGCACGGGTTCGTCGCCCTCCGGACAGGACCACTCCGCGACGGCCCGGCAGGACCGGCCGTCGCGGGAGCCGGGACGGTCCGGCGACTGGCAGGACGAGGCGGAGCAGCTGCGCCGCTGGGCCCGCGCGTACGCCGAGCGGCACGACGACGCGTCCGGCCAGGGCCAGGGCGGCCAGGGCCACGGCCAGCACCGGTACGACGGAGGACCCGGCGGCGGGAACGGCCAGGGGCAGGGCAACGGCCACGGCGGACCGGGCCACTGGGGCGGTGGCCACCGGCGCTGATCGCCCGCGATCTGCTTGTATGGCGGCATGCCTGATCAGGAGCCGCCTTCCGCCGACGAACTGCTGGACATCGTGGACGAGCGGGACCGCGTGGTGGGCCAGGCCCGGCGCGCCGACGCCATGGCCGACCGGCTGCGCCACCGCTGCGTTTTCGTGCTCGTACGGGACGCCCGGGGCCGGGTTTTCGTCCACCGACGCACTCCGCAGAAGATCGTCTTTCCGTCCCATTACGACATGTTCGTCGGTGGGGTGGTCGGCGCGGGCGAGAGCTACGACGACGCGGCCCTGCGCGAGGCGCGCGAGGAACTGGGCGTCACCGATCTGCCCATGCCCGAACCGCTGTTCTCCTTCCTCTACGAGACGCCGGAGCACACCTGGTGGAGCCGCGTCTACCAGGTGCGCTGCGAGCGTCCGGTCGCCCCGCAGGTCGAGGAGATCGCCTGGCACGCCTTTCTCACCGAGGAGGAGCTGACCCGCCGGCTCCCGGAGTGGGAGTGGGTGCCGGACGGGGCGGAGGCGTACCGGCGGCTGCTGGAGTGGCGCCGCGAGAGGCTCGCCCCGTGACCGGCCCCCGCCCGCCGAGGGGCACGCTCGCCGAGGTCAGGCTCTGGTTCGCCCCCGAACGCCTCCGCGAGGAGGGCCGGACCCCCGACTACCGCTTCTCGCTCGCCAACGAGCGCACCTTCCTGGCCTGGCTGCGGACGGCGATGGCGTTGGTGGGCGGCGGTTTCGCGGTCGACCAGTTCCTGACGGACACCACCCGCCCGCTGCGGCTCGCGCTGGCCCTGGTCCTGCTGGCGGGCGGCGCGCTGTGCGCCCTGCGGGCGATCAACCACTGGGTCCGCTGTGAACGGGCCATGCGCCGCGGCGCGGATCTGCCCAGCTCACGTTTTCCGGTGGTGCTGGGGCTGGCCGTCGGGGTGGTCGCGCTGGGCATGGTGCTGGTGGTCGCCTTCGGCTGGGGTGTGTGAGCCGGTGCCGGAGGGGAATGACCCGGGCGGAAGCGGAACGCGGGACCCCGGGCTCCAGCCGGAGCGCACCCGGCTGGCCTGGCGGCGTACGACGCTCGCGTGCGCGGTGGCCGCCTCGCTCGCCGGGCGCCAGACGGTGTCCTCGGGCACCGGCCCGCTCCCCCTGCTCGGCCTGGCCCTGGCCGTCCTGGCCTGGCTGACCTTCCTGGGCGTGGCACACCGCCGCATCCGGACCATGGACGCACCACGGCCGCCCGCACTGTCCCCGCGGACGGCCGTGGTCGCGGTCGGCTGCGTCCTGGCCATGGCACTCTTCGGCGCGGCGACGCTCCGCTGACGTGCCGCCGTGCGACTGTCCGCGCACGACGGCCGCCCCGAGGGCCCCGGCCCCGCCGCGGCGCACCCCCGCCCCACGCCGGTACCGCGGGGACCCCCACACCCGGCCTTGCCGGACGGCCCCCGCACCACGACCCGTGCCGCCCCACGCCGGTACCGCGGGGACCCCCGCACCCGACACCCGGCCCCGCCGCGGCGCACCCCCGCACCACGGCCAGTACCGCGGAGACCCCCACACCCGGCCTTGCCAGATGACCCCCGCACCACGACCCGTGCCGCCCCACGCCGGTACCGCATGGCGGCCGCACCCGACACCCGGCCCCGCCGCGGCGCACCCCCGCACCACGGCCGGTACCGCAGGACCCCCGCACCCGGCGGTACCGCCCGGTACCGCGGGGTCCCCGCACCCGGCGGTACCGGATGGCCCCCGCACGACGCCGGTGTCGCAGGGCGGCCCCCGGTCCGCACGTTCGGCGCGGGCCCGCGGCACTGCGCCACCGCTGCCGCGCGGGCAGCCGAACAGCAGCCGCGCGGCGTGGGCCGGACCGCCCGCCCGAGGCGACGGGCCGACCCCGCCGTGAGCCCCGGTCCTGCCACCGAGACGTGTAGTACCGCGTGGCGCCACTGGGCGATGCGTCGCAGACCGGATCCGTGTACGGTCCGGGTCCGCCCCCGCCCGGCCGCCGCGGATCACACGAGGTCCAGGAGCCCGCGGCTGCCTACCCTGCCGCCCGGGCCTAGTCCACCGTGACGGCGATCTTTCCTCGGGTGTGGCCCTCGGCGCTGAGGCGCTGGGCCTCCGCCGTTCTCGGGAGGGGGAGCACGGCGGCGAGTTCCACGCCGAGGGCGCCGCGCTCGGCGAGGTCGGTGAGGTCCTGGAGGTCGTTGGGGTCGGGGCGGACGAAGACGTAGCGGCCGCCGAGGCCCAGCACCTCCGGGTCGGCGATGGAGGCGAGCCGTCCGCCGCGGGCGAGGAGTTCCGCGGAGGCGGTGAGCGCCTGGCCGCCGACCAGGTCGAGCACCGCGTCCACCCCGCGGGGCGCAAGCTCCCGCACCCGGTCGGCGAGCCCGTCCCCGTAGGTGACGGGCTCCGCGCCCAGCGTGCGCAGATAGTCGTGGTTGCGCTCGCTCGCGGTGCCGATGACCCGCGTGCCCATGTGCCGCGCGAGCTGGACCGCCATCGAGCCCACCCCGCCCGCCGCCGCGTGCACCAGAACGGTGTCGCCCTCGGTGACCCGCAGCGCCCCGGTCAGCGCCTGGTAGGCCGTCAGCCCGGCCAGCGGGATGCCCGCGGCCTGGGCGAAGGACAGATTGCGGGGTTTGCGGGCGAGGGTGCGCAGGGGCGCGGCCACGTACTCCGCGAAGGTGCCCCGGGAGAGGAAGTCCTCGCGGACGTATCCGATCACCTCGTCACCGGGGTGGAACTCGGTCACCGCGGGGCCCGGCTGCTCCACCACCCCGGCGACGTCCCAGCCGGGGATGACGGGGAAGACCGCGTCCAGGACCGGGTCCAGATACCCGGCCTGCGCCTTCCAGTCGACGGGGTTCACGGCGGCGGCCCGGACCCGGATCAGCACGGAGTCGGGGCCGACCTTGGGGTCCGGGACCTCGCCGAAGTCGAGGACCTCGGGGCCGCCGTAGCGGTGGTAGCTGATGGCCTTCATGGTGGCGCTCCTTGCGGTTCCCTAAAGGTGCCAGGTGCCGGTTCGGTGCCGGTTCGGTGCCGGTCGGCCTCCCTTCGACGCTCCTTCTCCGGTCGCCTCCGCGCAAACCGGGGCCGCATGGGCTCCGTCACGGACCCCCGCACTGGACTACATACCGACTGGTCGGCATCATGAGTCGGAACCGTTCGCCCGTTCTCCCCCGGAGGAAGAGATTCGATGAACGCAGGCAACCCCCCAGGGCTCGACCTCGAGCGGCTCCGCGCCCATCTCGACCGCGAGCGGGCGGGGCTGGTGCGCGGGCCGCTGAGCGCCGGGCTGATCGAAGGAGGCCGGTCGAATCTCACCTACACCGTCACCGACGGCACCTCCCGCTGGGTGGTCCGCCGCCCGCCGCTGGGCCATGTGCTGGCCACCGCTCACGACATGGGGCGCGAGCACCGGGTGATCAGCGCACTGCATCCAACCAGTGTGCCGGTGCCGAAGCCGGTGCTGCTGTGCGAGGACGAGTCGGTCATCGGATCGCCGTTCTACGTCATGGAGTTCGTCGAGGGCACCCCCTACCGCACCGCCGAGGAGCTCTCCGCGATCGGCCCGGAGCGCACCCGGGGCGTGGTGCTGTCCCTGGTGGACACGCTGGTGGCGCTGCACTCGGTGGATCCGGCCGAGGTGGGGCTCGGGGACTTCGGGCGGCCCGAGGGCTTCCTCGAGCGGCAGCTGCGCCGCTGGGGCAAGCAGCTGGCCGCCTCGCGCAACCGTGACCTGCCCGGTATCGACGAACTGCACGCCCGGCTCGGCAAGGCGCTGCCCGTGTCCCCCGCGCCCACCGTGGTGCACGGCGACTACCGGCTGGACAACGTCCTGGTCGGCGCCGACGACCGGATCAAGGCGATTCTCGACTGGGAGATGTCCACCCTCGGCGATCCGCTGACCGACCTCGGTCTGATCGTGATGTACAGCAGTCATCCGACCCTCCCCGGCTCCCCGATCTCCAGCACCTCCGGCGCCCCCGGCCACCCCGGCACCGACGAGCTGGTCCAACGGTACGCCGAGGGCTCGGGCCAGGACGTCAGCGGCGTCGCCTGGTACACCGCTTTCGCCTACTTCAAGCTGGCGGTGATCCTCGAGGGCATCCACTACCGCTTCACTCTCGGACAGACCGTCGGCGCGGGCTTCGACCGCATCGGCGACATCGTGCCGGGCTTCATCGACCACGGTCTGACCACCCTCCAGGAGAACTGAGACCTCATGGACTTCGCATGCGACGCCCGTACCGAAGAGCTGCGGACCAGACTGCTCGCCTTCATGGCCGAGCATGTGCACCCGGCGGAGGCGGTCGCCGAGGAGCAGCGCGCCGCGCTCGCGTCCCCGTGGGACACCCCGGCCGTCGTCGAGGAGCTGAAGGCCGAGGCCCGCGGGCAGGGGCTGTGGAACCTGTTCCTGCCCGACGCGGAGTACGGGGCGGGGCTGACCAATCTCCAGTACGCCCCGCTCGCGGAGATCACCGGCCATAGCCCCCACCTGGCGCCCACCGCCCTGAACTGCGCCGCCCCGGACACCGGAAACATGGAGCTGCTGGCCCAGTTCGGCAGTGAGGAGCAGCGCAAGCAGTGGCTGGAGCCGCTGCTCGCGGGCGAGATCCGGTCGGCGTTCGCGATGACCGAGCCGGAGGTCGCCTCGTCGGACGCGACCAACATCGAGACCCGGATCGAGCGCGACGGCGACGACTATGTCATCAGCGGCCGCAAGTGGTACATCTCCGGGGCGATGAACCCGGAGTGCAAGATCTTCATCGTGATGGGCAAGACCGATCCCAAGGGCGCCGATGTGCGCCGCCAGCAGTCGATGGTGCTGGTGCCGCGGGACACCCCGGGGGTCGAGGTCCGCCGCGCGATGCGGGTCTACGGCTACGAGGACCACTCCCACGGCGGCCATGCCGAGGTGGTCTTCGACCGCGTCCGGGTCCCGGTGTCCAACCTCATCGGGGAGGAGGGCGGCGGCTTCGCCATCGCCCAGGCCCGGCTCGGCCCCGGCCGGATCCACCACTGCATGCGGCTGATCGGCATGGCCGAGCGTGCCATCGAGCTGATGTGCCGTCGCGCCCTGTCCCGTACCGCTTTCGGCACCACGCTGTCCCGGCAGGGCCAGGTCCACGAGTGGATCGCGGACTCGCGGGTGGCGGTGGAGCAGCTGCGGCTGCTGGTGCTGAAGACGGCCTGGCTGATGGACACCGTCGGCAACCGCCGGGCACACACCGAGATCCAGGCCATCAAGATCGCCACCCCGCGGACGGTGGTGGACATCCTGGACCGGGCGGTGCAGCTGCACGGCGCGGGCGGGGTCAGCCAGGACTTCCCGCTGGCCGAGCTGTGGGCGGCGGCGCGGACGCTGCGGCTCGCGGACGGCCCGGACGAGGTGCACCAGCGGTCGCTGGCACGGCGTGAGCTGAGGAAGTACCAGTAGTACGGACGAGCGATGGGGGCGCCCGCTCATGGAGCGGGCGCCCCCATCGCTGCGCGACCGGTCAGGGTCGCAGGGCACGCAGCAGCAGATCCGCCAGATGGTCGGCGACCTGCTGGGGACTGAGCGGTCCGCCGGGGCGGTACCAGGTGCCCAGGTGGTGGACCGAGCCGAAGTGGTAGTCCACCACCAGATCGGCCGGGGTGTCCGAGCTGAACACCCCGGACCGCTGGCCCTCCTCGATCAGCGCGCGGAACCGCTCGTGGTAGCGGCGGCGCTCGGCGCGCACCTGCTTGTGCTTCTCCGGGCTGAGGTGGTGCATCGACCGGAAGAAGATGGTGGCGTCGTCGAGGTTCTCGATGGTGGTGACCACCACGTCGGCCGCCGCGTCCCGCAGCCGCCGCTCCACCGGGGCGTCGGCGCCCGCGAAGGCGTCGAGCCGCTCCTGCTGGAGCCGCAGCACCCGGCCGTAGATCTCGTGGAGCAGATCGTCCTTGGAACCGAAGTAGTGGTAGAGCGCACCCTTGGTGACGCCCGCCGCCTCGACGATCTCCTGGACGGACGTCCGGTCGAATCCGCGCTCCGCGAAGAGGCGGGTGGCAGCGGCCAGCAGCCGCTGCGGCACCGGCTGTGCGTCGCTCTCCGTCGCTCTGGCCATCGTCGCCACCCCGATCTCTCTTATCCTCGCAGTTCCCGTCGGAGGATCTTGCCACTCGTCGTCTTCGGCAGCTCCGGCAGGATGTCCACCTCACGGGGGTACTTGTACGCCGCGAGCCGTTCCGCACAGTAGGCGGACAGCTCCTGCGGCGTGACGTCGGCCCCCGGCCGCAGGCTCACATACGCCTTGACGGTCTCCCCCCGGTACTCGTCGGGCTTGCCCACGACGGCCGCCTCGTGCACGGCGGGGTGAGTGTAGAGCACGTCCTCGACCTCACGCGGCCACACCTTGAAGCCGGATGCGTTGATCATGTCCTTCTTGCGGTCGACGACGAAGAGCCAGCCGTCGGCGTTCATGAAGCCGATGTCGCCGGTGCGCAGTTCGCCGTCGGGGAGGGCGGCCGCGGTCGCCTCGGGGCGCCGCCAGTAGCCGGGCACCACCATGGGGCCGCGCACGACGATCTCGCCGGGTTCGCCGAAGGGCACCTCCTTGCCCTCCTCATCCACGATACGGACGACGGTGTCCGCACCGGGGACACCGACCGCGAGGGTGCCGGAAACCGGGTCGACCGGGGCCCGGGTGTGGGGCGGGACACTGGCGCACGGGGCGGTGCACTCGGTGAGTCCGTAGCCGTTGTGCAGATACGGGCCCAGAGCGGACTCGAACCGCTCGACCAGCGCGGGCGGCAGCGGGGCGCCGCCGGAGGAGATGATCCGGAAGGACGAGAAGTGGTCGCGGGCGGCCTTGGGGTGGGCCATGAGCGCCATGAAGGCGGTGGAGGGGCCGACGGTGTAGGCGGGGCGGTGCTCGGCGAAGGCGTCGAGGACCACGCCGGTCTCGAAGCGGTAGGCGAGGGCCAGGGTTCCGGCGCCGGAGATACAGGAGGCGAGCTCGCAGACCATACCGGTGATGTGGAACAGCGGCGCCAATGCGAAGATCGTCGAGCCCTGGGGCAGCTCGTGCAGCAGGTGCTGGCGGTCGGCGTTGTAGGCGATGTTGCCGTGGGTGTTGACCGCTCCCTTGGGGGTGCCGCTGGTCCCGGAGGTGTAGCTGATCAGGGCGATGTCGTCACGGCCCGGGGCGGGGACGGCCGGTGGACGGGCGCCCTCGCGCGCGACCGCGAGGAGGTCGCGGGTGTCCTCGGGTACGGGTATCCGCCCGTCGCGCAGCACCCGCTCGTCGTCGCGCGACTGGAGGTCATGGGCGTCGGCGGTCAGCGCGATGCGCACCGGGGAGGCGGCCGCGGTGTCCCGGACGTACTCCTCCCAGGCGTGGCGGGAGCAGACCAGGGCGGTCACCTCGCCGTCGGTCAGGACATGGCGCAGTTCGCCCGCCTTGTACATGGGGTTGACCGGTACCACCGCACCTCCCGCCTTCCAGGTGCCGAGCAGCGCCAGGACGAACTGCGGGGTGTTCTGGAGCATGATCGCGAGCCGGTCGCCGGGGCGGAAGCCGCGTTCGGCGAGGTGGCCGGCGATGGCGTCGGAGAGTTCGTCGGTCTCGCGGTAGCTCAGCCGCCCGTCGAAGTAGGCGAGCGCCGGGTGGTCGGGGGCGGTGTGCACGGCCTCGCGGAAGGCGTGCAGCACGCTCGTCCGCGGCGTTATCGGCTCGCGCTGTTCCGGGGTGAGCTGGGACAGCCAGGGCTGGTCCTGGTAGGTGGTCATGAGGCGGCCCCTGTCGTGGATGAGGGTGGGGTGCGGAGGCGGAGCGGGGACGGAGCTGAGGGAGAGACTCCGGGCGACGGAACGGAACGGAATGAAATGGGGTAGAACGGGGCGGAAGTAAAGAGGAGATAACGGGCAGGACAGAACTGGATGAAGCGGAAGAGGGCGGCTCAGCCGACGGGCTGACCGGACGCACGCTGCCCCTCGAGCGTGCGCTGCACCCGGTTGATGCCGTCGAGCCACCGGTCGGGGTCGGTGGCCCGGGCAGCGTAATAGCGGGCCACTTCGGGGTGCGGAAGGATCAGGAACCGCTCGTCGTCGATGCCCTTCAGAACGGCCTCGGCGACCTGCTCCGGCTCGATCGCGGTGGGCGCCAGCACCAGGTCACCCGCGTCACCGGTGCTGCCCAGCATGTCGGTGCGCACGCCCTGCGGGCAGACGGCGTGGACGCCGATGCCGCGGTGGCGGTAGGTGGCCGAAAGCCATTCGGCGAAGGCGAGCGCGGCATGCTTGGTGACGCTGTACGGGGCCGAGCCGACCATGGTGAGCAGCCCGGCCGCGGACACGGTGGCCACGAACCGCCCGCTGCCCCGCTCCAGCCACTCCGGCAGCAGCGCACGGGACGCCCGGACATGGGCCATCACATTGACGTCCCAGGAGCGCTCCCACAGCGCCTCGTCGGCCTCGGGGCCGCCGGAGTGGGCGACCCCGGCGTTGGCACAGAAGATGTCGATGGTTCCGCCGAGCGCCTCACGGGCCTCGGGCACGATGCCGGAGGCGTCACCGGGGACCGCGATCGCGCCGATCTCCCCGGCCACGGACGCGGCCTTGGCGGCGTCGAGGTCGTTCACCACCACCTGGGCGCCCTCGTCGGCGAAACGGCGGGCCAGGGCGGCACCGATACCGCCACCCGCCCCGGTGACGACAACGCGCGCTCCACGCACGGTACCCACGATCGGACGCTCCTTCGGATCGACGCGGCAGGCTCGACTGCATCGGCAGACTAACCAGTCGGTATGTTGAAACGGAAGAGGTCTCACCGGCGAACATATGTCACGGAACGGATCCCGCCAGGGCCGATCGGGCCGGGAGCGCCGCCGTGGGGCCCGGGGGCGCGGCCACGCTACGCCCCGGACTTCTCCGGCCGGTCCTTGCGCATCACCCGGCGCCACCGGGCGTTCTCCCCGGCGAGCGCGCTCCACAGGACGTTCAGCGGATGGGCGGCGTCCTGGGCGGCCCGCTCCCCGGCCCGGACGAACACCCCGACCAGCACCTCGAGCTCCGGCCCGATGTCGTCCTCCAGCTCCAGCGTCCGCAGCCCGGCACCGGCCTGGAGCCGTCCGTCCGCGACCGCGTCCCCGATCCCCTGAGTGACCAGCACACAGCCGCGCAGCACACCTGAGGCCAGCAGATCCAGCCCGTACTGCACGGTGTCGATCTCGGCCGCGATATGCAGCTCCTGGCGGTAGCGGCCACCGAACCACCCGCGCAGGAAGCCCGGTATCAGCCCGTCGGCCGAGACCGCGAGCGGCAGCTCCGGCAGCCGCCCCACCGCCATCGAGGGCCCCGGCAGTTCCTCCGGGCTGAGATTGGTGACCAGCGACAGACCGCTGCGCCGCCACTCCATCACCTCGAAGCCGTCGAGCCGCCCGTCGTGGCCCGCGGGGGTCAGCACACTGCCGCAGACCAGGTCCAGTTCCTTGGAGTCCAGCCGCTCCAGCAGATCGCGGGTGCGGACGTGCTCGACCTTCAGCTCGACCCCCCGGCGGTCGAAGTCCTCGGTCACCAGCTCCACCGCGTTCAGCAGAAATCCGAGGGTGTAGCGGGTCGAACCGACCGCCAGCCGGCTGCCGAGCCGCCGACGGCAGTCGTGCACCCCCTCCTGCCAGTCCTTCAGCGTGCCGCGCGCGAGGCCGACCAGACTCTCCCCGGTCGCGGTGAAGAGCACGTTCTGACTCCGCCCCCGCTTGAGCACCAGCGGCTCCCCGCACAGCGTCCCGAAGTTCCGGTTCAGGGTGTCGAGTTGTTTCTGCACACTGGACTGCTCCCGGCCCAGCAGCCGGGCAGCACCCAGCGCGGTACCCGCCTCGTGGACCGCGAGCAGTGTGCGGAGCTGGTCCATCGTGGTGTCCAGCAGTACCGCGGGGAACCGCCACCGATCACTGAGGGGCATTCCGGCCTTCCGGTGAGAGCATTCCGTCACGCAATAACTGTTCGCAGCATAGTGCAGGGCCATCCGGAGAACTGATCGCGAGAACAGCGGGGCTATTCCGGAGATTTGTGGCCAGTAATTCAACCAACCCACGGTGCCGCGGAGGTCACACGACAGGACCACGCGCCCCGTGTGAAGATTGCTGTCGTGCTCAGTCGTGCTCAGTCGTGCTCAGGGGGACGGCTCGGCTTGGCCCGAGGGTTCGAGACACGCGGTGGGCGGACCCCTGGAGCCACGGATGTTCACGTTGCCGCATCACATCCCGGGCCGACCGCAACGGCACCTGCTACGCCTACGTCTACGACCACCGCGGACGCGTCCTGCGCGGCATCGGCCCGGACGGCATCCTCTCCGGCCGCATGCGCTACGGCGACGACGGCGGGCCGACTGGCGGTCGGAGCCTGACCGCCTCGCCCCAGGACGACCTTCTCCAGCACCGCTCCTCCACCTATCGTCCCGACGGCTCCATCACCGGGACCCGCGAACTCGACCACCCGTTCCCACGCCGTCGTCACGGACCTTGCCGGTACGCCTGCCGAGCGGGTCACCCCGGACGGCACCCTCGCCCGGCGGGCCCGTAGCACGCTCTGGGGCACTCCTCTCACCGGCCCGACCGGCAGCATCGTCCGCCCCCTTCGCTTCCCCCCTGCCACTACGCCGACCCGGATACCGGCCTCCGCTACCACCACCACCGCTACGACGATCCGGCCCGCCCGCTACCCGGAGGAAGGTGACCATGGATCGATCACGTCTGGACGCACTCGCGGCACGCTTCACCGGCGATGGATTGACCGAACGCGAAGAGGTGTTCCGAGAATTGCGTGACCTCGGAATGTCCCCCATCGAAACAATGTATGTGGCTTCCCAGGTTCTCCGCCTGCCGTTGCCGGAAACGAAAACAGCTCTCTACGAGAGCTCGCCCTGGCGGGATCAGCACGAGGGCTGGCAGAGTACTCAATCCTCCCTCGGCGACGGGCCGCAATCCGGGTAAGGCGAACGGCTGGCGGATTGATCGACGCGCGCCGTAGGTGTGTCGTATGGTCACCGGACGGGGTGGTTGGGACGATGCACGCGGATCGGACCAGCCGAGAGGAACAGCCATGACGGGGATGAAAGTGCGGCCGTACTGGGAGCTGAGATTCGATGCGGACGGGGATGTCGACACCCGGCAGCGTGACCGGCTGACCGAACAGGTCGAACAGCAGGGCATCACCGATCTGGTGGTGTTCGCCCACGGGTGGAACAACGACCGCGCGATGGCCACCGCGCTCTACGAACGCTTTTTCGCTCCCTTTCCCGGATTGCTGGGGAAGGCCGCGGGGGTGCGGCTCGGCTATGCCGGGGTGATGTGGCCGTCGATGCGGTTCACCGACGAGGCGGTGCCCGCGTTTCCGCCGACGGCGGCGGCCGGGGCGGAGCCCGGGCTCGACGAGGGCACGCGCGGCGCCCTGGAGACGGTCTTCCCCGGTCGGGGGCAGATGGTGGCGCGGCTGGCCCAGCTACTGGCCGAGCGGCCCGAACGGGCCTCGGCGCTGGACGAGTTCACGGTGCTGGTGCGCGGTCTGGCCCGGGTGCCCGAGGGGTCCGGCGCGGCGCTGTACGCACCGGATGTGGACGGGGACGAGCTCCCCGCGATGCTGGGCGAGGAGGGCACCGCCTACTGCGAGCTGTTCGCCACCGCGCTGGCCGAGGCGGAGGAGCGGGGCCCCGGGCTGTTCGGAGGCGGATTCGGCGGGCTGTGGGACGGGGCCCGGGAGCTGCTGCGGCAGACCACCTACTACGCGATGAAGCGACGGGCGGGCACGGTCGGGCGGGACGGTCTGGGCCCGGCGCTCGGCGCGGTGGCGGCCGGGCGGCCCGGGGTGCGAATCCATCTGGTGGGCCACAGTTTCGGCGGCCGTCTGGTGTCGTACGCGCTGGGCGGGCTGCCGGGGGACACCACCGTGGCGTCGCTGACCCTGCTCCAGGGGGCCTTCTCGCACTACGCGTTCGCCGAGCGGCTGCCGCACGCCGCCGACCGCGGCGGTGCGCTGCGGGCCGACCGGGGGCGGGTGCGCGGGCCGCTGGTGTCCTGTCACTCGCGCCATGACACCGCGCTGGGGGTGCTGTACCCGCTGGCGTCACGGGCGGCACGGGACGACTCCTCGCTGCTGGGCCGCGGTGACGCCCGCTGGGGGGCGATGGGCCACGGCGGGATCCAGGCCGTGGCCGGCTGTGCGCGGCTGGATCTGGCCGAGGCGCTGGAGGGGCCGTTCCCGCAGGACGGCTGTGTGAGCGTGGACGTGTCGTCCGTCGTACGGCACGGCGGGCCGCCCGCCGGTGCGCACAGCGACATCTGCCATGAGGAACTGGCGCGGGTGGTGCTCGCCGCCGGGCGGATCGCCGGACGCTGACCGGACGCCGGAACGCCCCCCCGGGCCGTGGGGCCCCGGGGGGCGGGGGTTCAGCGGTTCAGCGGTTCATCCGTCGTTTGCCGGAGCGTACGCGGCACCTCAGCGGTGTGCGGGGAACTCCACGACCTGCTGGTAGGTGGGGCGGTTCTGCCAGCTGATGGTGTGGTGGGTGATGCCGCCGACCGCCCGGTGGATGATCGCGTCGGCGCACCACTGGTCGCCCGCCTTGCAGCTGTCGTCGCCCGGATAGACCTCGGTGGCGCTCTTGGCGGCGGCCCGCTCGAGGGTGGTCAGCAGGGCGTCGCGGCAGGTGCCGAGGTCACCGCCGCCGCAGTAGGTCTTGGCCAGCGGGCCCTTGACGTCCTCGCCGAGCACCTTCCGCAGATCCTTGTCGACATAGGACCACCAGCCGTTCTGGAAGGAGGATCCGGCGTGCGATCCGGTGGGGCCGTGGCCCGCCGACGGCGGTTCGTCGATGGCCACATTGCTCTTCAGGGCGTCGTAGAGCTCGCTGCCCAGACCGGGTTTGAACGCGGACTCCACCAGCAGCGGCCACCACGCGTCCATGATCCGCACGGCGTCCGGGTGGCTGTAGGTGTGCGAACCGGCGCTGGTCTCCCGGCGCTGTGCGCCCGCGGTGCGCCAGGACTCCAGCTGCTGTACCGCCGTGGCCGCCGCCGGGTCGTCGATGGGCTTGGACCGCACCACCTTCAGCAGTTCGGGCAGGACGTCCTCACCGCGCAGATCGGTGACGGCTGCCTCGGCCATGGCGCGGGTGAGCGCGGCGCGGGTCACCCCGCCCTTCTTGACCAGTGCGCGCACCCGGTCGTCGAGGAGGTTGCCGCGGTGCACCGAGCCGTTGCCGAACCCGGCCGCGGCGTAGTCCTTGGCCAGCTTGTTGTTCCAGCTGATGTAGTAGTCCTGGTCGATGGACTGGGGATGTTCGGCGGGCGGGGTGTAGGCGGCGGTGTTGTCGGCCGGGTCGAAGTCCCGCCACTCATAGGCCGGTTCGGCCTTGACCGGCAGCGAGGAGTCGATGTCGGCGGCCCGGGCGGGGTTGAGCCCGCTGTTGTAGTACGCGGTCTGCCGGGAGTCGGCGTAGAACCAGTTGAAGGTGTAGTTGATGTTCTGGACCGCGGTCTGGAAGGACTTCGGGTCCTTCACATGTCCGGGGTCGTTGAGCATCTGGAAGCCGATGATGGAGTCGGCCTCGTGACGGTAGGTGGCGCGCAGCGAGGTGTAGGCGACGGGTTTGCCGCCGACGGTGGCGCGATGGGTCACCAGGCCGTATGCGGTGCGGTAGACCTGGAGCCGGTAGGAGCCCGCGGCGGTGGAGTCGGCCGGCGTGGGCTTCCAGGCGTTGCGCCGCTCCAGCTTCTCCATCGGTACGCAGTCGCCGTGGTAGCGGTAGTGGGTGGCGTCCTTGGTGGGGGTGCCGCCGTCCGGGGAGCACAGTTCGACCGCGTAGGTGTCGGTGATGTCCTGGCCGGAGGTGGTGGCGCTCCAGGCGTAGTCCTGGCCGCGGCCGAGCTGGACGTACATCCCGACGCCCGCGAACGAGGCGCCGCGTGCGCTGATCCCGGGCCCCTGGAGCTCCTGGAGCATCAGCAGCTGCGGGGCGAAGTAGCCGGTCTGCGGGCCGAAGACGGCGACGGGGTGGCCGCCGGCGGTGTACTTGCCGGAGACCACGAGCGCGTTGGACATGCCCTTCTTCCGGCTGAACAGATCGCGGGGCAGTACGCCGTTGTCGTAGATGCCGCGCAGCTTCTCCAGGGAGCGCGTCGGGGCCTTCACCTTGACGCGGTCCTTGGTGGCGCCGCCCGTGCGGTCGTAGACGAGCTGTTCGGGGCTGACCGAGCCGCTGTCGGGCATGGCCGTGCCCTTGGCGTCGGCCGGTTTGCCCCCGTAGGGGAAGCTGCTGCCGTCGTGGACGGTCTGCACCGCCTCGGGGTCGTTGCGCTGCCGGAAGGACTCCCACACCTTGGTGCCCTCGGCGAGGCCGTACTTCTGCTGGGCGGCGAGCAGCGAGAGCGCGCCCTGCACCTCACCGCCTCCGCCGTTGCCGAAGAGGGCGCCGACGACGGAGGCGAGGGCTATCAGATCGGTGAGTTTGAACGGCTGGATCTCACCGGCGTTGGTGATCGCGTCGATATGGCCGGTGAGCACGTACTCGCCGGGGAAGTAGCGGCCGTCCTTGGACTTCTTGGCATAGGCGTTGATGCCGTCCACATACGCCTGGGCGTCGGCCAGCGCCTGTTTCCCGCGCTCTCCGCCGTGGGCCAGGATCGAGTCGATCTGGGCCTGGTAGTCCTCCTCCTTGTAGGGCGCCTGGCGGAAGAAGTCCTGCTCCAGACCCTGGTTGGCGGCGGCGCCACCGGCGAAGGAGGTGAGTTCGCCACGGCCGACGTGGCGGAAGAGGTCCATCAGCCACAACCGGTCCTGGGCGGCGGCGTATCCGGCGCCGAACTCGGTGCCCTCGCGGGTGGTGCCCTGGATGTGGGGGACCCCGGTCTTCTTGTCCCGGGTGATGGTGACGTCGTTGCGGGGCGTGGTGACGGACGCCACCTGGTCGGCGGGGACACCGAAGGAGGAGTCGTTGAAGAAGCTGGTCAGCTTGTCATCGGTGAGGGCCGGATAGGCCCCGGCCAGGTCGTTGTACGGGCCGAGCTGGTCGGTGCTGTGCGCGGGGTGGGTGCCGAACGCCCGGTTGCCGAGGATCTCGACGAGGGTCGCGTTGCCGTTGGCCCCGGGCGGGAGGATGTCGGCGCACTGGCCGTGGCAGTAATCGGTGGCCGCCGGGGCGGCGGGGGCCGCCCGGGCCGGTTGCGGCAGGGGTGCCGCGAGCGCGGCCCCGAGGCCCAGCACGGCGGCCGCGGCTATCACGGTACTGGTGAGCTTGCCGGTCCTTGGTCGCATACTCGCTCCTCCCGGTTGCCGATGCGACGGAGGTTACCGGCGGTATGACACGGCTGGAAGATGAGCAGCCGTCAACTTCACGGTGCATTCACGGTCATTGAGGGCACGGATCGGCCTATTCGCCAACTTCCGGGGAATCCGATGGATCCGGATCGCGCTCCGTTACGTCCATTCCACAACGAGTCGGGTCCGCGATTGCGGAGGTGGTACGAAGTGGCCGGTTTCAGAGCACTCGCACGAGAAGTTCGCAATCCTCGCAGACACATCACCGCCCGGCGCACCTCGCTGCGCAAATGCCTCGAGCGGTTCGCGCCGTACGGGCACCGGGCGACCTGGCACCATCTGTGCACCAGGACGGGAATCCTCCCGGAGGACCGGGAGCCCGAACCGCTGCGCCTGATCACGGCCCTCGAGGAACTCGAGGAGGCCCGCACCCTCTGGCTCGCGTACGAGGCGGACTTCGCCGCCCGGCGACGCGAGGAGAAACTCATCGGCATCCGCCAGCCCAGCGCCGTCGACGACTGGCACCTGCACACCTGGGGCGGATGCGACATCATGCCGTGCGAGAGCCCCTCGACACACCCCGAAGGCCCGCTCCCCGATGTGCTGCGCCGACTGATATCGGCGATGGAGTCGGGGCCCGGTTCCGCCTGCCCGGTCTGCGGACAGGAGCGGCTGGCCTGGCGCGAGGACCTGGACCGCTACCCCTCGGCCGGACCGGTCTGCGGCGACTGCGGCATCGTGGTGCCGGTTCCCCTGCTGACCACCGAGGCACTGTCGGCCGCGCGGCGCGCCCGGTGCGACAGCCGGCGGTACGCCACCGTGTGACGCCCGGGCCGCCCTGAGCCCCGTCGTCACGGCGCGCTCGCCCAGGATGCCCGTACCCCTCGGGCCCGGCGGGCGCGCCTCTCCGTCCGGGCCACACCGTCCGGGCCGCGCCGATGACCGCCCTGCGGCTCCCGGCAGCCGCCGACAGAGGGAAGGACGCCGGGGCGCGTTGACACGGCGAAGGTCACCCGAGATGCTGAGCAAGCGCTTAGTAAGCTGCTCAGGAGGCATCAGCATGGCAGAGCCCAGGATTTTCACCTCGACCGATGAGCTGCGGTCCGCGATCGGCCAGGAACTCGGCCCCAGCGACTGGCTGGAGATCGACCAGAAGAGGATCGACCTGTTCGCCGACGCGACCGACGACCACCAGTGGATCCATGTGGACGCCGAGAAGGCGGCCCAGGGTCCCTTCGGCACGACGATCGCCCACGGCTATCTCACACTGTCCCTGCTGCCCGCGTTCACCCCGCAGCTGATGCGGGTCGACGGGGTGCGAATGGGGATCAACTACGGCGTGAACAAGGTCCGTTTCCCCTCCCCCGTCCCGGTCGGCTCCCGGCTGCGGGCCACCGCCCGGATCAGGGAGCTGACCGAGGTCACCGACGGCGTCCAGTTGACGCTGGTGGTCACCCTCGAACGGGAGGGCGGCGACAAGCCGGCGTGTGTGGCGGAGATCGTGGTCCGCTACTACCCCTGACGGCGGCCTTCCGGGTGGGGGCTCGTCAGCGGCCCTCGGCCCCCACCATCCGCAGGACGAGTCCGGCGTACAGCTCGCCGACCTCGTCCGGGGTGCTGCGGCCCTGAGCGTTGAACCAGCGGGCGACGTCGATGCACAGCGACAGCACCGCCACCGTGGCGCCCCGGACGTCCGCTACGTCGAACTCCCCGGCCCGCACCCCGTCCTCGAGGATCGCGCGCACCGCGCCGTCCGTCGCCTTGCGGATGGCGATGACCTCGGCGTGGTGCTCCTCGCCCAGCGCGCCCAGCTCGTACTGGACCACCCGCGCGGTCGTATGGTGCTCGGCGTGCCAGCGGACGAAGGCGTGTACGGCGTGGGTCAGCCGCTCGGCGGGGGTGCCACCGGCGTCCCGGGCCTTCTCCACGATCTCCAGGGCGCGCTCATGGCCGACCTTGCTGATCTGGTAGAGCAGCTCTTCCTTGGTCTTGTAGTGGATGTAGAGGGCGGCCGGGCTCATCCCGGCGCGGCCCGCGATGTCCCGGGTGGTGGTGGCGTGGTAGCCGCGCTCCGCGAAGGCGTGCACGGCGGCGGTCACCAGCCGCCGGGCCGCGTCCGGGGTGATACCGCCCCACACCTCGGCCGCACCCTCGTCCTTCTTCGGCTCCGCGTTCATGGCGGACACCCTACACGGAGAGTGAGCAAGCGCTTAGAGGGCGGCGGGCACTGTCCCGCCCGGCCGGGTGGAGCCCCCGTTCAGAAGGCCGAGACCCCGGTGAGGGAGCGACCGATCAACAGCTTCTGGATCTGGCTGGTGCCCTCGTAGAGGGTCATCACCCGGGCGTCCCGCAGCAGTTTGCCCACCGGGTACTCATCGATGTACCCGTAGCCGCCGAAGACCTGGAGCGCGTTGTTGGCGCAGCGCACCGCCGCCTCGCTCGCGTAGAGCTTGGCCACGGAGGACTCGGCGGTGAACGGCAGCCCCCGGTCGATATGGTCGGCCACCTGCCAGGTCAGCAGCCGGGCGGCGGCCACGTCCACCGCGATGTCCGAGATCAGCTCCTGGACCAGCTGGTGATGGGCGATGGCCCGGCCGAACTGCTCGCGCTCCCCCGCGTACCGCACCGCCGCGTCCAGTGCCGCCTGGGCGATGCCGACACATCCGGCGGCCACCGACATCCGCCCCTTGGCGAGGGCGGACATGGCGACCGAGAATCCCTTGCCCTCCGGGGCGATCCGCGCCGAGGCGGGCACCCGGACGTCGTCCAGGACCAGTTCGGCGGTGGCCTGGCCGCGCAGCCCCAGCTTGCCGTGGATCTCCCGGCGGACGAGCCCCGGGGTGTCGGTGGGCACCAGGAAGGCGCTGATCCCCCGGTGGCCTGGCTCGGCGCCGGTGCGGGCGAAGAGCAGCACCACATCCGCCCAGGTGCCGTTGGTGATGAAGGTCTTGGTACCGCTGATCACATAGTCGTCGCCGTCGCGGAGCGCGCGGGTGGTCAGCTGGGCGGCGTCCGAACCGGTCCCGGGTTCGGTGAGCCCGAAGCAGCCCACCGCCTCGCCCGAGCACAGCCGCGGCAGCCACTGGCGCTTCTGCTCCTCGCTCCCCCAGGCGGCCACCGACTTGGCGACCAGGCCGAGGGAGACGGAGACGATGCCGCGCACCGCGGAGTCACCGCGTCCCAGCTCCTCGGTGACCAGGACATAGCTGAGGTGATCACCGCCACTGCCGCCGTAACTCTCCGGGACGGTGAGCCCCAGGAAGCCGAGCGCGCCCAGTTTGCCCACGATCGCCCGGTCCACCCGTTCGGCACGGTCCCATTCGGCGGCGTACGGGGTGACCTCGCGTTCCACGAAGTCCCTGGCCAGCTGCCGTGCCGCGGTCTGCTCCTCGGTGAGCGCGAGATCCATGGGCCACCTTCCACCCTTTAATTAGCACTGCTAGTTTTACCTGCGGAGCCTCTACTATGTGCCGCATGGCCCGTCCCCGCAAGCCCCTCCTCAGCCGTGAGCGCATCGTCACGGTCGCCCTCGCGCTGGTGGACTCCGAAGGACTCACGGCGGTGTCCACCCGGCGGCTGGCCGCCGAGCTCGGGGTCAGCGGACCGTCCCTGTACAACCACTTCACGACCAAGGACGAGATCCTGGACGCGGTCGCCGACACCGTGATCGCCCAGGTCGACATCTCGATGTTCGAAGGCGGCGAGGACTGGCGTACGGCGCTGCTGGAGTGGGGCCGCTCCTACCGCGCGGCGCTCACCGCGCATCCGCACATCGTGCCGTTCCTCGCCCAGGGGCCCGGCCGCCGCCCGGCCGGGCTGCGGATGGCGGACGCCGTCTTCGGCGGCATGGTGAAGGCGGGCTGGCCGCCCGCGCACGCCACCCGGATCGGTGCCCTGATGCGCTACTTCGTCGCCGGATCGGCGCTGGGCTCCTTCGCCCGCGGCTTCGTCAACGACGCGGGCGCCTACGACCCGGCCGACTATCCGCATCTGGGCCAGGCGCATCTGCTGGCCGGGCACCAGGAGCAGGTGGACGAGGGCGCGTTCGAGACGGGCCTGCGGGCGCTGGTGGCCGGGCTGGACCAGCTGTACGGAGAAGATGCCAGGTGAGGTAGGGCCGGTGCTGGCCAAGGGCTGTCCTGTGATCCCCAGTGGATCAGCGAGCGGCGCCGGATGCGGTCATCGCAAGGCGGAGGGCCGTCCTCGTACCGGGCGTACTCGGGCGATCCCGACAACGCGGCAGGGGGCACCTCCCGGGCGAAGCCTGGGGGCGGCCGTAGCCGGCGTCGGGAGCCCGCTGAGGATGGCGGGACAGCCCTTAGGATCGGCCCCATGCCACAGCTCGTCCAGGTCAACTACACCAAGTACGACGGCACTCTGCACTGGAATCTGCGGATGCGCAGACTGGGCGAGGACGAACACGGCGTCTGGCTGGGCCTGCCCGGCGGCTCGGTGATGCGCAAGGGCCACGGCCCCGACGTCCCCCTCGCCGTCGCCCATGTGATCCTCTTCCCGCGCGGGGCGTGGTGGACCGCGGCGTTCAACGCCGCACCGCGGGAGACCGAGGTGTACTGCGACATCACCACGCCTCCCGAGTGGGTCTCCCCGGACGAGGTCACCATGGTGGACCTGGACCTCGACGTCGTGCGCAAGCGCAAGGACGGGGACACCCGGCTGGTGGACCAGGACGAGTTCGCCGAACACCAGGTGCGCTTCGGCTATCCGGCCGATGTCGTCGCCGAGGCCGAGGCGGCCGGACGGTGGCTGCTGACGGCCGTCACCCAGGGGGCCCGGCCGTTCGGCGGCGAACGCCACCGATGGCTGGACATGGTCGACGGCGCCCCGTCCTGAGCGCCGCCGTCCCGAGGCCATGGGTGGCCCCGCACCCCTCACCGGGGCGCGCCCGTCAGAACACCACGAGCGCCCGCCCGCCGCGGCCGCCGACCATCGCGTCGAACGCCGCCGGGATCCCGTCCAGCCCGATCCGCCCGGTCACCATCACCGACAGGTCGAGGCGGCCCTCGCGGATGTGCTCGGCGAGCACCGGCAGATCGCGGGCCGGGTCGCTGTTGCCGTAGACACAGCCCGAGAGCGTCCGGCCGAAGTAGAACAGCTCCAGGGCGGAGAAGGACACCTGCTGGTCCTTGCCGCCGATCCCGACGACGGTGGTCCGGCCCCCGCGCCGGGTGGCGGACCAGGCGGTGCGGATGGTCTCCGCGCGGCCGACGCACTCGATGGCCACGTCCGTCCCGTGGCCGCCGGTGAGGGAGCGGATCCGCTTGGCGGTGTCGGCATCGGCCAGCAGGAACTCGGTGGCACCCGAGGCGCGGGCCAGCTCCTCCTTCTCCGGGGAGACGTCCACCGCGATCACCGTGCCCGCGCCCGCGATCCGCGCCGCCTGGAGCACCGCGAGCCCCACCCCGCCGACACCGAAGACGGCGACCGACTCCCCGGCGCGGACCGCGGCGCTGTGGTGCACCGCGCCGTAGCCGGTGAGCACCGCACAGCCGAGCAGCGCGGCGTCGGCCAGCGGCACCCCCTCGGGCAGCGGGAGGACGGCGTGCGCGGGCACCACGGTCTCCTCGGCGAACGCGGCGGTGCCCAGGCCCGGGTACAGCTCGTCACCGCCGTCGGCCAGCTTGGCGTACGGCACGGTGGCGGCAGTGCCCGCGCCCGCGCACAGCCACGGCTCGCCGAGCCCGCAGTGGTGGCACTCCCCGCAGGACGGGGCCCAGTTGAGGACGACCCGGTCACCGGGGGCGACCGCGGTGACGCCCTCGCCCACGGCGCTGACGGTGCCCGAGCCCTCGTGGCCGAGGACGGCCGGAACGGGCTGGCGCAGGGTGCCGTTGGACAGCGACAGATCGGAGTGGCACACCCCGGCCGCCGCCAGCCGCACCCGTACCTGCCCCGGGCCGGGGGCCGGTAGGTCGATCTCGGCAAGCCGGAGCGGGGCGCCGACGGCGGGGAGTACGGCGGCTCGGGTCATGGACGGGCTCCTCTGGATGGTCGTCGGCTCGTACGTATCACGGACGGCGGCGCGGGCACACGGGCGGCGCTCATGGATCAGAACGGTCGTGGATCAGAACGGTCGCGGGTCAGAACGGTCGCGGGTCAGAACGGTCGCGGGTCAGAACGGTCGCGGGTCAGAACGGTCGCGGGTCAGAACTGGAGCGACTTGGTCTGGAGGTACTCCGCCAGTCCGTGCGCGCCCAGTTCACGCCCCACGCCCGACTGCTTGTAGCCGCCGAAGGGGGCGAGCGGGTTGAAGCGGCCACCGTTGATGTCGACCTGGCCGGTGTCCATCCGGCGGGCGAAAGCCGCCGCCGTGGCGTCGTCGGCCGCCCAGACCGCGCCCGCCAGCCCGTAGACGGTGCCGTTGGCGATCCGCAGCGCCTCCTCCTCGTCCGTGTAGCGCATCAGGGAGATGACCGGGCCGAAGATCTCCTCCTGGGCGATGGTCATGCCGGGGGTGACGTCCGCGAAGACCGTCGGGGCGATCCAGTACCCGCGCTCCCGGTCCCCGGGGGCCTCCGGGCCGCCGGCGACCAGCCGCGCGCCCTCCTCGACGCCGCGCTCGATGTAGCCGCGCACCCGGTCGCGCTGGGCGGCGCTGACGACGGGGCCGAGCCGGGTGGTCTCGTCGGCCGGATCGCCGGGGGCGTACTTCGCGGCGGCGGCCGCGGCCAGTTCCACGGCCTCGTCGTAGCGGTCGGCGTCCACCAGCATCCGGGTCCAGGCGCTGCACGTCTGGCCGGAGTTGGCGAGCACATTGGCCACTCCGACCTTGACCGCCTTGGTCAGATCGGCGCCCGGCAGGATGACGTTGGCGGACTTGCCGCCCAGTTCGAGGGCGACGCGCTTGACGGCCGCGCCCGCGGTCGCGCCGATCCGCCTGCCGACGGCGGTGGAGCCGGTGAAGGAGACCAGATCCACGTCCTCGTGTCCGGCCAGTGCCTCGCCCGCGACCGGGCCGAGCCCGGTGACCAGGTTGAACACTCCGGCCGGGAGCCCGGCCGCGTCGACCGCCTCCGCGAAGAGCTGCGCGGTCAGCGGGGTGTTCTCGGCGGGCTTGAGGACAACGGTGCATCCGGCGGCCAGGGCCGGTGCGACCTTGGCGACGATCTGGTGCAGCGGATAGTTCCACGGGGTGATCGCGCCGACGACGCCGACCGGCTCCTGCCACACCGTGGAGTTGCCGACCGTCTCCTCGAAGGCGTACGAATCCGCGAGCCGGGCGTACGTACCGGCCACGGTGATCGGCAGATCGGCGTGGACCGCGCGGGAGAAGGCCAGGGGTGCGCCGAGTTCGGCGGTGACGGTTCCGGCGATCTCCTCGCGGCGCTCGGCGAGCGCGTCGTGCAGGGCCGTGAGCCGGGCGGCGCGTTCGGCGGGCGGGGTGGCCGCCCAGGCGGGGAAGGCGGCGCGGGCGGCCCGCACGGCGGCGTCCACGTCCTCGGCCGTCCCCGTGGGCACGGTGGCGATGACCGTCTCGTCGGCCGGATTCACGACCTCGATCGTGTCGGCACCGGCGGACGGCCGCCATGCCCCGTCGATGTACATCCCGTCATGGGCCTTCATCGCACCCTCCCGCGTCGGCACTTACTGGCAGAACAACAAACTAGCGACGGTAGTTTTCGCGCGACAGAGGGGGTGCCGGGTGCCGTTTGTCACCCTGCGGGCCGGTGACACCGCACCGGCCCGGCCACGGGGGCCCTCCGGCGGTGTCGCCGCCGGTCGCCCGCGCCCCGGTGGCCTCCTCTCCCGGCCAGAGGTGCCACCGGGGCGAGCCCACCTCACCTGGCCCGATCGACCGGCTGATCGCCCGCCGTGACGTCCATCGCCGGGAGAAGACGCTGTGGGGGATGCTGTAGGAGACGTGCGCGCGGGCGGAGGAGGTCCTCGGCGTCAACGGCCCCGTGAGGTCGAAGGGCGCCGGCCTCGCACCCGGCGCCGGGGCGCCCCGCGCGAGGACTTCGCGCTGGAGAGCCCGTCCTCTGCCCCGCCTGATCAAGGGCCGCACCCGCGGACGGTGTTCGTCACCCACCGCGAGCCGGGCCCCGGCAAGGTCGTCAGCCCGCGCGACGGCTGCCCGGATACCGGACTCGCGCGGCTGCCGTACGGGCAGGCTCGCGCCATGCTCGACGCCCACACGGCACTGCCCGGCGTGCAGGACGCGGGCTGGGACCCGCACGAATGGCGCCACTCCGGGCTCACTCATCTCGGCGAGGCCGGAGCCGGCCTGCCCAGCTTGCTTGCCCCTGGAGACAGTCGGCGCCGACCTCGTCAGCGGCAGTCAAGTCGAGCGATGGCCATGGCCACCACGCGCCGGGGTTCTGGACGAGCACCTCCTGGTCGACGGGCGCGTCAGGTTCCGGCCGCGCACCGAGCGCGGCGGCCGGCCGCCGTCGCGGGGGCGGATCGAGGCCGCCCGCGCCAGTCGACCATTTACATAAACTATGAATATAAAAATGCTATGCTTCGAGCATGAGTCGTCAAGACACCACTCCGGTCTCGTCCGCCGCCATCGGGGCAGCCCTCTACAGCCTGGCCACCAGGGCCGCGAGACGCCTGCCCCGGGACATGAGCCTGACGTCCGCCGCCACCCTGGCCACCCTGGACCGGACCGGCCCGCGGCGCATCACCGATCTGGCCGCGGTCGAGGGCGTCACCCAGCCCGCGATGACCGCCCTGATCCGGGTGATGGAGGAGTCCGGCCTGGTCGAGCGGCGGGGCGACGCGTCCGACAAGCGGGTCACGCTGGTGTGCCTGACCGAGGCCGGCGCCTCCTATGTCCGGACGCGGCACCAGGCGGGCGTCCACGCGTTCGAGCGGTTGATCGGCGAGCTCACCGACGACGAGGTCGAGGCGCTGGTGGCGGCCCTTCCGGCGCTGAAGCATCTGGCAGAGCTCGAAAGCCAGGACCGCGAAGGGCCGAAGCGGTGACCGGGGAACCGGTCGGCGGGGTCGCGGTGAAGGCGCTCCCGGCGGCGCGTTCCGAGGCGCGGCTGCTGGTCCCCGCTCTGATGTTCATCGCTCTGGTCGTGGCGGCGGTCGCCAGCCTCGGGGCGCCGCTCATCACCAGCGTGGCGACCTCGTTCCACGTCTCGCTCGGCAGCGCGCAGTGGACGCTGACCGTCGCGCTGCTCAGCGGCGCCGTCGCCACGCCGGTCCTGGGCCGGCTCGGAGCCGGCCCGCACCGGCGGGCCACGATCCTCACCACGCTGGCGGTCGTCGTCGCCGGCAGCGCGCTCACCGTGCTGCCGCTGCCGTTCGCGTGGCTGCTGGCCGGCAGGGCGGCCCAGGGAGTCGGGCTCGGGCTGACGGCGCTGATGATGGGCGTGGCCCGGGACCACCTCCCCGAGGAGCGCGGGGCGGCCGTGATCGCCCTGATCTCGGTGGTCTCGATCATCGGGGCCGGCGTCGGCTACCCGCTGGCCGCACTGCTCGCCGAGTTCGGCGGGGTACGGGCCGCCTACGGCCTCGGCCTGGTCGTCACCGCCGCCGCCCTCCTGGCCGCGTGGCGTTCCATGCCCGAAGCCCCCGAAGGCCGCTCCGCCCACGTGGACGTGGCGGGCGCGGTCGTCCTGGCCGCTGCGCTGCTCCTGGCGCTGTTCCTCGCCGGCGAACGGAATCTGTGGAGCCGGCACCTCGCCGTGGCGGCGGGCCTCGCCGTCGTCGCGGTGGTGCTGCTCTGCGTCTGGGCCGTCATCGAGCTGCGCAGCACGACGCCCCTGGTCGATGTGCGGGCGGTGCGGCACCCGGCGGTCGCCGGGGCGAACCTCGCCATGTTCGTGGGCGGGATCGGCATGTACCTCCTGCTCACGCTCATCACCCGGTACGCGCAGACGCCGCACGGCGCCGGCTACGGCTTCGGGCTGACGACCTTCGTCGCCGGGCTGGTCCTCATCCCGTTCTCGGTGCTGGGGTTCGTCGCCGGCAAGCTCACGCCGCGGGTCCGGAGGCGGATCGCCGACCCCCTGCTCCTGGCCGGCAGCGCCGTCGTGGTCGGCGGCGGGTTCGCCCTGTTCGCGGCGGCCCGGTCGGACCTGGCCGAACTGTTCGCGGCGATGGCCGTGCTCGGCTTCGGCGTCGGCGGCTTCTCGGCCGCGATGCCCGGCGTCATCCTGGCCGTCACCCCCAAGAGCGAGACGTCGAGCGCCATGAGCTTCAACTACGTCGTCCGCAGCGTCGGGTACTCCCTGGGCAGCGCCATCGGCGGCCTGATCCTCGCCGCGGGCACCGGCCCCGGCCACCTCTTCCCCGACGACAGCGCCTACACCACCGCGGCGCTGGTCGGCATCGGCGCCATGGCGATCACGACGCTGACAGGCCTCGCTCTCGCCCGCCGACGCTCGTCCGAGACCAACCCGTAAGTCAGACGCACTCATCCCAACACTGGAGGTTCCATGCCCAAGGGCTACTGGGTCAGCGCCTACCGCACCGTTTCAGACCCTGAGAAGCTGGCTGCTTACAACAAGCTGGCCGGTCCGGCCGTCGCGGCCGGGGGCGGTCGGATCCTCACCCGTGGCAGTCGGGTCGTGGCGCATGACGCCGGATTCGCCGAGCGCACCGTCCTGATCGAGTTCGACAGCTTCGAGCAGGCCGTCGCGGCGCACGAGAGCGCGGCCTACCAGGAGGCGCTGGCCGCCCTCTCCGACGGCGTCGAGCGCGACTTCCGCATCGTCGAAGGCGTCGACTGACCGAGGTCCAGTCGGATCTTCGCCGAAGGACTCTGTCGGGAATCCTGAGGACGGGCAGCAGTTAACGATCGTGACGTTGCGTCAGGTCCGGTTGCGTCAGGCTCGGAGGAACATGGTGCCCATGTTCCCGGAGGAGGGCCGATATGTTCGCTATGTCCCTCCAGCCCCAGCCCGGATCGGAGATCCCGCCGCTGACCGCGCGGGTCGCCCGCGCCGGCAACCCCCACCGGCACTACCGCGATGTGGATCCGCGACCGCCTCGACGGCCTCTGGAACGACGAGGACTTCGGGGCTGGCGCGACCGGCCGGACCCAAGCCCCCTGGCCGCGCCGGGATCGCCACACCGATGGCAGGAGTCCGCGCACCGCCCAGGGCGCGGCTCTGGTGGGAGGGTCCCGAACGGGACGGAAGGGGCGGGTCAGTGGCCGGAGGTGTCCGCGTTACGGGCAGCGGGGTCGGTGGTGTCCCGTGCGAGGGAGGGGGATCCCGTCTTCCGGGCGGAGACATCCGCGGTCCCGCCCGTGCGCAGCGGGCGTATCGCGATCGCGGCCGAGACCAGCAGCAGCCCGCCCAGCATGACGAAGGGGGCGGCGGTGCCCGCGAGCCCGGCGAGCACCCCGGCGGAGGCGGGCGCCCCGACCTGGCCCAGCCGGTTGCCGGTCAGCCGCAGCGCGAGCGCGGTGCTCCCGGCTCCGTCCGGGGCGGCCTGGACGACGGTGGTCATCGACAGCGGCTGGCCGACGCCGAGGCAGAAGCCGAGCCCGGCCAGCAGCGCACCAAGCGCCCAGGCGGGCAGCGGCAGGGCGATGCCCGCGCACAACAGCGCCGCGCCCAGACAGCCGGCGGCCATCAGCGCGGTACGCCCCAGCAGCCGGATCATCGGGGTGATGGCCAGCCGGCAGCCGACGGTGGCCGCGGCGCGCAGGCTCAGCAGCAGTCCGACGACCGAGGGCGAGATCCCGCGCTGTTCGCCGACGACCGGCAGATAGGCGGTGAGGATGTCGGTCGCGGAGAGCACGGCGAGGCTGATGAAGATGCCCGAGGCCACCCCGCGGGTCGTGAGGATGGCGCGCACCGGCACCCGCCGCGCCTCCGCCGCGGACGCGGCCGCCGGCCGGGCGTCCCGGTCCCGGTGCTCGATACGCCACAGCGCGGTGACCGAACAGGCCGCCACGGCGGCGGAGACCGCCAGCGCGGCGGCACTGGTGCGGGCCATCGCGCCGTCGTGGCCGGAGACCACCAGCCCGGCCGCGACGGGCCCGATGAGCTGACCGAGCGAGGCGCCGATGGTGAAGTGGCCGAAGTTGCGGTCCTGTTCGGCCGGGGCGCTCTGCCGGGCCACGATGGACTGGGCGCCGATCACGAACGCCAGATGGCCCAGGCCCATCACCCCGCTCCACGCGGCCATGCCCGGCAGCGTTCCGGCCGTGGCGCTGAAGGCGCAGCCGGTGGCGATCAGCGCGACACCGACGGGCAGCAGCGGGGCGCACCGCCCGTGGTCGGTGCGGCGCCCCAGCGGTACGGCGGCGAACAGCGGCAGCAGGGCGTAGATCCCGGCGATCACCCCGACCGCCCGGGCGTCGGCGCCCAGCGCCAGGGCCCGGTAGGAGACGGCGGGCCGGGCCATGCTCACCGCCGCCTGTGCGAAGGAGAAGGCGATGACCAGGCGCAGCAGCCAGCCCCTACCGGGCCGTGGAGGCGTCCTGTGCACGGATCAGATGATTCCGAAGACGAGTCCGGAGGCCAACACCACCAGGGAGGTGAGCGCCGCCCACTTCACGGTGAAGCGGGTGTGGTCGCCGAACTCGACCTTGGCCATGCCGACGAGGACGTAGACGGCGGGGACCAGCGGGCTGGACATGTGCAGGGCCTGCCCGACGAGCGAGGCGCGGGCGATCTCCAGGGTGGAGACCCCGTGGGCGGCTCCGGCCTCGGCGAGGATCGGCACGATGCCGAAGTAGAAGCCGTCGTTGGACATGAAGTAGGTCAGCGGGATGGACAGCACACCGGTGACGATGGCCATGTGCGGGCCCATGCCGTCGGGCACGCCGTCGACGAGCCAGCGGGCCATGTGCTCGACCATGCCGGTGCCGGTGAGGACACCGGTGAAGACGGCGGCGGCGAAGACCATGCCGGAGACGTTGACGACGTTCTCGGCGTGGGCGGCGACCCGGGCCTTCTGGTCGTCCATGTGGGGGAAGTTGACGGTGAGGGCGATGGCGGCGCCGAGCAGGAAGAGCACCGGGATCGGCATCGTCTCCATGACCATCATGGTCAGCAGGCCGAGGGTGAGCGCCGCGTTGAACCAGTAGAGCTTGGGGCGGAGGGTGGGGCGGTGCGGGTCGAGCCCCTGGAACTCGTCGTCGGTACCGTCCTCGGTGGAGCCGGTCGAGCCGGTGGCCTGGGTGTTCTCGGCCACCTCGGCGTCCGTGCCGCCACCGGAGCCGCCGGTGGCCGTGGCGGGAGCGTGGGCGGCGGCCTTGGAGCCGCCCTTCTTCCCGGCGCCCGCCTTTCCGGCCCCGGCCTTTCCGGCACCCGCGCCGACGAGCACCTGCTCGGACTCCTCCGCCGGGGTCCCGTCGAGCGTCAGCAGCCCCAGCCGCCTGCGCTCGCGCACCCCGAGGGCGTAGGCGAGCACGAAGACGAAGAGCAGGCCGACGGCGAGGGCGGGGATCATCGGCACGAAGATGTCGCTGGCGTCGACCTTGAGCGCGGCGGCGGCGCGGGCGGTCGGTCCGCCCCAGGGCAGGGTGTTCATCACGCCGTTGGCCATGGCGGCGACGCCGGTCATCACCACCAGGCTCATCTTCAGCCGCCGGTAGAGCGGCACCATCGCCGACACGGTGATCATGAAGGTGGTGGAGCCGTCGCCGTCGAGCGAGACGATCGCCGCGAGCAGTGCGGTGCCGACGACCACCCGCATCGGATCCGCCTTGCAGAACCGCAGGATGAGCCGGACGATCGGGTCGAAGAGCCCGACGTCGATCATCACCCCGAAGTAGATGATGGCGAACATCAGCATCGCGGCCGTGGGCGCGAGGTCACCGACGCCGTCGATGACGTAGTCCCCGAGATGCGCCCCCTTCCCGACGAGGACGCAGAACAGCGCCGGGATGAGCACCAGAGCACCCATCGGGGACATCTTCTTCATCATGATCAGCACCAGGAATGTCGCGATCATGACGAATCCGAGGACTGTCAGCATGGTGGCTACCTCACGTTCGCCGGTGAACTCCCCCAGATGTGGCGGTCGAGGCGACGTTAGGTGGCGCAACTTTGCGTTAACAAGGCCTTGACGCGTGAGCAATAAGCGCAAAACCCCTGGTCAGTCCGGTAGCGGTGCGCTGGGCTCGGTGAGCGGGGCCAGCTGCACCGGGCAGCCGTTCAGCACCGCGGTGCCCGACAGCGGATCCAGCCGTGAGCCGTCGATGAGCTGGTTGGCGTTGGCCCCGGCGTGGGCCCCGGCCACCGACATCCGGGTGCCGGGGCGGCCGTGGCCCCAGCCGTGCGGCAGGCTCACCACTCCGGTGCGCACCGCGTCGGTCACCTCCACCGGCACCTCCAGCTCCCCCGCGTCGCCCTTGACCCGGGCGAGGCCGCCGTTGGCCAGGCCCAGCCGGGCGGCGTCCTCGGGGTGCACCTGGAGGGTGCAGCGGTTGCTGCCTCCCACCAGCGAGGGGACGTTGTGCATCCAGCTGTTGTTGGAGCGCAGATGGCGGCGGCCGATGAGGACCAGACCGGTGGGCCGGTCGGCCAGCGCGCGCCGCAGCCGGTCCACATCGCGCACGATCGGCTCCGGGCACAGCTCCACCGTGCCGCTGCGGGTCTTCAGCAGGGCGGGCAGCCGCGGGCGCAGCGGGCCGAGGTCGATACCGTGCGGCCGGTCCAGCACCGCCTGAAGGGTCAGCCCGTCGGGGTCGGCGCCGAATCCGTCGCCGTACGGGCCCAGCCGCAGCATCATGTCCAGCCGCCGTTCGGCGCCGGTGCGACCGGTCAGCAGCGCGGTCAGCTCGGCGGTCTCCCGTCCGTGCACCGGCGACTCCGGGTCGGCGACGGCCTTGCCGAGCGCGGCCTCGATCGCCATGGCGTCCACGGTCGCCGGGTCGGCGCCGCCGTGTCCGCTCGCGCACAGCACCAGCCGGGCCAGGATGTCGCCCTCGCTCATCCGGTCGTCGTCCAGCGGGACCGCGGGGCGCGAGTAGCGGACCTGGTTGCGCACGGCCAGGTGGTTGAAGGTGAAGTCGAAGTGCGGGCTCTGGCTGGGCGGGGGCGGCGGCAGCACAACATCGGCGTGGCGCGCGGTCTCGTTGAGGTACGGATCGACGCTGACCATGAAGTCCAGTTCGGCCAGCGCCCGTTCCAGCCGGTCGCCGTCGGGTGCGGACAGTACGGGGTTGGCGGCGATCGTCAGCAGCGCCCGGATCCGCCCCTCCCCCGGGGTCTCGATCTCCTCGGCGAGGGCGACGGACGGCAGTTCGCCCTTGGCCTCCGGATGGCCGCTGACCCGGCTGTGCCAGCGGCCCAGCGCGAACCCCTTGCCGGGGCGCGGCGTACGCTCCCGGCGCGCGGTGGCGGCGAGCGGGAACATCATGCCGCCGGGCCGGTCCAGGTTCCCGGTGAGCGCGTTGAGCACGTCGACCAGCCAGCTGGTGAGGGTGCCGAACTCGACGGTGGTGGAGCCCATCCGCCCGTAGACCACGCCCTTCGGCGCCGCGGCCAGCTCCCGGGCGAGGGCGCGGATCTCCTCCGCGGGTACGTCGCAGGCGTCGGCGACCGCCTCCGGTGGGAAGTCCGCGGCCAGCCGCCGGACCTCGGCCACCCCGCTGAGGTGGGCGTCCAGCTCCCCCGTCGCCACCAGGTCCTCGTCGAACAGCACCCGCACCATGGCGAAGAGGAGCAGGGCGTCGGTACCGGGACGTATCGCCACATGCCGGTCGGCCATCCTGGCGGTACGGGTACGCCGGGGATCGACCACGATCAGCTTGCCGCCGCGCCGCCGCAGCGCCCGCAGCCGGCCGGGGAAGTCGGGGGCGGTGCACAGACTGCCGTTGGAGTCCATCGGGTTGGCGCCGATCACCAGCAGATGGTCGGTGCGGTCGACATCGGGCACCGGCAGTGCGTTGGCGTCCCCGTAGAGCAGTCCGCTGGAGACGTGCTTGGGCATCTGGTCGAGAGTGCTGGCGGTGAACACGTTGGGGGTGCCGAGGGCACCCAGCAGCAGCGCGGGGTAGAGCCCTCCGGCCACGGTGTGGACGTTGGGGTTGCCGAGAACCACCCCCGCCGAACGCCCTCCGTGCTCGCGCAGGACCGGCCACAGCCCGGCCTCGACGGCGGCGAACGCCTCGTCCCAGTCGGCCTCCTGGAGCCGTCCGCCGCGCCGGACCAGCGGCCGCCGCAGCCGGTCGGGGTCGGCGTCCAGGTCCCCGAAGGACGCACCCTTGGGGCAGATGAAGCCGCGGCTGAAGACATCGTCGTCATCGCCGCGCGCCCGGGTGACCCTGCCCTCCTCGACGGTCAGGGTCAGCCCGCAGGTGGCCTCGCAGAGCGGGCAGATACGCAGGGCCGTACGGGCAGTGGGACTCATGGCTACTCCCTCTGTGGGGGCTCGGTCCGCCGGGACCCCTCACCATACCGACTGGTACGCATGCCCGGGAGGCGCCGGAGTGAACTCCTTCCCTCCACGGGATGGCGCTCCCCCGACAGTTCCTCCACGCGACGGCCAGTCCCTCCACGGGACGGCGGGCCGGCGGCTCAGTCCAGGACACGCGCCAGATAGGCGCGCAGCAGCTCCTTGGTCTCCGCGACGATGGCCGGATCGCCCTCGGGGTCCACCCGGAACGCCAGCCGCAGCAGGGCGTCGGCGGCCTCGACCGCCAGCAGGAAGGCGATCCGCAGCCGCTCCCCGGCCTCGCCCTCGCCGTCGGCCCCCTCCACCCCCTCACCGCGGAGCCGATCGGCGAGCAGTGTGCGCAGCCGGTCCGCCACCAAGTAGTTGGGCTGGTCGGCCACTCCGGTGGCCGGGACCGGCATCCCGAACTCGATCAGCGCGAAGCCGGGCGCCCCGCGCTTCATCCCCAGGTACTCGTCGACGACGATGTCCATCGCCTCGCGCCAGCCGCAATCCGGACCGGAGTCCGCCAGTCGCCGGGTGATCCGCTCGGCGTACTCGTCGAGATTGCGGTGGGCCAGGGCCTCGGCCATGGCCCGCTTGTTGGAGAAGAAGCGGTAGACCGAGCCGATGGGGACGTTGGCGCGCTCGGCCACCGCACGGGTGCTCAGCTGCTCGTAGCTGATCTCGTCGAGCAGTTCGGCGCAGGCGTCGAGGATCCGTCCGAGGCGCTCGGCGCTGCGGCGCTGAACCGGATTACGGCGGAGGGGCGGTATGGGCACGCCACCATCCTGCCCGATCATTGACGTTCCCGCCTTCGATTCCTATCGTCTGACATAGGAATGGTTGGGCGGCGAGGTCGAGCTTCGGGAGCGCACGATGGACGACGGCACGGGGACCGAGCAGGCACGGAAG
The DNA here is from genome assembly GCF_013364155.1 of Streptomyces sp. NA02950. Classification (NCBI taxonomy): domain Bacteria; kingdom Bacillati; phylum Actinomycetota; class Actinomycetes; order Kitasatosporales; family Streptomycetaceae; genus Streptomyces; species Streptomyces sp. NA02950. The sequence continues at coordinate 7,279,805 of NZ_CP054916.1, read as the reverse complement.
ACGGCCGAAGGGCTCGTCTACTCCTCCGGATTCGGCAATGAGCACAGCAGCGAGGCCGTGCCCGGCGCACTGCCCATCGGGCGCAACTCCCCGCAGCGCGCCCCGCTGGGGCTGTACGCGGAGCAGTTGAGCGGCACCGCCTTCACCGAGCCGCGTGCCCACAACCGCCGCTCCTGGCTGTATCGCATCCGCCCCTCGGCGGCCCACCCGCCGTATCTGCGGATCGACAACGGATCGGTGCGGGGCGCGCCGTTCACCGAGACCGTGCCGGACCCCAACCGGCTGCGCTGGGACCCGCTGCCGGAGCCGCCCGTGGGCACCGACTTCCTGTCCGGGCTGTGGACCCTCGGCGGCAACGGGGACGCCGCGGAGCGCTCGGGGATGGCCGTCCACCTCTACGCCGCCAACGCGTCCATGACCGACCGGGTGTTCAGCGACGCCGACGGCGAACTGCTGATCCTCCCCGAGCGCGGCGGGCTACTGCTGCGCACCGAGTTCGGGCTGCTGCGCGCCGAGCCGGGGCACATGGCGCTGATCCCGCGCGGGGTGCGGTTCCGGGTGGAGCTGCTGGACCCGACCGCGCGCGGCTACGTCTGCGAGAACTACGGGCGTCCGTTCGTCCTCCCCGACCTCGGCCCGATCGGCGCCAACGGACTCGCCAACCCGCGGGACTTCCTGGCACCGGTGGCCGCGTACGAGGACGTCGAGCGGCCGGTGCGGGTGGTCAGCAAGTTCTGCGGCAACCTCTGGGCGGCGACCTACGACCACTCCCCGCTGGACGTCGTCGCCTGGCACGGCAACCACGTGCCGTACGTGTACGACCTGCGCCGCTTCAATGTGCTGGGCACCATCAGCTACGACCACCCGGACCCGTCCATCTTCACCGTGCTCACCTCGCCGTCGGACACCCCGGGGCTCGCGGGCGTGGACTTCGTGGTCTTCGCGCCGCGCTGGCTGGTGGGCGAGGACACCTTCCGCCCGCCGTACTTCCACCGCAATGTGATGAGCGAGTACATGGGGCTGATCGAGGGCGCGTACGACGCCAAGACCGCGGGCCCCGGGGGGTTTGTGCCCGGCGGCGGCTCCCTGCACAACATGATGTCGGCGCACGGCCCGGACCACGAGACCTTCGAGCGCGCCAGCGCCGCCGAGCTGGCACCACGCAAGGTGGACGACGGGCTGGCCTTCATGTTCGAGACGCGCTGGCCGGTCACCGCCACCCCGCAGGCCATGGCGGCGGACCACCTCCAGACGGGCTACGACGACGTATGGCAGGGTCTGGAGCGCCACTTCCGCCCGTGACGGGCCCCGCCGCGGTGCTGCCCCGCACACCGCGGCGTCCGCCACCCGCCACCTGCCCCCAGGACCGTGACCGTGACCGCGACCGGAGACCGCGCCCCCGTGACCACCTTCGCCCCCGACTCCGTGGCCCTGAACCGCAAGCTGCCGCTGTGGTACCAGGTCTCGCAGTCGCTGCGCGCCTCGATACTCGGCCGCGGGCCGAACGACCCGCTGCGGCTGCCGACCGAGGACCGGCTCGCCGAGCACTACGGCGTCAGCGTGCTCACCATGCGGCAGGCGCTGAAGGAACTCGAGACGGAGGGCCTCATCAGCCGCCACCGGCGGCGCGGCACCTTCATCGAACCGAGCGCGCGACGCGGTTCCCCGGTACGGCTGCTGGGTTCGGTGGACGCGATCGTGGCCCAGCAGTCCGGTGAGCGGACGACGGTGCTGGACCACGGTCCGGCGGCGGTCCCGGCGGAACTGGCGGAGTACTTCCCCGGCCTGGACGAGGCGGCCGGGTACCGGCGGCTGCGCCGCGACGGGCGGAGCGACGAGCCGACCAACTGGGCGGAGAACCTGGTCCGCCCCGATCTCGCCGACCGCATCGACCTCGCCGATCTGGAGCGCTGGCCGATGACGAAGGTGCTGCGCGACGTGGTCGGGGTGCGGATCAGCCGGATCACCGACACCGTCGAGGCCCGGCTCGCGGACCCGGAGACCTCCCGCCTCCTCGAGGTCCCGCTGCTCAGCCCGATCCTGCACTACACCGGGGTGACCTACGACGAGGCCGGCCGAGTGGTGGACGTGGCACGGATCCACTACCGCGGCGACCGGTTCTCCTTCACGGTCACCCTCGAGGCGGAGTGACTGCCGTCGGCCGAGTGGTTCGTTGTCCGTCCGCCGAAGGCGGGCCGACACACGCCCCGAGCCGGGGCACGCCGGTTTGCGTGGCCGCGCGGGGCGCTACGCGGGCCGCGGCACCAGGCGCACCGCCGTCAGCCGAGTGGCGCGCCGCGGATGCGCTCACGGCGGTCCGCATCCCGCCGCCGCGGTCCGGGACGACGGCCGACGGACGCGGCAGCACGAGCGACCCGCCGCCGGCCGAGTGGTTCGTTACCCGTCCGCCGAAGGCGGGCCGACACACGCCCCGAGCCGGGGCACGCCGGTTCGCGTGGCCGCGCGGGGCGCTACGCGGGCCGCGGCACCAGGCGCACCACCGTCAGCCGAGTGGCGCGCCGCGGATGCGCTCACGGCGGTCCGCGTCCCGCCGCCGCGGTCCGGGACGACGGCCGACGGACGCGGCAGCACGAGCGACCGCGGTAGCCGCTTGGCACGCCGTGGGTGCGCCGGTGGCACGCCCACGCGCGCGCCGCGCTCGGCCCCGCCGGGAAGCGCCGGTGCGCGTTCCGGCGCGGCGGGCCGGGACGGCGGGCGCGGGCCGCGGCCCCGACGGGCGGGGGACGCGGGGTTCGGGGGTGCGTGGATACCATGCCGGGCGTGGGAGAACGGGACGTACCGCTTGGGGACCTGATGCCGTGGTCCGTGGCCCCGCTGCGGCTGGGCCGGGCGTGGGTGATGGCGCCCGACGCCGCCTCGCTCACCGCGCGGTGGGAGCGGCTGGTGGCCGCCGGGGACACGGCGGAGCGCGCCGCGCTGTTCCGGCCGTCCCGCGCCCGGTCCCTGCACACCTCCGTGGCCCAGCTGCCCGGCCAGCGGACCTCCACCGCCCGGCTGGTGCGGGCCGGCGGTCCGTGCCCGGAGCCGGTGCGGGTGGCGTACGGGCCGTTCGACCAGCAGTGGCTGATACCGGACCACCGGCTGATCGACGCCGCCCGGCCCGAACTGTGGCGGGTCGCCGACGACCAGCAGATCCATGTGGTCGAAGCGGCGGCCGGGCCCGATCCCGAGCCGGTGCTCACCTTCTCCGCGGTGCTGCCGGACGGCTGGTCCGCGGCGGGTCGTCCGGGCCGGATCCGTCCGCTCTACCGGCGGCCCGGCGGCCGGGAGCCCAATGTCGCGCCGGGGTTGCTGGACCACCTCGGCGCCCGGCTGGGCCACCCCGTCTCCGCCGCGGATCTGCTCGCCTGGACCGCCGCCACGGCGCACTCCGCGCCCTGCGCCGTTCCGCTGACGGCCGATCCGGAGGTCTGGGCGCAGGGCGTGGAGCTGGGGCGGCGTGCGCTGTGGCTGCATACGCGCGGGGCGCACAGTGGCGAGCGCCCGCGTATGCCGGGCGGCCAGCGCCCGTACGTACGCGCTCCGCTCCCCGCGCGCGGCCTGCCGGACTCCCTGGACTACGACCCGGAGACGGCGGCCCTGTGTCTGGGCGAGGGCCGGATTTCCCCGGTGCCGCGTGGCGCGTGGGAGTTCCCTGCCCACGGGGTGCGGGTGCTGGAGAGCTGGTTCGAGCGGCGTACGGCCCGGGGTGAGCCGGGGACCCTGGAGGCGGTCGTACCGGGGGTCTGGCCGTCCGCCTGGACCTCCGAACTGCTCGAGCTGATCACCGTGCTGGCGCTGCTCGCCGAACTCCGCCCTCACCGCCGCGACCTGGCCACCCGGCTGCTGGACAGCCCGCTGATCGCCGCCGCGGAGCTGCGCGAGGCGGGTGTGCTGCCGGTGCCCGCCGCGGCCCGTCGCCCGGCCTCGGTGCTCGACCACCACGAGGAGGGCCCGGAGGGCCAGTTCGCCCTGGTGTGAGGGGGCGCCCCCCGGGGTGCGGACCCGGGGAATCAGCAGGCGGCCGCGTATCCGGCCAGGACGCGGCCGAGGAGCCGGTCGAAGGTCTCGTCCGGATCGCCGGCGGCGGGGGCTGCGGCGAAGGTGCGGGAGAGGTGCGGATAGTCGCCGCTCGCGACGATCCGCGCGAGATAGCCGGCCTGGGCCGCCTGGCGCTGTTCGGCCGTGTGCTCCGAGGCCCGCCGCTGCCGGGCGGTGGCCAGCTCGGAGGAGACGTACGAGATCACCGCCCCGTTGACCATGCCGATCAGTTCGATCTTGAGGCCGTCGTCGAGGCCCGAGCCCTCCAGCGCGGCGAGGCAGAACTCCATGTACCGCAGCCCGTTGGGGCCCAGGGCGCCGGTGGGCAGGACGGCGGCGGGCAGCCAGGGGTGACGGTGCATCAGGGCGCGGCCCTGACGGGCGAGGCCGAGCATATCGGCCCGCCAGTCCCCCGACGGCTTCCCGGGCAGCTCGTACTCGCCGGCGACCCGGTCCACCATCAGATCGACCAGGTCCTCCTTCCGCGGCACGTAGTTGTAGAGCGACATCGTGCCGCAGCCGACGGCCGCGGCCACCCGGCGCATCGACACCGCGTCCATCCCCGCCTCGTCCGCGATCCGCACCGCGGCCTCGGCGATGTCGTCACGGGTGTACGCGGGGCGCGGGCCACGGCCGGTGCGCTCGGGGAGCGCCCAGATCACGTCCGGCCCGGCCGCCCGGCCACTGGCTGCCATTGATCATCACCTCGCCCACCATCCTAGTTACGTACAGCGTACGTAGTGAGCTACAGTGAGTCGCATGCCACATACGTACGCTGTACTTAGTGACAGCCTGCACAAGATCTTCGGCGATGTGCACGCCCTGCGCGGACTCGATCTCGCCGTCCCGCCCGGCACCGTCTGCGGTCTGCTCGGCCCCAACGGCGCGGGCAAGACCACCGCGGTCCGCATCCTCACCACCCTGAGCGCCCCGGACTCCGGCACGGCGCGCGTCGCGGGCCACGACGTCGTACGGAACCCCCGTGCGGTGCGCCGCCGGATCGCCGTCACCGGCCAGGACGCCTCGGTGGACGGGGATCTGACGGGCCGCGAGAACCTGCGGCTCTTCGCCCGCCTCCAGCGGCTGCGCGGAGCCGCCGCCGGGCGGCGCGCCGACGAACTGCTGGACCGCTTCGACCTGACCGAGGCGGCCGACCGCCCCGCCCGCACCTACTCCGGCGGGATGCGCCGCCGGCTGGACCTCGCCGCCTGTCTGCTCACCGAACCGGCCGTCCTCTTCCTCGACGAGCCGACGACCGGTCTGGACCCGCGCAGCCGGGGCGCGATCTGGGACGGCGTCCGCGCACTGGCCCGGGCGGGCACCACCGTGCTGCTGACCACCCAGTACCTGGAGGAGGCCGACCGGCTGGCCGACGACATCGTGGTGATCGACCAGGGCCGGACCGTCGCCACCGGCACCCCCGACCAGCTGAAGACCACGATCGGACAGCGGATCGAGGTGGTGGTCGCGGAGGCGGACGCACTCGAGGGCGCAGCCGTTGTCCTCGGCAACCTCACCGGTTCACGGCCGGAGCTCAACGCCGAACACCGCACCGTCGGCGCGGCGTCGGGCGACCCCGCCCTCACCCTGCCCCGGGTGGTCCGGGAGCTGGACGCGGCCGGGGTGCCGCTGGCCGACGCCTCGGTGCGGCGCCCCACCCTGGACGAGGTCTTCCTCCGGCTCACCCACCGCACCGCGACCCCCGAGGAGGCCGCCGTATGAGCGACACCACGATCCGCTGGGCCGCCCGCGACACCGCGGCCATGCTGGGCCGTCAGCTGACCCGGCTGCGGCACGCCCCGGCGCTGTTCACCATCACCCTGGTCGCACCGCTGATGATGCTGGTGCTCTTCGGCTATGTCTTCGGCAGCGCGATCCAGGTGCCGGGCTCGGGCGACTACCGCGAGTACCTGGTTCCGGGGCTGTTCGTCTCGATCGCGGCGGGCGGCATCCTCACCGGGATGATCGGCACCGCGCAGGACATGCAGCGCGGGGTCATCGACCGCTTCCGCACCCTGCCGATGAGTCGCGCCGCCGTACCGCTGGGCCAGGTCGCCTCGGATGTGCTGATCGCCGCCGTGGGGCTGGTGCCGCTGGCGCTGCTCGGACTCGCGGTGGGGTGGCGGATACGGGGCGGGCCGGGGGCCGCACTCGGGGCGTTCGCGCTGCTGCTGCTGTTCCGCCTGGCCACCGCCTGGATCGGGCAGTACCTGGGCATGGTGGTGGGCAAGGAGGAGGCCGCGGGCCAGCTCTCCAGCCTCACCTTCTCGCTGCCGATGGTGTCCAACACCTATGTGCCGACCGACGGGATGCCCGGCTGGCTGCGCTGTGTCGCCGACTGGAATCCGATCAGCGCGGTGGTGGCCGCCTGCCGTGATCTGTTCGGGAACGTGGCGGCGGACCCGGACGCGGCCTGGCCGCTCGCACACCCGGTGGCGGCGTCGATCGGCTGGTCGCTGCTGCTGGTGGCGGTGTTCATGCCGCTCACCGTCCGCCGCTACGCGCGCGGCGGACGGTGAGCCGGAGCGTCATCCTTCGTCGGCATCCCGGAACGGCCCGGGTGTGCGGTGCCTCACAGCACGGCCACACCGGCTGGAGCGGGCCGGGTGTTCTCGTGCCTGCCCGGGATGCGGACGACCAACCTCGGAAACCTGAGAACCCGGTGGACCGGGCGGGTCAGCCGCGACTGCCGAAGAGCGAGCGGCGCAGCCGGCGCAGCGGCGCGAACAGCGAAACCCGCGCACTCCGGCTGTTCTTCGCGCGCACATGGTCGCGCGCGGTGAGCTCCTGCATCAGCACCGTCGCGCCCTCGGCCTCCCGCTCCGGGACGGCCGGGCCGCCCATCACCGCGAGATGGCGTTCGAGGCGCGCGCTGGACGCACCGCTCCCGCAGTTGATCGCAGGCACTCGTGGCCTGCTCCTTACCGTTATCTGCTCCATGACACTCCCCACCCGTACGAGGGCACCCGCCCCGGGCAGAGTAACCCTACCTCCCCGAACCGTCACGCGCGCGTCCCGTGCTCCGGATTCACCACCGCGTCAAGGGTGTTGACGGTAACTGTCACACGCGGACAAATTGTCGGACGGACCAAGCCATCGGCCCGTCGGCCCCGAATTGCTGCTTGAAGGAAAGTCCCGACAAGCGTGCGAAGGACCGACAGGATGACCGCATTCACCAGGAGCTTGGCCGCGCTGGTCAGCTGCGCACTGGCCGCGGGCGGGCTCACTGCCGCCGGTGTGGCCGTGCTGCACCCGGAGACGGCCCAGGCGTCCAGCCATCGTGAGGCGCCGCTGATCTCCGGTCAGCCGCAGTACGACACCACGGACGTGTACGCGTTCGTCAGCCCCGACAAGCCCGACACGACCACCATGGTGGTCAACATGCTGCCGTTCGAGGACCCGGCGGGCGGCCCGAACTTCTACAAGTTCGCCCATGACGCCCGCTACGACCTGCATGTGGACAACGACGGGGACGGCCAGGGCGATCTGCTGTTCCGGTGGACCTTCAAGGACCACCTGCGCAACGGGGACACCTTCCTCTACAACACGGGTCCGGTGACCTCCCTGGAGGACCAGGACCTGAACTTCTTCCAGACCTATGACATCGAACTGATCCATCTGAAGGATCAGAAGGCCGTCTCCCGCGAGAAGATCGCGAAGAACCAGCTGGTCGCCCCGTCCAACGTCGGCAAGGCGTCCATGCCGAAGTACCAGACCCTGCGCGACCAGGCGGTCTATCAGCTGCCCGGCGGCGGTTCGACGTTCGCGGGCCAGGCCGACGATCCGTTCTTCCTCGATCTGCGCGTCTTCGACCTGCTGTACGGCGGCGACATGTCCGAGGTGGGGCAGGACAGCCTGAAGGGCTACAACGTCCAGAGCCTCGCGCTCCAGCTGCCGACGAAGACGCTGACGCAGTCCGAGGACCAGCCGGTGATCGGCCTGTGGTCCACCACCCACCGCAAGACGGCCAACGGCGACTGGGCGCAGGTCTCCCGGCTGGGCAGTCCGCTGGTCAACGAGGTGGTCATCCCGCGCAAGGACAAGGACAAGTTCAACGCCTCGTCCCCGTGGGACGACAGCCAGTTCCTGAAGTTCGTCCAGGACCCGGAACTGGCCCGGCTGGTGGAGCAGATCTACAAGATCAAGGCGCCGAAGACGCCCCGTGACGACCTGGTGCAGGTCTTCCTCACCGGCGTGCCCAAGCTGAATCAGCCCCCGAACGTACGCCCCGCCGAGGAACTCCGGCTCAACACCTCCGTCAAGCCGACCGCCAGCCCCAAACGACTGGGGGTGCTCGACGGTGACAACGCCGGATTCCCCAACGGCCGACGGCTGACCGACGATGTGCTGGACATCTCGCTCCAGGCCGTGGAGGGCGAACTCGTCGGCAAGAAGAACGACCTGGGCGACGCGGTGGACGAGAACGACCAGAAGTTCGGCGGCTCCTTCCCCTATCTGGCGCTGCCCAACTCCGGTTCGGATGCCCTCGCGTCCAAGAAGAGCGCCGGGGAGTCGCTGCTGAACGGCGGCGACGGTATCGGCTCGTCCTCGGACGACAACATGCTGCTGGCCGGGTCCGCGGCGGCCGGTGGCGGGGCCGTCCTGCTGCTGACCCTCGCATTCGTCTGGTGGCGCTCACGCCGCCGGCCGGTTCGGGTCCGCAGGCACTGACCGGTCCGCGTGTGTCCGGTCCCCGGGCGACCGGACACGGGCGCGGCCCCGCACCTCCCGCGCGGCGGCCGCGCCCACCCCGCCCCTCACGCCTTTTCTCGACTCCCTCGACTCCTCGACTTCCTCGACCCTGACCCGTCCCGCCCCGGCGTACGTTCCGGCGAAAGGCAACAGTCACCATGGCTCTTCGGCCACTCCCCCCTCACACGCCCCGCACCGCCGCGGTCGTGTGCGCGCTCGCGGTGGGTCTGACCGCCGCCTCGGTCGTGATCGACGGGCCGGGCGGATCCGGCGGCGGGCCCTCCGCGACCCGCGCCGCGCGGCCCGCCGCGGCCCAGCTCGCGCAGGTCTCCGCGGACGGCCTCACCGACCGGATCAGCGCGCTCCAACAGCATCTGCGCGCCGAGCCGAAGGACGCGACGGGCTGGGCCCAGCTCGGCTCCGCCTATGTGGAACAGGCCCGCGGCACCGGCGACCCCACCCGCTATCCGCAGGCGCAGAAGGCGTTCGCCCGGTCCCTGACCGTCCAGCCGCGCGACAACGACGCCGCGCTCGCCGGACGCGCCTCGCTCGCCGCCGCCCGCCATGACTTCCGGGGCGCGCTGCGCGACGCCGACAAGGCGCTGAAGGTGAACGCCTACAGCCAGGCCGCGATGGCGGTCCGCGTCGACGCCCTCGTCGAACTCGGCCGCTACCAGGACGCGAAGAAGGCCGCGGAGCACGCCGACGCCACCCGCCCCGGCATCCCCGTCTTCACCCGGCTCGCCTACGTCCTGGAACTGCGCGGCGACCCGGCGAAGGCGCGCACGGTGCTGCTGCGCGCCAAGGACTCCGCGAGCTCGCCCAGCGACATCGCCTACGTCTCCACCGCGCTCGGCCAACTCGCCTGGGGCCAGGGCCGGTACGACACCGCCCGTAAGGCCTACGACACCGCTCTGCGGGCCGTCCCCGGCTATCTGCCCGCGCTGGAGGGCCGAGGCCGCACCGAAGCGGCGGACGGGCGGCTCGACGCCGGGATCCGCGATCTGAAGAAGGTCGTCCAGCGCTATCCGCTGCCCGCGGAGCTGGCGGCCCTCGGCGAGGCGTACGAGGCGCGCGGCGACCGTACGCAGGGGCGCCGCCAGTACGCCGTGGTGGACACCTGGATCACCCTGGCGAAGGCCAACGGCGTGGCGACCGACCTCGACAGCGCGCTGGTCGCCGCCGACCACGGCGACCCCGAGGAGGCCCTGAAGGCGGCCCGCGCCGAATGGGAGCGGCGGCAGACGGTGCACACGGCCGACGCCCTCGCCTGGGCCCTGCACCGCACCGGCGACGACAAGAAGGCCCTCGGCTACACTGAGCGCGCCGCCGAACCCGGCTACCGCAACGCGGCGTTCCTCTACCACCGGGGCATGATCGAGAAGTCGCTCGGCGAGAAGGCCGACGCCCGCCGCCACCTCCGCGCGGCCCTCGACCTGAACCCCGGCTTCTCCCCCACCGCCTCCCGTACGGCGAAGGCGGCGCTGAAGCGGCTGGACGGTGACGGATGAGGTTCCGCGTCCGCCGTCTGGTGGCCGCCGCGGGCGTTCTGACCGGCGCGGCGGCCCTGGTCGTGCTGCCCGCGGGCAGCGCCTCCGCCCATCCGCTCGGCAACTTCACCGTCAACCGCTACGACGGTCTGGTCGTCGCCCCCGGACAGCTGCGGGTGGACCATGTCGAGGACCTGGCCGAGATCCCCTCCTCACAGGCGAAGCCGGAGATCGACCGCAACGGCGACAACGCCCTCTCGGCGCGTGAGGTGGACACATGGGCCGCGCGCCGGTGCGCAAGCGCCGCACGCGGGGCGCAACTGACCGTCGACGGGCGCGCGGTGCCGGTGCGCGCCGCCCACACCGCCGGACACACTCGGCGCGGCCAGGCGGGGCTGCCGACACTGCGCGTCGAGTGCCGGCTGACGGCCGCGCTGGCACGGGATGAGCGGACGGCCGTCTCGTACCGTCCGAAGGACATCGGCACCGGCCCCGGATGGCGGGAGATGACGGCCCAGGGCGACCGGATGACGCTCTCCGGCTCCGACGCGCCGAAGGACTCCGCCTCGCGACGGCTGACCAGCTACCCCAAGGACCAGCTCTCCTCACCGGCCGACCAGCGCTCGGTCACCCTGCGGGCGCGGCCCGGCGGCCCGGCGCTCGCCGCGTCCCCCTCCGACGAGGCGGCGAAGGGGGTGGCCTCCGGGGTGCTGCCGCGCGGTGTCGACCGCTGGACCGAGGCGCTGACCTCGATGGTGGCGCGCCATGACATCACCTTCGGCTTCGCGCTCACCGCGTTCGGCACCGCCGTCCTGCTCGGCGCGATGCACGCGATGGCCCCCGGGCACGGCAAGACGATGATGGCGGCGGCCGCGGCGGCGGGCGGACGCAGTGCGCTGCGCGATGTGGTGGCGCTGGGCGCGTCGGTGACGGTCACCCACACGATGGGTGTGTTCGCGCTGGGGCTGCTGGTCACGGCGGGCTCGGCGGCGGCGCCCTCGGTGATCTCCTGGCTGGGCATCGCGAGCGGGGTGCTGGTCTCGGCGGCCGGGGCGCGGCTGCTGCGCAAGGCGCTGCGCCGCCGACGGCAACTGAGCCCTCAGTACCATCACCACGGTCATGACCACGAGCACGGCCACAGCCACAGCCCTACGGATGACCACGAGCAGGGCCACACCCACGACCACGCGCACCCCCACGACCACGCCCCTACGCACACCCACGCCCATACGCACACCCATGACCACGGGGACGGGCACAGCCACACCCATGAGCTGCGGCCCACCCTCCGCGGCACACTGCTGCTCGGTTTCGCCGGGGGTCTGGTCCCCAGTCCCTCCGCCGTCATCGTGCTGGTGGGCGCGGCGGCCCTGGGGCAGGCGTGGTTCGGCTTCCTGCTGGTGCTGGCGTACGGGCTGGGTCTGGCGCTGACCCTCACCCTCGCCGGGTTCGCCGTGGTGCGGCTCGGACACCGGGCCGCGGAAAGGCTGAGCGCCCGCCGTACGGCCGCGGCGGGCCGCGGCCACCGGCTGCTGGCGGCGCTCCACCGCGCCTCCCCGGTGGGCACGGCAGCCGTGGTGCTCGTGCTCGGATGCGGATTGGTGCTCAGGGGGGCCGCAACTACGCTCGGTTGAGGTACATTCACCCCGAATTGCTCGGTTGGGGGGAGGGCTCGGCCATGGGCGACGAGGGTACGGGGCGACGGGGCGAGCGGGTGGCAGGCGGGCGTTACCGCCTCCTGGACGTGCTGGGCCACGGCGGGATGGGCGTGGTGTGGCGGGCGTACGACGAGGCGCTGGGCCGCGAGGTCGCCATCAAGGAGGTCCGCGCCCCGGCCGGGCTCGGCGACCGCGACATCGGGCGGCTCTACGCCCGGCTGGAGCGCGAGGGCCGGGCGGCCGCGCGGGTCTCGCACCGCAATGTGGTCACGGTATACGACGTGGCGCTGGAGGGCGGTCGCCCCTGGATCGTGATGGAGCTGGTGCGCGGCCTGTCCCTGTCCGACGTCCTGGAGGCGGAGGGTCGCCTGCCACCCCCACGGGCGGCGTTCATCGGCGCCGAGGTGCTGACCGCGCTGCGGGCGGCCCATGCGGTCGGGGTGCTGCACCGGGACGTCAAACCCGGCAACGTACTGGTCGCCAACGACGGCCGGGTGGTGCTCACCGACTTCGGTATCGCGGTGGTGGAGGGTGATTCGGCGCTGACGCTGACCGGGGAGCTGGTGGGCTCGCCGGAGTTCCTCGCGCCGGAGCGCGCCCTCGGCGCCCCGCCGGGTCCCGCGGCCGACCTGTGGTCGCTGGGCGTCCTGCTGTACGCGGCGGTCGAGGGCGTCTCACCGTTCCGCCAGGACACCCCGCTGAGCACGCTGCGCGCGGTGGTGGACGCGTCGCTGCCGGAGCCGCGCCGGGCCGGACCGCTCACGCCCGTTCTGGAGGGGCTGCTGCACAAGGATCCGCGGCTGCGGCTCACGGCGGCGGAGGCGGAGCGGATGCTGCGGCTGGTGGCGGCGGGCGGTACGCCCCGGTCCGCCTCGGCCCCGGTGCCCGCGCCCGTACCCGTACCACCCGTACCGTCGGCGGGCTTCGCGGCGAACGGCCCGGACACCGCGCCGTACCACGCCGCCCCCGCCCCCGCTCCCTTCTCCCCGCCGCCGGACGGCGGGCCGCCGCCCGGCCACCGGCCCCGCCGTGCGGTGGCCGCCCTGGCGGCGGGCGCACTGCTGGCCGGGCTGGCGCTGGGCGGGCTGGCCTGGGCGCTGCTGAACGACAACGGCGAGGACGGCAACGCTCCCCGGGGCGGCGGCGGTTCGCACAGCGCCGGTCCCGCCGCCGGGGGCAAGGACCGCCCTGAGCCCCGCGCCAGTACGAGCCGTACAGATGGGGGCGGCGACACGGCCTCCCGTCCGGCGGACGGCACCTCGTCCTCGAAACGGCCGTCCCTCACCATCACGATCATCGTGAAGGCGGTGCGCGGCGGCTACCACGGCACCTGCCCCCCGCCGGAGGACAAGGCGCCGTCCTTCACCGCGACCGTCACGGTGAACCGCGCGCCCACGACCGTGGAGTACCGCTGGATCAGCGGAAGCGGTGAGGTGTCCGGTCCGGGCTGGCAGAAGCTGGAGTTCACCGGCGGCTCGGCGGGATCGTCCCGGACGCTGCGTCATACGGAGGCGGCTCCCGGGGCGCGCAAGGACTGGATCGCGCTGGAGGCGCGGAGCCCCAAGGCGGTGACCTCGGAGAAGGTGTCCTTCACCGTGGTGTGCGAGGAGGCCCCGACGGACGGGGCCTCCTCTTCGGCTTCCTCCTCGGCTTCCTCCTCGGCTTCCTCCTCGGCTTCCTCTTCGGCCTCCTTTTCGGCCGCTGATTCGGCCGCTGATTCGGCCTCGTCCCAAGGCGGCTGAGGTCAGGCGGCCGCCGAGAACGCGGGGAGGTAACCGCCGGACTGTCCGGCGGCGTTGGGGTGGTACGACTCGTCGATGGGCCAGGTGACGCTGTTCAGCCAGGCACTGCCGGAGCAGATCTCGTGGCCGGAGAAGCGGCTCGCGACATCGCCGAAGCTGAAGCCGTGGTCGGCGGCGCGCTTGGCGGTGATGGAGTTGAGCAGGTCGGCCGCCCCGTTGATGGCGGAGCGCTCGGCCTCGGTCAGACCCACGATGCAGGAGCCGTTGAGCTTGTAGAAGCGCGGGTAGCCGAGGACCACGACATGGGCGGAGGGGGACTTGGCGCTGATCGCGTTGTAGACCTGGTCGAGCCTGCCCGGCAGGGTGTCCTGGGCGAAGGCCCGGGCGGTGGCGATCTTGCTGAGGCAGGCGCTCTCACCGGGGAGTACGCAGGTGGTCATGACGTCGGCGAATCCCGCGTCGTTGCCGCCGATACTGATGCTGACCAGTCCGGTGCCGGAGTTGAGCGGTCCGAGCTGGTTGTTGAGGACGTCGGCGGTCTTGGCGCCCGAGCAGGCGGTGAAGTCGAAACTGGAGGGGGAGTGGGAGGCGGCCCAGAGCGCGGGGTACGCCTTGGTGCTGCGCTTGCAGCCGCCGCTGGAGCTGTCGTAGCTGCCCGCGCCGACGCCGGATGAGTAGGAGTCACCCAGCGCCACATAGGCGGGGCCCGCGCTGTTCTCGGTGGCGTGTGCGGTGCCGGCCCCGGTGAGGGCGAGGACGGCGCCTACGGCGAGCGCTCCAACGGTCGCCGTGAGTCTGGACAGTTTCATTCGATCTCCCTAGCAGGGTCCCTGCTGTGCCGATGTGAGGCGCAATCACCCCGGGCGGGGGCAATCGCGTTCGAAACCGTCGGTCACGCCGCGCGCACATGTTTCAGCGACATGACATGGCTATGTCATCCCGTCGAACGCACCGATCCATGCGCGTAGTTGGCAAAATTCTTGCGTTGTCAGGGGCGGGCAGCCCCAAGCGTCCCTGGGCGCACTCCGGGCGCACACGGCGCGCGAGGCCTTGATGAGTGCTCAACCGTTCGCGGCTTCGCGGCGCGTTAGCAGCTATCGGCGCGCTGCTGCGTGCGCCGTTCACGCTCCTGCTGATCCACGCCGGGACGCGGGCGGCCCGCCGGACCCGCGGTGCGACGGGTCGGGCAGGCCGTACGACAAGAAGTCAGGAATGGCCCGGGGAGTTCGGTGTATACGGCCCGGGTGAGCTGACGGCCGTGGACCGGGAGGTCTGGACCGCCATGCGGTCGCGGGCCCGTCTGCTCGGCGCGCCGGAGCCGGGGAACCCCTTTCCGGCACCGGAGTTCACCCTCGCCCTCGGCCGCGGGCGGGCGGTCCGGGCCTCTCGGACGCCCAGGGCCTGGTGCACCGTCCCGGCCTCCGCACGCCCGCAGCGGTTCCCTCGCCCGACACGCTCGGCGAAGTCCTGGTGGCGGGCGGGGCTCGGCGTGGTCTCCACGACGCTTGCGACCAGTCGGTGCGCCCCGGTGTGCCGCCCTTCATCCAGTCGGGGGCGCAGACAGGGTGAGGACGGGCGCGGCGCGGGTGCGGCGCATCAGGGCGACCCGGCGGTCGGGGGCCGCGGAGTCGCCGTGGCCCGGCGACGGCTCGGGGTTGTCCGCGCCCCAGCCCATGAGGTGCTGGTTCCGCGGCACCCGGCGGCCGGGGGGCGTCCTCTCGGCCGTACGTCCGGCGCGCGGCGCCTTGGCCGGCGCTGTACTGGGTATGGATGAATCCCCAGCCGAGTGCCGGTGCGGCGGCTCTGTCGTCACCGTCGCCGTCCCCCGCGGCCCCTCTCCCTCACCGGGCCGGCCGGTGCAGGTGGTCAGGAGTACGACCAGGGCGGCCGTACCGGCGGCGAGCAGCATGCCGCTCCGCCACCGCCGCGCGGCCGTCAACCCGCCCGGTCCTTACCTTGACGTCCCACAAAGGGTAAGAGTGTCCGTGAACGCCCCCATTCCAGTGGGGTTCTTCGGAACCGCTCGCCAAACGGCCGCAAACCCCGGTGCGTGGACGCCCCTCGTGCTGGATCATGGGGCGGGTGCGCTGACCGACGTACCGACCCGCGTTCTCAGGAGGCAGGCCCTGCCCGCGACACCCGCCGAACAGTCCCTCCCGATCCGGCTGAACGTCGATGACAGCGACTCTCCGTCGGATGTGGTCGACGCGCTCTTCCTCGGGCGCTTCGCCACCGGGGAGCAGCCGTACGCGCGCAGCCACTCCGTGGACCGCGTGAAGTCCGGTGTGACCCTGCTGCCGCCCGCGGCCACCGTGCTGCGCGCGGCCCGTGACGACGACCGCAGCGCGACACTCGCCGAGGGCGAGGGCTGGACGCTGCTGGTGTCCCGGTGGAACCGGGGCGCGGACGTGACCGTGACCGCCGTCGACGACGCGCTCGCCGAGAAGGTGCTGCGGCAGGCGATCGACGGCGCGGAGGACGAGCCGGAGCCCCAGCCGGAGAACGTGTCGATGGGCTTCTGGTACGTCTCCCCGCGGCGCGGTCCGCACCGCACCACTCGTCAGATCGCCGCCGGGACCTGGGAGGAGATCCGCGGCAACTACACCGCGCCGGTCGCCGAGGCGATGGACGGGCTGATGAAGATCACCCCGGATGACATCGCCGGGCGGCTCCTGCTGCTGCACGGCCCGCCCGGCACCGGCAAGACCTCGGCGCTGCGCACCCTGGCCCGGTCCTGGCGGGACTGGTGCCAGGTGGACTGCGTACTGGACCCGGAGCGGCTGTTCACCGACGTCGGCTATCTGATGGACATCGCGATCGGCGAGGACGACGGCTCCGCCAAGGGCCGCTGGCGGCTGCTGCTGCTCGAGGACTGCGACGAGCTGATCCGCGGCGAGGCCAAGCACACCGCGGGCCAGGCGCTGTCCCGGCTGCTGAACCTGACGGACGGTCTGCTCGGCCAGGGGCGCAATGTGCTGGTCGGGGTGACCACCAACGAGGACCTGGAGCGGCTGCACCCGGCCGTGGTCCGCCCCGGCCGCTGTCTGGCCCGGATCGAGGTCGGCAAGCTGACCCGCGCGGAAGCCATCGGCTGGCTCGGCGACGACGCCCACGGCCGGGAGGACACCGTCGGGCGGGACGGCGCCACGCTGGCGGAGCTGTTCGCGCTGCGCCGCGGCACCCGCCCCGCGTCGGTGCCCGTCCAGCCGGGCGACGCGGACGCGGGGCTGTATCTGTGAAACGCCGCCCTTCGGCCGCTCAGCCGTACAGCTCCCGCAGCCGTACCGACAGGCAGGTCACACAGCCCTCCATCTTCTCGAACTCGCTGATGTCCACCGGGACCGGCTCATAGCCGAGACCGGCGAAGAGCTCGGCGCTGCGGGGCGCGCTCGACGCCATGAGCAGCTTGCCTCCACCGAGCAGCACCACATGGGCGCCGGACTCCTCGGGGACGGGCAGGAAGCGGGGGAACGCGGCAGGGTCGTCGACCAGCGGGGGAAAGCCGATGACGGTCCCGTCGGGGAGGGCGGTGACCGCCGACTTGAGGTGGAGCACCTTGCTGACCGGGACGGCGACCACCCGTGCGCCCAAGGGCTCGAAGACGGCGCGCAGTTGCCGCACGCCCTCGGCGTTGGTCCGGCCGCCGCGCCCCACGTAGAGGGTGTCCCCGATCTTGAGGATGTCGCCCCCGTCCAGCGTTCCCGGCTCCCGGACCCGGTTGAGCGAGCAGCCCAGCCCGGTCACGGCCGCTTCCGCCGCGGCGGTCTCGGGCCTGCGGGACTCGGCGCCCGGCCGGGCGATCAGCGCGACGTTCTTGTAGACGACCATGGTGTCCTCGACGAAGACGCCGTCCGGGCACTCGTCCATCGGGGGCACCTCCAGCGTGTCCCAGCCGTGGGCGCGCAGCGCCACGACATAGACCTCCCACTGCCGCAGCGCCAGCGCGGGGTCGACCGGCTTTCGGTCGATGTGGGTGACCAGCCCGTCGGCGAGACGGGGGCTGGGGCGTCGGACGAGGGCTTTCCGGCTGGTCATGGGGCTCCTTGGTGAGCGTGCGGGCGCGGGCCGTTGTGCGGGCAGGGGTTTCAGGACGCGTCGTACCCGGCCCGCAGCGCGTCCTCGACGGCGGCGAGCGCGTCCGCGCGGTCCAGGCCGAGGCGTTGCGCCCGCTGGACATAGGTCCGGGCGGCCTCCGCCGCCCGGCGCCGGGCCGCGTCACCCGCCGCCGCCACGAAGGAGCCGTGGCGGCCACGGGTCTCGATCACCCCGTCGGACTCCAGCGACCGGTACGCCTTGGCGACCGTGTTGGCCGCGAGCCCCAGCTCCTCGGCGAAGCCGCGCACGGTGGGCAGTTTGTAGCCCACCGGCAGCGCGCCGGAGCGGGCCTGTTCGGCGATCTGGGCGCGGATCTGCTCGAAGGGGGCGGTCGCCGCGTCCGGGTCGACGGTGATCTGCAAGGCCACGCGGGGCTCCTCGGCGTGTGGTGGGTCCGGTGCGGACGGTGGTCGGGGCGGGCGGTCCGGCGGCCCGGCGGGGGTTTGTCCTCCCCATTGTGTGATGTGCTGGTGTGATGTCACATCGGTGTCCGGAAATCGGGAGGCACACCGGACGGGGACACCGTAGCCTGCGACACCATGACCATGATCGTGCGCGATTTCCGTCCCGCCGACGCGGAGGCCGTGGCCGCGGCGCGCCGTTCCGCCTTCCCCCATCTGGTGACCACGGCGGAGACCGTGGCCTGGGAAGTGGCGAGCGCCCCCGCCGAACGGCAGTACCGGCTGCTGGTCGCCGAGGTGGGCGGCCAGGTGGTGGGCTCGTCCGAAATCGGCGTCTTCCACGCGAGCGACGAGCCGGGGCTCGCCTTCGCCAACACCTCGGTGCGGGTGGACACACTCGGCCGGGGTGTGGGTTCGGCGCTGGTGACCGCGGCGGAGGAGCGGCTCGCCGCACTCGGGGCCGCGAAGGTCTTCGCCTGGACGCTGGAGGCCCCGCACGCGGTGACGTTCGCCGAACGCCGTGGCTACCGCCGCGGCCGCTCGTCCCGGATCCAGCGGCTGGACCTCGGCACGGCCGCGCTGCCGCCGCTGGACCCGCACGGGTTGCCGGAGGGGGTGGAGCTGCGGACGGCGGCGGACTTCACCGCCGATCCGCGTCCGCTGTACGAGGCGGACGCGGAGTGCACCGAGGACGAGCCGGGGGACGTGGACGCCGGGCGGCTGCCGTACGACCAGTGGATCGCCCTGATCTGGGAACACCCCGCCCTGGACCGCGAACTGACCACGGTGGCCGTGGTGGACGGGGCGGTCGCCGCCTACAGCGTGGCGCATACCGACGGCCACGGCCGGTACTGGTCGGGGATGACCGGTACGCTCCGCGCCTTCCGGGGCCGGGGGCTGGCGAAGCTGGCCAAGAACGACGCACTGCACCGCGCGCGGGCGGCGGGCTGTCGCGAGGCGTTCACCGGCAACGACGGCGACAACCAGCCGATGCTGGCGATCAACAGGTGGTTCGGCTATGAACCCGCGGTCACGGAGTGGCGCTACATCCGGGAGCTGACGGCGTAACGGGCGATGACACCGGCAGCGGCAGGAGCCGGCCGGGGCCCGCGGAGTCGAACCCGGCGGCTCCGCCGCGTCGCCGACGAGCACGGTGCCGCCGGTCCCGGCCAGCTTGGCGCGGGCCCGTTCGGCCATGGGCGGCGACCGGTCGACCCCGGTCACCCGGTGGCCGTCCTCGGTCAGCAGCAGCGCGAGACTGCCCGTGCCGCAGCCGAGGTCGAGGATGTCGAGCGGCTCACCGGGCGGCCGCTCGGGCAGCCAGTCGCGCAGCCGCGCGGCCCAGGCGGCCCGTACCCGCGGATCGCGCAGTCCGTGGTCCGGCTCCTGGTCGAAGTCCGCCGCGGCGGCGTCCCAGTAGGCGGCGGTGGAGTCCTCGAGTCCCATGCCGCGATGGTGCCGGACGCCACTGACAATCCCGTAGCTCCGCGCATCCGCATGTCCCGGGCACGGACCGGGCCGGGCCGGGTGCCCGGGAAGCACGGTGGCGATGGACCACCCCGCCGCGGCTATTCCGCAGCGTACGGCCGGTCGCGGCGGGCGTCGTGGAGGACCTCGGCCCACCAGTGGAGCTCGTCGAGCAGGGCCTTCGCCGCGCCGTTCGGGCCCTCCGGATCCAGCAGCGCGCCGTCGGGGCCGAACTGCTCGTAGTAGCGCGGGAACGTCACATGGTGGCGGAGCGTGTGCGCCTGTACCTCGGCGAAGACATGACGCAGCTGCTCCGCCGCGAGGAGGCCGCCACTGCCCCCGCCGCTGTAGCCGACGAAGCCCACCGGTTTGGCCCGGAACTCGGTGTAGTGCCAGTCGATGGCGGCCTTCACCGACGCGGGGAAGCTGTTGTTGTACTCCGGTGTCACCACGACCACCGCGTCGGCCTCCGCGATACGGCGGGTGAGGTCCTCCATCCCGGCCGGACGCGGCGGTTCGGGGTCGAAGGCGGGGGGTGTGGCGGGCAGTGCCAGGGGAAGCGGGATGTCGGCCAGGTCGACGACATCGACCGCGAACCGGCCGTACTCCGCGGCCCGTTCGGCGAACCACTTCGCCACCACCGGGCCGAACCGGCCCTCCCTGACACTGCCGACGATCACCGTGAGCTCGAGGGGTTCGCTGGACATGGGTGCGCTCCTTGCGTCTGTCGTGGGTGGGACGGCTCCCAACCTGCCGGGCGCGGCGGGCACCAGGAAGGCCGGGCCGAAGCTGGTAGTGGCAGGGCCACCCTCCGGACCGGCCCGGCTGTTACGTTCGGTGGTATGAGCGACAACGAGCTCGGGCTGTTCCTCCGCAGCCGCCGGGAGGCCGTCACACCGGCCGACGTGGGGCTGCCCACGGGACCGCGCCGGCGGACGCCGGGGCTGCGCCGGGCCGAGCTGGCCACGCTCGCGGGGGTCAGCATCGAGTATCTGACCCGGCTGGAGCAGGGGCGGGACCGGCGGCCGTCCGCGTCCGTGCTCTCCGCGCTGGCCGACGCCCTCCGGCTGACCCCGGGTGAGCGCGTCCATCTGCACCGGCTCACCAAGGGGGCCGACGGCGGCTTCCTGTGCATGGGCGACGCGCCCCCGGGCCGTACCGTGCGGCCCTCCGTGCGGGCGCTGCTCGACCGGCTCGAGCCCGCCCCCGCCGTGCTGCTCAACCGGCTGAGCGAGGCCCTCGCCTGGACGGAGGGCTACGACCGGCTGGCCCGGCCCGTCGGTCTGCTGGACGCGCGTGAGGACGGCCCGCCCAACCTCACCCATTTCGTCTTCGCCGACAGCCGGGCCCGCACCGCCTTCCCCGACTGGGACCGGGTCGCCGACGACCACGTCGCCGCCCTCAAACAGGGCCCCTTCCGCGCGGACCGGCACATCGCCGCGCTCGCCGACGAGCTGACGATCACCGCCGGGTCCGCCTTCACCGAGCGGGTACGGACCCTGCCCGGTCTGCCGCGGCGGAGCGGTGTGCTGCGACTGGTCCACCCCGAGGAAGGCGAACTGCGCCTGGCCTTCGAGACGCTGGAGCTGCCCGTCGACGACGAGCAGCTCCTGGTCGTCCACCTCCCCGCCGACGAGACGGCGTCCGCCGCGCTCGACCGCCTGGCCGGACGCCGGTCGGGCGCCCTGCGCGCGGTGTCCGGCTGAGCCGGGTAAGTCCCTTGTGTCAGTGGAGGTCGTAGGCTCGGGCGAGAACCTCCACGGTGGCGGCCATGGCCCGACGCAGTTCCGCCGGTGCGACGACCTCGACGTCGGCGCCGAGCCGCAGCAGCTCGCCGCGGGCGTGTTCGGTGCTCTCGGTCGGAATGACCGCCTCGAACCATCCGCTGTCGCCGACGGCGGTTGCGGTGGAGTCGACCGCCCGCACCACCTCCGGAGGGACGTTGTCGGGCAGGCGCTGGCGTCCCCGAGAGGACAGGCGGACGGTGGCCGTACCGGTGTAGCGGCGTGTCCGGAAGTCCTCGAGGTAGGAGGTCCAGTACGCCCCCAGGTCGAAGTCGCCCGGCCGGTCGAACCGCTCGTCGCTCAGTACCGCGTCGAGTACCTGGGCGGCGCGGTATGTCGCGACGCCCTTCTCCGTGGCGGCCACGAGGTACCAGGTACCGGATTTGAGAACCAGTCCGTAGGGGCGGAGGCGGCGGTTCACCTCCTGCGGGGCGCGCCAGCGGCGGTAGCGCACGTCCACCGCACGCCGGGTGAGCACCGCGTCGACGAGGAGGGGGAGATGCGCTGTCCGTTCGGGTTCCCGGTACCAGCCGGGAGCGTCCACGTGGAAGACCGCGGCGGTCCGCGCCGCCTCCTCGCGCAACCCTGTCGGGAGCGCTGCCAGCAGCTTCAGCCGGGCTGCCGCCACCTCGCCCGCGAGCCCCAGATCGGCGGCGGGCCCGGGTAGTCCGGCGAAGAACAACGCCCGCGCCTCGCCCTCGCTCATCCCGGTCAGCCGGGTGCGGTAGCCGTCGAGCAGTTGGTAGCCGCCACCGCGGCCCGTCTCCGCGTAGACCGGAATCCCGGCAGCCTGGAGGCGCGTCAGGTCGCGGTAGGTGGTGCGCACGGACACCCTCAGCTCATCCGCTATCGCTTGCGCGGACATCCGGCCACGGGATTGGAGCAACAGCACCACCGACAGCAATCGACTGGCAGACATGGAGGCATTCTCCTCGAAAAACCCTGACAGCCCCTGTCACAGGGCTCTCCTACCGTCGATCCGCGTCCCGTCGCGGACCGGACGAGCCGCGATCCCACGTCCGAAGAGCACCGAACAGGAGTCCCGCTGTGCCACCGACCGACCTCGTCGGCCTGCCGGCCGTGATCGAGCTGCGCCAGTACACGCTGCGTCCCGGCCGGCGCGACGAGCTCATAGACCTGTTCGACCAGGAGTTCGTCGAGACCCAGGAAGAAGTGGGGATGAGGGTGCTCGGCCAGTTCCGGGACCTCGATGACCCGGACCGCTTCGTCTGGTTGCGCGGATTCCGGGACATGACGGCGCGCCATCGCGGGCTCACGGATTTCTACGGCGGCCCCGTCTGGGCCGAGCACGGTCCCCAGGCCAACGCCACCATGCTCGACTCCGACGATGTCCTCCTCCTGCGCCCGGTGCCGACCGCGAGCGGATTCACCTACTCCGCCACCCGGCGGCCTCCGGTCGGAGCTCCCGCGCCGGACCGGTTCGTGGCCGCCACCGTGTGGTCCTTCCCTCCCGGACGACAGGACGGCATCACGCTGGTCCAGGACGGTCTCCTTCCGGTACTCCTGGAGACGGGGCCCGCGCCACTCGCCTTCCTGACCACCGAGCACGCGCACAATACGTTCCCCAGGCTGCCGGTCCGCTCCGGAGAGAACGTCGTCGCGATCTTCACCTCGTACCCCGACGAGAGGGCGCACCGTCGGCATCTGGCCGACGTACAGGCCCATGCCCTCGTACGTCACGAGATCCTCCCGGGCATCGAGCGAGAACAGACGGCAGCACCCCGGGAACTCCGGCTGACGCCCACCGGCCGCTCGCTCATCTCCTGACCTCCGAGAGCTGAACCCGACGGGCCCGGCCGGCCGGTCATGCAACTGGCCGACCAGGCCCGAGGGGCGTGGTTCGTCAGCGGGGTGGCCCCGGAGCCGTCCCCGTCCGCGACTCGAAACAGCCAGACGGCCCGGCCCTCGTCTTCTCCAGGAACGCATGGTCAGCGTTCATATCGGCCGTCACCACGGACCGCCTCCCCGGGTGACGAGGGCCTGACCGGTCAACCGCCCAGGTAGTGGAAGCCCGGCCTCGGGTGCACCAGAAAGTCGTGGTGCCAGATGTTTCAGGCGTAGGCACCGGCCAGGGCGAAGGCGATGCGGTCGCCCACCGGCAGCTCGTCCACCGGCACCCGCCGGGCGAGGACGTCCTTGGGGGTGCACAGCCGGACGGAGGTGCTCGTCGAGCCGTACGTCGTGGACGTCACCGTGGACCAGGCGGACGCGGCAGCAGGTGACGAGGCCCGGCGCCTCAGCGCACCCAGCCCTCGAGCGGTTCGGTGTCGAGGGTGACCCCGACCGGGGCGGGCAGCGTGACCGTCTTGCCGAACGGCACGGTCTTGGTGCTCTCGTACCGGACGCCGTCGGGCTCGCTGAAGACGGTCACCTCGCCAGCCTCCCGGTCGATCAGCAGATAGACCGGGATGCCGGTCTCGGCGTAGGCGCGGGGCTTCTCCACACGGTCACGGCGATCGGTGTCGGAATCGTAGGAGGTGACCTCCACGACCATGAGCACGGCTTCGGCCTCGGCCCACTCACCCTGGCCGACGAACGCGTCGCTGTGGGCGAGGGTCCCGTCCGGGCGGGCGTGGCCGTTGCGGTACGTCTCCACCTTCAGGCCCTGGTCGTGCAACCACAGGTCGGGATTGGCCTGGATGCAGATCCGCGCCAGCCACTGAATGATCCGGCCGTGGTCACCATCCGGCACCGGCGTTACCCCGATCTTTCCGTTGATGAACTCCCAGCGCACCCCTTCCGCCACACGGGCCGCCAGCCGCGCGTACTCCTCGAACTCCTCCGGCAGCATCTGCGGACGGTCGTGGGTCGCGGTCATGACCGGGGCCTCCCTCGGGTGTGCGGGCGCTTTACAGCGTAACCGGTACCGGCCGTCCGGGCAGGTCGCACCGGTGCTGGCCGCGCCGGTCACCGGGGCCATCGGTCCGCACCGTCGCGGTGGCGAGGGCACCGGCACGGCGGGAACTGCTCCGTTCGGCCCGCGACCTCTTCGGCGCGGAGATCCGGCGTCATCGCGAGAAGGCGGACATGTCGTTACGACGGCTGTCGGAGGTGCTGAATTACAGCAAGTCGCATCTGGCGCGGATCGAGGCTGCGGAGTCGCTGCCGTACGACGACCTTCCGGCGAAGCTGGACGCGTGCTTCGGGACGGACGGGATGTTCGCCCGGGTCTACGCGCTGGCTAGGAACGAGCCGTTCCCGGGCAGGTACCGGCGGGTCATGGAAATCGAAAGCCGGGCGACCGCCATCGAGTCCTATGTGGGTGCCACCGTCCCTGGCCTGCTCCAGACGTCGGCGACTGCCGAGCGGCTGCTGCGCGTCGGGTGCCCGTACGCCCCAGATGCGGAAATCGAGGCCATGGTAAAAGCCCGCCTCGGTCGGCAGAGACGGCTGAGTCAGCCCAAGCCGCCGCGCTGTTGGTTCATTCTTGACGAAGCAGTGTTGCGCCGCCCCATTGGCGGGCCCCAGGTGACATACCACCAGTTGGCGTCCCTTCTCCAGCATGGGACACAGCCACGGATGACCATCCAGGTTCTGCCGTTCGATGCTGGCGAACACCCCGTTCTGGGTGGTTCGCTCAGTCTCTTCACGGTCGCCGAGCAATCGCCAGTACCGGTGCCCTACGTCGAAGGCGCCCGGTCCGGGACGATCATCACGGAACGGGACGAGGTGGAAGAGCGCCGGGAGAACTACGATCTGGTCCGGACCATGGCCCTCTCACCTCGTGATTCCGAGGCGATGATCCGAGCAGCAATGAAAGACTGGAAAGCGTGCTGAACACTCCAGACTTGGGCTCTGCCATCTGGCGAAAGAGCAGCTACAGCAACATCGGTGGCGGTGAGTGCGTCGAGGTCGCCGACAACCTCCCCGGAATCGTCCCCGTCCGCGACTCGAAACAGCCCGACGGCCCGGCCCTCGTCTTCTCCAGGGACGCCTGGTCAGCCTTCATATCCGTCGTCGCGACGAACCGCCTTCCCGGGTGACGAGGGCCTGACCGGTCAGCCGCCGAGGTAGTGGAAGCCCGGATGCGGGTGCATCAGGAAGTCATGGTGCGAGATGTTCCAGGCGTAGGCACCGGCGAGGGCGAAGGCGATCCGGTCGCCCACCCGCAGCGTGTCCATCGGCACCCGCCGGGCCAGGACGTCCTTGGGGGTGCACAGTTGGCCGACCAGCGTCACCCGCTCCCCCGCCACGGCGGGGCGCGGCCAGGAGCGGTCCCAGCGGTCATCGGGCAACACCCGGAACGGCTGGTCGTGCTGTTTGGTGACCGGCGTGCGCAGGTGGTGGGTGCCGCCGCGCAGTACCGCGAACGCCTCGCCGCCGCTGTGCTTGAGGTCCAGCACCTCGGTGACGTACCAGCCGCAGTAGGCGGTCAGGGCGCGGCCCGGCTCGGTCCGCAGGGTGAGGCCGGGGTTGTCGCGGGCCACGTCGGCCAGGCCCGCGCCGTAGGCCGCCCAGTCGAAGCGGTGGTCGGGGCGGGCGTAGTCGACGCCCATGCCGCCGCCGACGTTCACCTCGGTGGGCGCCAGGCCGTGCCGGTCGGACAGCTCCCGTGCCCAGGCGGCGACCCGTCCGGCCACGGCGGTCTGGGCGGGGGCGTCGAGGCCGCTGGCGAGATGGGCGTGGATCCCGCGCAGCCGCAGGCGTCCGTCCGCCGTGAAGTGGCCGAGGCAGCGCTCGAGCCGGTCGGGGTCGAGGCCGAACGGGCTGGGACGGCCGCCCATGGCGAGCGCGGCGCCACCCAACTCCTCCTCACCCAGCGGAAGGTTGACGCGCAGCAGCACGTCGGCCGTATGGCTCCCGGCCCCGGCGATCTCCGCCAGCAGCCGCAGTTCGTGCTCGCTCTCGACGTGGAAGCGCTCGACGCCCAGCTTCAGGGCCCGCCGCAGCTCGGTTTCGGTCTTGCCCGGCCCGCCGAAGGCCAGCGGCTGTCCGGGCACGGCGTCGCGCACATGCTCCAGTTCACCGCCCGAGGCGACTTCGTAGCCGGTGACGTACGGGGCGAGGGCCGCCAGAACGCGCGGTGCGGGGTTGGCCTTGGCCGCGTAGTACAGCTCGACGGCGGGCGGCAGGGCCGCCCGTACGGCCTGTGCGTGGGCGGCGAGCGCGGTCAGGTCGTAGACGTAGGCGGGCAGTTCGTCACCGCTGAGGGTCGTGACAAGCTCCGTGACGGACGGGGTGATCATCGGCTGCTCCCGGGAGAGATGACATGGGCCGCCTCGGACAGCAGGGCGGAGGCGAGCGGGCTGGCGATGCGGACGTAGCCCGCCTCGCGGTCGGCCTGCCGGGCCCAGCGGGTGAGGAGGTTGGCCTTGGCGGGCAGCGGAACGCCCGCGACGAGGGCGCGCAGCGGGGGCGGATCGTCGTGGGCGGCGGAGCGTTCGCACAGCACCCGGCGGACCGCCGACCACAGGGCGGGCTCCAGCCGGGGATGGCGGTCGGCGAGGGCCGCGACCATCTCGGCGACATGGTTGACCAGCAGGCAGTACACCACCCGGTCCCAGCCGCGCTCGCGCTCGTACGTCATCGGGCGGGCGACGGCGGCGGGCAGCGCGGCGAGCGCGGCGGCGTGGTGTTCGGGCAGCAGTTTGGTGCCCTCCAGGTCGCGGAAGAGCACCTGCCGCGGGGTGCCGGAGGCGTCGACGCCGATGACCACGTTCTGGAGATGGGGTTCCAGGACCACACCGTGGTCGAAGTAGGCGGCCAGCACGGGCGGGACGAGCAGCCCGAGATACGCCTCCCACCAGGCCAGTGCCCGGTCCGGCCCGGCCCCGGCGAGCAGCCGGGAGACCTGGGCGCCGCCGGTCGCGTACTCATCGGCGACGGCCGCCGCCAGCAGCCCGGTCAGCCCCGGCCGCAGCCGGGCGGCAAGCCCCTCACGGACGATCACGCCGAAGCCCTCGGCGAGTTCGCGGTGGCCGAGGTCGAGGGTGCGGTAGGCGGGTTCGCGCAGCAGCTCGCCGCCGGGGAAGCGGGCGGCGAGGTCGGCGGCGACCGGGTCCAGCAGCCGGGTCAGCGCGACGGCGCCGGACAGTTCGTAGTCGGCGTTCTTGCGCAGGCAGTTGGTGATCCGCACGTTCAGGCTGAACTTGAGGAAGTCCCGGCCGTCGTAGAGGGTCCGGAC
The DNA here is from genome assembly GCF_013364155.1 of Streptomyces sp. NA02950. Taxonomy (NCBI): domain Bacteria; kingdom Bacillati; phylum Actinomycetota; class Actinomycetes; order Kitasatosporales; family Streptomycetaceae; genus Streptomyces; species Streptomyces sp. NA02950. Next base: position 7,252,290 of record NZ_CP054916.1, on the reverse strand, counting down.
CGAGGCGGTCGGCGCGAAGTCCGGTCCGCCGGGCCCGAGGTCGAGCACATCGCCGCGGTCCAGCGCCGCCCGCAGCGCCCGGTGGTCGCGCAGCATGGCGTACTGCCAGGGGTGGGCGGGCAGCAGCCGGTAGCCGACGGGCACCGGCCGCTGCCGGTCGAGGGCGGCGAGGGCCCCCGGGAACGCGGACTCCTCGCGGATGAACTCCTCGCGTACGGCGAGGTGGTGCAGCGGGAAGCGGGCCCCTGCCTCGGGGGCGAACAGCGACCAGGAATCGGCGCTGCCGGTACGGGCCTTGGGGGTGGGGTGGAAGCGGTGGCCGAAGAGCAGCGACTGCTCGGAGGCCAGATAGGGGTCGCGCCGGTCGCGCTCGGCGGTCTTCTCGCGCTCTTCCAGGGCCGCCGTCATCCCCGCGTGGCTGGAGGCGACCTGGTCCAGGAACTCGTCGTTGCGCACCCCGGTGCGCAGGTGCAGCTCCCGGTGGATGCGCTCGGCGAGCTGGCGCCAGGACACCTCGGTCCAGGTGCCGTCGCGCTGTTCGCTGACCGGTCCGGTGAACCGGTGCGCCCCGATGAGGGACGTACGGCGCAGTCCGACGCGCAGCAGCACCCCGCAGCGGGGCAGCCGCAGCCGGAGCCGTCCGTCTGCGACGGCGGTCTGGTGCTCCGGGCCGGACACCTCGCGGAGCAGGCAGTTGAGGAGGGTGTGGGCGGCCACCTCGTCGGCGGAGGCCACGGCGGTGGCAGGGATGGTGGAAGTCGACGCGGAGGAGGGTGAGGGCATCGGGCGGCTCCAGCGGGTGCGGAGGGGGGTGGCGGGAGGCGTGACGGGAGCGGGGTGGGATACGGGGTGGAAGGCGGGCCCGGAGGGTGAGCCGGCCGACGGCTCGGTGGTCATCCGCCGCTCCTCCGCAGCAGGTAGTTGGGCCCGGTGACGTAGTGCTTGTTGATGTCGGCGGCGCCGGTGCGCTCCTTGGGCAGCAGCGTGCCCGCCGTGACCATCGCCTTGACCGGCAGCCGGGGCGCGTCCAGCAGCCGGGCCCGCAGCAGGTCGGCCGTCGCGCCGGGCCGGGTCCCGGCCATCCGGTCGACGGCCTCGGTGAGCCGGTCGCGCAGCTGCCGCAGCAGGGTGTCGAGCGGCGCCCGGCCGAGCGCGGCCAGCTCGAAGACGAGGGCGGCGGCGCACAGATGGACGGTGATGGTGGTGAACACATCGGTCACCGGCCCGTCGCCGCCGGTCAGGATTCTGCGGTCGTCGAATCCGCACAGATCGGCGGCGGCGCCTCCGCCGATCATCGCCGCGAGCCGTATCGCGTGGACGCGCGGACCGTCGTGGTCCTTGATCAGCAGCCGTAGGCGGGGACCGTTCTCGCCGTCCTCGCCGTTCTCGCCGCCCTCGAACACCAGGGAGGTGTTCTGCTGATGGGACTCGAGCGCGATGCCGTGGGCGAAGAGGGTGGTGTGGAAGTCGAACAGCAGCCGGTAGTAGGCGTCGAGGAGAGCGGTCAGATCACCGCCGTAGTAGCGGGCGGTGAGCGCGTCCACGACCAGACCGCCGTCCGGTGTCCGGGCGAGCAGCCCGGCCAGGGGCACGATCCGGGCGCGCTCCAGACCAGGCGGGTAGCGGCGTACCAGGGTCGCCAACAGCTCGTGTCCCGCGTGCAGATGGGTGGTCTCGTCGGCGAGCAGCACGGTGTCGGTGAACCGCGGCTCCCGCGCGATCACCGCCTCCACCAGCCGCTGGGCCACCTCACCGTCGATCAGCGTGCCCGGTTTGACGGTCCGCCGGTTGCGCAGCCCCAGGGTGGCCGTGGTGAGCGGCAGCTTGAGGTGCACGAGGGGGTTCTCGGCGACGGCGACGGTCCGCATCGACAGCGTGGGGACGACATCGAGGTGGGCGCGCTCGGCCAGGTGGGCGGAGCCGTCGAGTCCGGTCTCCCGCAACGCGTCGGCCAGCGGGCGGCCGACGGTGAGCGGGTGCACGGGAAGGGCCAGATGCGTACGGTCCAGACCGCGCGCCAGCCCGAGTCGGGCGGAGGTGGGCCACCACGCGGGCAGCCGGGAGGGATCCCCGGCGACCGCCTCGCGGGGCAGCGCGACCCAGCGCAGCGGGAACGTCGGGTGGAACTCGGGCGCATGGGCGCGTAAGGCGGCCTCGCCGAAGCCGGAGCGGACACGGCCGGTCGGATAGACGGGGTGGTCGCGGAAGGCGGCGAGGGTGTCGTAGGCGAGCGAACCGGACATCCCGGCCCAGCCGGGGCCCTCACCGGGCGGGCGCGCCACCCCATGAGCGCCCCCGCCGGGGGCGGCCCCATCCAGCCCGTGCGCGCCGGAGTCGGACCGACTCGCGCCGACCCCAAGCCCGCCCGGACCGAGGCCCTGCGGGCGGGACCCACCCGGGCCGTGCGCGGGGGACCCGTCCGGCGCGAACGCGCCCAGGCCGGCCGCGCTCGCGCCGGGGCACCCCGAGCCGGGCCCATCCGGCCCGTGCGTGCCCGAGTCGGGCCGACTGGCGCCGTGCCCATCCGGGCCGGGTGTGCGGGATCCGCACGGAGCGTCATCGTCCAGGCTGGGCGTGCTCGTGCCGGGCCAACTCGTGGGCCCCGCTACCGGATCAGTTCCGTCCAGGCCGGGTCTCCGTGAGCCGGGCGTGCACGATGCGTCCACGGCGCCCTCGCCCGGGCCGGGCCCACCCGTGCCGGACCGCCCTTCCGAACCGGGCAGGCCCGCGCGGGGCCCCTCCACGCCGGACCTGCCCGAGTCGGGCCGACTCGCGCCGTGCCCCTGCGGGCCGGGCGCGCGGGAGGTGTCCGGGGCGGACGCGCCCGGCACAGGCGTACCCGTGCCGGGGCTACCCGAGCCCGGTCCCCCGGAGTCATTCGCTCCGGGGCGGACGGAGTTGGACCCCTCTGCGCCGGGCTCGCCCGGCGCGGGACCGTAGTGCGTGGTCAGGCGCTCGACGACGGCGGGGCGGACGCGGGCGTGCCAGTGCGCGGTGTCCAGGGCCTGGCGGCATTCGCCGACGAAGGCGTCATAGCCCGCCCGGTCCTCGGCCGCCACGACCCGCCGCAGTACCCCGAGCACGGCGTCGAGCCCGGTGACGATCCCGGCGGCGGGGGCCTCGCCGGGGTACGGCGGCGCGTCCGGCGGGGACGCGTACTCCAGCCGTACCGGGCGCCGCGCCCGGATCTCGCACTGGAAGCCGTCCTCCTCCACCGGCAGCAGCACGCGTTCACCCCCCTCCAGCGCGATCCGCAGCCAGTCGCCCCCGTCCGCGCGGCGTACGGTGCGGGCGCGGCCGCGCAGTCCGTACGCGTCCTCGCGGAGCAGGGTGTCGATCACCCGCCCGAGAAGCTCCTCTTCGGCCCGCCCCCCGGTGCGTCCGGTGCGTCCGGTGCGGAGCAGGAGGCCGTCGGCCGCCGCGGTCCCGCTCATGACGCGATCTCCCATCGGTGGGCCGCCAGGAACTCCGCCACGGCGGTGTCGATCAGTGCCTGATCGGTGCCGGTCGCCCGCAGGACGCCGAGGAAGTCGCGGTTGGTGCGGTACAGCGGATGTTCCTCGCCGACCTCACGCAGGGGACGGTAGTCCAGCCGTACGCCGTCGCGCTCACTCACGCCCCCCGCCGGGGCGGAGACCAGCCGTCCTGCGCGGTCCGCCAGGACGTATTCCATCCGGGCCCTGCCGTCGGTCCGCGCGCCGAGGTCGTCCGGCAGCGGCTCGCCGAGGTGGGTGCGCAGGACGTGCTCGAAGAGCGGGATGCCGAGGAGTTCGGCGAGCACCAGGTCGCACTGGTCGCCGATGGCCCGGTAGTTGACCTCGATCAGACGGGCCCGGTCGCCCTGGACGACGTATTCGGTGTGGCAGATGCCGAAGCCGACACCCAGCGCCCGAAGTTGGTCCAGCACCTGGCCGGTGTGCGGTTCGGGCGGCGGGGCGGGCAGCAGCCGCAGCCGTTCCTCGATGAAGTGCGGGGGCGGGGAGAGCTCGGTGCGGAATCCGCCGAGGACATGCAGGGTGCGGCCGTCGCCGAGGGTTTCGAGGGTGTGGAGTTCACCGTCGAGGAACTCCTCGACCACCAGCGCCGCACCGGGCCGCCGTTCACGTATGGTCCGGCACCGCGCGACCAGTTCCGCCGCGTCCGCGACGAGTACGACGTCCTCGCTGGCCACGCCCTCGCGCGGTTTGACCACACAGGGGTAGGGGGCGTCGAGCCCGGTGAGGGCGGACGGGTCCTGTCCGGTGCCGAGTTCGGTGGACCAGACCGTGTCGGCGCCGGTGGCGGCGAGGGCGCGGCGCAGTTCGGCCTTGTTCTTGGTGCGCAGCGCGGCGCGCCAGTCCTTGCCGGGGAGGCCGAAGTAGTCGGCGGCGAGGGCGGCCTGGGCCTGGAGGTGGTCGCTGTTGGTGAAGATCGCCCGGGGCCGCTGTCCGGAGGCGGTGATGTGGCTGATGACCTCGCGGAAGTCCCGTATGTCGCAGTGTTCGAGGGCGAGTTCGGGCAGGGGTGCGGTACCGGCCGCGCGGACGCGTGCGTAGGCGCGTTCATGCGCCTCGGGCTGGTCGGTGAGCAGGGTGACCGCGAGCCCCAGTCCGCCCGCCGCCGGGAGGAAACCCTCGGTGACGGAGTCGGTGGGGTTGACGGCGAGGAGGTGGAGCCGGTGGGGCCGCCGGGCAGGGGAGGGGGACGGCCGTGGTGCCGCCTCGGGATCATGCTCGTTCACGGCCCGAGATTAGGTTAGGCAAGCCTAAGACCGCTAATTTGGTGGACCGCTCCGTCCGTTTGGCCCTGATTCGCCGTCAACCCGGTACCCCGATACGGCGGTGCCGGGCCCGGCGCGCGGCCAGTCGCTCGTCCTGGTCCCGCGCGCGGAGGGCGGCGAGTTCGGCACCGAGGATACGGCCGAGCCGCTCGAGGAAGATCTCCGGGCGGCCCTCCTCCGCGTCGGACTCGTCCACGATCCGGTCGACGATGCCCTGGGCGAACAGGTCGGCGGAGCGCACGCCCTGGCGTCCGGCGACCTCGTAGGCCCGCTCGGTGGTGCGGTGGAGGATCGCGGAGGCGCCTTCGGGCGGCAGCGGTGACAGCCAGGCGTGCCGCGCCGCCACGACCCGGTCGGCGGGCAGCAGCGCGAGCGCGGCGCCCCCGGCGCCCTGGCCGAGCAGCAGACACAGGGTGGGCGCGGGCAGGGTGACCATATCGGCCAGGCAGCGGGCGATCTCCCCCGCGAGCCCGCCCTCCTCGGCGGCGCGGTTGAGCGCGGCGCCCGCGGTGTCGATGACGGTGAGCAGCGGAAGCCCCAGCTCGGCGGCGATGCGCATACCGCGCCGGGCGGTCCGCAGCCCCGCCGGGCCGAGCGGCTGGCCCTCCCCCGGCCCGTCGCCCGTCTCGTCCTCGCGCGCGCTGCGGCGGTTGTGCCCGAGCACCACACAGGGCGTGCCGCCGACGCGCGCGAGCGCGAGCAGCAGCCCGGGGTCGTGCTCACCGGCGCCGGTGCCGCTGAGCGGGGTCACGTCCTCGGCGGCGATACGCAGCAGATCCCGCACCCCGGGCCGGTCGGGCCGCCGGGAGGCCCGTATCGACTCCTCGGCGGAGGGCACGGTCCCGCCTCGCGCGGCGGCCCCACCGCCCGGAGCAGGGCCCGCGGGCGCGGGCCCTGCCCCGAAGTCCGCACCGGACACGGACGCGGTCCCCGCCGCCGCACCGGACCCGCCGTCCGATTCCGGGAGCGGCGCGGGAGCGTCGGGCGCGGGGTGTGTTCCGGCACGCCCCGCGGCATCGGCCGCGGGCGCTTCCGGCGTGGGCCGCACGGATGCGGACATCGCGCCGGGCGAGGCCGCGGGCCCGGACGCGGCAGCCGCCTCCGCCGCCGGACCGGCCTCCCCCTCCGCGTCCTCCGCGGAGCGCGAGGGCGGGCCACTGCCCTCGCCCTCATCGCCCGTTACCGCGGCGGCGTCCCCGCACAGGACGCGCAGGACCTGTGCCGCCACCCCCGCCAGGCGGCTGGCCGGGAGCACGGCGTCGATCAGGCCGTGGTGCAGCAGATGCTCGGCGACCTGGACGCCGGGCGGGAATTCCTCGCCGTAGAGGGCCTCGTGCACCCGCGGGCCCATGAAGCCGATGAGCGCCCCGGGCTCGGCGGCGGTGACATGGCCCAGGGAGCCCCAGGACGCGAGGACCCCACCCGTCGTGGGGTGGCGCAGATGGACGAGATAGGGCAGGCCCGCGGCCTTGTGGTCGGTTATCGCCGCCGCCACCTTCACCATCTGGAGGAACGCGACCGTACCCTCCTGCATCCGGGTCCCGCCGGAGGCGGGGGCCGCGAGCAGCGGCAGCCGCTCCGCGGTGGCCCGCTCCACCGCCCGGACCAGGCGTTCCCCGGCGGCGACGCCGATCGACCCGGCGAGGAAGCGGAACTCGCACGCGACGAACGCCACCCGGCGCCCGTCGATCCGCCCCTCCCCCGTGATCACCGACTCGTCGAGCCCGGTGCGCTCACGCGCCCGCTCCAGGTCGGCGCGGTAGTCGGGGTCCTCGGTGACGATCTCGACCGGTTCGTCCCACGAGCGCCGGGTGCCCGGGTCGAGGACGGCCTCGATCAGCTCCGCGGCGGACCTGCGCGACGACGGTGTGGACGAGGACGCCATCCGTCCCTCACCGGCCGTGTCGTTCGTACGAGAGTTCGTTCCGGTCATGTCTGTCACCATTCCACGCACCCGGCCCTCCGCAATCATTCTCTGCATGTGCTAACTTTTTTTTGCATGTGCAGGGTTTCGCTATGACCATCTCCCAACCGACCGGCGATGAGCTGGTGCGCGTCCTGGCCACGCTCGCCAATCCGCACCGGCTCCGGGTCATCGCCGCACTGGCGCGTGAGCGCATGTATGTGAGCGAACTGGCCCGCGCGCTGGGGATCAGCCGGGCCCTCCTCCAGGTCCATCTGCGGAAGCTGGAGGCCGCCGGACTGGTGTCGGCGCGGCTCGAGGTGTCGGAGGACGGAAAGGCCATGAAGTTCTACGAGGTCAGCCGGTTCGCCATCGAGCTGACCCCGGAGGCCGTCGAGGCCGCGGAACGGACGCTGACGGTGCCGGGGGACGACGCGCACCACAAGACGAAGGGGAACACGTGATGGACGGGCACGATCTCGCGGAGGTCGTCGGGGCCTTCGGCATCTTCGCACTGATCACCACCGTGCTGACCACGATCATCTGGCAGTTCGCGGCCACCCGGCGCGCGAAGGTCCAGGTCGTGCGGGAGCTGGAGTACCGCAAGCTGGCGGCGGAGGCCGTCGCGGCGCAGCAGGGCGCCGAGCTACGGCTGAAGGAGATCAGCGAGCGCCTCGCCGCGGTGCAGGGGCGGATGGACTCGCTGGAGCGCATTCTCCAGACGGTCGAATGACCCCGGGCGGAGACCCGGACAGCGCACAGGTCCTGGGCCGTCGAGCGGCAACTCGACGGCCCAGGTGGACGAAGTAGCAGCACCAGCTCGCCCGCGACGGGCGAGTTCTCACAGGAACGCTCCTTCTGCGGGAAAGGACAGCAGCTCATGCTGCGCAAAAGCAAGTCGCGCCCGGCGGTCGTGGAACGGATCGCGGGGTGGTCGGCCCGGCATCGCACACTCGCGATCGTGGGCTGGTTGGCGCTGGTCGTGGTGGCCGTGCTCGCGAGCTCGGTGATACCGGGCGAGACCAGGAGCAGCACCGGACCGGGTGAGTCGGGCCGCGCCGATCTGGTGCTGGAGGCCCAGCGGGAGTACCCGCCCGCCCAGGAGAACGTGCTCATCCAGGCCGAACGGCCCGGCGGCCCGCGCTTCACCGACGATCCCGAACTGCGCCGGGCCACCGAGGACCTGACGCGGACACTGCGTCGCGCACCGGATGCGGTGATCGCCGTCCACTCCCCGCTGGACCGCTCCCCGCTGGACCGGGACGGCGGCAGGCGGCTGGTGTCGGGGGACGGCCGGTCCGGCCTGGTCACCTTCCAGGTGGCCGGGCCCGACGAGAAGTCGGCGGAGCACTACGAGACCGCGGCCGAAGCCGTGGCGTCGGTACGGGACCGCCATCCCGGCGTACGGCTGGCACAGGCGGGGGACATGAGCCTGTCGCGCGCGGTCGACGAGGGCATCAAAGGTGACTTCCAGCGGGCGGAGTTCTTCTCGCTCCCGCTCACCGTCGCCATTCTGCTGGTGGTGTTCGGCTCGCTGATCGCCGCCATGATTCCGCTGCTGCTGGCGGCCACCACGGTCATCGGCACGTTCGGTGTGCTCCAGGTGGTGGCGCACTGGGTGCCGGTCAACAGCGCCACCTCCTCCATGGTGCTGCTGATCGGTGTCGCCGTGGGCATCGACTACTCGCTCTTCTCGCTGCGCCGGGTGCGCGAGGAGCGCGCCGCCGGACGCGGTCTGCCGGAGGCGCTGCGGATCACGGCGCGGACCTCGGGCCGGGTGGTCGTGGTCTCGGGGCTGACCGTGATGGTCTGCGTGAGCGGGCTGCTCCTCACCGGCCTGGACAACTTCAAGGGGCTGACGGCGGGCGCGGTGCTGGTGGTCGGGGTGGCGGTGCTCGGCTCGGTGACCGTACTGCCCGCGCTGCTGGCCGCGTTGGGGAGCCGGGTGGACCGGGCGCGGCTGCCCTGGGTGGGCCGCCGCCGGATCGCGGCGGAGAGGTCCCGCACCTGGTCGGCGGTGGCCCGCGCGGTGGTGCGCCGTCCGCTGCTGTGGGGCGGCTCGGCGGCACTGGCGCTGCTGGTGCTGGCGCTGCCCGCGTCGGGGATACACCTCCAGGACGCGGCGGTGACCGACAGCCTGTCCCGGAGCGTTCCGGCGGTGGACGCGGCGGCCCGTATGCAGCGGGCGTTCCCCGGCGCCCCCGCTCCGGCGCGGGTGGTGATCTGGGGAACGCGGGACCACCGCGCCGTGGACCGTCCGGATCTGCGGAAGGCGGTCGCGAGCCTGCACGACCGGGCCGCGGCGAGCGGTGGCACGCTGGGCGAGCCGATCACCGTGACCCGGGCGGACCGGGCTCTGGTGGTACGGGTACCGCTGGCGAGCTTCGGCACCGACACCACCGCGAACAGGGCCCTGGAAACGCTGCGGCAGCGGACACTGCCGGACGCCCTCGGCGGGCTGGACGGGATCGACTACGCGGTGACGGGCAAGACGGCGTTCGCCTACGACTTCACCCAACAGGTCACCGACCGCACCCCGGCCGTCTTCGCCTTCGTGCTCGTCCTCGCCTTCGTCCTGCTCGTGGTCGCCTTCCGCTCGCTAGCCGTCCCGCTGGTGTCGATCGCGCTGAACCTGCTGTCGATCGGCGCCAGTTACGGGGTGCTGACCTGGGTGTTCCAGGACGGGCACCTGGGCTCGGCGCTGGGCTTCAGCCCGTACGGCGGAGTCATCGGCTGGCTGCCGCTGTTCATGTTCGTCATCCTCTTCGGGCTGAGCATGGACTACCACATCTTCGTGCTCAGCCGGATCCGCGAACGGTGGCTCGACGGCGCGGCCACCCGTGAGGCGATCGTCGGGGGCGTGGCGTCCGGCGCGGGGGTGGTCACCAGTGCGGCGGTCATCATGACGGCGGCCTTCAGCGTCTTCGTCGTGCTGTCCGCGATCGAGTACAAGATGATGGGCGTCGGTCTTGCGGTGGCGGTGCTCATCGACGCCACCGTGGTGCGCGGGGTCCTGCTGCCCGCCGCCATCGCGCTGCTGGGGCAACGGAGTTGGACCCTGCCGCGCGGGCTGCGATGGCTGCCGGGAGGCCGGGACCACTCCCCCGCCGAGGCGGCGGCCACGGAGCCGGAGCGGCGGGTGCCGACGGGCTGACGCCGCGGCCTCCCCGTTCCGGCCCGTGGCGCGGACGCCCGCACCACGGGGTCCGGAACGGGGACGGGCGTCATCCTCAGCTCAGTCTGAGCTGCTCCTTAACAGCGCCATAAGACGGGCAATCCGGCTGATCGGCGGAGTTAGCGTGCTGCGCGTCGCCCCCCATCAGCGAAAGGACTTCCCAATCGTGATGTCAAGCCGCCACTGTGACGGGAGGTGAACCTTGGTAGCACTGTCCGTCACGGATCATCGCCCACAGGACATTGAGGCGTCGGCGGGCGAGCGCGAGCAGGGCCTGCTTGTGTCCCTTTCCCTCGCTCCTCTTCCGTTGGTAGTACGCCTTCGAGGCCGGACAGCCCTTGAGGCTGGCCATGGCCGAGAGGTACATCGCCCGCAGCAGGCCGCGGTGGTAGCGCCTGGGTCTGCGCAGGTTGCCGCTGACGCGGCCGGAGTCGCGGGGTCGGGGGGCCAGGCCGGCGAAGCCGGCCAGGCGGTCGGCGCTGCCGAAGGCGTCCATGTCACCGCCGGTCGCGGCGATGAACTCGGCGCCGAGCTTGGTTCCCATGCCGGGCAGGCTGCGGATCACCTCGGCATGCGGATGCTCGCGAAACTTGGCCTCGATCAGGGCGTCGAGCTCGGCGATCTCCTCATCAAGGGCCATCACCCCCTTCGCGAGGCGGACCACCATGGCGGCGGCCAGCTTCTCGCCGGGCAGGGCCGTCTGCTGAGCCTGGGCAGCCTCCACCGCCGTCCTCGCAAGTGCGGCGGCGCCACGGACCCTCCGGTTCTTCAGCCAGGTCTCAATTCGCTTCGCGCCCGCGCGACGGATCGCAGCCGGGGTCTGGTAGCCGGTCAGCAGCATCACCGGCCCCTTGTTGACCAGGTCCAGCGACCGCTCCAACGCGGGGAAGATCTCCAGCAGTTGAGCACGGAGCCGGTTGATCTGCCGGGTGCGGTCGAATACCACGTCCAGGCGCCGGGTGGTCAGCGTGCGCAGGTCGACGGCGATCTCGTCTCCGGGGCGCAACAAGCCAAGGTCTCGGCGAACGCGGGCCTGGTCGGCGATGACGAAGGCGTCCTTGGCGTCCGTCTTTCCCTCGCCCTTGTAGGTGGCCGAGGCACGGTGGACCGCCAGGCCGGTGAGGTAGGCCATCGGCTGGTCGTGACTGAGCAGCAGGCCGATCAGCAGGGCGGCGCCGCCGTGGTTGAGGTCGACGGCCCACAGCACGTCGATGGATATCTCCAAGATGTCGGCGATGAGCTGGAGCAGTTCGGTCTCGTCGTTCAGGACCCGGCGGGACAGCAGCCGCTGACCGTCCGCGTTGATCACCACGCAGTGGTGGTGTTCCTTGCCGATGTCCACCCCGGCCCAGATCTCGGGCACGTTTCCTCCGCCAGCTCGCCGTTACATCGATCCCGCAGACGACCTCGCCGACGTTGTCCTACAGCAGCGATCAGAGTCGCGTCTCCCAATTGGCGGTCGAGTCGTCGCGGGGCCTCGGGTGGCCAAGTCCTTTGAGCCTTGCCAACGGCGCCCAACCATGAGCCATGCCCGAAGCCCCCGGGCCCTCCGATCTTACGAATGACCAGAGCAACCACCCTTGAAAGGTAGGACCCCCACGATGACCGCTCGCCCGAGGACCGCTTGTCGCCGAACGGCACAGATAGCCGCGCTCGGTATCGTGCCGCTCGCCCTCACCGCGCTGTCCGCGGCCCCGGCCGTCGCTCACGGTTCGATGCAGAACCCGGTCAGCCGGGTGTCGGCCTGTTTCGCCGAGGGGCCGGAGAGCCCGGATTCGGCCGCCTGCAAGGCGGCCGTCGCGGCCGGGGGCACCCAGGCGCTGTACGACTGGAACGAGGTCAACATCGCCGACGCCGCCGGGCGGCACAAGCAGATCATCCCGGACGGAAAGCTGTGCAGCGCGGGCCGGGACAAGTACAAGGGGCTGGACCTGCCGCGCGCGGACTGGCCCGCCACGGCGATGAAGGCCGGTACGCACACCTTCACCTACCGGGCCACCGCCCCGCACAAGGGCAGCTTCGAGCTGTACATCACCAAGGACGGTTACCAGCCGACCAAGCGGCTGGCCTGGTCCGACCTGGAGGCGAAGCCGTTCGCCAAGGTCACCGACCCGACGCTGAAGAACGGGAGTTACGTCTTCAAGGGCAAGGTGCCGAAGAAGTCCGGCCGCCATCTGATCTACAGCATCTGGCAGCGCTCGGACAGCCCGGAGGCGTTCTACACCTGTTCGGACGTGACCTTCGGCGGCGCGGCCGGTGCCCCGAAGAAGGCGTCCGCACCGAAGGCGGCCGCGCCCGACGACGCGCAGATCGCCGCGGGCGCCGGGAAGTCGACGGTCGACCACCACGGACACGGCGGTGACGGGCCGAAGGGGACGGACACCAAGAACGGCGGGAACGTCGAGGTGAAGAGCGCCGAGGCGAAGGGCGCCGAGGCGAAGAACGGTAACGCCCCCACCGCGACCGGCGACAGCGGTGAGCACCTCGCCCAGACCGGTGGCGACAGCAACACCACCACCCTCGCCATCGGCGGTGCCGCGGTCCTCGCGACCGGCGCGGCCGTGCTGTTCACCGTGAACGGCCGCCGCAGGGCAGCGGCGCAGCGCGCCCGCGACTGACCGTAGGCCGCGGAACCAGAGACCGGAGCCGGCTCCGGGGCTGTTGACGACGCCCCTCGGAGCCGGCTCCTCCACGGCCGGTCCCGGCGCAGGGGCCGGGACCGGCCCCGGCGTCACTCCAGTTCGGTGACCACATCGCCCGCCATATGCTGGTGGATGATCGAACTGCGGAGGTCCACCACTTCGTTGCGCCCCGAGAGCCGGTCCATCGAGAAGGCGTTCAGCCGGTCCACATCCGGCACCGACACATGGATGCGGGCCGCATCCACCTGCCTGGCGGCGGTCACCCCGGCCGGGCCGCTGGCGGCGCTGGTGCCGCTGCCGCGCCGTACACCGCTGTGGTGGGCGGCGGCCGGCAGCACGGCCGTCACCGCGGTCGTCCTCGCCCTCTCCGGGCCGCTGCTGCTGATCCCGCCGGCCCTGGCGACCGCGGCGTTCTGCTTCCAGACCTTCCAGGGATCCCCTGGTCCCCGGGGCTCGACGGGCTTCCGCGGTGTCCAGGGCGTGCCGGGCCTGCGGCGCCTCCGCACCGTCCGGCGTCATCGTGCACCCGCCACGCCCACCGACAGCGCCACCGCCACCGCCACCGGGCCCCGGCTGACCTCGCCGGGCGGGGTGGCCGCGGTCGTGTGCATGGGCGACACGCCGACCCATCTGCCCGCCAAGGAGGATGTGCCCGCGCTGCTGACCGATGTGGCCCGCGCCCTCGCTCGCGGCGGCCGCCTGGTCATCACCTACCGGATCTGACCCGGCCGCTCGAGGGAACCGCCCGGTTCCCGCCGGTGCGGAACGACGCGGACCGGATCCTGACCTGCTTCCTCGAATACCGTGCCGCGGACACCGTGCAGGTCCACCACGTGCCGCGGCTGCGCACCGCCGAAGGCTGGACGCCGCGCACCCGGCTCGTATCCGACGCCGCGGATCGGCGCGGACTGGCTCGCGGACCGATGCCGGGACGCGGGCCCGGAGGTGCTCCACAGCGCACCGGGCCCGCGCGGTATGCGTGCCCTGGCGGCGGCCCCGGCCGTCTGACGCGACTGGCTGGGCGGATCCTCCCGCGACGCGCCCCGGGCCGTGACGCAGCGGCGGGGGACGTTCCGGCCGATGCCCGAAGGGTTACCGGCGCTCTAGGGTCCCTCGTCGTTCCCGTCGGGGGTCTCGTCGGCCAGCGCCGCGTCGAGCGCGGCCGTGAGCCGCTGGAGCCGCGACCGCAGATCCACCATCTCCTCCGTGTCGAGACCGCTGGCCTCGCCCACCTTCAGCGGGATGTCCTGGGCCTTCTCGCGCAGCGCCTCCCCCTCCGCCGTCAGCCGCACCGTCACCGAGCGCTCGTCGTGGGCGCTGCGCTCGCGCTGGACGAGACCGGCCGTCTGCATGCGCTTGAGCAGCGGCGAGAGGGTGCCGGAGTCCAACCGCAGATACTCCCCCAGCTTCTTGACCGGCATCTCCCCGTGCTCCCACAGCACCATCATCGCCAGGTACTGGGGATAGGTCAGCTCCGTCTCGCGCAGCACCCGGCGGTAGACGCCGCCGAAGGCGCGCGAGGCGGCGTGCAGGGTGAAGCAGAGCTGGAGATCGAGCCGGAGGAGATCGGGGCGGGACTGGTGCGACATACCTCCAGCCTACCCTTTAGTTGTGCACAACTAAATTGTGTGCTGTACTTCGTGTCGGACGGAGGCGGGCACACCGAGCGCCCGCCCCGCACAGGACTCGAAAGGGATGGTCTCCATGGATGCGCTCTACACCGCGGTCGCCACGGCCAACGGACGCGACGGCCGGGCCGTGAGCTCCGACGGCCAGATCGACCTGCCACTGGCCATGCCCCCCGCGCTCGGCGGCAACGGCAAGGGCACCAACCCCGAGCAGCTGTTCGCCGCGGGCTTCGCCGCCTGCTTCGCCAGCGCGCTCGGCCTCGTCGGCCGCCAGGCCAAGATCGACACCAAGGACATCTCGGTCACCGCCGAGGTCGGCATCGGCAAGGACGAGGCCGACGGCGGCTTCGGGCTCAAGGTCACGCTGCGCGTGGAGCTGCCCGCGGAGCTGGAGGGCGAGAAGGGCCGCGGCCTGGTCGATCAGGCCCACCAGGTGTGCCCGTACTCGAAGGCGACCAAGGGCAACATCGCGGTCGAGCTGATCGCCGAATAAGCCTCGACCGCGGCGACCGGCGGCTATGCGGCGGGGGAAGCGGATTCGAGGTTCGCGGCCATACGGCTCAGCACCCGTACGGTCTCGAGGTACTGCTCGGCCGTCACCCCGTCCATCAGCCGCCCTCGGGTGTCGCCGACCCGCCCCGCCAGCACGGCCCGCCCCTCGGCGCCGAGCGGAGTGAGCGCACACCGCGCACCCCCGTCCTCCGCACCCGCCGCACCCTCCGCACCCTCCAGCAGGACCCAGCCCCGCTCGCGGAGCGAGGTCAGGACCTCGTCGAGGGTGATCGCGCCCGCACCCCAGAAGGGGAGCAGGGCGGCGGAGAGCTCGTCCACCCGGCACGGGCCCGCGGCGAGCGAGTTCAGCACCTGCCAGTGGCGCCGGGTCAGCCCGCTCCCCGCGAGGGTGCGCTCGAAGTCCGCGCAGATCAGCGCGTCCAGATGCTTGAGCCAGTATCCGATCGGCTTGTCCATGACTCCACCTTCCCCGTGTTGCATGTAACATAGCAACTAGATGTTGATGATTATGCATCGGGGAGCGATGGGCAACAACAGCGCACGGCACATCGAGGACATCGAGCGGGCGATGGTCGCCATCCGGCGGAGTCAGAGCAGACGGTCCCTGGCGCGTCTCGGCGGCCAACGGCGCTCTTCGGAGAGCGGCAAGGGCGGAGGCGCGGCCTTCGACGTCCTCGACGCCATCGAGGCGGCGGAGCAGAGCGGGACCCCCGCGACCGTCTCGGGCATCGCCGCCGCCCTGGACGTCGACCAGCCCCGGGCGAGCAAGCTCGTCACCGGGGCGGTCGACGCCGGGCTGGCACGGCGGGAGGCGGACCAGACCGACGGGCGGCGCGCCCTGCTCGTCATGACCGAGGCAGGGCGCGCGCTGACCGAGGAGGTCCACCGCTTCCGGCGCTCCGTGTTCGCGGAGGCGATGGAGGAGTGGCCCGAGACGGACCGGGCGGAGTTCGCACGGCTGCTCACCAGCTTCGTGGACGCCCTCGGAAGGCGTACGTCCGGCTAGCCGTGAGAGCCGTCAACCGCCTTCTGTCAAGGGTCAGTCGTCCGACTCACAGGTCGTCGGGGTGGCGTGTTCTGGATCGAGGGCATTGACGGCTTCATGGAAGGCGAGGCCGTCGGTCAGTCCGATCGCGAGGTGCTCGGAGATGTCGGTCCGGCACAGGTCCTGGAGCACCACGTTCTTGACGTCCGGGCCGGACAGGAACTGCGCGCGGTACGGCGTGGCGACCTCGTCGTACTTGGTCGCGATGACGGTGTAGTGCACCCCGGGGACGGTGTCGCCGCCCTCGTTGAGGCGCTTGAGGAAGTCCGAGCCGGCGACCTGGTCCATCAGCCCCGGTGCGACCATGCCGATCAGATCGCCGGCGCCCGGGAAGTAGTCGAGCAGCTTCGTCAGTCCGGACAGGGTGGTGCCGTGGTTGTTCGGGGCGAGCCCGACCAGGGCGTTCACCTTCGGCGCCCCGCCGAGGAACTTGAGGTAGTAGCGGGGCATCATGCCGCCCTGCGAATGTCCGACCATGTCGACCTTGTTGGCGCCGGTGGCGGCGAGCACCCGGTCGACATAGGTGGACAGCTGCTCGGCGGACTTGTCGATCTTGTTGAGGCCGTGGAAGAAGGGCACGAGCGGCAACTGGCCGTAGTCGAGGGAGAAGACGCAGTACCCCCGTTTGACCAGGTAGGGGGCAAAGCCGAGCCAGTTGTCGACGGAGTTGCCCAGGGTGCCGTGCACCAGCACCACGGGGCGGGGATGTTGGGCCGACGGCTTGCAGGAGTAGTTGTTCCACCCGCTGCTGACCGTGTCTGAGCTCGCCGCTTCGGCCGCGGTGGGTACGGCGGTCGCCACGACCGTCAGGGCCAGGGCGGGCAGTAACCTTCGCGACCGGTTGAGCGTGTAGGACTTCTGGGACTTGCGGGGTTTGTGGGGCTTGTGGGTCCTGCTGAGACCAGAGATATGCCTCCAGGGCAGCATCACATGAACTCCTCGCCGTGGGGGAGAGAGGGTTGCACTGACGGCGCGCCCTGCGATCCGGATCACACGTGGTGGTGCGCTCAGAAGAAATTACGCGCGAGTAGCAAAGGCTTCCAGCCATCGGTCGGTGAAGGAATCTCTACATCCTTTTCACGCGACGTCCAGGAATCCGGCGGGCCGGACCGCGGACGCGCCGAAGCGGGCACGCGCCCGGTCGGCGGCCGCCTCGAGCCGCCGGGACTTCTCGTCCGCGGGGTCGAACGTCAGCTGATGCGCGGCGAGTTCGGCGTCCATCAGCCCCTCGACCCGCAGCGATACGGCCCGCACCCGGGCCCGTTGCAGCCCGAGCGCGTCGTGCAGCGCGTACGCGACGGCGGTCAGCTCCGGGGTGTGGGCGGTCGGCTCGGTCAGGGTGCGGGAGCGGGTGGTCGTGGATCGGTCGGCGTACCGGACGGTGAGCACGAGCACGGCCGCCGCCTGCCCGCTGGTCCGCAGCCGGGAGCCGAGCCCGTCGGCGAGCGTGAGCAGCGCCCGGCGCCGCCGGACGGGGTCCAACTCGTCGTGGCGGAACCGGTGTTCCGCGCCCATGGCGCGGGCGGGGGCGTTCGGGGTGACGGGCGCCGGGTCGACACCGCGGGCCCAGGCGTGCACCTTGCGCGCGGTCGCCGCACCGAGGATCCGCTGAAGGGTGCCCAGCGGCGCGTCGGCGATCCGCGCGGCGCTGTCGAGCCCGTACGAGCACAGGGTGCGCGCGGTGGCCGGGCCCACGCCGGGCAGCGCGGTGGGCGGCTTGCGGGCGAGGAACGCGGCGACGGCGCCGGGTTCGTCGGGCACGGTACGGACGGCGCCGGGCGCGTCCGGCGACGCGTCCTGGGCGGCCATCCGGGCGAGCATGGGGTTGGCGGCGACCCCGACGGTGCAGTCGACGCCGTACCGGGCCAGCGCCCGGACCCGCACGATCTCCGCGAGCCCGGCGGCGTCCCGCCCGAAGTACCGCAGCGCACCGCGGACATCGGCGAACGCGGCATCGGGCGGCAGCGCCTCGACGACGGGCGTCAGCTCACCGAGCAGCGCCAGCAGCCCCTGGTAGACGTCCTCCCCCAACGCCCCCCGCCCGGCCTGGAACCGCACATACAACACATGCGGCTCCCCCGCCGGGGCGGGCGACTGCCTGGAGCCGGTCCGCGCCTCCTCAAGCTCGCACGCCGAGGCCGCAGCACCGCCCAACGACTCGTCCCCCGCCGAAGGCTCGGCACCCGCCGGATCGGCGGGCGCGGCCCGCCGGGACGCCGGATCCGGCCGCCCGGCCCCCGGCGCAGAACCGCCCGCCCCGGCATCAGCCGAACGCACGGCACACCCAGCCGCCCCGACCCGCGGCACCCCCACCGGGACTCCGGCAGACCCCACCGCCGGGGCGGGTGGCGGACATGGGTACGGTCGGTCGGGGGTCATCCCGCGCTCCCCGGGCTGGCGTGCCACAGTTTGCGGCCGGTGGCGGACTGGTCGCCCGCGGGCTGGAGGTCGGCCCACGGGTGCATGGCGTAGCCGGTGGACATCTGGATGCGGCGGCCGGAGTCGGCCCCGGCCGGTTCGCGCGTACCGTCGTCCGGGCCCGCCGCGAGTTCGGCGGCGACCGCCTCCAGGCCGCCTTCGCGGCGGAGCCGGGCCAGTTCGGCGAGGTTCCAGACGGCCGAGCCGACGACGCTGAGGCTGCGCGGGCCGCGCCGCTGGACCACCCCGCGCACCAGCAGCAACCACGAGTGGAAGACGGTGTGCGCGCACGCGGCGTGGCTGTCGTCGAAGAACGCGCAGTCGACCAGCCCCGTTCCGTCGTCGAGGGTGGTGAAGATGACCCGGCGGCCGGAGCGGATCGGCGGGGTCTGGGTGGCGGCCTTGGCCCCGGCGACGAGTACGGTCTCGCCGTGCCGGGCGTCGCGCAGCCGCTTCGCGGACATCGCGCCCAGCTCCTCCAGGAAGTCCCGGTGGTCGCCCATGAGATGGCGGGAGACGTCCATGCCGAGGATGCCGAGCTCGGCGCCGAGCCGTTCGTCCGCGTCGAGGTCGGGGAGCCCGGCGGGGGCGGCGGGCCCGGCCTCGGCCAGCGGCAGCTGGCCCGCGCCGTCGTGCCGGGCGGCGCCCCGCTGCTGCCGGTGCAGTTCGGCGATCTGCAACAGCAGGTCCCGGCGGCTCGTACCGAACGCGTCCAACGCGCCGACCTGGGCCAGCCGTTCGGCCACCGGCCGCCCGGGGTGGGCGCGCAGCCACAGGTCCTGGAGCGAGGAGTACGGCTGTCCGGCCGCGATCCGCCCGGTCTCCGCCTCGCTGATGCCGTGGACGTCGGCGAGGGCCAGCCGGACCCCGACACCCGGGCCGTCGCCCGACACACCGTCACCGGACATGCCGTCGCCCGACACACCGTCACCGGACATCAGTTCGATTCGATAGGTGGGGCCCGACCGGTTCACATCCAGCGGAAGGATCGGCACCCCGCGCCGCCGCGCGTCCGCCAGCAGCAGCCGCTTCGGGTACATCCCGGGGTCGTGGGTGAGCAGCCCGGCGTAGAAGGCGGCCGGGTGGTGCGCCTTGAGCCAGGCGGACTGATAGGTCGGCACCGCGAAGGCGACGGCGTGCGCCTTGCAGAAACCGTACGAGCCGAACGCCTCGACGATCTCCCAGGTGTGTGCCAGCACCTCGGCCGGATAGCCCCGCTTCGAGGACTCCG
This sequence comes from Streptomyces sp. NA02950, assembly GCF_013364155.1. Lineage (NCBI taxonomy): Bacteria > Bacillati > Actinomycetota > Actinomycetes > Kitasatosporales > Streptomycetaceae > Streptomyces > Streptomyces sp. NA02950. The sequence continues at coordinate 7,232,976 of NZ_CP054916.1, read as the reverse complement.
TCCGGAACCAGGCCCGTACCCGCCCCTGCCGCTCGGGGTCGGACAGCGCGCGCCGCGCCTCGTCGGCGAGGTCCCGTTCACAACCGGTCATGATCGAAAGGATCTTGATGATCTGCTCATGGAAGACCACCACCCCGTAGGTCTCGCGCAGCGCCTCCTCCAGGTCCGGATGCGGATAGCGCGGCGGCTTGCGGCCGTGCCGGGCGTCGATGAACGGGCGCACCATGTCGGCGGCGACCGGACCGGGCCGGAAGAGCGAGATGTCGACCACAAGGTCGTGGAAGGAGGTGGGCTGGAGCCGTCCGAGGAGATCTCGCTGCCCGGGGGACTCGATCTGGAAGCAGCCGAGCGTCTCCGTGGAGCGGATCAGATCGTAGGTGGCCGGGTCGCCGGGCCGGACCTGCGCCGGGTCGTCGAGGTCCACCGCCCGCCCGGTGACCCGCTCGATCTCGGCCACTGCATGCGCCATCGCGGACTGCATCCGTACGCCGAGGACATCCAGTTTGAGCAGCCCCAGCTCCTCGACGTCGTCCTTGTCGAACTGGGACATCGGGAAGCCCTCGCCGCTGGTCGGCACAATGGGCGTACGGGCCAGCAGCCCGGCGTCCGAGAGCAGCACCCCGCAGGGGTGCATGGCGAGGCCGCGGGGCAGCGCGTCCAGCGCCTCGACCAGCTCCCAGAGTTTGCCGAAACGTTCCTGCTCGGCGGTCGCCTCTCGTAGCGCTCGCAGTTCGGGCAGTTCGGCCAGGGCAGCGCGGGCGTCCCGGGCGCGGATGTGCGGGAAGGACTTGGCGAGCCGGTCCACCTCCTCCGGGTCCATGCCGAGCGCCGCGCCCACGTCCCGTACCGCGTGGCGCACCCGGTAGGTCTCGGGCATCGCGACGGTCGCGACCCGCTCCGCCCCGAAGCGGTCGAAGATGGCGCGGTAGACATCGAGGCGGCGCGCGGACTCCACATCGATGTCGATGTCGGGCAGCGCGGCCCGCCGCACCGACAGGAACCGCTCCATCAGCAGCCCGTTGGCGACCGGATCGGCATGGGCGATACCGAGCAGATGGTTGACGAACGAGCCCGCGCCGGAGCCGCGGGCGGCCACCCGGACCCCGAGCGCCCGGGTGTCGTCGACGACCTGGGCGACGGTGAGGAAGTACGAGGCGAAGCCGAGCCGTTCGATGGTGCGCAGCTCGTCCTCCAGCCGCTCCCAGCGCACCCGGTCGCGGTCGTAGCCCCGCAGCACCATGGCGGCGGCGCAGCGCGACCGCAGCACCCGCTCGGCGCTCCGCCGTCCGGCGCCGACCAGCCGCGGTTCGGGGAAGTGGACACTGCCGAGGCCGATGTGGTCCTCGGGGTCCACCAGGCACTCCGCGGCGGCGCGCCGGGTCTCCTCCAGCAGCCGGTACGCGGCGTCCCGCCGCATCCCCGCCGCCTCCGCGATCCGTTCGGCGATCTCCGCCATGTCCCGCGGGCCCTTGAGCCAGCGCTCACCGCTGTCGAGCGAGCCGGGGCGGTGCGGATCGATCGGGACCAGCCGCCGGGCGGCGTCCAGGACGTCGGCCACCGGGCCCTCCCCCGGGTCGGCGTAGCGCACGGCGTTGCTGAGCACGGCCCGTACGCCCTGGTCGGCGGCGAAGCCGACGGTACGGGCGGCCAGCCGCAGCGAGCCGGGGCCGGGGCCGGTGCGGCCGTGCCACACGGCCTCCAGCCGCAGGGCGTCACCGAAGAGTTCGCGCCAGGGGACGATCAGCCGGGCCGCCCGGTCGGGGCGGCCGGCGGCCAGGGCCCGGCCGACGTCGGAGTCGGGGCCGAGCAGCACGGTCAGTGCGGAGAGCGCTCCGCCACCGCCGCCGACCAGGTCACGCCAGTCCAGCAGAGGCGGCCCGTCGCCGTGGGTACGGGCGGTGCCGGGGTGGTCGAGCCCGGTATGGGCGGCGGAGACCAGTCCGCACAGCGCGGCCCATCCGGCCGCGCCGTCCCGGGCGAGGAAGACCACACGTGGCGTGGATTCATCGATGAACGCCCCACCGCGCACCGGGGTGCGCCGCCGGACCGTACGCCCCGGCTCCGGGGGTTCCACCCGGACGGCCAGATCCACCCCGAAGAGCGGACGCACCCCCACGGCCTCACTCGCGCGGGCGAACCGCACCGCTCCGGCGAGGCTGTCCCGGTCGGTCAGCGCGATCGCGTCCATTCCGCGCTCGGCGGCGCGTTCCGCCAGCCGCTCCGGATGCGCGGCCCCGTACCGCATGGAGAATCCGGACGCGGTGTGCAGATGCGTGAAGCCTGGCATCCGCACCTCCCGCTGCTCACACCCCCTGACCGACCCTGTTCGTCCCACGCCCCACCATAACCCCATTCTCGAACAAGCGTGCGAGTCGGTTCGGTCGCCCTTCCATATACACCATAAGCACGCAAACCGCCTCGACATTCCGCGTGTCGTACCGCAAAAACCGGCCGTTCGCCGCCTACGCTCGATCCTTATGACCGAGCGACCCGGGGACTCCGCCACGCCCTCCCAGGACACCCTGCTCGGGCTGTTGCGGGAGCAGCGCACGGGTGCGCTGGTCACCCTCAAGCGCGACGGACGGCCCCAGCTGTCGAACGTCGCCTTCACCTACGATCCGGCCGCCCGGCTGATCCGTATCTCGGTCACCGACGGCCGCGCCAAGACCCGCAATCTGCGCCGCGACCCGCGTGCCAGCTTCTACGTCACCAGCGACGACCGCTTCTCCTATCTGGTGGCCGAGGGCGACGCCGAGCTGACCCCGGTGGCCGCGGATCCCCATGACGCCACGGTCGACGAGCTGGTCGAGGTCTACCGCGCCATTCAGGGCGAGCATCCGGACTGGGAGGATTTCCGCGCCGCGATGGTCGCCGACCGGCGGCTGGTGGTGCGGCTGCGGACCGGCCGGGCCTACGGCTGGGGGCGGCAGAGCGGCGCCCTGAGCCGCGATCTGGACAGCTGACCCCCGCGCCGTACACCCCCGTTCCGGCCTCCGAGGGCCGTTTGAGCACCCGCCCGCCGGTCGCCTTGTGCTGGCAGGATCTCGCCCACGCGCCCCTTGGGCCCCGATGCCCCCGGCAGATGACGGACGGATCATCACCCGCTGCCCCATATGAGCGCGCCTGAGCCAATACGAGTGCTCTGAGCATGTCGTTCATGAACCGGCGGATACTCCGGACACCCCCGCGCCGGGCGCACACCCACCGGCTCGCCCCGCCCGTCGCGCATCCGCTCGCCACGCGGCGTTCCGCGGAGCGACACGCCCCGCACGCGACAATAAGCCACCGAATGACTACGTATAGCGACCGGAAGTGTTCGATCGACGTGCGTTCCTGACTTGCACCGCGTAGAACTCCGTCCGGTATCTGAAACCACGAGCAAGGGAGCGTTCGAAATGCGGAAGACCACAGGGGCGATCGGTCTGGGGGCCGTCGTGGCTCTGAGCGCCGCGCTGGGGATCGGTGCGAGCGGCACGGCGAACGCCGCGCCCGCGCAGCCCGACAGCCTGTACCCGGCCTCTGCGTTGGTCCTCACCGTCGGCTACGGCGCGGACGCGGCGACGGCCGACGTACAGCGGGCGGTGACGCTCAGCTGTCAGCCCATCCCCTCCGGTACCCATCCGGCAGCCGTCAAGGCATGCGCCGAACTGCGCGCGGTCGACGGCGTGTTCAACTCGCTGACCCTGTCGGCGGAGCCCGGCCGGGTCTGCACCAAGGAGTGGCGGCCGGTGACCGTCACCGCCGAGGGGATCTGGGACGGCCGCCGGGTCTCGTACGAGCACACCTTCGCCAACAACTGCTACAAGAACGCCGTCACCACCCAGGTCTTCGGGTTCTGAGCGGCGAACGACCGAGCAGCGCACCACCGCACCACCGAACGCGGCACCGCACGCGGCACCGTTGAACGAACGGCACCGTTGAACAAGGGGAGGCCCCCCGGACACCGTCCACGGGTGTCCGGGGGGCCTCTGCCCTGGGTGCGGCCCTGCGCCCTGGGCGCGGGGTCAGCCGATCGAGGCGCCGTACGCGTCCAGCGCCTCCGGGACCGGCTGGAAGAAGGTCTCGCCGCCGCCGGAGCAGTCACCGCTGCCGCCGGAGGTCAGCCCCAGCGCGGTGTCGCCCGCGAAGAGCGCGCCGCCGCTGTCGCCCGGCTCGGCGCAGACGTTGGTCTGGATGAGCCCCTCGACCGTGCCCTCCTGGTAGTTGACGGTCGCGTTGAGGCCGGTGACCTCGCCGTCGTGCACCTGGGTGGTGCTGCCGCTGCGCTGCACCTTCTGGCCGACCGTGGCGTCCCCCGCCTTGGCGATGGCCTGGGTGCCGCCGTTGTAGAGGTCCACGGCGCTCGGGTGCTCGGTGTCCTTGGTGTACTTGACCAGGCCGTAGTCATTGCCGGGGAAGGAGCTTCCCTCGTTGGCCCCGATCTCCTCGCCGCCCTGCGAGTCCGACCAACTCTTGATCGACTCGGTGCAGTGTCCGGCGGTCAGGAAGTACGGCTGGCCGTCCTTGACCACGTTGAAGCCGAGCGAGCAGCGCCCGCCGTCGCCCCAGATGGCGTCGCCACCGGCGATGAAGGTCGAGAAGGTGCCCTTCGAGCGCTTGACCTCGACCTTGTCGCCCAGACCGTCGGTGACCTTCGTCAGCTTGGCCAGCGGGCCGCCCTTGACGGTGCGGTCCGCGGTGACGACGACCTTGTTGGATCTGGGCTCCACCGACCACGCGGTGCCGGGAATGGCGGCCTTGTCCTTGAGGGTGGTCCGCGCCGAGTTCAGCTGGGCCAGGGTGTGCTTGACCACCTTGGCCTCGGCACCGGCCGCGCGGACCTTGTCAGCGGCGGCGTCGTTCACCACGTTGACCACGAGCTTCTTGGCCTCGGTGTCGTAGTAGGTGCCCGCGGAGTCGTCGCCCAGCGAGGAGAGGAGGCTGTGGGCGAGCTTGCCCGCGGCCTTCGCCGAGAGGGGGTCCGGCTGCTCGTCATCGGGGGCGGCGTTGGCGCTCTGAAAGGTGAGTCCCGCGGCGACCAGGGCCGCTATGCCGGCTCCGGCGATGGCGACACGACGCTTGGGTATGCGGCGATGCTTCAACTCAGAACCTCCAGTGGGGGGTTGGGCCCGTTCGGCAGTGGGGTGCCGGACCCGGAGGGCGTAACGGCAGGGCGGCGCCTGCCCAGTCAGGCGCGTCCATGCCAATTTCGCCGCCGAGTATTCCCAGGAAATCCGGGACCGCACAAGGGCGCGTTCACGTCACGTCTGTGAAATTTGCGATGCGGCCCCGTGTACGGACATGACGAGGCCCGCGCACCGGCAAAGGGTGCGCGGGCAGGACCCTATCCCAGCGAGTGCCGATCACCGGCCGCGGGTCAGCGGCCGTGGGTCAGCGGCCGTGGGTCAGCGGCCGTGGGTCAGCGGCCGTGGGTCAGCGGCCGTGGGTCAGCGGCCGTGGGTCAGCGGCCGTGGGTCAGGTCATGGGCCAGGGGGCACGGAGTAACGGGGTCACGTAGTCCGCCTCGGCTCCGTCTCGCGTTCGGTGAGCGTGGGAACCGGCCTCGCGGTCCAGCCCTCCTTCGCCGCGCCGGAGGCACCGGAAGCGGCCGGGACGGCCTTCCGCTCGGCGGCGGCGCCCTCCGGCTCCTCCTCCGTCCGCCCCGCCTCCAGGAACTGCCGTCCCTTCTCCTGGACCTTCTCCGGGCCCTTCTCCAGGAAGCGCAGCAGCTCCACCGGGATGGGCAGCACCAGCGTGGAGTTCTTCTCCGCGGCCACCGCCATCACCGTCTGGAGCAGCCGCAGCTGGAGCGCGGCCGGGGTGTCGGACATCTGCGAGGCGGCCTCGGCCAGCTTCTTGGACGCCTGGAGCTCCGCGTCCGCGTTGATGACCCGGGCACGGCGCTCCCGGTCGGCCTCCGCCTGGCGGGCCATCGACCGCTTCATGGTCTCCGGCAGCGAGACGTCCTTGATCTCGACACGGTCGATATGGACGCCCCAGCCCACCGCCGGGCTGTCGATCATGAGCTCAAGGCCCTGGTTGAGCTTCTCCCGGTTGGAGAGCAGATCGTCCAGATCGCTCTTGCCGATGATCGAACGCAGCGAGGTCTGGGCCATCTGGGAGACGGCGAAGCGGTAGTCCTCCACCGCGACGATCGCCTCGGCGGGATCCACGACCTTGAAGTAGACGACCGCGTCGACCCGGACCGTCACATTGTCACGGGTGATGCCCTCCTGTGCGGGCACGGGCATCGTCACGATCTGCATGTTCACCTTGTGGAGCCGGTCGAAGACCGGGGCGATCATGGTGAACCCCGGCCCCCGGACGTCCGACCGCAGCCTCCCGAGCCGGAAAACCACCCCCCGCTCGTACTGCTTGACCACGCGGGCCGCCGCCAGGGCGCAGATCACACCCAGGCAGGCCACTACCACGATCACTGTCACCAGCGCATCGATCATCACGGCCACCTGCCGTCCGTATCACGAGCAATGCCCCATCTGGGGTATTCATGTCCACGATAGTCCGGCTCGACGACAGGGGGGAGCCCCCGCTCGGTACCCCGGGCGGGGGCTCCTTCGCCGTATACCGGCGGCCGCCGAGGGGCCGCCGGCATGCCGATGACGGCGAGGGTGAGCAGACCGGTGAGGGTCCGGACACCAGGGGGTCAGCCGATCAGTAGACGTTGACCCCGTAGGCGTTCAGCGCTTCGACGACCGGCTGGAAGAACGTGGTCCCGCCGCTGGAGCAGTTGCCGCTGCCGCCCGAGGTGAGGCCGAGGGCGGTGGACCCGGAGTAGAGGGGACCGCCGCTGTCGCCGGGCTCGGCGCAGACGGTGGTCTGGATCATGCCGTAGACGATGTCGCCGTTGCCGTAGTTGACGGTGGCGTTCAGCGCGGTGACCCGGCCGCTGTGGATGCCGGTGGTGCTGCCGCGCCGGGTGACCGTCTGGCCCACGGTGGGGTTGGCGGCCCGGGTGATGTCCTGGCTGCCGACGGTGCCGGACGGGCTGACCGAGCCGCTGTACCGGACCAGACCGTAGTCATTGGTCGGGAAGCTGGAGCCGGCCGTGGGGCCGATGGTGGTGGTGTGGCCGGAGTTGGACCACCAGGTGCCCGCGCCGTCGGTGCAGTGACCCGCGGTGACGAAGTAGTTGGCTCCACTGCTGTTGCGCACGTTGAAGCCGAGGGAGCAGCGCCAGCTGCTCGCGTAGATCGCGTCTCCGCCGGAGATCAGCTTGGAGATCTTGCCGGAGGTGCGCTTGACCTTGATCGCGTCGGCGTTCGCACCGGCGCCGTCCTTGATCTTGGCGATCTCGCTCGAGGAGACGGTGCTGTCGGCGGTGACCACAAGGGTGTTGGTCGTCTTGTCGACGTACCAGGCGGTGCCCGCGACATCGGCCTCGAGGACGGCGGTGCTCGCCGCCTTGGCCTCCGATGCGCTGAAGGTGGCGGCCTTGTCGCTTCCGGCGTAGGCGGCGGGGGCGGCGAGTGCCGTTCCGGCCACCAGCGCGGAGGTGGCGGCGATCAGGGCTATGCGTCTCGCCTGGATACCGTGGGGGGCGTTGCGCTTGATCCTCAACTCTTCCTCCGAGGGAATCGGGGGTCCGCTTGGATGGGCAGGCCCGTGAGGCGCAGTCAACGATCACATCGGCGGGAATTTCCGACGTGTTCCTGACAAGCGCTTCCCGAAGTATTCGGGCCATCGGCCCCGGCGCGCAAGAGGACAATCCGGAACAGTCAACGGGCGCCCGGCACTTGGCCCCGGCGGCTTCCGGCCGCCGGGGCGGTGCGCCCATCCCCTGGGTGTCCATGAGGACGCAAACGCCGACGCTCAGGTTCCGTCGGTCCGTCCGATTCCGGTCCGGCGCCCGTCGAGGTCCGGTGCGGAACCCCTCGCGGACCGGGCGGACCTCCCTCCCGGATGGCGAAGCCCTAGGTGGTCGCGGAGGGTGCGGCCGGTGTATCCGGTGCGGAACACCCCGCGCTCCTGGAGCAGCGGGACCACCCGGTCCACGAAATCGTCGAGTCCGCCGGGGGTCAGATGGGGCACGAGGATGAAGCCGTCGGCGGCGTCACTCCGTACAAAAGCGGCCATCTCGGCGGCGACCGCCTCCGGGGTGCCGATGAACGACTGCCGCCCGGTCGCCTCGATGACGGTCTGCCGGATGGACAGCCCTTTCTCCTCCGACAGCGCCCGCCACTTGGCCGCCACCGCCAGCGGATCGGCATGCCGCACCCGGCCCTGGACCCGCTGGGAGTCGGGGTCCGGATCGATGTCCGGAAGCGGTCCTTCGGGGTCGTAGCCGGACAGGTCCACCCCCCAGATCTGCTCCAGGGTGAGCAGCGCGGTCTGCGGGGAGACCTGCTGCCGCCGGATCTCGGCGGCCCGCTCCTGGGCCTCGGCCGCGGTGTCGCCGAGGACGAAGCTCACCCCGGGCATGATCTTCAGATCGTCCGGGTCCCGGCCGTACGCCGCGAGCCGCCGCTTGACGTCGGTGTAGAAGACGCGGCCCGCCTCCAGGGTGCCGTGCCGGGTGAAGATGACATCGGCCGCGGAGGCGGCGAACTCCCGCCCCTCGTCGGAGTCCCCGGCCTGGATCACCACCGGATGGCCCTGGGGCGCGGGCGCCACCCCGAACCACCCCTCGATACCGAAGTGTTCACCGCTGTGAACGAACGGCCCGGGGGTGCCGTCGGGCGTCCCGGAGTCCCACAGCTCGCGCGCGGTGGCCACGAACTCCGCGGCCCGGGTGTAGCGGTCGGCCCGGTCGAGATAGCCGCCGCGCCGGAAGTTCTCGCCGGTGAAGGCGTCGGAGGAGGTGACCACGTTCCAGGCGGCGCGGCCCCCGCTGAGATGGTCCAGGGAGGCCAGCCGCCGGGCCAGTTCATACGGTTCGTTGAAGGTGGCGTTGACCGTGGCGGCCAGGCCGATCCGCTCGGTGACGGCCGCCAGCGCGGTCAGCACGGTGAGCGACTCCGGCCTGCCCACCACATCGAGGTCGTGGATACGGCCGTTGTGCTCGCGCAGCCGCAGCCCCTCGGCGAGGAAGAAGAAGTCGAACAGACCGCGTTCGGCGGTGCGCGCCAGATGCTCGAAGGAGGAGAAGTCGATCTGGCTCCCGAGAGAGGGGTTGCGCGAAGCGCATCGGCCAGGAGTGGTGGTCGGGCCGGCGGGTGGGCCCGCCCACACGGTGGTGTTGTTCACTCCCGGGAAGTGTGCGGCCAGATGGATCTGTTTGCCGGACCCGCTCGAGTCGTTCACTGGGCTGTCTCCCTCGCCAGGGCGTAGCGGTTGGCGGGGCGCGGCAGCCCCAGGTGGTCACGGAGCGTCGCACCGGGATAGAAGGTGCGGAACAGTCCGCGGTGCTGGAGCAGTGCCACGGTGCCGTTGACGAACCGTTCGAGATCGCCCGGCGGTGCCGCGGGGGTGATGTGGAAGCCGTCCACGGCCCCCGCGGTATGCCATCCGGCGATGAGGTCCGCGAGGTCCACCGGTCCCCCGCGGTACAGCGGCGGTCCGGCGGCCGTGGCGGTCAACGGTGCGTCGCCGGTGGCCAGTCCGGCCGCGTACTCACCGTCCGCCAGGTCCACGGTGACGGCGGCGAGCACGGTGAGCGCGCCCCGCTCCCGGCCGAACGACGCGGCGCGGCCCCGCAGTTCGTCGCGTATCCGGCCCGCCGCATCCGGGGTGGTGGCCCGGACGAACGCCACCGTGGCGTGGCGGGCGGCGGTGTCCCAGGTGACGGGGTCGGTGGCGTCGACGGCCACCACCGGGTGGCCCTGCGGGGGCCGGGGAACGATGGACGGGCCGCGCACCCGGAAGTGCCTGCCCTCGAAGTCGACGTAGTGCAGTTTGTCGCGGTCGATGAAGCGGCCGGTGGCCGTGTCGCGGATCTCCGCGTCGTCCTCCCAGCTGTCCCACAGCCGGGCCACCACATCGGCCACCTCCTCCGCCTCGGCCCACAGTTCCCCGGCCGGGGCGGCCGGGCGGCGGCCCACCAGCCGCGCCTCGGCCTCGGTCGTCGACACCCCGACCGTCCAGCCCGCCCGGCCGCGGCTCACCCAGTCCAGGGTGGCCACGGCGGACGAGACATGGAACGGCTCGGTGTGGGTGGTGGTGACGGTCGGCACCAGGCCGACCCGCTCGGTGGCCGGTGCGACGCGCGCGAGAACGGAGAGCGCGTCGGGCCGGCCCTGCCCCTCCCCCGGGGGGCCGAACGAATCGTCCAGGGTGACGAAGTCGAGCGTGCCGCGCTCGGCGAGGCGCGCGAGCTCGACGTAGTACGGCGCCGTGTACTGACCGGTGCCGTCGATGGCGGCGGCCAGGTGCAGGGTGCCGGTGGATGGGGCCATGGTCAGGGCCTTCCTCGGTCGGGGTGGATGGTCACGGCCTGGGCAGGCCGCGCGGGTTGATCTCGGACTTCTTCACCGCCTCGCTGGAGAGCCCCCACCGCTTCAGGACCTTGGCGTACGAGCCGTCGTCGATGACGTGGTCGATGGCCGCCGCGTAGGCGTCGACCAGTCCGCTGCCCTTCTTGGTGGTGGCGGCGATCTTGCCCTGCACCGCGTCACCGCCGCCCGAGAAGGTGCCGATGATCTGGGTCTGACCGGCCGAGGCGACGTGGTAGGCGGAGGTGGGGTGGGGGCCGAGATAGGCGTCGATCCGCCCGGACTGGAGGGCGAGGTAGTAGTCGGTGTCCTTCTGGAAGTACTTGATGTCGACCGGCTTGCGGCCCGCCTTCTCGTTCTTCTTGCTCCAGTCGATCAGGATCTTCTCCTGATTGGTGCCGGAGGAGACGGCGATGGTCTTGCCCGCCACGTCCTTGGGCCCCTTGACCCGCCAGTCGGTGCCCTTCTTGGCCTCGAAGGCGAGGTCGTCCAGTCGGTAGGTGGCGAAGTCGTACTTCTCCTTGCGCTCCTCGGTGACGGTCACATTGGAGAACACGGCGTCGAACTTGGAGCTGTCGAGGCCGACGAAGAGGTTCTCCCAGGAGACCGCCTGGAAGTCGACCTTGAGGCCGAGGGTGTCGGCGACCAGGGTGGCGAGGTCGATCTCGGAGCCGATCCGGGTCTTGTCGTCGGTGGCGTAGAAGCCGAGTGGCGCGGCGGCGTCCGCGCTGCCGCCGATCCGCAGGCTGCCGCGCTCGCGGATCGCGGCGGGCACCTTGGCGGCGATGGACGCGACCTTCTTGCCTCTGACGCGGTGCTGGTCGGGCCCGATGTTCAGCTGCCCGCCCTTCTTGTTCTTCGCCCCGACGGTCTCCTGGGCGTCACCGCTGCCGCAGGCACCGAGCAGGGTGGCGGCGAGGGTGACGGAGAAGGCGGCGACGAGGGTGCGGCGGGTCTTCACGGGGTTGCTCCTTGCGTGGGTGTACGGGGTGGTGGTGCCGTTCGACAACGGCGGGCGGGTCACAGGACCTTGGAGAGGAACTCCTTGGTCCGGGGCTCACGGGGGTGGTCGAGCACCTCTGCCGGCGGGCCCTGCTCGACGATCCGGCCGCCGTCCATGAAGACCACGGTGTCGGCCACTTCGCGGGCGAAGCCGATCTCATGGGTGACGACGACCATGGTGGTGCCCTGGTGGGCCAGGTCCTTGATGACGTCCAGGACCTCACCGACCAGTTCGGGGTCGAGCGCGGAGGTCGGCTCGTCGAAGAGCAGCAGCTCCGGTTCCAGGGCGAGAGCGCGGGCGATGGCCACCCGCTGCTGCTGTCCGCCGGAGAGCTGCCGGGGGTACGCGGACGCCTTTTCCGCGAGACCGACCCGGGCCAGCAGCGCTTCGGCGTTCTCGACCGCCTGCTTGCGGGGGCGGCGCAGCGCCGAGACCGGTGCCTCGGTGATGTTCTCCAGCACCGTCAGATGCGGGAAGAGGTTGAAGTTCTGGAAGACGAACCCGATCCGGGTGCGCTGTTTGAGGATCTCGCGCTCGCGCAGCTCGTGCAGCCGGTTGCCCTGTCGGCGGTAGCCGACCAGTGAGCCGCCGACGCTGATCCAGCCGCTGTCCACCTTCTCCAGGTGGTTGATGGCGCGCAGCAGGGTGGACTTGCCGGACCCGGACGGTCCGAGGACCACGGCCACCTCTCCGGTGCGCACCTGGAGGTCGATACCGCGCAGCACCTCCAGGGTCCCGAAGCTCTTGTGGACCGAGCGGATGTCGACCATGGCGGTCATCGGGTGGCTCCCCGGGCGAAGTGGCGCTCGACGTAGTACTGCGCGACGGAGAGCACGGTGGTCAGGATGATGTACCAGACGGTCGCCACCATCAGCAGCGGTACGACCCGGCCGTTGCGGCCGTAGACGACCTGCACCTGGTAGAAGAGTTCGCCGATCGCCATGACGGAGACGATCGAGGTGCCCTTGAAGAGGGAGATGACCTCGTTGGCGGCGTTGGGCAGGATCGAGCGCATCGCCTGCGGCAGTACGATCCGGCGCAGTTGGCGCAGCCGGGGGATGCCGAGCGCGGCCGCCGCCTCCAGCTGTCCGCTGTCCACGGCCAGCACTCCCCCGCGCACGATCTCCGCCGCGTAGGCCGCCTGGTGCAGGGCGAGTCCGAGGACCGCCGCGCTCATCGCGCCGACCAGGCCCGCGGTGTCGAAGGAGAAGAAGCCGGGGCCGAAGGGGATGCCGAAGTCCAGCCGCTTGTAGAGGTAGGTGAGATTGAACCAGAAGAGGAGCTGGACGATGAGCGGGATGGAGCGGAACGCCCAGATGTAGGTGAACGCCACCGACTTCAGGAACGGGCTGGCGGACAGCCGCATGAAGGCCAGCACGATACCGAGGGCGAAGCCGAGCGCGGTGCCGTAGAAGGTGAGCTGGATGGTGATCCAGACCGCCTTGAGGATGGTCTCGGTGGCGAAGAACTGGGCGAACACCTCCCATTCCCAGCCGGGGTTGGTGACCAGGCCATGGGCGAACTGCGCGACCAGGACGGCGGTGACGGCGACCGCGACCCAGCGCCAGGGGTGGCGTACGGGGACGACCTTGAGCGCGGAGTAGTCCTCGGACGGGGTGGGTTCGGGTGCGGTTTTCAGGGGTGGCTCGGAGGTCAGTGACACGGGATAGGTCCTTCGAGGAGATGAGGACGGACGGGCGCCGGGAGGCGGAAAGGGGCCCGCTCAGGTCAGGCGGAGAGCGGGGCGCTACGGGCCAGTTCGCGCAGACAGCGGAGAAGGGCCCGCGCGGTCGCGTCGTTCTGCCGGAACGCGGGCGCGTTGGTGCGCGGCCGGGCGAAGGCGCCGGAGGCGCGGGCGTCGGTGTGCGGCCCCAGCGCGAAGCGGCGCGGATGCGGGCGTCCGGCCCGGTCCAGGATCCGGCCGTCGCCGGAGCTGACGGCGAGCAGTCCGGCCGGGGTGGCGGACGCGCCGTTGCGGTGCAGTGCGCGCAGCAGCGGATCGCGGGTGCGCTCCACGGTGGGTTCCGGCAGCCGGGCCTCGACCAGGGCGCGGGCCTCGACGGAGTGTCCGGGCAGGCCGGCGCCGGTCGCCCGGAACACACCGCGTCCGGGGTCGGCGGTGACGGTCAGCTCGGCGCCGAGGAAGCGGACCACTCCGGCGCGGGAGAGGGCGAGCAGCTGTTCCAGCCGCGGTCCGGGCGGTCCGGAGGCGAGATAGCTGAAGAAGCCGTGCCACCAGCCGCCGATGTCGCCGAGCCGGATCAGCTGCCCGTAGACGGACAGCAGGGCGAGGAAAACGGCCAGGTCGGGGCTGTGTTCGGGGTTGTGGCGGCGGGCGAGGTCGGCCTCGATCCAGCCGCGCACACCCTGCTGCAGCGTTTCGTCGGTGGGGTACCGCAGCCCGGCCAGCGGATGGTCCAGGGCGTCGAGGTCCAGCCGGTCGGCCGGATCGGGGACGGCCGAGGCGACCAGGGCGGCGAGTGCGGGGCTGCCGGGCGGGCAGGCGGCGTACCGCTCCTCGAAGGCCGGCCAGTCCAGGGCGGTGCGCCCGGGGTGGGCGGTGAACAGCCGGTGGTAGTGGGCGTAGCCGAGTTCCTTGTCGATCAGCGGCCAGATGTCGCGCCGGAAGTCGGGCCGTTCTGGCCGCCGCAGCAGTGCGTCGACCTCGGCCGGGCCGAAGAAGCGGGGCAGCGGGGGCCGTTCGCCGTCCAGCGGGTAGCCGATCTTGGCATGGTACGGAACGCCGCGGCGCGAGCCGACGTGCAGTACGGGTTCGCGTCCGGACGGCCGGTACGTCAGCTCCCCGTCCGGCCCGCGTTCGTAGCGGCCGCCACGGCCCTCGGTGACCAGCACCATCAGATCGATGAAGGCGAGCCCGAGGCCGCGGACGAGCACCGGCTCACCGGGGCGCAGCCCGCTCAGATCGCTGTCGGCGGTGAACTCCGGCGGGAGATGGACGAGTCCGTACTCGGCGGCGAACGCGGTGAGCGCCCGCTGTTCGGCGTCGGGTTCGGCGTCGAGGTGGCCGAGGGCGAGGACCACGGCGTCGGCCGTGATCGGGGTGGCCCGGCCCTCCAGCCACACCTGCTGGCGTCCGTCGCGCGGGCCGGTGATCCGTACGGCGCGGTACCGGTGCTCATGGACGGTGACACCGGGCGGCAGGGCGGCCACCGAGCGCTCGTACACCCAGCGCAGATAGGCACTCTGGAGCCGTCGGGTGGCGAAGGTCTGACCGGTCAGCGTGGCGGCCTCGGCGGCGAGTTCGGGCGGCAGTGCGCGGAGCGAGGTGCCGGGCAGCTCGCCGTCGCGGAGCTGTGCCGCCCATTCGGCGAGGGAGGGGCCGGGGCGGACCGGTCCGTCGCGCTCCACCGACTCGTCGGTGAACATCGTGACGTCCTCGGCCATGGAGTTCATCCACAGCAGCGGGGACTGGTCGGGGCGCCAGATCCGGCCGCCGCCGGGCGGATACGGGTCGACCAGATGCACGGCGAAGGGCGGTGCGCCGTCGCCGTACAGCTCGGGGGCGTTGGCGGCGAGCCGCTCCACCAGCCCGGTGGCCCGCGGGCCCGCGCCGACGACGACCACGGCGGACGGCCGGGAGGGCCGTGGGGAAGCGGAGGACAGGGAAGACCGGGGGGTTCGGGGCGGGAGGTCCGGGATCGCGGACATACGAAAGGCTCCGTGAGTTCTGAAGTGAACTCACGCATTGCCTGCACACCCGGCCGCGCCCCTCAGCACGGCCTGGCGCCGAGATTAAGGCGTCCCTACGGCTGCTTGTCAAGGCTGTCCGAACTGTGAGCACCGCGTCTCACCGCAGTTGACGCACAGGCGGAAGGCTGCTCCACTTGGCCCATGCATTCATGGCAGCGACTGGTCACCCGCGACCACATCGACTTCGGTCGGGTGTGGTCGTCGTCCTGTTCGGGCTGACCGCCCGCCTCCGATGCCTTCGGGAGGCTTCGCCGCCCATCGCACGCTCTGTCCGATGTGGCCCCGTATGCCCGCGTTCTCACGCGTCTTCACACCCGCCTCAGCGCTCCCCCTCCCCTCGCGCTCGGCCGTTCCTCAACAGCCGCAGTCACACCCGCAGTCGCAACCGTCGCAGCAGTCACAGTTGCAGCAGTTGCAGCAGTTGCAGCAGTCACAGCAATCGCAGCAGTCCGAGCAGTCATCGCACTTGTGGCACAGCCCTTCGCGCGGCTGACCGGTCCACGGGTCGTGGTACGGATCCTTGCAGCACACCTGACAGGTGCAGCAGAGCCCGGTCCACACCGCGCACCCGGCTATCAGTCCGCGCCGACGCCCCCGGTCCGGCGGCTCGGGCGGCGCGCCGCCGGGTCCGTGCGGGTTGTTGATCCACGGCGACTGCGGGGGCGGCGTGCCGTGCGCCGCGTCCGGGACGCGCACCGCGTCCGCGCCGTGCGCCGCGTCCGGGGCATGGGGGTGCGCACAGCCGGTGGTGCCGAAGGCGCGGTCCACCGCGCGCGGCAGTTCGTGCGCCAGCAGCACATGGGCCAGCTTGCCGGAACCCTTGCTCGCGAACCGGGCGTCCCGGAGGGCCAGCCGCACCCCGTGCACCGCGTCGTCGCAGAGCCTGCGCACCTCGGCGAGGTCCGTACCGGTCGCGGCGATCGGGTTCCAGGCGCCGGTCTCGGCATCCTCGGCCAGGTCCTCCACCGCGTCCAGCAGATGGGCCAGCCGTCCGAAGAGCCGTCCGGCCTCCTCCAGCGGGGCCCGGTTCTCCGGCCGCCCGGCCAGGATCGCGGTGTGCCCGAAGGCCGCGGCGGTCGCGGTCTCGGTGGGCTCGGTGACGGTCAGCAGCGAGGTGCCGAGACCGGCGACGCTCTCGATCCCGGTCTGCCGGCCGACCGCGTCGAGGAGGACGGCCGTGTCGAAGCCGATCTCGGCGCCGCTGCGCGCACCGGCCCGGTCCCAGCGGGCGGCGACCCGGCGGGCAGCCGCGGCGACCGGCCGCCGGGCCAACGCCCCGTCGCCGTCCTCCACATGGTCACGCATCTTCGCCGAGGCCAGCACCAGGGAGACGGTGGCGGCCAGCCGGGCGCCCTCGCCCCGGGCGACGGAGGCGGTGCGCATTCCGCGCAGCGGGCACGGCCCGGCGGTACGCCGCCAGCCGTCGGAGCGTCCGGCCTGGGCCTCCACCAATACGGAGATCACCAGACCGTCGTAATTGGTGGCAATCCGGGCGAACTGTCCGTGATCACCCCTCAATGCGAGGCACAACCCGCACAGATGCGCCATCCACTCCGTCCGGAGGTTTTCCGACAGACGATGGCGGCAAGGCCGGATAATGCCAAACACAAAGATCCCCGTTCACCCGTACGTCCCCGACGTCACCCGTCCGGCCCCGCGGAGTCTACCCAGCGCTCCGTCAGCCGCCTTAAGCAGGTGGAACTCTGATATGGCGCCAGGCGTTGTGCACCAGTAACGTCACGAATCCCCTGTGCGGCCGCAATCCACGTGGCACACCATCCGCATCATGGACGACCATGGAGGGGCGGACAGTACACACCGTTAGCGAAAGGAGGCGTCCATGGGATCGGTACGCAAGGCGAGTGCCTGGCTTGGCCTCGTCGACGACAGCGATGACGAGCGCTACTACGACGACGACTACGCCGAGGGGCCCGAGCCCGGCGACTCCTGGGTGACCGACCCGCGCGTGCGGGTGGCCGACCAGGCCGCGCAGGACCAGGGCACGCGTATCGCCACGGTCACCCCGGACGGCTTCCGGGACGCCCGGGGCATCGGTGAGCTCTTCCGGGAAGGCGTCCCGGTCATCGTCAATCTGACGACGATGGAGCCCGCCGACGCCAAGCGGGTGGTGGACTTCGCGGCGGGGCTGACGTTCGGGCTGCGCGGTTCGATCGAGCGCGTCGCCAACCGCGTCTTCCTCCTCACTCCGGCCGACTACCAGATCGTCAGCGGTGAGGCCAACCGCTCGATCGGCGGCTTCTTCAACCAGAGCTGATGGCCTCCTTTTTCGGAGGCTCGGTTCTCCTCCGGGGCGCCTGAGTCCCTGTCGACGGTCGACCGTGCTCGGCCCCTCGTTCCTCGGGGTCTCCGCGCGCTCTCCCTTTCGACAGGGCCGCGCCCCTTCGGCTCACTCGCCCGCCGCTCACCGGAACGCGTCGAGTCCGGTGAGCGCCTTGCCGAGCACCAGTTGGTGCATCTCGACGGTGCCCTCGTAGGTGAGCACCGACTCCAGATTCGTGGCATGCCGCATCACCGGGTACTCCAGCGAGATCCCGTTGGCGCCCAGGATGGTCCGGGCCGTGCGGCAGATCTCGATCGCCTCCCGCACGTTGTTCAGCTTGCCGAAGCTGACCTGCTCGGGGCGGAGCCGCCCCGCGTCCATCCGCCGCCCCAGGTGGTGGGCCAGCAGCACACCCTTGTGCAGCTCCAGCGCCATGTCGGCCAGTTTGGCCTGGGTGAGCTGGAAGCCGCCGATCGGGCGGCCGAACTGCTCCCGGGTCCGGGAGTAGTCGAGCGCCGCGTCGAACGACGCACGGGCCGCGCCCATCGCACCCCAGACGATGCCGTAGCGGGCGTGGCCGAGACAGCTCAGCGGTCCGCGCAGCCCGGTGGCCTCGGGCAGCACGGCGTCGGCGGGCAGCCGTACCTCGTCCAGCACCAGTTCGCTGGTGACCGAGGCGCGCAGCGACCACTTGTGCTTGATCTCGGGGGCCGAGAAGCCCGGGGTGTCGGTGGGGACGGCGAAGCCGCGGATGCCCTCGTCGGTACGGGCCCAGACCACCGCGACCCCGGCCACCGAACCATTGGTGATCCACATCTTGCGGCCGGTGAGCACCCAGTCGGAACCGTCCCGCTTGGCGTAGGTGCGCATGGCGGCCGGGTCGGAGCCGATGTCGGGCTCGGTGAGCCCGAAGCAGCCGATGGTCTCCCCGGCGGCCATCCCCGGCAGCCACCGCTGCTTCTGCTCCTCGGAGCCGAAGCGGTGGATCGCGTACATCGCCAGTGAGCCCTGCACCGAGACCAGGGAGCGGATCCCGGAGTCGGCGGCCTCCAGCTCCAGGCAGGTCAGTCCGTACTGGACGGCGCCGGCGCCCGCGCAGCCGTAGCCCGTCAGCGACATCCCGAGCGCCCCGATCGAGCCCAGCTCACGGGCCAGTTCGCGGATACCGGGCAGCTCACCGCGCTCGTACCAGTCGGCGATCTGCGGCAGGACGCGGTCGGCGGCCCACTGCCGCACGGTGTCGCGGACCGCCAGGTCCTCGGGTGAAAGGAGGTCGTCGATGCCCAACGGGTCGCTCGGGTCGAACGGCGGGGTGCCAGCGGACATGGGTAGCGGCCTCCGGTGGGAAACGGCGGGTGGGGCGGACGCCTACCGGTCGCCGGGCGCGCCTCCGCCCCGCGGCCAGGTGATCATCCGTGTCGGCTCCGACGCTACGGCCGGGTCCTGTCCGCCGTCCAGACCCACTCGGGCCTGTCCGTGGGCTCCGCGCCAGGTCAGCCCGAGGAGTCGGCGCCCACGACGGCCGCGCGGTCGCGTCGGACCGGGACGTCCGCACCGTCCACACGCTGCACACCGTCCCTGAGGGCCGGGGCATCCGCACGGTCGGCGGCACCCGGAGCGCACTCCTCCGCGTCGGCGGGGGCGCACTCCATCGCCTTCGGCAGCCGCAGCGCGGCCAGCGCCCCGAGCAGCAGCAGTCCGGCGCTGACCACGAGCGTGACGTGCAGTCCGTGGACGAACGAGGCGCGGGCGGCGGCGCGCAGCGCCTCTCCGGCCGCTCCGCCGAGCTCGTGGGAGACCTCGTACGCCGCGCCCAGCGACTGTCCGGCGTCGGCGCCGGCCTGGTGCGGCACCCCGGTGACCGAGGAGACGCCGGGCTTGTAGGCGGCGTTCATCACGCTGCCGAGGAGCGCTATGCCGATGCCGGCGCCGAGTTGGTAGGAGGTCTCGCCGATGGCTGCCGCGCCACCGGCCGACTTCGCGGACGCCTCGTTGAGCATCGACTCATAGGCGCCGAAGAGCGTGGTCTCCAGGCCGAAGCCAAGGACGACGAAGGCGCCGACCAGCACCCCGGGCCGGTCGGCCTGGCCCATGACGGTGAGGGAGAGCACGGCGACGGCGGTGAGCCCGAAGCCGAACGCCACCATGGTGCGCGGGCCGAGTCCCTGGAGCATCCGGGATCCCGCGAGCCCCGCGGCCATCGCGGCGAAGGTGAGCGGGAGCAGCCGCAGCCCCGTCTCGAGCGGGGTGAGCCCCAGGACGAGCTGGAGGTACTGGGCGGCTATGAGCTCCAGGCCGACGAGCGCGAGCAGGGCCAGGACGATGCAGCCGACCGAGATCGAGAAGGCAGGCCGGGCGAAGAGATTGAGGTCGACCAGGGGATGCGTCCGGCGCCGCTGACGGCGTACGAACAGCACCAGCAGCAGTACGCCGCACAGCACCGGCAGGGCGGTGACCGGCTCCAGCAGCCCCGAGCCGCTGCCCACCCGTTTCACACCGAAGACCACGCAGAACAGCCCGCAGGCCGCCATGACCGCGCCCAGGACGTCCCACGGTCCGTCGCCGTCGCCGGTGGACTCCGGCAGCAGCCAGCGGCCCACCGGCAGGGCCACCGCCATCAGCGGGATGTTGATCAGGAAGACCGAGCCCCACCAGA
The DNA here is from genome assembly GCF_013364155.1 of Streptomyces sp. NA02950. Classification (NCBI taxonomy): domain Bacteria; kingdom Bacillati; phylum Actinomycetota; class Actinomycetes; order Kitasatosporales; family Streptomycetaceae; genus Streptomyces; species Streptomyces sp. NA02950. The sequence goes on along the minus strand of NZ_CP054916.1, from coordinate 7,212,958 downwards.
AGTGCTCGACCAGGAAGCCGCCGAGCAGCGGTCCGACGGCGGCGCCGACGGCGGCCACCGCACTCCAGATGCCGATGGCCAGGGCGCGCTCCCGGCGGTCGGGGAAGACCTGGCGCAGGATCGACAGCGTGGCGGGCATGATCATCGCGCCGCCGATGCCCAGCAGGGCACGGGCCGCGATAAGGATCTGGGGGGTGGCGGCGAAGGCCGCGAGGGCCGAGGCGGCGCCGAAGAGCCCGTAGCCGAGCAGCAGCACACGGCGTCTGCCGACGCGGTCGCCGAGGGTGCCGAAGAGGATCAGCAGGGACGCGCAGACCAGCGGATAGGCGTCCACGATCCACAGCAGCTCGATCGAGCCGGGGCGCAGATCCTCGGTGACGGCGGGGACCGCGACATGGAGCACGGTGGCGTCGACGGCCACGAGCAGCAGGCTGACACAGAGCACGAGGAGGACGACCCAGCGATTCGCGCCGCCGCTCGCTTCGGTTCCGCGCCATTGCCGGGGAACGCCCGCCGTCCGCCGATCGCGGCCCGTGGTCGTCCCGGACATGTACGCACCTCCCTGGTCTTGCGCTCGCGGTCCGCCCGGGAGGGCGGAGACGTCACGTCGTGGGGACGCGTCCGGTGACCCGGTGGCGAAGGCGCGAGTGAGACGTCAGGGTACGCGAGTCGCCGCGCCGACCGTGTGCCGCAGGTCATGTTGCACCTGGCACACGCGCCAGGTACGGCGGTGTACGTTCCCTCGTTCCCCTTTTGTCCTCTGTCTCTCCCGCGTCTCCCCGACGTCACGGGGGTGGCGCTCCGGTGTCGTACGGTCGTTCGCCCCCCGGTTGTCCACAGGCGCCGCGGGCGGTCCGGATCATGCTTGATAATCGTCGCCGTGACCGATCTCGCCCATGCCGCCACCGAGCCGCGCGGCGACGACACACGGCCCGGACGTGCCGTGCGCGCCGCGCTGCGCCGAGCAGCCCCGGCGCTGCTCGCGTATGCGGGGACGCGCCTGGTCGGGCTGGTGGTTCTGGCGGTCTGGGGGGCGGTGGCGGACAAGAGTCCCCACCAGCTTCTCTCGGCCCGCTGGGACTCCCTCTGGTACTCCCGTATCGCCGAGGAGGGGTACGGCTACACGCTGCACCTGGCAGACGGCGCGGTCCACTCGAATCTGGCGTTCTTCCCGCTGCTGCCCGCGCTGGAGCGGGTGATCTCGGCCATATCTCCGCTGGACGCGCCGGACGCGGGGCTCGCGGTGAGCTGGGTCACCTCGCTGTTCGCCGCGTGGGGGATCTTCGCGGTCGGCGATCTGCTGTACGGACGGCGGGTGGGCACCGTGCTGGCGGTGCTGTGGGGGGTGCTGCCGGTCGGGATCGTGCAGTCGATGGCGTACTCCGAGTCCCTCTTCACGGCGCTCGCCGCCTGGGGGGTGTACGCGGCGCTCACCCGGCGGTGGCTGTCGGCGGGCGTTCTCGCGGTGCTCGCGGGGCTGACCCGGCCGGTGGGGGCGGCGGTGGTCGCCGCGGTGTGGGTGGCGGCGGCCGCCGAACTGCTGCCCGAGGGCCGGTGGCGGCGGGCCCGGCGCACCCACCCCCGGCTGCTCGCCGGGGTGGTGCTGGCACCGCTGGGCTGGCTGGGCTACGTGGTGTGGGTCGGCTTCGAGACCAGCAGTCTCACCGGCTATTTCGACGTCCAGAACGGCTGGGGGAACGGCTTCGACGGCGGTCTGGCCTACGCCGCCTTCATCGGCGGACTGCTGGCGGGCCCGTCCTTCCCCGCCGGGCTCGCACTGCTGGCCGGTGTCGCGGCGCTGCTGTGGCTGTACGCACGCGGGGTGCGGCAGCGCCAGCCGCTGCCGCTGCTGGCGTATGGCGGGGCGGTGCTGGTGCTGACACTGGCCGCGAAGGGCTACTTCGGTTCGAAACCACGGCTGTTGCTCCCCGCCTTCCCGCTGCTGCTGCCGGTCGCGCTGGCCCTGGCCCGGCCGCGCCCGGTGCGCACGGCGCTGGTCCTGGGCTCGGTGGGGCTGGCCTCCGCGCTGTACGGGGCGTTCTGGCTGCATGGTTCGGGACCGCCGTGATCCGGCCATCCGGCCGAGCGGCGCCGGGCGCGGGGCCCGGCGGGGCGGGGCTCCCGCCTCGGCCCGGCGACGCCCGGGGAAACGGGTGGGAACGGCCCGGCCAATCACCGATAAACGCCGCTGTAAGAAATGCATAAAGGAGCCGTTGGCCGGTGATAGGAAGGCCGCGCGCACAAAAGTCCCGGGGCCTCGTGGATTACGCCGGAATGGCACGGCCAAAAGCCGCCGACGAGACGAAGTCCACATCACATCGTCATCACAAAGCGACGTGATCGACCGAACCCGCCTGTCACGCAATGTAACGTCGATTAGGTGCGTACCGAAGACAAGCTCCCCGAGGCGGAGGAGCGCCCGACCGATCTCGCGCGACCGCGCATGACCCGAACCCGCCGCTGGCTGCTCGGGTCCACCCTGGCGGTCTACGCGGCCACGGTCATCGGCGTGCTCACCACCTCGTGGCTGGTGAAGCTGGACTGGCAGGTCATGCTGTTCCGGCCCTACAAGCAGTGGCCGGAGTTCCACACCTTCCTGGACTACTTCGTCGTCATGGGCCAGCGCGGCCCCACCGCCGTGGCGGTCGCCGCCTGGCTGGGATGGTGCTGCCACCGGCAGCGCACCCTGCGTCCGCTGCTGGTGCTCGGCACCTCGCTGCTGCTGCTGAACATCACCGTGGGCGCGGTGAAGCTGGGCTTCGGACGGCTCGGCCCGCACTACGCGACCACCGTCGGCTCCAATGAGATGTGGGCGAATGGCGATATATTTCCTTCGGGTCACACCGCGAACGCCGTGGTCACCTGGGGTGTTCTGGCCTATCTGGCGACCACGCCGGTGGCCCGCAGAATCGCCTCGCTGATCGCCACGGGCTTCGCCTTCGGCGTCGGCATGACCACCGTCTACCTCGGCACCCACTGGCTGAGCGATGTGGTGCTGGGCTGGGCCGCCGGCGTTCTGGTGATGCTGGCCCTGCCGTGGCTGGAGCCGGTGATGGCACGCGCCGAGGTGCTGTTGCTGGGCCTGTGGCACCGGCTGCGCCAGCACGGCGGCCGGGCGCCCGTACCGATCCCCGTCCCGTCCGCGCGGCCGGTGGCCGGATCCACTCTGGCCACCCCGCGGACCGCCCGGGACGACGAGTTGCCGCCGCGTGAGCCGGTGGGCGTGGCCGGACGTCCGGGCGGCCCCACCGCGCGGATCGCCGAGCCCCGCCAGCACCACCCGGTCCGCCAGCACCAGCACACCCCGCGCTCCGAGCGGACCCCGGTCAGCCCGGCCGGCAGCCGCCGCCCGCCGCACGCCGACCGGGTGCCCCGCACAACCACCGGCCCCTTCGGCTCCGCCACGGGCCGCGGGCGCACGACGGCCACCGGCGGCTGACACCGCACCCGGCCGCGGGACGGTACGCACGCCCCTCCCCCGCACCTCCGCCGCGAAGGACCGCGCACAGCGGCCCCGGACGCTCCAGCGAGAGCCGTCCGGGGCCGCTGTCGTGTCCGGTGCGCGGTACGGGCGGCTCAGCCGTGCCAGCAGCGCCGCACGGCGTTGTCGGCCACCTCGAAGTTGATGCGGCCGACGAGGTATTCCATGGTGATGATCGCGCCCGGTGGCAGCGCCCGCACGGTGGTCCAGCCGCGCTCCCGCGCCACCTCCTCGGCGGTACTGGCGTCGAGTCCCACATAGCTGTCGAGGTCGTCGTCGGGTTCGGCCGGAAGGTTCGGTACAGGTCCCATGACAGCCACCGTAGGCGGCGCCAAACGGGTGGGAAAGCGGGAGCTGGATCACGGCAAGCATCGCCTCATCCGCCTCGAGTCCGCCACTCGTCACACTTGTGTCACAGAAAACACGCCCGGGTTTGTCGGCGACTTTGTCACTCTTCCGGGGTTCGGGTTGACGCCGTTGAGATGACCGAGCTTTTTCGCCGATTTCGCGCGCCAACGGCGCTGGTCTGATATAGAGCGCAGGCTCACCGAACTCTCCGCCGAACAAATTGCGCGGCCGACGGAAATACATCGCCCGGAAGTAGTCGGAGCGCACAATTCCACCACAAATCGCCGATCACGAGCGGTCGGGTTTACCCGGGGGCGGACGCGGTACCCGCCGCCACTGGAGCGAACATGACTGACTCGACTGACTCACCCGATGAGACCCGCGAGAAGAAGGCGACCGGCGGCCCGTCCCCGGTGGCGCTCCTGCGCTCTGCCCGTGAACAGCTCGCCGAGCTGACGGGCCTGCATCCCGAGTCGGTGCCGCGGATGGAGCGGACCGAGGACGGATGGGTGCTGGACGCCGAGGTGGTGGAGCTGGCCCGGGTACCGGAGACGATGAGCCTGATGGCTCTGTACGAGCTGACTCTCGATCCGGACGGCGTGCTCACCGGCTACCGCCGTATCCGCCGCTACGAGCGCGGGCGAAGTGACCGCGGCTGACCGGGCGGCGGGCCAACGGCCCCGCCCGGACACGAGAGGAGCAGATTCGACATGACGACCGTTGTCCCGGCACAGCAGTCCAGGGGCGGGGGCGGCACCAGCGGCCTGTACGACGTCCTCGAGCTCATCCTCGATCGGGGGCTGGTGATCGACGCCTTTATCCGCGTCTCCCTCGTCGGCATCGAGATACTCAAGATCGACGTTCGTGTCGTGGTGGCGAGCGTCGACACCTATCTCCGCTTCGCCGAGGCATGCAACCGGCTCGACCTGGAGTCCGGCCCCAACAAGTCCCCCGGCATCCCCGAGATCCTCGACGGCGCCACCGAGGGCGCCGCGCGCAGCAAGACCAAGGGCGCGCTGTCCGGCGCCGGGGAGACGGTCAGCAAGGCCGCCAACACCGTGGCCGACGCGCTCCGCGGCGACGAGCGGGAGGAGGAGCCCACCCGTACCCGCAGCCGCCGTACGACCGCCCGTAAGTCGTCGACGAAGAAGGCGGAGGAGGACGAGTGAACACCTACGTCTACGGCATCGCGCGGGGCGAGGTTCCCGACCTCGGCGACCGGCTGCGCGGTATCGGCGACCCGCCGCTCCCGGTCCGCGCGCTCACCGAGGGCGACCTGTCCGCGATCGTCAGCGACTGCCCGGCCGAACTCAAGCCCCGGCGCCGCGATCTGCTGGCCCATCAGCAGGTGCTGTCCGAGGTGGGCGACGCCCATCCGGTACTGCCGATGCGCTTCGGCTCGGTGTCGACGAGCGACGACGACGTGCGCACGGTCCTGTCCGAGCACGCCGATCGCTACCACGACCAGCTGTCCCGGCTCGCGGACCGGGTGGAGTACAACGTCAAGGCGGTCCACGACGAGAACGCCGTACTGCACCAGGTGCTCTCCGAGGAGCCCGAGCTGCGGATGACGGCCGAGGCCAACCGCGCCTCGGGCGGCGGCACCTACGAGGACCGGGTGCGCTTCGGCGAGCTGGTGGCCGGTGCGGTCCAGGCGCGCGAGGTGCGGGACGCGCAGATCGTGGAGGAGGCCCTGACCCCTACCGCCGAGGCGGTGCGCCCCGGCCCGGAGAGCGGCGGCTGGTTCCTGAGCCTGTCCCTACTGCTGGCCAAGGACGGCGCCGATCCCCTGCTGGAGGCGGTGGCCGAGCTGGAGAAGGCCCATCCCCGGCTGAAGCTGCGGGTCAACGGACCGTTGCCGCCGTACAGCTTCGTCGATTCCTGATGCTGCTGATCGGCTGGGTGCTCCGGCAGCTCCTCACCCAGGCGGAGCGGGAGTACTACAACCCAGCGAACATCCAGGGCGCGCTGATCGCCCTGGAGACCCAGCTGGACGAGGGGCTGATCGACGAGGAGGAGTTCGAGCGGCAGGAGGACGTGCTGCTCGACCGGATGGAGGAGGCGCGCCGATGGGCGAACGGGACCCTATGACCACCACCGCCTACGGCTCCCCCATGGCATCCCGCGCACCAGCCCCGGGCGGGCTGTCCGCCCGGGATGGGAGCGGGGCCAACCTGGCCGACATTCTGGAGCGGGTGCTCGACAAGGGTGTGGTCATCGCAGGCGACATCCGCATCAATCTGCTCGACATCGAACTTCTCACGATCAAACTGCGACTGATCGTGGCCTCCGTCGACAAGGCCAAGGAGATGGGCATCGACTGGTGGGAGCACGACCCCTCGCTCTCGTCGCGCGCCCGCACCCGGGACGAGCTGGAAGGGCGGGAAGACGGCTGATGGCGGAAGCACCCCAGGTGGGTCCCCGGCAGACGGACCCTCGGGCGGACGGACTCCAGTACGCGTACGCCGTCGTCCGCGACACCGGCACGCTGGACACGGCCCTGGCCGGCCTCCGCGGGGTCGCGGGCGAACCGGTGCGCGCCGTCGCCCATCTCGGGCTCGCCGTGGTGGCGGGCCCGGTCCCGGCCGGGGAGTTCGACGAAGAGCCGCTGCGCGAGCGGCTGGAGAAACTGGAGTGGCTGGAGCGGATCGCCCGCGCCCATGCGCGGGTGGTGGACGCCGCCGGAGCGGACACCGGTGTGGTGCCGGTCCGGCTGGCCACCGTCTGCCGTGACGAAGATGGTCTGCGGCGCATGCTCGAGACCGGGCGGGAACGGTTCACCGAGGCGCTGGACCGGCTGGAGGGCCGGGTCGAATGGGGTGTCAAGGTGTACGCCGCGCCGCCCCCGCCCGCGGAGCCGGCCGCCGCGCCCACGACCGCCGTCTCCGGCCGCGACTATCTGCGCAGGCGGCGGGCCGAACGGCAGGCGTCGGAGCGGCGCTGGGGGGAGTCGGAGGACGGTGCGCGGCTGGTGCACGACGCCCTGTGCGCCCACGCCGAGCAGGCCCGGCTGCATCCCCCGCAGGACGCCCGGCTCTCCGGCGAGGAGGACCGCAATGTGCTCAACGCCGCCTATCTGGTGGCGCGTGCGGACGGCCCCGCGTTCGCCGAGCGGGTCGAGGAACTGGCCCGGCGGTCGCCGGGGGTCCGCCTGGAGCTGACCGGGCCGTGGGTGCCGTACTCCTTCGTCACCCCGTTCGCCGAGGACGCCGAGCGCGGGCGGTCCGGCGGATGACCACGAGCCCCCTCGCCCACCGGCAGATCGCCCTGGTGGACCTGCTGGACCGGCTGCTCGCGGGCGGTGTGGTGATCACCGGTGACCTCACCCTGCGGATCGCCGACGTCGACCTCGTCCGGATCGATCTGCGCGCGCTCATCAGCTCGGTGAACGAGAACGTGCCGTCCCCCTGGGAGGAACCGTGAGCCGGAAGGTGGAGCTGGACCAGGACACCGTCGAACGCGATCTGATGAAGCTGGTGCTGACCGTCGTGGAGCTGCTGCGGCAGCTCATGGAGCGGCAGGCGCTGCGCCGGGTGGACCAGGGCGATCTGACGGAGGACCAGGAGGAGCGGATCGGCCTGACGCTGATGCTGCTGGAGGACCGGATGGGCGGGCTGTGCGAGCGCTACGGCATCGCGCCGTCGGATCTCAACATGGACCTTGGGCCACTCGGTCCGCTGCTGCCCCCGAGGGGGTGACGCTCGGCAACCCTCCCCGGATCGGGGCGTTCGTTCGGTGATCATGGCGGGAAACCGTCTCGCACCCGGTCCCCGGACGCGGAGGGAGCCTTGGATGACTGCGGAGGGAGCCTTGGATGACTGCGGACACCACGCGCCCCACGACAGGCGGGGTGCGGCTGCCGCGGCGGGGCCGGGTGGTCGTGGACTGGCTGACCACCACCGACCACAAGAAGATCGGCCATCTCTATCTGATCACCTCCTTCGGCTTCTTCCTCGTCGGAGGAGCACTGGCGCTGGTGATGCGGGCCGAACTGGCCCGGCCGGGGCTCCAGCTCGTCTCCCAGGAGGCGTTCAACCAGGCGTTCACCCTGCACGGCACCATCATGCTGCTGCTGTTCGCCACCCCGACCTTCGCCGGGTTCGCCAACGAGATCATGCCGTTGCAGATCGGCTCGCCGGATGTGGCCTTCCCCCGGCTCAACATGCTCTCGTACTGGCTGTTCCTGTTCGGCGGGCTGATCGTGGTGTGCGGTCTGATGGTGCCCGGCGGCGGCGCCGACTTCGGCTGGACCGCCTACGCCCCGCTCAACAGCGCGGTGCGCTCCCCCGGGATCGGCGCCGATATGTGGATCATGGGTCTTGCGCTGGCGGGCTTCGGCACGATCCTGGGCGCGGTCAACTTCCTGACCACCATCATGGCGATGCGCGCCCCGGGGATGACGATGTTCCGGATGCCCATCTTCACCTGGAACACCCTCTTCACCTCGATCATGATCCTGATGGCGTTCCCGGTGCTGGCGGCGGCGCTGCTGGCGCTGGAGGCGGACCGGCGGTTCGGGGCGGTGGTCTTCGACGCCCGGTTCGGCGGGGCGCTGCTGTGGCAGCATCTGTTCTGGTTCTTCGGCCACCCCGAGGTCTACATCATCGCGCTGCCGTTCTTCGGCATCATCACCGAGATCATCCCGGTCTTCTCCCGCAAGCCGATCTTCGGCTACGTCACGCTGATCGGCGCCACGATGGCCATCACCGGACTGTCGATGGTGGTCTGGGCGCACCACATGTTCGCCACCGGAGCGGTGCTGCTGCCGTTCTTCTCGCTGATGTCGTTTCTGATCGCGGTGCCGACCGGGGTGAAGTTCTTCAACTGGATCGGCACGATGCTGAACGGCTCGCTGTCCTTCGAGGCGCCGATGCTGTGGGCCGTCGGCTTCCTGGTGAGCTTTCTGTTCGGCGGGCTGACCGGGGTCATCCTGGCCTCGCCCCCGCTCGACTTCCACGTCACGGACACCTATTTCGTGGTCGGCCACTTCCACTACGTGGTGTTCGGGACGGTCGTCTTCGCGATGTTCGCGGGGTTCTACTTCTGGTGGCCGAAGTTCACCGGGAAACTGCTCGACGACCGGCTGGCCAGGATCCACTTCTGGACGCTCTTCGTCGGCTTCCACACCACCTTCCTGGTGCAGCACTGGCTGGGTGTGGAGGGGATGCCGCGGCGCTACGCCGACTATCTGGCGGCGGACGGCTTCACGGCGCTCAACACCGTCTCCACCATCGGGGCGTTCCTGCTCGGGCTGTCCACCCTGCCGTTCCTCTACAACGTCTGGCGGACGGCCACGTACGGGACGAGGGTCGAGGTGGACGACCCATGGGGGTTCGGCCGCTCCCTGGAGTGGGCGACCTCCTGTCCGCCGCCCCGCCACAACTTCACGGTGCTGCCGAAGATCCGCACCGAGTCCCCCGCCTTCGATCTGCACCATCCGGAGGTGGCGCTCGCCGAGCAGGAGCAGGACCAGCAGTTGAAGCCCCGCTAGTGCCGCCGCGGCACTAGGCCACCGCGGGACGCAGGGCACGGTCGAGCCGGTCCCTGATCAGGCGGACGCGCTCGGTCAGTCCGGCGGGTTCGCGCACCTCGAAGTCGAAGCCCATCAGCACGATGTGGATCACCATCACATCGAGGCCGTGGGCGCCGGTGTGCAGCAGACAGCTGTGCTCGTCGACCGCCTCCAGCACCCCGGCCGAGGGCGAGACGCGCTCGGCCGCCCGCTCGGCGGAGACCCGCAGCAGCACGGTGGCCTTCTCGGCGTACGCGGCGGTGGACACCCCCCGGGAGACATAGGCGGCGAGGTCGTCGGCGGGCGGGCGGCGCGGGGCGACCCGCGGACCGTGCGGCGGGGTCGGGGTGATCCGGTCGGCGCGGTAGGTGCGCCAGTCCGCCCGGTCCAGATCCCAGGCGACCAGATACCAGCGGCGCTGGGCGCAGACCAGCCGGTGGGGCTCGGCGGTGCGGCGGCTGACCGTGCCCTGGTGGTCGCGGTACTCGAAGCGCACCTGGTGGCAGTCCCGGCAGGCGTTGGCCAGTTCGGTCAGCACCTCCGGATCCACCCCGGCCCCGCGGTACCCGCCGACCATCGGCACGGTGAAGGAGCTCAGGGCGCCCACCCGGCGGCGCAGCCGGTCCGGCAGCACCTGCTCCAGTTTGGCCAGGGCGCGTACCGAGGTCTCCTCGATGCCCTCGACACCGCCGCCCGCGGCCTGGCGCAGCCCGACGGCGACCGCCACCGCCTCGTCGTCGTCGAGCAGCAGCGGGGGCAGCTGGGCGCCCGCGCCCAGCTGGTAGCCGCCCGCCGTGCCCGGTGCGGAGTGCACAGGGTAGCCGAGCTCGCGCAGCCGGTCGATGTCCCGGCGCACGGTGCGCGGGGTCACCCCGAGCCGGTCGGCGAGGTCCGCGCCGGACCAGTCGCGGTGGGCCTGCAACAGCGAGAGCAGGCGGAGCAGTCGTGCCGAGGTCTCCAACATGTTGACGAGTCTGCCAGCCCTTGAGGACACCACCTGTCCGCAAGGGTCCGTAGCGTTCGAGCCATGGACATCACCAGGAAGAACCAGGAAAGCACCGAGGACATCCGCCCCTTCCGGATCGAGATCGCGCAGGAGCGGCTGGACGACCTGCGGGAGCGGCTGGCCGGCACCCGCTGGCCCGACGCGCTGCCGGAGGCGGGCTGGGAGTACGGGGCCGCGCTGCCCTATGTGCGGGAGCTGGCCGACCACTGGCGCACCGGCTACGACTGGCGGGTGCACGAGGCGGCGCTCAATGAGCACCCGCAGTTCACCACCGTGCTCGACGGCGCCCAGGTGCACTTCCTCCATGTGCGCTCCCCCGAGCCGGACGCGCTGCCGCTGCTGCTCACCCACGGCTGGCCGGGTTCGGTCGTGGAGTTCCTCGACATGATCGGCCCGCTGTCCGACCCGGGCGCCCACGGCGGCGACCCCCGCGACGCCTTCCATCTGGTGATCCCCTCCATCCCCGGGTTCGGCTTCTCCGGGCCGACCCGGGACCGGGGCTGGAGCAGCCGGCGGGTGGCGCGCGCCTGGGCGGAGCTGATGCGTCGGCTCGGCTACGAGCGGTACGGGGTGCAGGGCGGCGACTGGGGCGCGATCATCTCGCCCGAGGTGGGGCGGGTGGCCCCGGAGGCGGTGGCCGGGGTGCATGTGAACGCCGCGTCGGCGGGGTTCGCCCCGCTCGGTCCGCTGTCGGAGGAGGACCGGGCCGCACTGAGCGAGCGGGAGCGCGAACGGCTGGCCGCGGGCAGCTTCTCCCAGGACCAGATGGGCTACGCCGCGATCCAGTCCACCCGGCCGCAGACCCTCGCCTACGGCCTCACCGACTCCCCCGTCGGCCAACTCGCCTGGATCATGGAGAAGTTCCGGGAGTGGACGCATCCCTCGGCCGCCCTCCCCGAGGACGCGATCGACCGGGACCGGCTGCTGACCAATGTGATGCTCTACTGGCTGACCGGCACCGCGGGCTCCTCGGCGCGGCTGTACTACGAGAGCGTCCGCGACGGCGTCTGGGGGCCGCCGCCCGCCAAGTCCCCGGTGCCCACCGGTGTGGCGAACTTCGCCGAGGACCGCGCGGTCCGGCCGGTCGCCGAGCGGTCCAACGCCGTCGTCCACTGGAGCGAGTTCGAGCGCGGTGGGCACTTCGCCGCCCTGGAAGCCCCCGATCTGCTGACCGGGGACCTGCGGCGGTTCTTCCGGGCGCTGCGCTGAGCGGACCGCCCCGCGCGGCTCAGACGGCCGCCTCGACCCGCACCGCCAGGTCGTTGTTCCGGGTGTAGTACGGACGCACCCACGCCTGGCCGTGCGGGGCGGCCACCGCGGTGGACGGATAGGTGAAGATCTCCTTCTTGTCCGGGACGTCGTCCAGGATGCGCGCCAGCCGCGCGGACGGCGCGGCCCCGTCCCCGGCCCCGTCTCCGGCCGCCGGACGCAGCCACAGGTCCCATACGTCGGCGCCGCCGCCCCAGTCCTCGGTCAGCTCGGCGAAGGGCAGGGTGCCGAAGAACTCCGCGCCGTCCGCGGTGACCGGCACGGTGCGCACCCGGGCGGTGTCCCTGCGGCAGCGTGCCTCGAGGACCGCGCCGGCCAGCCACTCCGCGGGGGACCGGACGCGGTGGAGCCGACCGTGGACGGCCATCGTGCCGTCCTCCAGCAGGATCTCCCCGGCCTCGGCGTGCGGCGCCCGCCGCCAGCAGCGCAGCGAGAGATTGCCGTGCTTGGTGGCGTACGGGATGCGCACGGACAGCGGTGAAGTGCTCGGCCCGGGTCTGCGGTCGACCAGCGAGCGCAGATCGTTCAGCCCCGGTGCCAGCCGCCGCGGGTCGGCGTCCCCATAGGACACATGGACGTCCCAGCGGCCCTCGGGCAGGGCGACGGTGCTCGGCAGCGCGGCCTGGAGACGGCCGTCCCCGGTCGGGCCGAGCGGCAGCCGGACCTCGCCGTCGTCGCGGCGCTCCGCGCCCCGGCGGACCAGGACCAGCGCACCGCTCCAGTCGTCGTAACTGCCGGGCTGCGGCCGGACCCAGTCGGAGATGTGGAAGGTGAGCCCACCGGCGGAATCCGCCACGCAGTCGGCGCGGGTGGGGGCGGCCTCTCCGGTTTCGCTCATGCTGTTTCCCTGCTCCTGCCGCGTTCGCTCCGCTGCCCCCGCTGACGTCATGGCCGCATCTCCGCTCGGAGCACTCATGCCACCCGCACCTTCCGCAGCGAGTCCTTCGTCGCCAGCGCGCCGCTGAGCAGGGTGCCGCGGGCACGGTGGAGGGTGCCGCGCAGCCCGCTGCGCGCGACGAGGCCGGCGAAGAGGGACTCGTAGCGCCCGGCCACCCGGGAGGGGTCGAAACGGGCCGAGTCCTTCAGCGCCGCCTGCCCCATCTGCTGCCGCAGTTCGTCGTTGTTGATCAGGTCCAGCAGGGCTCGCGCGATGGCGTCGGTGTCGCCGGTGGGGACGAGACGGCCGTCCACCCCGTTGTCGATGATCTCGGCCGGGCCGTGCGGGCAGTCGGTGGAGACCACCGGGAGCCCGCAGCGCATCGCCTCGACGATGGTCATGCCGAACGACTCCAGGCTGGAGGTGACGGCCGCGATGGAGCCCTTGGCCCACTCGGGGTCCAGCGGATTGGCCGGGCCCATGAGGAAGACGTTGTTGTACAGGCCGAGTTTGTCGATCAGCGCGCGCAGCTTGTCGTGCTGGGCGCCGCCGCCGTAGATCCGCAGCCGCCAGTCCGGCCGGGACGCGCTGACCTTGGCGAAGGCCCGTATCAGCAGGTCGTACCGTTTCACCGGGGCCAGCCGCCCGGCCGCCACGACCCACTTGTTGGTGCCGTCGGCGGGCTCGAGACCGGGCTCGGGCACGCTGTTGGGCACCGCCTCGATCCGCACCCCCGGCAGCCGCATCTGGCCGCGGTAGGTCTCGGCATCGGCCTCGGTGACGGTGGTGACCGCGTCCAGCCGCGGATAGACGCCGCGCAGCGCCCGCTTCAGCCCCCGGGAGTGGGTGCTGAGCGTCAGATGCTCCTGGCCGACGCGGATCGGGCCGCGGCGCGCCTCACGGGCGATGTGCACATTGAGGCCGGGGCGGGTGCCGACGACGATATCGGCCTCCACCTGCCTGAGGTGTTCGGCGATCCGGCGGTCGGTGAGCGCGCTGTACTGCTGGTAACGGCCCTCGCTGGTGGGGAAGACCTTCGCGGGGCGGGCGTGCTCGGGGTCCGCTCCGTCGTAGGTGGGGCTTCCCTTGCGGATGTCCACCAGATGGCTGAGCCGCACATGCGGCCCGGGGTCGAAGATCGGCTGATCACGGTGCCGGAACACCGAGACGATCTCCACGTCGTGCTGCTCGCCCAGGGTGCGGGCGAGGTTGTACGTGGTCCGGATCGTCCCACCGATCCCGTACGCGTTGTGAATCAGGAATGAGATGTGCATCCGTCCCCGTCGTCCCCGTATCCCACTGGTTCCCCGCGGACGAGCGACTCGTCCGCCTACCACCTGGTAGGACTTCGTCCCCGGTTGCCGGGTTGGGCCCCATCACCGCTTTGTTCCAGAACAGATGTGAAATCGGTAGCGAACCGAGGGAACGCCGAGGGGATCTGACGCATCGGAGCCAGGGACGGCAAGGCGGCGTGACCCCCGCCGTGGCTGGCCCGTTGTTCTCCATATGAGCCGGGAGACGCCCGGCACAGCACCGATACCGAGGAGCCACCCGTGCCGCGCATGCTCGACGTCAGCGATGACGTACGCGCCGAGATCGGCGACGAAGAAGCCGACCGGCTGCTCGCCGGTGAGAATGCCCCGGGCGCCTACGACTGCACGTCCTGCCGCACCCCGGGCAACACCGACCAGGAGCGCACCAGCACCGTCCTCTTCGTCGGGCAGGAGACGGCCGTGCTCGCCTTCGCGCACGCGACCTGCGTCCCTTCCCAGGTGGTACCGGTCGCCGAGGAGCAGTTGCGCGGCGCGGTGCGTTCCATCACCGGGGAGGACACCGCCGATCCGCTCGCGGAGGCGGTGCCGCACGGCGTGTCCGCCGCCCCGCAGTACGCGTCCGCCGCCCCGTCCGGCTATGCCGGGGCGGCGCAGCCCCGGGCCCAGGCCGCCGTCCAGGACCCGCCGCAGCAGCCGGGGCGGGCCGCCCCGTCGCCGCAGGCGGTGCTCGGGGTCACCAGCGGGGTGGTGCTGGTGGGCGGAGAGGCGCGGCCCGCGCTGGTGGTCGAGCCGACGGCGCCGATCACCCGGCCCGGATCCGGCCAGGGCGACGACTTCCTGTCACTCCTGACCGAGCAGGGCTTTCTGCCGGTCGTCGATCTGAACCGGCCGCCCGGACCCAACCACGGCTGGTCGGTGCTGATCGCCATGGGGCAGCTGCACGCGGTGCTGATGCCGTCGGCGAACGGCGGCGCCCCGGTGGCCTGGTGGCAGGCGCACCGCCCGATGCCGCTCAGCGAGGGCTGGCGCAATGCCGCCAACCGCTCCCGGCAGGTGATGATCTACGCCGCTCCGGCGGGCACCATCGGCACCCAGCCGCGCGAGGACCAGCTGCGCGCGGCGCTGGACCGGGCCGCGGCGAGCGGCGCGCTGGTCGGCGCCTCGATGCCGCTCGCCGGCACCTGACGCTCATGGCCTCCGCCGTCCCCGGCCCCGCCCACCTGCCGCGGGCAGCCCATTCGCCACCGATGCCGCATCCGACGGGCGGCCGGGTCGTTGGCACATACGTGCACGCATACGACCTCCCCCATCGTCCCCCCTCATACGGCTACATTCCGGCGATGCGCCCCGCGCTGGAGGCATCGGCCGACCCCTGGCGGGTCTCCGCCACGCCGATCTACGACGCGCTGTACGCGGAGTACCGGAGGCTGTTCCGGGCGCTGCCCGGTGACCGTTCGGACGAGGAGGATCTGGGGTTCGTCGCGTTCAGCGCCATCGGCCACACCGGTCAGCCCCGCGGTCTGACCGGCGGCGGCCACGGCCGGGCGGCCGGCCACAGCGGGTCGTGGGACACCGGCGGGCTGTACTACCGCGGCTATCTCCCCGCCCTGCCGCCGAGTCGGCGCGACGGGCGGGGGCACGACTACTGAACCGGTGCGGGAGGTGTGCGCACCCCCGCGCGGCCGCTACTTCTTGCGGCCGCGCTTCTCGCGCACCCGCACCGAGATCTGGATCGGCGTCCCCTCGAAGCCGAACTCCTCGCGCAGCCGCCGCTCGATGAAGCGGCGGTAGCCCGCCTCCAGGAAGCCCGAGGCGAACAGCACGAACCGCGGCGGCCGGGTCCCGGCCTGCGTCCCGAACAGGATGCGGGGCTGCTTGCCGCCGCGGATCGGGTGCGGATGCGAGGCCACGATCTCGCCGAGGAAGGCGTTCAGCCGCCCGGTGGGGACCCGGGTCTCCCATCCGGCCAGCGCCGTCTCGATCGCCGGGACGAGCTTTTCCATATGACGGCCGGTGCGCGCGGAGACATTGACCCGCGGCGCCCACTGGATCTGTCCGAGCTCGGTCTCGATCTCGCGCTCGAGGTAGTAGCGGCGCTCCTCGTCGAGGGTGTCCCACTTGTTGTAGGCGACCACCATCGCGCGTCCGGCCTCGACCGCCATCGAGATGATGCGCTGGTCCTGGACGCTGATGGACTCGCTGGTGTCGATCAGGATGACCGCGACCTCGGCCTTCTCCACAGCGGCCGCGGTGCGCAGCGAGGCGTAGTAGTCGGCGCCCTCCTGGAGGTGGACCCGTCGGCGGATACCGGCGGTGTCCACGAACTTCCAGGTCACGCCGCCGAGTTCGATCAGTTCGTCGACCGGGTCGCGGGTGGTGCCCGCCATCTCGTTGACGACCACCCGCTCCTCGCCCGCGACCTTGTTCAGCAGCGAGGACTTGCCGACGTTGGGACGGCCGATGAGGGCGATCCGGCGCGGTCCGCCGAGCGCCGCCCCGAAGGTCTGGGCCGGGGCCTCCGGCAGCGCCTCGAGCACCGCGTCCAGCATGTCGCCGGTGCCGCGGCCGTGCAGTGCCGAAACCGGGTGGGGCTCGCCGAGGCCGAGCGACCACAGCATGGCGGCGTCCGCCTCACCGCTGGGCCCGTCGACCTTGTTGGCGCACAGCACCACGGGCTTGCCCGCCCGGCGCAGCAGCTTGACCACGGCCTCGTCGGTGTCGGTGGCGCCCACCGTGGCGTCCACCACGAAGACCACCGCGTCGGCGGCCTCGATGGCGAACTCGGCCTGCGCGGCCACGGACGCGTCGATGCCGAGCACGTCCTGCTCCCAGCCGCCGGTGTCGACGACCTTGAAGCGGCGGCCGGACCACTCGGCCTCGTAGGTGACCCGGTCCCGGGTGACCCCGGGGCGGTCCTCGACCACCGCCTCACGGCGGCCGATGATGCGGTTGACCAGGGTCGACTTGCCGACATTGGGGCGGCCGACAACGGCCAGGACGGGCAGCGGACCGTGTCCGGCCGCGGCGAGGTCGCCCTCGACCTGCTCGAGGTCGAACCCCTCCTGTGCGGCGAGCTCCATGAACTCCGCGTACTCGGCGTCGCCAAGCTCTCCGTGCTCGTCGCCACCACTGTGGATCTGGTCGTTCATGAAGTTACGTTCCTCGTCGTCCCTCAGGCCGCGGGCCCGTCGTACGGGCTCGCGGATCTCATGTCTCGTCGCGGCGGCCGGTGAGCCGCCTGGCGTTCCCCAGGTGCGCGCCCAGTCGCTTCTGGATGCGCGTGGTCGCCTCGTCCAGGGCCGCCCGGGTCCGTCGGCCGCTGCCGTCGCCCGCCTCGAACGGGTCACCGAAGACCACGTCGATCCGGCTGCGCAGCCGGGGCACCGTCCTGACCCGCCCGTCCCCATCGCGCTGGTCGCCGGAGCCGAGCACGGCCACCGGCACGATCGGCGCTCCGGAGCGGACGGCGAAGTACGCGAGCCCCGCGCGCAGCGAGGCGAAGTCGCCCTCGCCGCGGGTGCCCTCGGGGAAGATCCCCAGCACCCCGCCGCGCTCCAGTAGGCCCAGGGCGGTGGTGATCGCCGCCCGGTCGGCGGTCGTTCGGTCCACCTTGAGCTGCCCGATACCCCGCAGGAACGGGTCCAGCGGACCGATGAACGCTTCCTTCTTGATCAGGAAGTGCACCGGCCGCGGCGCGGTGCCCATCAGCATCGGGCCGTCGATGTTGTGGGTGTGGTTCACCGCGAGGATCAGCGGTCCGGTGCCGGGCACCCGCCAGGCGCCCAGCACCCGCGGCCGCCACAGCCCGTACATCAGCCCGATGCCGATCCGGCGTCCCACCGCGGCTCCGGCCGCGCTCGGCAGTGTGTCGGCGGGTCCGGTCACACGCCCGTCCGCTTCTCCTCGACGAGGGTGACCACACACTCGATGACCTGCTCGAGGGTGAGCTCGGTGGTGTCCACCTCGATGGCGTCGTCCGCCTTGGCCAGCGGCGAGGTCTTCCGGCCGGAGTCCAGGGCGTCCCGCTTGGCCAGCGCCGCCTGGGTGGCGGCCAGGTCCACGGCCTCCTTGCCCTTGAGCTCACCGCTGCGGCGGGCGGCCCGCGCCTCGGCGGACGCGGTCAGGAAGATCTTGACGTCGGCGTCGGGCAGCACCGTGGTGCCGATGTCCCGGCCCTCGACGACGATGCCGCGCGGTGCCTCGGTGGCGATGGTCCGCTGGAGCTCGGTGATCCGGGCCCGCACCTCGGGGACCGCGCTGACCGCGCTCACCCGGGAGGTGACGTCCTGGGTGCGGATCGGCCCGGCGACATCGGTGCCGTCGACGGTGATGGTCGGGGCGGCCGGGTCGGTGCCGGAGACGATGACCGGCTTGGCGGCGGCGTCGGCCACGGCGACGGCGTCCTCGACGTCGATGCCGTTGTTCACCATCCACCAGGTGATCGCCCGGTACTGGGCGCCGGTGTCCAGGTAGCCGAGGCCCAGCTTGGCGGCGACGGCCTTGGAGGTGCTGGACTTGCCCGTGCCTGCGGGGCCGTCGATCGCGACAATCACTGCTGCCGGGGCGGTCCGGGCGGCGGTTTCCACGGTGACTGACACCTTTCGTGTGCACGGGGCTGGGTCGAACGGGGCGGATGGGGCCTCGGACAAGGTTACTGGTTCACACGACCGCTCCGGACAGCATGGTCATGGCCGGACCACGGGGACCGGCCGGGCCGGGGCGGCGCGCGCACCGCCCCGCGGTCACTGCCGGACCGACCAGCCCCGCTCGCGGAGCGCCGCGGTGAGGCCGGGTGCCGCAGCGGGCTCCACCATCAGCTGGATCAGGCCCGCCTGCTGTCCGGTGGCGTGCTCGATCCGGACGTCCTCGATGTTGACGCCCGCCCGGCCCGCGTCGGCGAAGATCCGGGCCAGCTCGCCCGGCTGGTCGCCGATGAGCACCGTCACCGTCTCGTAGACGGCCGAGGCGGCGCCGTGCTTGCCCGGCACCCGCTCGCGCCCGGCGTTGCCGCGGCGCAGCACGTCCTCGATCCCGGTGGCGCCGTCGCCGCGCTTGGCCTCGTCGGCGGACTGGAGGCCGCGCAGCGCCCGTACCGTCTCGTCGAGGTCCGCGGCCACCGCCGCGAGCACATCGGCGACCGGACCGGGGTTGGCGGACAGGATGTCGATCCACATCGCCGGGTCGGAGGCGGCGATCCGGGTCACATCGCGGATCCCCTGCCCGCACAGCCGTACCGCGGTCTCGTCGGCGTCCTTCAGCCGCGCGGCGACCATGCTGGACAGCAGATGCGGGGTGTGCGAGACCAGCGCCACCGCGCGGTCGTGGGCGTCCGCGTCCATCACCACGGGCACCGCCCGGCACAGCGCCACCAGTTCGAGGGCGAGGTTGAGCACCTCGGTGTCGGTGTCCCGGCCGGGGGTGAGCACCCACGGCCGCCCCTCGAAGAGGTCGGCGGTGGCGGCCAGCGGACCGGAGCGCTCCCGGCCGGACATCGGATGGGTGCCGATGTAGCGGGTCAGATCGCAGCCCAGGGCCTCCAGCTCCCGGCGCGGGCCGCCCTTGACGCTGGCCACGTCCAGCGCGGCGCGGGCCGCACCGCGGCGCAGCACATCGGCGACCGTCCGCGCCACGTGCGCGGGCGGTACGGCCACGATCGCCAGGTCCACCGGCCCGTCGGGCTCCTCCTGCGTACCGGCGCCGAGCGCGGCGGCGGTACGGGCCTGGTCCGCGTCGTGGTCGGCGAGATGGACGTGGACCCCGCGCCCGGCCAGGGCCAGCGCGGCGGAGGTGCCGATCAGGCCGGTGCCGATGACGAGTGCGGTTCTCATTGGGCGATGTCCTTGCGGAGGGAGGCCGCGGCGCCGAGGTAGACATGGGCGACGTCGGACTTGGGCAGGTCCGTCTCGACATGCGCCAGGATGCGGACGACCCGCGGCATGGCGCCTTCGATGTCCAACTCCTGGGCGCAGATCAGCGGCACGTCGGTGATGCCGAGCTTGCGTGCGGCGACCGCTGGGAAGTCGCTGTGCAGATCGGGGGTGGCGGTGAACCACACGCTGATGAGGTCGTCCGGCACCAGGCCGTTGCGCTCCAGGATCGCGGTCAGCAGCTCCGAGACCTGCTGCCGCATATGGCCGGACTCGTCCCGCTCCAGCTGGACTGCCCCGCGGACCGCTCGTACCGCCACGTCTGTGCTCCCCTGCGCGTGTGTCACCTGTGGGCGCCTGTGTCACCCGTGCCGCGCCGCCGTGGACGCGGGTCCCGGCGCGCTCACGGTCAGCCTAACGAGCGGGCCGGGCGGACTCCCGCCGCGACCGCCCCGCGAGACGCGGGGGGCGGGGGGGGCGGGGCGCGGCGCGCGGGAGCCGTCGGCGGACGACCCCGGTGCGGGTCAGAGATCGACCTCGCGCATCAGCATGCCGACCTCGGTGTTGGTCAGCCGCCGCAGCCAGCCGGACTTCTGGTCGCCCAGCGCGATCGGGCCGAAGCCGGTGCGCACCAGCCGGTCGACCGGGAACCCGGCCTCGGCGAGCATGCGCCGCACGATGTGCTTGCGACCCTCGTGCAGGCTCACCTCGACGAGGTAGTTCTTGCCGGTGTTCTGCACGACCTTGAAGTGGTCGGCGCGGGCGTAGCCGTCCTCGAGCTGGATGCCGTTCTTCAGCTGCTTGCCCAGGTCGCGCGGGAGCGGGCCCTGGATCGCGGCGAGGTAGGTCTTGGCGACGCCGTAGCGGGGGTGGGTGAGGCGGTGGGCCAGCTCGCCGTGGTTGGTGAGCAGGATGATGCCCTCGGTCTCGGTGTCCAGGCGGCCGACGTGGAAGAGCCGGGTCTCGCGGTTGGTGACGTAGTCACCGAGGCACTGGCGGCCGTCGGGGTCCTCCATGGTGGAGACGACTCCGGCGGGCTTGTTCAGCGCGAAGAACAGGTACGACTGGGTGGCCACGGTCAGCCCGTCGACCTTGATCTCGTCCTTCTCCGGGTCGACGCGCAGCCCCTGCTCGGTGACGATCGTGCCGTTGACCTCGACGCGGGCCTGGTCGATCAGCTCCTCGCAGGCGCGGCGCGAGCCCATACCGGCGCGGGCCAGAACCTTCTGGAGACGCTCGCCCTCCTGCTCGCCGAAGGTCTTGGGCAGCTTGACCTGGGGCTTGTTGTGGCGGGCCCGGTTGCGCTCCTCTATCTGCGCGTCGTACTCGCGCGGACGGGACGGGCCGCCGCCGGGCTTGCGGCCGCGACCGGCGCCCGCGCCGCCCTTGGGGCCGCCCTTGGCACCCGGCTTGGGACCGCCCTGGGGACCCGCCTTGGGGCCGCCCTTGGGGCCGCCACCGCTCTTCGGGGCTCCGCCCACGTCGTAGCGGCGCTCCTCGGGACGGGGGCGGCCCGTGCGCTTCTGCTTGTCGTCGCGCCGGTTCCCCGCGCCGCGGTAGCTCCTGCCGCCGCTACCGCTGCCGCCGCTGCCCCTGTTGTTCCTGCCGCTGCTTCGCATCAAGTTTCCGTCTGAGAGTGGCCTACTCCGTCGTCCGCGTCATCGGCGTCGACGGCGTCCGGGTCGAACGACGGCACACCCTCCTGGGACTCGCCCTCGACCGCGTCCGCCTCGGGGAGGAACGGTGCGAGCTCCGGAAGCTCGTCCAGACCCCGCAGGCCCATCCGCTCCAGGAAGTAGTTCGTCGTCCTGTACAGGATCGCACCTGTTTCGGGTTCCGTGCCCGCCTCCTCGACCAGACCCCTCTGGAGGAGGGTCCGCATCACGCCATCACAGTTGACGCCGCGGACGGCCGAGACCCGGGAACGGCTGACCGGCTGACGGTACGCGACCACCGCGAGGGTTTCCAAAGCGGCCTGGGTGAGCCGGGCCTGCTGGCCGTCCAGGACGAAGCCCTCGACGGCGGCGGCGTAGGCGGGGCGGGTGTAGTAGCGCCAGCCGCCCGCGACCAGCCGCAGCTCGAAGCCGCGGCACTGGGTCGCGTACTCGTCGGCCAGCTCGCGCAGCGCGTCCGCGACCGCGCGGCGCGGCCGCTCCAGTACCTTGGCGAGGTGCTCCTCGGTGGCCGGCTCGTCGACGACCATGAGGACCGCCTCCAGAGCGGGCTTGAGGTCGAGCGCCGCGACGTCCGAGGCCGCGGCGGGGGTCCACTGCTCGCTCAACTCCGTACCTCCTGCTTCTCCTTCTGCTCCGACCGTCCCTCGGACCGCCCCTCGGGCGGCTCCTGCCGGGCTCCGGCCTCCTGGTCGAACTCATCGGTGACCAGCGGCTGCTCACCGTCCACGCCGGTCCAGCGCACCATGAGCGAGCCGAGGGCCTCCGGCTGGTCCAGCAGGACCGCGCGCTCCCGGTAGAGCTCCAGCAGCGCCAGGAAGCGGGCTACGACGGTGAGGACGTCGGGGGCGTCCTCGGTGAGCGTCCGGAAGCTGGCCTCCCCCAGCTCGCGCAGCCGCGCCACCACCACCTCGGCCTGCTCGCGCACGCTGACCAGCGGGGCGTGGATGTGATCCACGTACACCTGCGGCTTGGGCTTGGGCTGCATCGCCTTCACGGCCAGCTTGGCGAACCCCTCGCCGCCGATGCTGATGACGACGTCGGGCAGCAGCTCGGCGTGGTGCGGCTCGAGGCCGACGGTACGGGGGTGCCGGGCGGCCTCGCTGATCAGCCGGTCGTTGAAGATGTCCGCGATCCGCTTGTACGCGCGGTACTGGAGCAGCCGCGCGAACAGCAGGTCGCGCGCCTCGAGCAGCGCGAGGTCGGCCTCGTCCTCCACCTCGGCGGCGGGCAGCAGCCGGGCCGCCTTGAGATCGAGCAGCGTCGCCGCGACCACCAGGAACTCGGTGGTCTGATCGAGATCCCAGTCCGGCCCCATGGCCCGGATGTACGCCATGAAGTCGTCGGTGACCCGGGACAGGGCGACCTCGGTGACGTCCAGCTTGTGCTTGGAGATCAGCTGAAGGAGGAGGTCGAAGGGCCCCTCGAAGTTGTCGAGCCGCAGAATGAAGCGGGTGCCGTCGTCTTCGGCTCCCTCATGGGGCGCGTCGTCGGCCGAAGCCGCTGACGGCCCGCTGACGGCCTCGCCGCCCGGTTCCCCGCTCGGTGCCCCCGCGCCGTCACCCGCGGGCCGCACGGGCCCGTCGGCCCCCTCCTCGGCCCGCGCATGAGCCGGATCGGGCTCAGGCCGCGGGGCAAGGCCCGCCGCACGGGCCCCCCGAGTGGTTGTCCGGGGCGGAGATCCGGTGGCCGCGGCGGCATCACGTGCCCCCGAGGCCGGGGACCCCACCGGAGGGCCCGGTACGGCATCCCCGGAACCCCCCGGCACCGGTCGCGGCTCAGCAGGGGACGCCCCCGCGGCCGGCACGGACTCACCGGCGGACGGGTCCGCGTGCCGCTCGACCGGAGGCGTGGAACGCACATCGGCCTCAGGCTCCACCGCCGGCCGACCGGCCGAAGACCCCCCACGCGACTCGACAGCGGCCGGGGCAGCCCCCACCGACCCCGCCCGCGCCGGAGCCGCAGCGGCTTCGACGGCCCCGGCACCGGAACCCGGCGCGGACTCACTGGCCGACGGCACGGGTTGCGACTCGGCCGGGGCCGCAGCGCCACGCGGCTCGGCAGCCGACACCTCCGTGCGCCGCTCAGCAGGGGACGCCCCGGCGTCGGAATCACATGCCCCGCCACCCGGCACGGCCTCCGCTACGGACCCATCGGCCCACGGAGCCGTGTGCGGCTCGACTGCGGCCGGGACACCCTCCACCGACCCCGCCCGCGCCGGAGGCGCTTCGGCGGGTGGGGCGGGGGCCGGTGACGGCTGGGTGGACGGGGCCGCGCCGGGGCCGCGGCCCAGGGTGCGGCGGCGGGGCGGCGGGGCGGAGGCGTCGTTCGTCGGCATCGCGGTCCAGGGTGCTCAGGGCCGGGCGGGACAGCCCGTCTGACCGGGCAGGCTATCGCCCGGCCCGGTCAGCGGCCGCGCAGGCGGCGCACCAGGATGCTCGCGTCGCCGCGCGACTCGAGGTCGGCGAGGACGACCGCGACCGCCTCGCGGACGATCCGGCCGCGGTCGACCGCGAGTCCGTGTTCGCCGCGCAGCACCAGGCGCGCGTGTTCGAGGTCCATCAGCTCCTCGGCGGAGACATAGACCGTGATCTTCTCGTCGTGCCGCTCACGCCCGCTGGGCCGCCGGTTCGCCGCGCGGGCGCGGCGGCGGGCGGCGCCGCCCTGTTCGGCCGGGCCCGCCCCGCCGCCGGCCTGGCGGGCCTTGGGGCGGCCCGCCGCCGCGGGGCGCCGCTCGGCGGCGTCCTGCGGGCCGGCGGCCGTCTCCCGGCCCGTGTGCTCGGCGGCGGCGGACTGCTCGTCCTCCGGGCGGCGGTCGGTCGTACCGTCCTCGTGCGGTTCGGCGGCCGTGTCGGGTTCGGCGGCGGGCGCCGGGACCCGGGCGGCCTCGCCGTTCGCCTGGCGGCGGCCGGACGCGGGAGAGGAGGACTGGAGCCCCATCCCTCCCGTGGTGCGGAACAGTTCGTCGGCGCCCGGCAGACTCACTCGGCGTGACACCGGGCGAGCACCTCCCTGGCGAGCTGGCGGTAGGCGGCGGCACCGACGGAGTTGGACGCGTACGTGGTGATCGGCTCACCCGCGACGGTGGTCTCCGGGAAGCGGACCGTACGGCCGATGACCGTGTGGTAGACGTGATCGTCGAACGCCTCCACCACGCGGGCGAGGACCTCACGGCTGTGCACGGTGCGCGAGTCGTACATCGTGGCGAGGATGCCGTCCAGCTCCAGCTCGGGGTTGAGCCGCTCCTGGACCTTCTCGATCGTCTCCGTGAGCAGGGCCACACCGCGCAGCGCGAAGAACTCGCACTCCAGCGGCACGATCACCTTGTGCGCCGCGGTGAGCGCGTTGACGGTGAGCAGACCGAGCGAGGGCTGGCAGTCGATGACGATGTAGTCGTAGTCCGCCATCAGCGGCTTGAGCGCGCGCTGAAGGGTGGACTCCCGGGCGACCTCGCTGACCAACTGCACCTCGGCAGCCGACAAGTCGATATTGCTGGGCAGCAGGTCCATATTGGGCACGGCCGTCTTGAGCAGCACCTCGTCGGCCGCCATGCCCCGCTCCATGAGCAGGTTGTAGACCGTGAGGTCGAGCTCCATCGGGTTGACCCCGAGGCCGACCGACAGGGCGCCCTGCGGGTCGAAGTCGACCAGCAGGACCCGGCGGCCGTACTCGGCCAGCGCCGCGCCCAGGTTGATGGTGGAAGTGGTCTTGCCGACCCCGCCCTTCTGGTTGCACATCGCGATGATCTTCGCGGGGCCGTGGTCGGTCAGCGGACCGGGAATCGGGAAGTACGGCAGCGGCCGCCCGGTGGGGCCGATGCGCTCGCGGCGCTGGCGGGCCGCGTCGGGCGCGAGTGTGGCCGCGTACTCGGGGTCGGGCTCGTACTCGGCGTCCGGGTCGTAGAAGTGCCCGTCGGGGAGGTCGTCGTAGTCGGCGAAGCGGGCGGGATCCGTGCCCCCCTGGTCGCCGGCCATGGCGTTCACGTGATGGCCGTCCATGCTCTGGCTCTGGTGGGCTGTCGTCATGCTCTGCTGGGTTGCGAAGGTGCGGACAGCGACGGAGCCGACAGCCTCGAGCTCCGAGGGACCCTGGCCCCGCGTAGCCGGTCCTGGTTGACCACCCCCGGGAGAAAATGTCGACTCATTCACAAGTCGTCCTACCTCCTTGGTGACCAGGAAATTTCTAGATAGGTCAGCGTGACACCATGCCGACGGTTGGCGACTCTATGGCGTGTCGGCGGTCCGCAGCAACACAATCCACCGGAGACGGCATGATGTGTCGGCAATCGAACACCCCGATGTCAAGGGCGTGTGAACGGCGGCGGAGCGATTTCACCACCGTACAAAGCGTCTGAAGAGTTACATTCAGGGCGAGTTGACCAGCCTGACGCCGCCCTGCGCACAGGTCGGCGTCGGACACACCAGCGGCCGGGTCCCACCCTTCGGCAAGACCCGGCCGGATGCCCGGTGTTGACTCGCTGTTGACGGTCCGGGTTGACCGTCCGCCGTTATGTCAGCCGATCAGGGTGCTCAGTTCGACGTGGGGCAGTCCGTGCGCCTCGGCGACCGGACCGTAAACGACCTGACCCTCGTGGGTGTTGAGGCCCTTGGCCAGGGCGGCGTCCCGGCGCAGCGCCTCGCGCCAGCCGCGGTTGGCCAGCTCCACGATGTACGGCAGCGTGGCGTTGGTGAGCGCGTGGGTGGAGGTGTTCGGCACCGCGCCCGGCATGTTGGCCACGCAGTAGAAGACCGAGTTGTGGATCGTGAAGGTCGGCTCGGCGTGCGTGGTGGGACGGGAGTCCTCGAAGCAGCCGCCCTGGTCGATCGCGATGTCGACAAGGACACTTCCCGGCTTCATCCGGGAGACCAGCTCGTTGGTGACCAGCTTCGGGGCCTTGGCGCCCGGGATGAGCACCGCGCCGATGACGAGGTCGGCCTCGAGGACGGCCTTCTCCAGCTCGTAGGCGTTGGAGGAGATCGTCTGCACCTTGGTGCCGAAGATCTTGTCGGCCTCGCGGAGCTTGTTGATGTCCCGGTCCAGCAGGGTGACGTGGAAGCCCATGCCGATGGCGATCTGCGCGGCGTTCCAGCCGGAGACACCGCCACCGATGACCACCGCGCGACCCGCGGCCACACCCGGAACACCGCCCGGCAGCACACCGCGGCCACCGGCCGAGCGCATCAGGTGGTAGGCGCCGACCTGCGGCGCGATCCGGCCCGCGACCTCGGACATCGGCGCGAGCAGCGGCAGCGCGCGGTTCGCGGTCTCGACCGTCTCGTAGGCGATGGCGGTGGTCCCGGACTCCAGCAGCGCGTCGGTGCAGGCGCGGGAGGCGGCCAGGTGGAGGTAAGTGAAGAGGGTCTGGTCCTTGCGCAGGCGGTGGTACTCCTCCGCGATGGGCTCCTTGACCTTCAGCAGCAGGTCGGCCGTGGCCCAGACCTCGTCGGCGGTGTCGAGGATGCGCGCACCGGCCGCGGTGTACTCCGCGTCCGTGATGGAGGAGCCCAGGCCCGCGCTCTGCTCCACGAAGACCTCGTGGCCGTTGCGGACCAGCTCGTGCACACCGGCGGGGGTGATGGCCACACGGAACTCGTTGTTCTTGACCTCGCGGGGGATACCGACCTTCACGTCGATCACGGTCCTTGAATGGGGGGAATCGGAATATAACGTCACAGCCGGACAGACTCAGCCATGGACATGCAAACCGGACGCCGCGTCCGCATGCCGGTGACGACCGCATCATTCGCGGTACAGCCAGTCTAATGAAGGACGTCGCGCTGTCTAGCCTTGCAATGCATCAATCTTTCGCGAGACCACTACTGATTTCGTAGGTCGATCCCGTCTTCCTCCCTGGCCCGGTGTGCCTCCGGGGGTGCCGTGCCCGGTGATTCCTCAGGTGAGAGGCGCCTGTCGGGTGCCTCGGCGCGTTCCGCCTCCCGCCGCAGCAGCCGGACCACCGCAGGATCGCCACCGAGCCGGTCGACGGCCTCCGCGGCACGCAGTGCCAGCTCCCTGTGCAGCCGGGTGTCCCCGCAGCCCCGGGCGACCGTCACCGCCTCACCCCAGCTGCGCAGCGCGTCCCGCGTCCGCCCGGTCTGCTCCTGGGCGCGGGCGGTACCGCTGAGTGCCCGGGCGCATCCGGGCAGGTCGTCCGCCCGGCGGCAGGCGGCCGCCGCCGCGCGCCAGTCGCGCAGTGCCTCGGCCCAGCGGCCCGCGTAACCGTGGACGGTGCCGAGCCGTGCGTACACCCTGGCCCCGGCGGCCACGTCCCGGCGGCTGAGCCGGAGCTCCAGGGCGCGTCCGTACCAGTCGGCGGCCCGGTGCCAGTCCGCCAGCTCCTGGTAGACACCGCCGATGGACTCCAGCGCCCGCCCGGTCGTATACGCGTCGCCCGCCTCGCGGGCGGCCTCCAGCGCGCCCTTGTAGCGGGTGAGCGCCTGATCGACACGGTCCGCCCGGGCGTCGAGGTCGCCCAGATTGAGCAGGGCCGCCGCCCGCTCCACCGGCAGATCACGGCGCTCCGCCACGTCCAGCACCAGCTGGTGCAGCCCGTACAGCTCCGGTGCGGCGCCCTCCGGGCCCCGGTGAGCGCTGAGCGCATGGGTGAGCGCGGCCACCAGGCGCCGGGCCAGAGTGTCGAGTTCACCGGCCTCGACGGCAAGCCGGGCCGCCTCCAGCAGCACCGGCAGCCGTGCCGTCAGCCAGTCGGCCGCCTCCGCCGACGACTGAAACCGCAGC
This sequence comes from Streptomyces sp. NA02950, assembly GCF_013364155.1. Lineage (NCBI taxonomy): Bacteria > Bacillati > Actinomycetota > Actinomycetes > Kitasatosporales > Streptomycetaceae > Streptomyces > Streptomyces sp. NA02950. The sequence continues at coordinate 7,184,913 of NZ_CP054916.1, read as the reverse complement.
GGCCGGGGCATTTCGGCCAGCTGTTTCCGAGCCGGAGTGCCCACCGGTTCGGCGGCCAGCCGGCACGCGTGCAGCTGCCGTACGGTTCGCTCCAGCATCCGGGCGCGGGCGAGCTCCACCTCCGCCGGGCGCTCCACGGACTCCAGCAGCTCCCGCAGCAGCGGCTCCAGACAGCCCGGCACCTGGTACCGGCCGTCCTCGCGCGGGCGCAGCAGCCCGCATCCGGCCAGCCCCTCGAGCGCCGCCTCACCGTCCTGGACCGAGCATCCCGCCAGCGCGGACGCGACATGTGCGTCGGCCGACCCGGCGGGCGCGAGCACCAGCAGCCGCAGCATCCGGGCGGCGGCGGGCGGCAGCGCGTCGTACACCAGCCGGAAGGTGCGGGCCAGCGGCCGTACGCCGGGGTCGGCGTCCGCCGAGGACGGCGGCAGCTCACGCAGCCGCGTCACCAGATCGGCCACCGACGCCTCGGGCCGTACGGCCAGCCAGCCACCGGCCAGGACCAGCGCGGCGGGCTGACCGGCGCACTCCTCGACGAGCGCCTGCGCCGCCACCGGGTCGCAGGTGATCCGGGTGGGCCCGGCGTACTGCGCCAGCAGCCCGACCGCGGCGCTCACATCGAGCCCGCCGACCGTGCACGGCCGGACGTCCGGCACCCCGGTCAGCGGACCGCGCGAAACGGCGACGACCAGGCAGCCGGGCTCGTCGGGCAGCAGCGCGTCCACCTGCTCGGCACCGGTCACGTCGTCGAGCAGCAGCACAAGCCGTTTGCCGGCCAGCTTCTCGCGCAGCGCCTCGCCGAGATCGTCCTCGTCCGCCCCCGGCGGGGCGGTCACCCCGAGTTCGCCGAGCAGATCGCGTGCGGTGCGGGCGGTGGGCACCGGCTCCCCGCCGGACGTCATCAGCCGCGCGCTCAGCACACCGTCGGGATAGTCGTCGGCGAGCCGCCGGACCAACTCCTCGGCCAGCGCGGTACGGCCCCAGCCGGGGCGCCCGGCGATCAGCAGCACCCGGCTGCGGGCGGCCTTGCGGCCCGCGAGGGTGTCGAGACCGGCGCGGTCGATGTCGGCCCGCAGCGACAGCAACTCCCGCCGCCGCCCCGCGAACCCCTGGCCCACGGTGGCCGCCGCGGCGAACAACACGGCCCGCGTGGCCCCGCCCCACACCCCACCGTCCGCGGCACCGTGCCGCTGTCCCGGCGGCCCAACGGCGGTGCGCCGCGCGGAAGTCGGGGGCGGGGCAGCAGCGCCCGCCGCGGGCCCGGCGCCCGAACCCGCGGAGCGGGCCGGGCCCGCAGCGCTCGCACCGGTGCCGGTACCGGTACCGGTGCCCGAGGCCGGGCGACGGGCCGAGCCCCCGGCGTCTGCGCGCGCAACGGGATCCGGGCCACGGCCCGCACCCGCCGTCGCCGTGCCGGTGCCCGGCCCCGCGGAACGCGAGACCTCCGCTTCGGCCACGCCGGACACCGGACCCGCCGCGCGGGACGGACCCGCAACACCCGTACCCGACTCCGCATCCCGAGAGCGGACCGGACACCCCGTTCCCGTCCCCGGCCCCGCGGAACGCGGGCCCGGTGCCGGTGCGGGCACGGGGCGTTGGTGGGGGGCCGGTGGCTCCCCTTCGGTGTCGACCGCCTGCTCCGCCACGGGCCCACTCCCGTCCACCTGCGCATCACGAGCCCGCCGCGGTCGCGGTCGGGGTTGGTGCGGCTCGGTTCGCCCGCGGGGCGCCTGCGCCGCTGTCGACGGTCGACCGTGCTCGACCCCTCGTACCTCCGGGGCTCCACTCGCGCCGCACGCTGCCTTTCGGCAGCCCGCGACGGCTTCGCGGGCGGGTGCCCTTTCGGCGCTTACGAGAGTAGTTCACTCCGCGTCAGGAACCGGGCACTCCCGACCGGCGGACCGGGCTGAAAATCACTCCATCGGATCCACTGATCGTCGGAGCTGGCTCGGAGCGAGCTCGGAAAGGGTGGGCCGGGAAGTCGGTCAGGCTTCGAAGGGGCGCGCCGGCCACGGGGCGTCCGACGGGCGCAGGGCGTCCAGGCCGTCCCCGTCCAGCGCGGCGCGCGCGGCCAGGACGCCGACCGTGAGGCAGGTGTTGTGCAGCTCGCCCGCGAGGACGCCGCGGACCAGCTCGTCCAGCGGGACACGGTCCGTCTCCATGTCGGCCTCCTCCTCGGAGACCTCGAAGCGCTCGCCCTCAACCGTGGAGATCTCCCGGGCGAGGAAGATCCGCACCGCCTCGTCGGTGCCGCCGGGCGAGGTGTAGACGTCGGTGAGGACGCGCCAGTCCTCCGCCTTGACGTGCGCCTCCTCGTACAGCTCGCGCTGGGCGGCGTGCAGCGGGTTCTCGCCGGGGATGTCGAGGAGCCCGGCCGGGATCTCCCACAGCCGCCGGCGCACCGGGTGGCGGTACTGCCGCACCACGATGACCCGCCCGTCCTCGTCGAGGGCGAGGACGGCGACCGAGCCGGGGTGGACCTGGTAGTCGCGCTTGACCCGGCTGCCGTCGGGCATCACGACCTCGTCGGTGCGCACGCTCGTCTTGTTGCCGGTGAAGGGCGTGGCGGTGGCAGTGACCTGCCACTCCTCGGGGGTGTCCTGGATGCCCATGGGTGTCTCAGCGTCCTCTCGGTGCGATGGCCGGGGTGCGGGCCGCGAGCGGCCCGCACCCGGGGTTCCACCGTATCGGTCAGGCGCCGGCGCCCTGCCCCTGAGCAGCGGTCTGTCGCTCGACCGCCGCCTTCACCAGACCCGCGAAGAGCGGGTGCGGGCGGGTGGGGCGGGAGCGCAGCTCGGGGTGGGCCTGGGTGCCGACCAGGTAGGGGTGCACCTCGCGCGGGTACTCCACGTACTCGACCAGCTTGTTGTCCGGGGAGGTGCCGGAGAACACGATGCCGGCCTTCTTCTCCAGCTCGCCGCGGTAGGAGTTGTTGACCTCGTAGCGGTGGCGGTGGCGCTCCTCGACGTACTGCTGGCCGCCGTAGACCTCGCGGACGATCGAGCCCTCGGCCAGCTTGGCCGGGTACATGCCCAGCCGCATGGTGCCGCCCATGTCGCCCTCGCCCGCGACGATGTCGAGCTGTTCGGCCATGGTGGAGATGACCGGGTCGGTGGTGGCGGGCTCGAACTCGGTGGAGTTGGCGCCGTCGATGCCCGCCAGGCTCCGGGCGGCCTCGATGACGATGCACTGGAGGCCGAGGCACAGCCCCAGCAGCGGGATCTTGTTCTCCCGGGCGTAGGTGATCGCGCCGAGCTTGCCGATCACACCCCGGTCGCCGAAGCCGCCGGGGACGCAGACCGCGTCGACGCCTTCGAGCTGCTGCCGGGCACCGGCCGCGGTCTTGCAGTCGTCGGAGGTGACCCACTTGATCTTGACGCGGGCGCTGTTGGCGAAGCCGCCCGCGCGCAGCGCCTCGGTGACCGACAGATAGGCGTCGGGCAGGTCGATGTACTTGCCGACGAGTGCGACGGTGACCTCGTGGTCGGGCTGGTGGACCCGGCCCAGCAGATCGTCCCACTGGGTCCAGTCCACGTCCCGGAAGGGCAGGTCCAGCTTGCGGACGACATAGGCGTCCAGACCCTCGGAGTGCAGCACCTTGGGGATGTCGTAGATCGACTTGGCGTCGATGGCGGCGACCACGGCGGCGTCGTCCACGTCACACATCAGCGAGATCTTGCGCTTGATGGAGGTGGGTACGTCGCGGTCGGCGCGCAGCACGATCGCGTCCGGCTGGATACCGATGTTGCGCAGGGCGGCGACCGAGTGCTGGGTGGGCTTGGTCTTCAGCTCACCGGAGGGGCCGATGTAGGGCAGCAGGGAGATGTGCACCACAAAGACGTTGTCCCGGCCGACCTCGTGGCGGACCTGGCGGACGGCCTCCAGGAAGGGCAGCGACTCGATGTCGCCGACGGTGCCGCCGACCTCGGTGATGACCACGTCGACGTCGTCGGTGGCCATCCGGCGGATGCGATGCTTGATCTCATTGGTGATGTGCGGAATCACCTGCACGGTGTCACCGAGGTACTCACCGCGCCGCTCCTTGGCGATCACGGTCGAGTACACCTGGCCGGTGGTCACGTTGGCCGAGCCGTCGAGATCGACGTCGAGGAAGCGCTCGTAGTGGCCGATGTCCAGGTCGGTCTCGGCGCCGTCGTTGGTGACGAACACCTCACCGTGCTGGAAGGGGTTCATCGTGCCCGGGTCGACGTTCAGATACGGATCGAGCTTCTGCATGGTGACGCGCAGACCGCGCGCCTTGAGCAGGGCACCCAGACTGGAGGCGGTCAGGCCCTTGCCGAGTGAGGAAGCGACACCCCCGGTGACGAAGAGGTGCTTGGTCGTCATGGGCTTAGCGGCAATGGCCAAGAGGGGGCTCCCGTGGTCGCGTCGTGAGGGTGCGGTCCGGCAGCTGCCCCGGAAATCGGGGGGTGCCGTCGCTGAGGTTCGGGGGTTTTGCGCCCGCCGCTCCACGGGCTACCAGGGTATCAGTGACCCGGGGCGGCCGCTGTCGGCCGTGGCCGCGCAATCGCGCGGACACCTTGCGTGACCTGGCCGGGGGCCTGGCCGGGGACCTGACCGGCGGGCCTGGCGGAGGAGCCGGCCGGGGTCCGGCGGGACCCGGCCACCCGATCGGCCGTGAGATGCAAGCCACGATATGGACGAACACAAACGGATCATCGTTGTCCGTCGTATCCTGCTCGGACGCACGCATGCGAGCCACCCCGGCACGGCACCACCAGCACGCCCCCGGAACAAGAGCTCGTCGAGAATTTCCGAGACCGTAAGAACGCCCCGCGGGGCTGTACGGCCGTTCGAATGGGGAAGCACGTGGCCGGGCGTATCGAGGACTACGCACTGATTGGTGATATGCAGACCGCCGCCCTCGTCTGCAGAGACGGCACGGTCGACTGGCTGTGCCTGCCGCGTTTCGACTCCCATGCCGTGTTCGCCGGTCTGCTGGGGACCGAGGAACACGGATTCTGGCGGCTGGCTCCGGCCCAGGCCGCGGGCAGCGAACCGCAGCCCGCCGACCGCCGCCGCTACCGGGGGGACTCACTGGTCCTGGAGTCGGAGTGGGACACCCCGCGCGGCACGGTCCGTGTGATCGACTTCATGCCGCCGCGCGACGGCGCCCCGCAGCTGATCCGCATCGTGGAGGGCGTCAGCGGCCGGGTGCCGATGCGCTCGGCGCTGCGGATGCGCTTCTCCTACGGCTGGGTCGTGCCGTGGGTGCACAAGGTGGACACCCGCACGGTCGCGGTCGCCGGTCCCGACTCCGTGTGGCTGGACACCGACGTGGACACCTACGGCAGGGACCTGACCACCTACGCCGACTTCACGGTCGCCCCCGGCGACCGGATCGCCTTCACCATCAGCTGGCAGCCCTCGCACAAGGACCAGCCCGCGCTGCCCGAGCCGGAGGCCGCGCTGGAGGCCACCGAGGCGTTCTGGCGCGAGTGGGTCGAGCACTGCACGTACCACGGCCCCTACCGGGACGCGGTGGTCCGCTCGCTGATCACCCTCAAGGCGCTCACCTACGCCCCCACCGGCGGCATCGTGGCGGCGCCCACCACGTCCCTCCCCGAGGACATCGGCGGCGTCCGCAACTGGGACTACCGCTTCACCTGGCTGCGGGACGCGGCGATCACCCTCTCCTCGCTGCTGCGCACCGGCTACCGCGAGGAGGCCCGCGCCTGGCGCGAGTGGCTGCTGCGCGCGGTCGCGGGCGACCCGGAGAACCTCCAGATCATGTACGGGATCGCGGGCGAGCGGGAGTTGTCGGAGGCCGAGCTGACCTGGCTGCCCGGCTATGAGGGCTCCCAGCCGGTCCGGGTCGGCAACGGCGCGGCGGGCCAGCTCCAGCTGGACGTCTACGGCGAGGTCACCGAAGCGCTGCACCTGGCCCATATGACCGGCCTGGCGCGTAACGACTACGCGAGCGTGCTCCAGCTGAAGCTGATCCGCTACCTCGAGGAGCACTGGGACGAGCCGGACGAGGGCATCTGGGAGGTGCGCGGTCCGCGCCGCCACTTCGTGCACTCCAAGGTGATGGCCTGGGTCGCGGTGGACCGCACCGTCAAGCTGATCGAATCGGGCGATGTGGACGGCCCGTTGGAGCGCTGGCGGGATCTGCGCGACGAGATCCACCGGGATGTGTGCGAGAAGGGCTACGACGCCGAGCGCAACACCTTCACCCAGTCCTACGGCTCCAAGGAGCTGGACGCCTCCCTGCTGCTCATTCCGCAGATGGGCTTCCTGCCGCCGGACGACAAGCGCGTCATCGGCACCATCGAGGCGATCCAGCGTGAGCTGTCCACCCCCGACGGCTTTGTGCTGCGCTATCCCACGGCCGGTGAGGACGCGGGCGTGGACGGTCTCGAGGGCGATGAAGGGGCGTTCCTGGCCTGCTCGTTCTGGCTCGCCGACGACCTGGCGATGATCGGCCGGGTGGACGAGGCCCGCAAGCTCTTCGAGAAGCTGCTCGCGCTCCGCAACGACCTGGGGCTGCTGGCCGAGGAGTGGGACCCGCGGCTCCAGCGGCAGGTGGGCAACTTCCCGCAGGCGTTCAGCCATGTGCCGCTGATCGACACCGCGCTGCGGCTGACCGCCTCCGGCGCGTACGGCGGCTGACCGCGCCCACCGGCCCCGGGCGCCCTCGCCCACCGGCCCACGACGCCCGCGCCGGGTAACGTCCTGACCATGGAACCGCAGGGTCCCCAGGGGACGATCACCGTGGCGCGGGCGCTCGACCTTCCGGCGCTGCGCCGCGGGCTCCCGGAGGTCGTGTCCGGGGAAGACCTGCTGGACCGGCCGGTGCGCTGGGTGCACGCGGGTGAGGCGCCCAATATCGCGGCGCTGCTGCGCGGCGGGGAACTCCTGCTGACCACCGGGCTCGGCGTCGGACCGCGCCCGGCCGAGCAGCGCGCCTTCGTCCGCAGACTGGCCGAGCGGGGGATCGCGGCGCTGGTGGTGGAGCTGGGGGCGCGGTTCCGTGCGCTGCCGGGGCCGGTGGTGGACACCGCGCGCTCCTGCGGGCTGCCGCTGGTGCAGCTCCATCGCGAGGTGCCGTTCGTGGCGGTCACCGAGGAGATCCACACCGAGATCGTCAACGAGCACTACGCCCTGCTGCGCCAGGCCGATGTGGTGCACCGCCAGGCGACCGAGGTGCTGCTGCGCGGCGGCGGGGTACCGGAGATCCTGCGCCACTTCGCCCGGTTCGCGGCCAACCCGGTCTTCCTGGAGACCCCCGACGGGCATCTGCTGTACGCGGCGGGGCCGGGCGAGGAGGCGGCCCGGCCGGGGCTCGCCGATCCGCTCCAGGTGTGGGAGGGGATGCGGGCGCGCCGGGCGGCCGAGCCGCCGGAGCCCCCGGCGGGCAGTGTGCTCGCGGACATCCCGGGCGGTGGACACGGGCCGGGGGCGGTACGGGCCCGGCTGACCGTGCTGCCGGTGGCCGGGCCGCTGGGGCCGGTGCACCGGATCGCGGCCGAGCGGACGGCGGATCTGCTGGCGGTGGTGCTGCTGCGGGCCCGCCAGGAGGAGGAGTTGGCGGCCCGGGGCCGCGGCGATTTCCTCACCGATCTCGCGGAGGGCTGGATCAAGCCGGCGGAGGCGCCCGCCCAGGCGCGGGTGCTGGGCTTCCGGCCGGGCGACGGCCCGCTGCTGCCGGTGGTGACGCGGCTCGCGGAGGATATGCGTCCGCTGGGCGGCGGGGAGAGCTGGGCGGCGCTGGCCCATGCGCTCCAGGAGGAGTTGGCGGCGGTGGGGGTGCCGGTGCTGCTGGGGGTGCGGCTTCCGGAGGGCCGGGTGCCGCTGCTGGCGGGGCTGCGGGACGCGGCGGAGCGCGGTGCGGTCGCCGAGCGGATCGCGGCGGGCGTGCGGACCGCGGTGGAGCGGGCCTGGCCGGACCGGGCGGGTTCACGGCCGCCGGTGGTGATCGCCGGTCTCGCGGTCGGCTGGGAGGCGGCGGGGGCCGAGCTGCGGCATGCGGCGGAGGCGGCCAACGCGGCGCGGGGGCTTCAGGACCGGGACTGGTACGACGTACGGAGCCTGGATGTCGATCTGTTGCTGTGGCGACTGCGTGAGCACGGGGATCTGGCCGCCTTCGTCGACCGGGTGATCGGGCCGCTCCTCGCCCATGACCGTACGGCCCGGCCGCCGCTGGTGCCGACGCTGGAGGTCTATCTGCGGCATGCGGGCCGCAAGGCGGAGACGGCCCGCGCGCTGCACCTCAACCGCCAGACCCTGTACGACCGGCTGGCCCGGATCTCGCGGCTGCTGGGCAGCGACCTGGAGGACCCCCAGACGGTGCTTGCGCTGGGGGTTGCGCTCCAGGCCCGCCGCCATGTCCGCTGACGGGCCCGGCCGCCGGATCAGAACGGGGTCAGGGTGAGGGTGAGCCCGGTCGGCGCGGTGTCCTGGATGTAGGACGCGAAGTCGGCGACGTCGTCGAAGGCGAAGCCGTAGGCCTTGCCGTCGGCGGTGGCCGCGTGCATGGCCTTGGCGTAGTGGTGGGTGATCCGCCCGGTGTAGAAGGCGCCCGGGTCGGTGACCGGCTGGGCGGCCGCGCTGTGCAGGGTGGTGCGGTTGAAGGCCGCGCCGAGGATGGCCGCGACCGGGCCGGTCGTCCCGTCGTTGGGCGCGGCCAGCGCGCCGTCGCAGAACAGCACGTCCTTGGTGGAGGGTTTGGCGAAGGAGACGGTGGCGGGACCGGTGAAGGAGAGCCTGCCGCCACCGACCCGGCCGGTGAAGGTGCCCGCGTTGGTGGTGACCTTGAGGTCCTTCGCTCCGTAGGTGTCCCACACCGTGTCGATGTAGGACGCGAAGTAGTCCTGCGGGAACAGTCCGGCGCCCAGACCGTGCCCCGGGGCGATCACCCGCAGCCGGTCGCCGAGCACCAGCGGGCCGAAGGCGTCGGTCGCGGCGAGGCCGGAGAACACCTTGTCGCGGGCACCGTCCTTGAGGGTGCCGGTGGTCTGGTCCTTGGCTCCGGTGAGGCGGATCGCCAGCGGCACGCTGAACATGTCCACCATGGTGGTGTTGCAGAACATGCCGTCGGCGTTGAAGGTGAACTCCGCACAGTCGTGCAGGACTTGGTAGTTGGGGTCCCCGGAGACCCAGCCGGCCGGGTACTGGAGGGCGGCGTTGCCCGCGCCGTCGGTGACCGCCTTGAACTTCAGCCGGGAGCCCAACGCGACATAGATCCGGCCGGACATCCGCGGCAGGGTCAGCTTGGTGTCACCGCTCCCGGCCAGCGGGATGGCGTAGTCGGTCCAGCCGTCGGCGCCGTTGTCGGACAGGGCGACAGGGGCGAGTCGGCCGTCGGGCGTCACCCTGACCTGGCGTCCGCCCTCGTTACCGACGATGTAGAGCCATATCGACGTATTGGCGAACTGACCGGTGCGGTTGACGACGGTGATCGGCAGGGTGGCGGCGCTCTGGGCGCCGTCGGCCCGGCCGCCGGTGAGGGCGAGACCGGAACCTGCGGCGGCCGCGGTCGCGGCGAACGAACCCAGCAGTTTTCGGCGACTGATCATGGTGATGTGCTCCTCGGCGTCGTGGGGGTTGCCGGGACAAGTGCGCGGGGGGGGTGATGGACAGCACGGCTGAGAGCGCTCTCTCACGGCGACTGGGCAGCACCCTGCCCATCACCGCGAGGGCCGTCAACCCCCTTGACGCCAAAAGGTCTGCACCAATTCGTCGTACACGCTGAGGACATGACTCACCGTGTCGTCCTCGGTCGGCCAACCGGCCGCCCGCGCCCGCCCGGCGGCGGCCAGCGCCACCCGGCGCGCCGGGTCGGCGAGCAACCCGGCCACGGCGTCCGCCAGCGCCTCCGGATCGCCGTACGGCACCAGTTCGGCCGCGTCGCCGACCAGTTCGGGCACTCCGCCCACGGCCGTGGCGACCAGCGGCACCCCCGCGTGCAGCGCCTCCTGGGCGAGCGGCGAACGCGCCTCCCAGCGGCTGGAGAGCACCGCGACATCGGCCGCGGCGAGCAGCTCCGGCACATCGTCCCGGCGGCCGAGCAGCCGCACCGGCAGCACCTCCGCCTCGATCCTGCGCTGGAGCAGCGCACGGTCCGGCCCCTCCCCCGCGATCACCAGCATCGGCTGCGGGTCCAGCGCACGCCACCGACGGGCGGCGTCCAGCAGCGGACCGAAGCCCGCCGCCGCCTCCAGACGGCCCGCCGCGACCAGCAACGGCCGCTCCACGGCGCCCAGTTCGGCCCGCGCCTTCTGCTCGTCGCCGTCGCCCGCCCCGCGCTGTACCGGGACCGCGACCGGTGCCAGCCGCGCGTCACGGGCACCCCGGGCGCGGGCCCGGTCCACCAGGTCCGATGAGGTACCCAGCACGATCGCGGCGGTACGTGCCACCTTGCGCTCCATCATCCGGACCACCGGCGCCCGCGCCCCGTCGGCGTCCACCGTGGTGTGCCAGGTGACGATCAGCGGGACGCGGCGGCCCCGCAGGGCCATCGCGGCCAGCAACCCGGAGCGCAGCCCGTGGGCGTGCACCAGCCCGGCGCCGACCGAGGCCGCGCGCAGCGAGGCGACGCTTCCGGCGTCGGTCAGCGCGTCGAGGGCGGCGAAGCGCGCGCCCGCCTCGGTGAAGCCGTACCCCAGTTCGGCGCTCCAGGGCCCGCACACGGTCACCCGCAGCCCGCGCGCGACCAACCCGGCCGACAGCGACCGCACATGCACCCCGCTGCCCCGACCACCCCTCCCCAGCACCTGGACGGCGTGCAGCGACGGCTGCCCGTGCGGCGGGACCGGGGTGGTGCTCACGGTACTGCTCACGCGGGCGGAGCTCCTGAGGCGATATAGGGTCGGGGATGGGGCGCGGCGGTGCGGGCGGTACGAGTGCGCTGGGCCCAAGAATGCCAGCACTCGCGGCGCCGCCGCGGCAATGCCCGCGCGGGGCGCCCGGCCCTGACTCGGCCGTACGTCCGCAGTACCACCCGTACGGGTGACCCCGGGAGTGCGGCCCGCCGGCCGTCCCCGCCACGGGGGTGCGGGGAACCGCACGACCGGCCACGATGCGGCCGCGGACGAACGACGGCACCTCAGGGCACTTCCCCACGGGCAGCTCGCCGCACTTCCCGCGGAGCGCGCGGCGGCGTTCCATGCCCGCGGCCTCAGCGTCCGGCGCGCGCCGCCTCCAGCAGCTCTTCGGCGTGCGCCCGCGCCAGTTCCGAATCCTCCTGGCCCGCCAGCATCCGCGACAGCTCCCGTACGCGGTCCTCGCCCTCCATGGCCTTCACCCCGCTGCGGGTCACCGACCCGTCGTTGGTCTTCTCCACCACCAGGTGCCGGTCGGCGAAGGCCGCGACCTGGGGCAGATGTGTGACCACCACGACCTGCGCCGAGCGGGCCAGCCGGGCCAGCCGGCGGCCCACCTCGACCGCGGCCTTGCCGCCGACGCCCGCGTCCACCTCGTCGAAGAGATACGTCGGCACCGGATCGGAACCGGCGAACACCACCTCGACCGCGAGCATCACCCGCGACAGCTCACCGCCGGAAGCACCCTTGGCGATCGGGCGGGGCGGGGCGCCGGGGTGGGGGGCGAGCAGCAGCTCGACCTCGTCGGCGCCGTGCGGTCCGTAGAGGACGGCCCGGCCGCCCACCTCGATGCCCGCCGTCTCGTCCGCGGCGTCGGTCTGGCGGATGGCGAAGGTCACGCGGGCGTGCGGCATGGCCAGTTCGGCCAGTTCGGCGGTGACCGCCTCGGCGAACCGGGCCGCGGCCTCGGTCCGGGCGTCGGTGAGCGTCTGCGCCAGCTCGCCGAGTTCGGTGCGCAGCGCGTCGCGCTCGGCGGTCAGCTCGCCGATGCGGTCGTCGTCACCGTCCAGTTCGGCCAGCCGGGCCGCGCCCTCCTCCGCCCAGGCCAGCACGTCCGCGATGGACTCGCCGTACTTCCGGGTCAGCTGGGCCAGCGCCGCGCGGCGCTCCTCGACGACGGCCAGCCGCAGCGGATCGGCGTCGAGGTTGTCGGCGTAGCCCGCCAGTTCCTGGGCGACGTCGGACAGCAGGATGCCGACCTCGCCGATCCGGTCGGCGAGCCCGGCGAGCGCCGGGTCGTGGGAGCGTACGGCCTCCACGGCGCGGTGGGCACCGCCGACCAGAGTGGTGGCGTCCACACCCTCGGGGTCCTCCGGGTTCCCGGCGAGGGCGGCGTGGGCGACGGCGGCGGCGGAGGCGAGGGCCTCGGCGTGGCCCAGCCGCTCGGCCTCGGCGGCCAGCTCGGTGTCCTCCCCCGCGCGGGGCTCGGCGGCGGCCACCTCCTCGAGCCCGAAGCGGAGCAGATCGGCTTCCTGAGCGCGTTCGCGGGCGCGGGTGGTCAGCTCCTCCAGCTCGGTGGTGACGGCGCGCAGTCGGCGGTAGGCGCCCCCGTACTTCTCCAGCGGCCCGGCGACCGCCTCGCCCGCGTACCGGTCCAGCGCCTCGCGCTGCCGGGCGGGCCGCAGCAGACCCTGCTGATCGGTCTGACCGTGCACGGCCACCAGGTCGTCGGCCAGCTCGCCCAGCAGCCCCACGGGGACCGACCGGCCGCCCACATGGGCGCGTGAACGGCCTTCGGCGGAGAGCGTACGGCTGATCAGCAGCGCGCCGTCGTCCAGTTCGGCGCCCGCCTCCTCGGCCCGTACGGCCGCCGTCGAGCGCGCGTCGACCGTGATCCGCCCTTCGACGACCGCCGCCTTGGCGCCGATCCGCACCAGGGTGGCGTCGGCGCGGCCGCCCAGCAGCAGCCCCAGGCTGGTGACCACCATGGTCTTGCCCGCGCCGGTCTCACCGGTCACCGCGGTGAAGCCGGGCGACAGCTCGACGACCGCGTCGTCGATGACGCCCAGCGCACGTATCCGCATCTCCTCCAGCACGTGCAAGACCATACGAGGTTTGACCGGTCCGACGCGACGACGGGGCTCACCTTCCGGGTTCCGCCCGCACAGATGACCGGTCGGACGGGGCCCTACGCCCGGGGCCAGGTGCTGTCCCGCCGAGCTCTTCGCGGACCCGATGAGACCCGCCGGACGTGGCCTGGGGCCCTGTCAGCCGAGGTTCGTCCCGCTCGCCGCCCTGGCACGCTCCCCCAGCTACCGCTGGGAGGTGCCCCCTCTCGCTGCGTTGGCCGTAGCCCGAGCAGGCCCCCTACGAGGGCTTCTCCGGCCGCCTTGCGATCGCACGCACCAGGGGACGCCTCGCCACCGGGCGTACCTCGGCTGACGCGGCACTAGTGGGGCGCGCCGCGCCAGCCCGCCACCGGGAGCGCGAACTTGGCCACCAGCCGGTCGGTGAACGACGCATGGTGCAGCCGCGCCAGCCGCACCGGTACGGCACCCCGCCGCACCTCCACCCGCGCCCCCGCGGGCAGTTCCACCGTGCGGCGCCCGTCGCACCACAGCACCCCGTGCGGCGTCTGCGGCTGCACCTCCACCGCGAGCACCGAGTCCGGCGTGGTCACCAGCGGCTTGGCGAACAGGGCGTGCGCGCTGATCGGCACCATCAGCAGCGCCTCCACCTCGGGCCAGACCACCGGGCCGCCCGCCGAGAAGGCGTACGCCGTCGAACCGGTCGGGGTCGCGCACACCACACCGTCGCCGCCGAAGCGGGACACCGGGCGGCCGTCGACCTCGGTGACGACCTCGAGCAGCCGCTCGCGCGCGGCCTTCTCCACCGACGCCTCGTTCAGCGCCCAGTCGGTGTGCACGATGTGGCCGTCGTTGCGGACGAGTACATCGATCGTCATCCGCTCCTCGACCTCGTACTGCCGGGTCACCACCCGGTCCACGACCTTGTCCAGGTCATCGCGCTCGGCCTCGGCGAGGAAGCCGACCCGGCCCAGGTTGACGCCGAGCATCGGCACACCGGAGATCCGCGAGAACTCCGCCCCGCGCAGCAGCGTCCCGTCCCCGCCGAGCACCACCAGCAGCTCACAGCCGTCGAGAACGTCCCGGCCCGCCTCGACCAGCTCGACCGCGGGCGGCAGCGGCAGGTCCGCGGCCTCCGCGGCGAGCACCCGCACCCCGATACCGCTGCGCAGCAGCCCCTGCACCACCAGTTCCGCGCTGCGGATGGCCGCGGGGCGGCCGGTGTGCGCGAGCAGGAAGACGGTGCGCTTGGCCGTCGGCTCGGCCGTCGGCGTCCCGGGAGCGGGTGCGGGTGCGTCGGCGCGGTCCGCGTCCCCTGCCGGACCAGCCTCCCCGGCCTGACCGGTTCGATCCGCCGCTTCCGACGCTGCTTCTGAAGTGGTCAACTCGGCCCCTCCGCCACTGCACGGTCAACATCGGCCGGGTTCAGTGCCGGCGCCCCGGCGCGCATCCACAAAAAGTACTCGACGTTGCCCGATGGTCCGGGCAGCGGGCTGGCCGTCACACCCAGCACTCCCAGCCCGAGCCCCGCCGCCTGTTCCGCCACCGTGCGCACCGCCTCGGCGCGCAGTTCGGGGCTGCGGACGACACCGCCGCTGCCGAGCCGTTCCTTGCCGACCTCGAACTGCGGTTTGACCATCAGCACCAGATCGGCGTCGGGCGCGGCACAGCGCACCAGGGCGGGCAGCACCAGCCCCAGCGGAATGAAGGAGAGATCGCCGACGACCAGGTCCACGGGCTCCCCTCCGATCTGTTCCAGCGTCAGCTCGCGTACGTTCGTACGGTCCAAAACGGTCACGCGTTCATCGTTCTGGAGAGACCACGCGAGCTGTCCGTATCCGACATCCACGGCGACCACACCGGAGGCGCCCGCGCGCAGCAGGACGTCGGTGAAGCCACCGGTGGACGCGCCCGCGTCCAGCGCCCGCCGTCCGGCGACCTCGAGCGCCGCCCCGGGGACGGGCCGGACGTCGGCACCCTGGGTCCCGGCGCCCGGGCCGCTCCGGTACTCCTCGCTGAAGGCGAGGAACGCGCCCGCCAGCTTGTGGCCGCCGCGCGAGACGTACTCCGGGTCGCTGTCGTCCTTGATCACCACGACGGCCGCGCTGGTCTCCACCTGGGTGGCGGCCTTGGTCGCGGTCGTCCCGCCGACGGTGACCCGGCCCGCGGCGATCAGCTGGCCGGCGTGCTCACGGGAACGGGCCAGCTTACGGCGCACCAGCTCCGCGTCGAGTCGTACGCGTCGTGGGCGGGTCACTGCCACGGGTGGTTCAGCTCCTGAGGTCGGTTCCGGAGTTGGTCAAGCGGGGCCGTGCGGGGCGGGGGTTGGAGGTCCGGGCCGCCGGTCGAGTGCCGTCAGCGTGTCGCGCAGGCCCTGGTGCACATCCTCGTACACCTCCAGATGTTCGCCCGTCCCGAGGTGGTCGGCATCGGCCAGCCGGTCGAGACGCGCGTCGACCTCGGGGACGCCGGTGGGGGTACGGGGGACGCCGAGCGGGGCCGGATCCGCGGGCCCGGCGGCCTCGGCAGCCGTCGGTGCCTCGGCGGTATCCGGGAGTTCGGCGGCCTCCGGGGCCTGTGGACCCACGGCTCCCGGGACGTCCGGGGCCTCGGCGGTCTCCAGGGGCTCGGCGGCCTTGGGGACCGGTTCGGCCGCGGGCCGCCGCGCCGGGTCCGCCATGGGGTCCGGCACGGCCCCGGCGCCGGACTCTGCTCCGGGCCGCAGGCCCGGCATCGGCTCACTCATGGCCCCGACGCTACCGCGAACCGTACGTTCTCCGACGTGCGCGACCTGGGGTACGGTCATCGCGATGGCGACCTTGGATCAGTGCCGTGACGCACTCGACAAACTGGCGGAGAACCTCGCGGGCGCGAACGGCGACCTCCGCGGCGCCGCCGCGCTCGACCGCTCGGTGAGCTGCTGGATCACCGACCTCGACACCACCTTCGTCGGCCGTCTGGTGGACAGCCGGATCGAGGACGTGACGACGCTGTCCGGCCCGCCGCCCGAGCGTGCGCAGATCCGGCTGGCGATGACCGGGGACGACCTGGTGGCGCTGGTCGACGGTGAGCTGCACTTCGCCCGGGCGTGGGGCAGCGGCCGGGTCAAGCTGGAGGCGGGCCTGCTGGATCTGGTCCGGCTGCGGAAACTGCTGTAGCCGCCGACAGCTGACGGGGCTCGTCGTCCACCCGGGCCGGGGGACCGGCCGCGTCCGGGACACCCGGCGCACCGCGGGTACGGGCCCGGCGGGCGGCCGGTATGACCAGCGGGGTGCCGGTCTCCGGATCGTCGATCACCTGGCAGCGCAGTCCGAAGACCCGCTCCACCAGCTCCGCGGTGACCACCTCACCCGGTGCGCCCTCGGCCACCACCACTCCGTCACGCATCGCGATCAGATGGGTGGCGTAGCGGGCGGCGTGGTTGAGGTCGTGGAGGACCGCCACGAGGGTACGGCCCTGCTCCTCGTGGAGCTGGGCGCACAGGTCCAGCACATCGATCTGGTGCTGGATGTCCAGATAGGTGGTGGGCTCGTCGAGCAGCAGCAGCGGGGTCTGCTGGGCGATGGCCATGGCGATCCACACCCGCTGGCGCTGGCCGCCGGAGAGCTCGTCGACATAGCGGTCGCCCAACTCGCCCACACCGGTGGCCTCCATCGACTCCTGGACGATCCGCTCATCCGTCTCCGACCACTGGCGCAGCAGCCCCTGGTGCGGATAGCGGCCGCGGGCGACCAGGTCGGCGACGGTGATCCCGTCCGGGGCGATGGAGGACTGGGGCAGCAGTCCGAGGGTGCGGGCGACCTTCTTGGCGGGCAGCGAGCCGATCGCCGTGCCGTCCAGCAGTACCGCTCCGGCGGCGGGCTTGAGCATCCGGGACAGGGCGCGCAGCAGGGTGGACTTGCCGCAGGCGTTGGGTCCGACGATCACCGTGAAGGAGTGGTCCGGGATGGTGACGGAGAGGTCCTCGGCGACCGTACGGCGGTCGTAGGCGAGGGTGAGCCCCTCGGCCACCAGCCGCTGGGGCTCCTTGCTCCGCCGGGCGTCCTTGTTCTGCCGGGTGTCCTGGTCCATGGTGTGTTCCGGGTCTCCGTCCGCGCCGTTGTGTGTCCTCATATCCGCCCCGCCTTGCGCTCGGTCACCAGCAGCCAGAGCAGATAGCCGCCGCCCAGCATCCCGGTGAGCACACCCACCGGCAGCTGATCGGCCCCGAACAGCCGCTGCGCGGACCAGTCGGCGGTGATCAGCAGCCCTGCGCCCATCCAGGCCGAGGGCAGCAGATTCGGCCCGGCGGAGCGGGTGAGCCGACGGGCCAGCTGCGGGGCGGTGAGCGCCACGAAGGCGACCGGCCCGGCGGCGGCCGTGGCGGAGGCGGTGAGCACGACGGCCGCGAGCATCAGCACCAGCCGGGTCCGCTCCACCCGCACCCCGAGCGCGTAGGCGCTGTCGTCGCCCATCTCCAGCATCCGCAGGCCCCGGGCGTGCCCCAGCACCACGGGCAGCAGCACCGCGCAGACCAGGGCCAGCGGCCAGACCTGGCTCCAGTCGCGCCCGTTGAGCGAACCGGTCAGCCACACCACCGCACGGGTGGCGTCCGGGAGATCGGCCTTGGTCAGCAGATAGCCGTTGACCGCGCTGAGCATCGAGGAGGCGCCGATGCCGACGAGCACCAGCCGGTAGCCGTGTACGCCGCGCCGCCACGCCAGTGCGTAGACCCCGACCCCGGTCACCAGACCGCCGACGACGGCCCCGGCCGCGACCGCCCCGGGGCCGCCCTGGAAGAGCACGATGACCGCGAGCGCCCCGGCGGCCGAGCCCTGTCCGAAGCCGATCACATCCGGACTGCCCAGCGGATTGCGGGAGATGCTCTGGAAGAGGGCACCGGCCAGCCCGAGGGCCGCACCGACCAGCAGGCCCACCAGCACCCGCGGCATCCGCAGCTCGTTGATGACGAAGTCCTGGGCCGCGTTGCCGTCGCCGGTCAGGGTGCGGATGACATCGGCGGGAGCGATGGGGAAGTCGCCGGTGCCGATGAGGACGACGCTCATCGCCAGCGCCACGGCGATCAGCAGCAGACCGACGATCGCCCCGCGCGGGTCCAGGCGCAGCGAGAACCCGCGGGTGCGCAGCGTCACGCCGCGCGTCCTGGGCGTCATGCGCTTGCTCGCGTTCACAGTTGGGCCATCCTTCGGCGGCGTACGAGGTGGATGAAGACGGGACCGCCGATGAAGGTGGTGACGACCCCGACCTGGAGTTCGGCGGGCCGGGCGACCACCCGGCCGATCACATCGGCGCCCAGCACCAGCACCGGTGAGAGCACCGCGGCGTACGGCAGGATCCAGCGCAGATCGGGGCCGGTGAGCGCGCGCACCAGATGCGGCACCATCAGCCCGACGAACGCGATCGGCCCGCAGGCGGCGGTCGCGGCCCCGCACAGCAGGGTGACGGCCAGCATCGACAGCGCCCGGGTACGGCCCAGATGGGTGCCGAGCGCGCGGGCGGTGTCGTCGCCGAGCGCCATGGCGTTCAGCGGGCGGGCGAGGGCCAGCGCGAGCACCGACCCGGCCAGCAGGAACGGCGAGACCTGCTGGACGATCGTCATGTTCGCGGAGGCGAGCGAACCGACCATCCAGAAGCGCATCTTGTCGAGCGCCACCCCGTCCAGCAGCTGAACGGCGTTGACGTATCCGTAGAGCGCGGCGTACACGGCCGTGCCCGCGAGCGCGAGCCGCACCGGGGTGGCCCCGCGGCTGCCGCCGAGCGCGTACACCAGCACGGAGGCCGCGGCGGTGCCGAGGAAGGCGAACCACACATAGCCGGTCAGCGAGGTGATACCGAGAAAGCTGATCGCGGAGACGACCGCGGCGGCCGCGCCCGTGCTCAGGCCCAGCACTCCGGGGTCGGCCAAAGGATTGCGGGTGAGCGCCTGGATGACCGCGCCGGAGAGCCCGAGACCGATGCCGACGAGCAGCCCGAGAACGGTGCGCGGCACCCGTACGTCCCGGATCACGACATCGCTGTTCGCACCGCTGTAGTGGAACAGCCCGTGCCAGACCTCGTCCAGGGGGATCGGCTTGGCGCCGATGGCGACGCTGGCAGCGACGACCACCAGCAGCACGGCGACCGAGGCGGCCAGCCCGGCCGCTCGACGCGCGGTGCGGCGCGGTCCGGGTGGCGCGGTCGCTGTCTCGGTCCCGGTTTTCACCGGACTGACCAGGGTCACGCGGAACTCCACCTCACAGCACGGCCGGTCAAGACTTAGGTTAGGGTACCCTAAGCCTCAATGTCCGTACCCGGGCGGGCGCCGGAAACCGCGAGGTCCCCTCGAGTCGGCTGACCGCCACAGCGGATGGGCTCACCACCCCAGGCGTGCCAGAGCCTTCCCCGGGTCCGCGGAGCTCACACCGTCACCCGCCGCGGTCCAGGCCGCCGCGCACAGCGCCCGCAGCCCGTCCAGCGGCTCGCCCCCGTCGCCCTCCAGCAGCAGCGCGCCGTCGTGCACCCGGGCCCTCCAGCCTCCGCACCGGAAACCGTCCGCGGCGCCACCCCCGGCGCCGTCGGTGCCCCCGGCGGGCTCCACCTCCGGCTGGGCGGCGAGCAGCCCCCTCAAGTCGCGGTCCACATACGTCGGCCGGTGCTCCGGCCCGGCCGCCAGCAACTGCGCCGCGTCCGTCACCCCGGTCAGCACGAGCAGCGAGTCCACCTCGCCCGCGTACGCCCCCTCGATATCGGTGTCCAGCCGGTCCCCCACCACCAACGGCCGCCGGGCACCGGTCCGCAGGACCGTCTCCCGGTGCATCGGCGGCAACGGCTTCCCCGCCACCTGCGGAGACCTGCCGGTGACGATCCGTACGACTTCCACCGCCGCGCCATTGCCCGGGGCGATACCCCGTCCGCTCGGAATCGTCAGATCCGTGTTGGACGCGAACCACGGCACCCCGCGCCCCACCGCGTACCCCGCCTCCATGAGCCGGGACCAGGGCAGGTCCGGACCGCCGTACCCCTGCACCACCGCCGCCGGATCGTCGTCCGCCGACTCCACCGGCGTCAGACCGCGCTCGCGCAGCGCCACCCGCAGCCCCTCCCCGCCGATCACCAGCACCCGTGCGCCCGACGGCATCTGCTCGGCGATCAGGCGGGCCACCGCCTGCGCCGAGGTGATCACATCAGCGGGCTCGGCGGGCACCCCGAGGCGGGTCAGGTGCTCGGCCACCGCCTGCGGTGTACGCAGTGCGTTGTTGGTCACATACGCCAGCCGCATCCCGTCGTCCCGCACGGTGCCCAGCGCCTCCACGGCGTGGTCGATCGCCTCACCACCGGCGTACACCACCCCGTCGAGGTCCAGCAGGGCGGTGTCGTACACCTCGTTCAGCGGCCGCTGACTGCCCTCGGGCCGGGTCCGGACGGCGGTCTGGTTCATGGATGGACACACTCCTCGCAGATCTGTGCGCTTCTCCCCCGATCATCGCCCATCCCCGTACGGGGCATAGCATTCTCAAATGAGCATTCCAGGGCCTGGCGGGCAAGGTCTCCAGCTCACCCCGTTCCGTGGGCTGCGCTACGCGGCGGAACGGGTCAGCAGCATCGCCGCTGTCACCTCCCCGCCCTATGACGTGGTAGTTCGGCCCGACGGTCTGCGCGAACTCGAGACCGCGGACCCCTACAACATCGTCCGGTTGATCCTGCCGCAGGCCGGCACCCCCGCCGACCGCCACCGGCAGGCCGCCGAGACGCTGCGCCGCTGGCAGGCCGACGGCATCCTCGCCGCCGACCCGGAACCGGCGCTCTACATCTATGAACAGCGCGACGGCCCGACCCTCCAGCGCGGTCTGATCGGTGCCCTCCGGCTGAGCCCCCGCGAGGAGGGCGTCGTCCTCCCGCACGAGGAGGTCATGCCGCATATCGTCGAGGACCGCGCCGATCTGATGCGCGCCACCGCGGCCAATCTGGAGCCCCTGCTGCTCGCCTACCGCGGCAACGGCGGGGCGAGCGGTGCCGCCCATGTCATCGAACGCACCGTGCACCGCGAACCGTTGCTGTCCACGACCACCGAGGACGGCATCGACCACCATCTGTGGCGGCTGACCGATCCGGGCGACCTCGTCGAGATCGCCACCGACCTCCGCCGCCACCAGGCGCTCATCGCCGACGGCCACCACCGCTGGGCCACCTATCTGCGGTTGCGCGAGGAGCGGCCGGAGCCCGGCCCGTGGGACTACGGACTCGTCCTGCTCGTGGACACCACCCGCTACCCGCTCCGGGTCCGGGCCATCCACCGGCTGCTGCGGCGGCTGCCGCCCGCCAAGGCCCTGGCCGCGGCGGGCCACGCCTTCCGGATCCAGGAGATCGACGGCCCACTGCCGCGCGCCCTCGACGCGCTGGCCGAGGCCACGGCCGCACAGCCCGGCGGAAACGCCTTCCTGCTCACCGGGGACGGACGCTTCCACCTCCTGGACCGCCCCGACGCCGAGCTGCTGGCCCGTACGGTCCCCGGGGGGCGCCCGGAGGCATGGCGCACCCTGGACGCGACGATCCTCCACTCGGTCCTGCTGGACCACCTCTGGAACGTCCCGGACGCGCCCGAGCACATCGGCTACATCCACGACGCGGAAGCCGCGGTCGAGCAGGCGGAGCGGCTGGGCGGCACGGCGGTGCTGATGCATCCGGTGGACGAGGACGTCGTCCACGACCTGGCCCGCCAGGGCGTCGCCATGCCGCACAAGTCGACGTCCTTCGGACCGAAGCCCGCCACGGGGCTGGTGCTGCGCAGTCTGACGCTGGGCTGACCCGGAACCGGAACCGGAACCGGAACCGGAACCGGAGAGCGACGAGGGCGGAACCCGTGGCCGGGTTCCGCCCTCGTCATGCTGTCAGCGGTCGTCGCCGTCCTGCTGCTCCTCGGCGGCCCGCTCCTCGACCACCTCGACGGCCTCCTCCGGCTCGGGCACCTCGGCAATGTCGGGGGCCTGGGCCTCGACCTCGTCGTTGGCCTCGTCCTGGACCGCCTCGTCGGGGTCGAGAGCGTCCACGAACTCCACACCGTCCAGCTCCGCGAGCCGGTCCGACGCGTCCGTGGTCCCACCCTGATCGGCCTCGAGCGCCTTGGCGAACCACTCGCGGGCCTCGTCCTCGCGTCCCACGGCCAGCAGCGCGTCGGCGTACGCATAGCGCAGCCGCGCGGTCCACGGCTGGACGGAGTGCGAGGCCAGCTCCTGGCTCTGCAAGGTCACCACGGCGGCGTCGGCCTGGCCCATGTCACGGCGGGCACCGGCGGCCACCAGCCGCATCTCGACCTGACCGGCCCGGTCCAGCTTCTGCACCTCGGGCTCACCGGCCATGGCGAGCGCCCGCTCGGGACGGCCCATGCCACGCTCGCAGTCGGCCATCACCGGCCACAGCTCAGCATTGCCGGTCATCCGCCGGGCCGCCCGGAACTCGGCGAGGGCCTCGGAGTACTTCCCCACGGCGTACGACGCGAACCCGGCGGCCTCGCGCACGGCGGCCACCCGGGAGGCGAGCCGCAGCGCGATACGGGCGTACTGGTACGCCTGCTCGGGCTCGGTGTCGAGCAGCTTGGCGACCATGACGAGGTTCTTCGCCACGTCCTCCGCGAGCGTCTTCGGCAGGCTCATCAGCTCCTGCCGCACGGCCTTGTCGATCTCGTCGCCGGTCACGTCCTCCGGGATCGGCAACCGCTTGATCGGCTCGCGGTCGCCGCGCTCCCGGGCCCGGTCGTCACGGCGCCCGTAGCCGCCGGAACGGTCGTCACGACGCCCCTTGAAGCCACCGCCGGGCCGGTCCTCGCGCCCGCGGCCCTGACCGTACCCGTACGGACGACGCGGCCCGCGATCGTCACGGCCGTCCCGGCCATCGCGCCGGAACCCGCCACGGTCGTCACGGCGGTCATCACGACGCTCGTCCCGGCGGTCATCACGCCGGAACGAGGGCCGCTCATCGCGGCGGTCGTCGCGCCGCAACGACGATCGGTCATCACGACGGTCATCACGACGGAAGCCACCGCGATCGTCCCGACGGTCATCGCGCCGGTAACCCCCACGGTCATCACGGCGATCACCGCGACGCTCGTCCCGGCGATCGTCACGACGGAACCCGCCACGGTCGTCCCGGCGATCATCACGACGGAAACCACCACGATCGTCATCACGGCGGTCACCACGACGGAAGCCACCACGGTCATCATCACGACGCGGGCCACGGGGACGGTCATCGCGGCGATCGTCACGCCGGGAACCACCACGGTCATCACGGCGATCATCACGGCGGAAGCCACCACGATCGTCATCACGGCGGAAGCCGGGACGGTCATCGCGGTCACGCCGGAACCCGCCCTGGCGGAACCCACCGTCGCGGTCATCACGGCGCGGACCGCGCGGACGGTCATCACGACGCTCATAGCCGCCGGGCCGACCGCCACGGTCATCACGGCGCCCGAAGCCACCGCCACCGGGTCGGCCACCACGATCGTCATCACGACGCGGGGCGCGCGGACGGTCATCACGACGATCGTCGCGCCGGTCATCACGACGGAAACCGCCACGGTCATCACGGCGGTCATCACGACGGAAACCACCACGGTCGCGGTCACGGCGGGGGTCGGAGTCGCGGAAGTCCCGCCGGTCGCCGCCGTCCCGGCGGCGCGGCTCGCGCTCCGACCGGTCGTCGGGAGAGTTGGTGGACATCGGCGTGACTCCTGTCTTGAGGTACTTCAGTCATTCTCCCGCACCGGTCGCGCCGGCGCGGAAACAGCAAAAACAAAAGGACCCTTGGTCCCAGCGTTGAACGCTGGGACCAAGGGTCCTCCAAAGATTGTTCGGCGGCGTCCTACTCTCCCACAGGGTCCCCCCTGCAGTACCATCGGCGCTGAAAGGCTTAGCTTCCGGGTTCGGAATGTAACCGGGCGTTTCCCTAACGCAATGACCACCGAAACCCTATCGGGTTCTAGCGAACAAGCACACTCTTCAATTAATAAGGTGGAACTGGTTCACCGGTGCGACTGTTCGCAACCCGGGAACCACACAGTGGACGCGAGCAACTGAGGACAAGCCCTCGGCCTATTAGTACCAGTCAACTCCACCGGTCACCCGGCTTCCATATCTGGCCTATCAACCCAGTCGTCTACTGGGAGCCTTAACCCATCAAGTGGGTGGGAGCCCTCATCTCGAAGCAGGCTTCCCGCTTAGATGCTTTCAGCGGTTATCCCTCCCGAACGTAGCCAACCAGCCATGCCCTTGGCAGGACAACTGGCACACCAGAGGTTCGTCCGTCCCGGTCCTCTCGTACTAGGGACAGCCCTTCTCAAGACTCCTACGCGCACAGCGGATAGGGACCGAACTGTCTCACGACGTTCTAAACCCAGCTCGCGTACCGCTTTAATGGGCGAACAGCCCAACCCTTGGGACCGACTCCAGCCCCAGGATGCGACGAGCCGACATCGAGGTGCCAAACCATCCCGTCGATATGGACTCTTGGGGAAGATCAGCCTGTTATCCCCGGGGTACCTTTTATCCGTTGAGCGACGGCGCTTCCACAAGCCACCGCCGGATCACTAGTCCCGACTTTCGTCCCTGCTCGACCCGTCAGTCTCACAGTCAAGCTCCCTTGTGCACTTACACTCAACACCTGATTGCCAACCAGGCTGAGGGAACCTTTGGGCGCCTCCGTTACCCTTTAGGAGGCAACCGCCCCAGTTAAACTACCCACCAGACACTGTCCCTGATCCGGATCACGGACCCAGGTTAGACATCCAGCACGACCAGAGTGGTATTTCAACAATGACTCCCCCTGAACTGGCGTCCAGAGTTCACAGTCTCCCACCTATCCTACACAAGCCGAACCGAACACCAATATCAAGCTGTAGTAAAGGTCCCGGGGTCTTTCCGTCCTGCTGCGCGAAACGAGCATCTTTACTCGTAATGCAATTTCACCGGGCCTATGGTTGAGACAGTCGAGAAGTCGTTACGCCATTCGTGCAGGTCGGAACTTACCCGACAAGGAATTTCGCTACCTTAGGATGGTTATAGTTAC